>JAEWRL010000147.1 GCA_023398955.1 Pseudomonadota bacterium
GCGCAGGATGCTCGCCAGCTTCATGCAGAAGCTGACGCCTGACGGCTGACACCTGATAGCCTGCCCTCCGGTTGCATTTGGCGTTGCCAGTTCCCCTGTTTGGTTCCGGCTCCGCCGGGTTAGGGGAGCTTGCTCGGACGAGGCAGGTCGCCACCCCGGCGGACGTATTCTTCCACCGCCCTGCTGAGTCCGTCGTCGGCCTTGACACACTGGAGGCTGACTTCCCCCATGGTCGCACCTTTACACTCCTTGCGACGAGCTCGGTACGCTTCGCGTAACTCAGGGTCCTCCTTCATCGCGTCGCGGAGCTCGGGATCGATCCACCGCCATGTCACCTTCGCAGCCTTCGCCCGTGGTGGTTCCTTCAGGGTGACCTCTTCCTCGGCAAGCGTCACGCAGGAGCCGTCCCACCGGAGCGCGTCGTAGCCCCCGCCGGCGCCGCTGACCTGAATGCCACCAGTTGCCCCACGCTTGCGAAGGAGGATGACCTCCTCGTCGAACTCCAACTCTCCTTGCGGCGCGGCTCCGCCCGACGCATTCCACGCTTCTGTCTTCCGCGTGAGATAGCCTCGCGTCCAAGGCGTTCCCTTGCGAAACATCAGCAGCGCCACGCCGGGAAACGTATCCGTACAGAGTCGCGACACGAAGTCCCTGTCTGGTACGCAGAAGGGGCTGTCGACGCTCGCGCAATCAGACGGAAGTGGGTCAGCGGCTTCGCCCTCGCCGCTCCCGTTCGGCTGGGACTCGCTGGTCGGCTCGGATTGCACGCGCGCCGGCTGAACGGAGTCCTGCGACGGTACCGCGTCGCTCGATTGGGCAGGCTCCCTCGGGCCTCCACACGCGGAGAGGACGAACTGGAGCGCGGTCAGCAAAACAGCGTGGGTCGGGAGATGCATCACCCGTGATGCAGCCACCGGCATGTGGCCTCTGTCAAGGGGTCCCCGGCAACCTGCTGGCTGATCGGGCCCGCTCGCGCCAGCGGCGTGTGCGGCGCGCTGCGTCACGCCCAGGGGGGAAGACCCACGGAAGAGGGATGATACTGCCGACTTTGCTCACTCGCTACTCGACGGTCACTGTCTTTGCAAGGTTCCGCGGCTGATCCACGTCTGTCCCCTTGAGGTCCGCAATGTAGTACGAGAGCAGCTGGAGAGGGACGATCGCGAGTATCGGCTGTACGAGCTCAGCTACCTTGGGCAGATGCACGACATGCTGGGCGAACTCCGCCGCTTCGTCGTCGCCTTCCGTGACGATTGCGATGACCTGGCCATCGCGAGCACGGACCTCTTGGAGATTCGATAGCGTCTTGTCGTAGTGCCGGTTCTGGGGCAGAAGCACCACGACAGGCATGGACTCGTCGATGAGGGCAATGGGACCGTGCTTCATCTCTCCAGCGGCATAGCCCTCCGCGTGGGCATAGGAGATCTCCTTGAGCTTCAATGCCCCTTCGAGCGCGACGGGGAACAGCGCGCCACGGCCCAGGAAGAGCATGTGTTCCGCATGCTGCCAGCGTCTTGCGACCGCGTAGACGTCATCCTTCTTCTCGAGCACGTTGCGCATCGCGTTCGGAAGCTCGAGGAGCTGTTGCAGCATGTCGCGCGCTTGCTCCTCGTTGCAGACACCTCGGCGCCTACCGAGATAGATCGCCAGCAGCAGTAGGGCGACTTGCTGCGTCGTGAAACACTTCGTCGATGCGACGCCGATCTCAGGACCGGCATGCGTGTACAGGGCGCCGTCCGAGGCCCTGGGGATCGCACTATCCAGGACATTGCATACGGCAAGAACTCTTGCGCCAGCGTCCTTCGCGGCTCTGATGGCTGCCAGGGTGTCGGCCGTCTCCCCTGATTGACTGACGGCCACCACCAAATCGCGATCAGTGAACACGGGGTCACGATAGCGCACCTCACTTCCCAGCTCGGCGTGAGCTGGCAGGCGCGCAATCTGCTCAATCCAATAGCGGCCGCAGAGGGATGCGTGATAGCTCGTGCCGCAAGCTACGAGCACCACACGATCGATCGCCCTTGCGATCTCCGGGCTCATCCCGAGCTCGGCGTCGACGAGATCGCCCGATTCCAGAACTACTCGCCCCCGGACCGTGTCTTCGACAGCGCGGGGCTGCTCGAATATTTCCTTGAGCATGAAATGCTTGAAACCCGCCTTCTCGGCCTGCATCGGGCTCCAATCGATGCGTTTCGGTTTCCGGTCCACCCGCGCACCGTCCATCGTTTCGAGACGACACCCATCGCGGTCGAGCTCCGCGAGCTCACCGTCTTCCAGGAAGACCATCGACCTCGTCGAGGCCAGCAGTGCCGGGATGTCGCTGCCGCAAAGCACCTCGCCGTCTCCAAGCCCCACAACCAGTGGAGATGCGTTCTTCGCGATCACGATCTTCCCTGGCTCACGCTCAGTGACGACCGCCAAGGCGTAAGCCCCCTCGACAACCCTCAGCGCCTCGCGCACGGCGTCGAGAAGGCGGGGATGGACTCTCGTTGCCCTCGCCACGAGGTGCGCAAAAATCTCCGAATCCGTGTCGCTCTTGAACTCTGCGCCATCCGCGACCAACCGTTGCTTCAGCGTGACGTGGTTCTCGATGATGCCGTTATGGACGACCGCAATATCGCCGACGACGTGCGGATGCGCGTTTGCTTCGCTCGGCCTGCCGTGGGTGGCCCACCGAGTGTGACCGATACCCAAGCTACCCGGCAGAGCTCGTTCCCTCAGCGCGCGCTCCAGGTTCTCCAACTTGCCGAGGGTGCGAACGAGACCGAAACGTGTACCGTCGTGGACGACCATCCCTGCCGAGTCGTACCCGCGGTATTCGAGCTTCTTCAGCCCGTCGAGCAGGATAGGGGCCGCCGAACGGGGTCCAACATAGCCAACGATTCCACACATGGTTGCCTCGATGATTGCAGCGCGCCAGCGAGCGTCGAGATAGTTTCGACAGCGGAGGGCGGACAGAGCCTCCCATGTAACAAAGATCCCAGCTCGAGCGGAACTAATCGACGCTCGACCGACCACCCGGCGCCTGCACCTCGATGGCATCCAATCGTGGCCTTCCTGCCTCAGGACCTGCGCCCCCGGAACCGGGCAGTCGGAAGCGGTGGCTCCCGCTGGCGAAGCATGTATTGTGCGCCCCTCAGGAGAATTCAACGTGCAGTACGGCTACTTCGACGACGAAGCCCGCGAATACGTCATCACGCGTCCGGACACGCCTCGCTCTTGGTCCAACTACCTGGGTACCACCGAGTACGGCGCAATCATCACCAACAACGCTGGCGGCTACAGCTTCTACAAGTCTGCCGCGCAAGGACGGTTCACTCGGATTCGGTTCAATTCGATCCCGATCGATCAACCGGGCCGCTATCTCTACCTTCGGGACCAAGAGACTGGCGACTTCTGGTCAGGGTCGTGGCAGCCCGTCGGCAAGCCGCTGAACGAGTATCAGAGCACGTGCCGTCACGGCACCGCTTACACGATCATCACGTCTGCCTATTCCGAGATCGAGACGGAGGCGACCTACTTCGTGCCCCTCGGGGCCGCTTACGAGGTATGGCTGCTCAGGGTGAAGAACGCGGGTTCGCGCCCGCGCAGCCTGCGTGCGTTCACCTATGTCGAGTTCTCCAGCGAGTGGCACGGATGGCACGACACCTTCAATCTTCAGTACTCACAGTACATCGTTGACTGCGGGTTCGAGGATGGGGTGATCAGCCACGCGATGTGTCCGCATCTCCCGGAGCGCCCCGATGACTTCCAGCACCGAGACCAGGGCCGGCATTGCTTCCTCGCTTTGGTCGGGGCGACCGCGACAGGTTTCGAGACCGATCGAGAGACGTTCGTGGGCACCTATGGCTCCCTCGAGCGCCCCGCGACGGTGCTTGCCGGGGCCTGTCAGGGCTCCCTCGCCCACGGTGACAATGGTTGCGGCACGGTGCAGGTGGACCTCGAGCTGCAGCCAGGCGAGTCTCGAGAGTTCCTCGTGCTCGTGGGGGTTGGCAAAGGAGCCGTCGCCGGGGAATCGGCACGTCACGAAATGGCGTCGGTCGAGATCGCTCGTGGAGCTCTCGCCCGATTGAAGGCGCACTGGCATGAGCGACTCGGAGCGTTGACGGTGAAGTCACCGGACAGCGAGTTCGATAGCATGATCAACGTCTGGAATGCCTATAACTGCCTGATCACCTACGCGTGGTCACGCGCGGCAAGCCTCGTCTACTCCGGCGAACGCGACGGCCTCGGGTACCGGGACACGGTCCAGGACTTGCTCGGGGTGCTGCCGGCCATTCCCGAGGAGGCCGGCGAACGCCTCACGCTCATGTTGACTGGGCAGCTCTCGAACGGTGGCGCGATGCCCGTCGTCAAGCCGTTCGCACATCACCCAGGTCGTGAGAAGCCCCCCGAGGACGACGAATACCGCGCAGACGACTGCCTGTGGCTTTTCGACACCGTTCCCGCCTACATCAAAGAAACGGGCAGGCTAGACTACCTGGACGAGGTTCTGCCGTTTGCGGACGACGGACAAGGCACGGTGCTCCAACACCTAAGGCGCGCGCTAGAGTTCAACTGGAACAGGCGCGGCGCCCATGGCCTGCCCTGTGGGTTGTCCGCCGATTGGAATGACTGCCTACGGCTCGGCTATCGCGGCGAGAGCTTGTTCGTCACATTCCAGTTGCGTCACGGCTTCCGAACTTATGAGGAGATCTGCACCCGGTTGGGGCGAGAAGCCGAGTCAGCGTGGGCTCGCGAGCATCTGAACGAGCTGGATGCTGCCATTCAGAGGCATGCGTGGGACGGTGAGTGGTTCGTGCGAGCATACACGGAGGCGGGTGACGTCATCGGTTCCCGGCACTCCGAGGAAGGAAAAATCTATCTGAATTCGCAATCCTGGGCTGTACTCAGCGGCGCCGCGACCCCGGAGCAGGCAGAACGGGCGTTGTCAGCCATGCACGAGCACCTCGTCACCGAGTACGGTGCGCTGCTCTGCACGCCCCCCTACAAGAAGGCGAGCACGGACATCATTCGAGCAACACTGTTCAATCCCGGGATGAAGGAGAACGGTGGGATCTTCTGCCACCCTCAGGGGTGGGCGGTGATGGCCGAATGTGCCGTGGGCCACGGAGACCGGGCGTATGCACTCTATCGGGCATACATGCCTGCTGCATTCAATGCGAGGGCGGAGATCCGGCAGATAGAACCATACGTGCACTGCCAATCGACGCACGGACGAGGGAGTCGCCGCTTCGGAGCGTCCCGCCTTCCTTGGCTATCGGGAACCGCCGCGTGGTCCTACTTTGCGGCAACCCAATCCATCCTGGGGATCCGGCCGGACTGGGACGGCTTACGGATAGACCCAGTCATTCCAAGTGCCTGGCGATCCTTCCGAGTCATTCGGCGTTTCCGAGGCGCCACCTACGACATTCGTGTCGACAATCCGGCGGGCGTCGAACGGGGCGTCAAGAAGCTCCTCGTCGACGGAACACCCAACGAGCCTCGCCTGCCGCTCAGGGTACAGGAACCAGGCAGCACCGCCTTGGTCCAGGTAACCCTCGGTTAGCTCCTTTGAGGGCCCCGGAGCCCCCGGCGGCAGGCCATCATCCCTGGCCCGAGATCCCTCGACACTCGCCCTTCCCGAATACTATCCTGCGGGCGGGGCATGGCCAGTGAAGACAACGAACTCGAGCGCGCACGGCGGGCATTGGTCCAGCTGCAGCGCGAAGTCGAGGAGTATGCGCAACGCGAACGGGCTCGTGCAGAGGTCGAGCACGCTCTTCGGGCCTCCGAGCAGACCCTCAAGCTCGTGATGGATACGATTCCACAGCGGGTGTTCTGGAAGGACCGCTCCTCGCGCTTTCTTGGCTGTAACAAGGCATTCGCTCAGGATGCAGGACTAGAGAGTCCAGACCAGCTCGTCGGGAGAACCGACGCCGACGTGGCGTGGCACGAGTCGGCCGCCGTATTCCAGGCGGATGACGAGGCCGTCATGCACTCTGGCGAGGCCAAGGTGGACTACGAGGAGCCTATGCTGCGAAGCGGCGAGGTTCGCTGGCTGCGCACCTCCAAGATTCCCCTGCGCGATCCCGAAGGACGCATCATCGGGCTCTTTGGGTGCTACGAAGACGTCACGGAGCGCCGCCGAGCCGCGGACGCGCTCGTCGAGCGCGAGGCCCGGTACCGCACGCTCGTCGAGCTTGCCTCGGACGGAATCTTCGTGTCCGGGCCCGATGGCGAGCTCCAGGAGGCAAACACCACTGGCTGTGCGATGCTGGGCTGGGACGAGGGAATCCCGAATGGGGTGACGATGGCTCAGCTCGGTATCGATCCGCTCGCCGGCAACACAATCGAACCCGGCGACTCCGCGGTACTGACCCGGGAGCTCGTCCGACACGACGGATCGACGCTCGATGTGGAGATCAGCGCCCGGAGGCATCCGGATGGTCGATTGCACTCGATCGTTCGGGACGTTTCGGAGAGGCGACGAGCTCAGGCTGAACGCACGCGCCTCGAAGAACAGTTGCGGCACGCTCAAAAACTCGAATCCATTGGACGACTGGCAGGTGGTGTTGCGCATGACTTCAACAACCTGCTCACGGTCATCCTTGCTAACTGTGGCTTTCTTCTTTCCGAGTTGGCTAGCGACGACCCGTGCTGGGGCTACGCTCAACTGATCAGTGAAGCAGGCGACCGGGCCGCAGCACTGACGCGGCAGCTCCTGGCTTTCAGTCGGAAGCAAGCGGCGCAGCCGCGATTGCTGGACCTGGGCGAGGTGGTCGTCAATGCCGAGCGCATGCTGCGTCGCGTCGTCGGCGAAGACGTCGCGCTGAGCGTCCGCACTGGCCCGCACGCGGGGTTCGTGCTCCTGGACCCGGGCCAGATCGAGCAGGTCCTTCTGAACCTCGTCGTCAATGCACGTGACGCCATGCCCCAAGGAGGGATGCTCGAGCTCGGCGTGGACGCCGTGACTCTCTCCGGAACCGAGTTCACCATGCCGACCGTCCCTGCGCCAGGGCGTCATCTGGCTTTGCGTGTCTCGGACTCCGGCGAGGGAATGGACACCGAAGTACTTCAAAGAATCTTCGAACCATTCTTCACCACGAAGGATGCAGGAAAAGGCACCGGACTTGGGCTGGCTACCGTCTACGGCATCGTCACGCAGGCAGGAGGGTGCCTGAGCGTGCAGAGCGCACCACGCCAGGGCACGGCCTTCACTCTCTACTTCCCTCTCGTCCAGGACATCAGCCGTCCGGAACCGGCACCACCCGAACTCCCAGCTTGCAGGCCCGGCACCGCCCGAGCCAGCAAGTCTCATACGATTCTGCTCGCCGAGGACGATGCCAATGTCGCGTGTGTTGCCCGCCAAGCGCTGAGCAGCGCGGGCTATGAGCTCTTGGTAGCGCGAGGAGGTCTGCAGGCGCTCCAGATATTTGCGCGGAACCGCGACCGAATCACCCTGCTGCTCACGGACGTCGTGATGCCAGCCATGAGTGGTCCGGAGCTTGCTACCGAGCTGCTGTTACGCTCAGGTTCGCTCCGTGTCCTCTTCATCTCCGGCTACGCCGACGAGTCCCTCGACTCGAGGGCCCGGCTGCCCAATGGAACACATCTCCTGCGGAAGCCGT
Organism: Pseudomonadota bacterium; assembly: GCA_023398955.1. Taxonomy (GTDB): domain Bacteria; phylum Myxococcota_A; class Polyangia; order Polyangiales; family Polyangiaceae; genus JAEWRL01. The sequence continues at coordinate 7,608 of JAEWRL010000147.1, forward strand.
TCTCCGCGGACCGGCTGGTGGCCGCGGTCCAGCAGGTACTCGCCGACTGAGCTATCGAGCGAGGCGGTCAGCTCAGGGCCGCGTCACGACTGAAGCGCATTCGCGCCGCCGATGATCTCCATCAACTCCTTCGTGATCGCTGCTTGCCGCGCGCGATTATACTGGAGGGTCAGCTTGTCGATCATCTCGGCGGCATTCTTGGTAGCCGAATCCATGGCCGTCATGCGCGCGCCGAGCTCCGACGCCATCGACTCGTAAAGAGCACGCATGAGCGTCACCTCAATGTACATCGGAACCAAGCGCTCGAGAACAGCCTCCTTGTTCGGTTCGAAGATGAACTCTCGCTCCGCGGCTTCACTTCGCTGCGTAGACTCGTCGCTGTCCTCTGCGAGCGGGAAGAGCGCCTCCTTGACCACCCGCTGCGTCATCGCACTCTTGAACTCGTTGTAGACGAGGTAGACTGCGTCGACCTCGCCTGACAGGTACGGTGCCAGCACCGTCTGAGCTACCCTACGCGCTTGGGCATAGTCGAGCGAGTCCCACACCCCATCGAAGACATGAAAGATGGGTGCACTTCTGCGACGAAAGTAGTCCCTGCCCTTGCGGCCAATGATGGCCATCTTTACGGATTGCCCGTTTGCCTCAGCGTCCTTCCACAGCTGCAAGGCACGACGCGTGATGTTCGCATTGAACGCCCCGCACAAACCGCGGTCACTGGTAATGACGAGCAAGAGTACGGTTCGCTGCTCGCGTTGTGCCAGCAGCGGATGGTCATCATCCCCGAACGATCCACCGTGCTCGAGGCGAGCCCTCGCGGATGCTGTGACCTCCGAGAGAACGGCTCCGGTTCTCTGTGCATAGGGACGAAGCGCGACAATGCGCTGCTGCGCGCGATTGAGCCGCGCTCCGGCGACCATCTTCATCGCCCGCGTGATCTTCTGTGTCGACTTCACGCTCGCGATTCGCTTGCGGATTTCCTTCTGATTCGCCACGGGACCTGTGCTTCTGGTGGTAGACGGGACAACGGCGCTCAGACGGTCGCCGCAAACTTCTCCGCGAACGGCTTGATCACATCTGTCAGTCGCTGCCTCACCTCGTCAGTGAGCTCCCCCTTCTCCCTGATCAGTGACAGCAGCGCCGGATGCTTCTCTTCCACGTGCTTGACGAGCTCCTGCTCGAACCGGCGCAGGGACGAGACGGGGAGCTTGTCGACCATTCCCTGAGTACCGGCGAATATGGTCAGGATCTGCTTCTCGACGGGGAGCGGCACGAACTGGTCCTGCTTGAGCAGCTCGGTGAGCCGCTTGCCGCGCTCGAGCTGCGCGCGGGTCGCTGCGTCGAGATCGCTCGCGAACTGTGAGAACGCTGCCATTTCGCGGTACTGCGCGAGATCGATGCGCAGCGTTCCCGAGAGCTTGCGCATCGTCTTCACTTGCGCGCTGCCCCCTACTCGACTGACCGAGATCCCGACATTGATGGCGGGTCGCACGCCAGAGTAGAAGAGGTCGCTCTCGAGGAAGATTTGACCGTCCGTAATCGAGATGACGTTGGTAGGAATGTAGGCCGACACATCCCCCGCTTGGGTTTCGATGATCGGCAAAGCGGTGAGCGAACCGCCTGAGTGCGGGTCGCGCTTCACCTCGTGACCGGGCCCTTTCTCTGCCGCGGCTTTGTCCGCCGCCTCGCGCCCCTCGTCCCCGAAGTGGACCTCGCCATCTACCCCGCGGAAGCGAGCGTCTCCGGCGGGCACCTCGGTGCCCTGGCGGACCACGAACCAGCGATCCGCCATCTTGGCGGCCCGCTCCAGCAAGCGGGAGTGTACGTAGAACACGTCCCCCGGGTAGGCTTCGCGGCCCGGCGGGCGCCTGAGGAGTAGGGACAGCTGCCTATATGCCACTGCTTGCTTCGAGAGGTCATCGTAGAAGCAGACGGCGTGGCGCCCCGTATCGCGGAACGACTCGCCGATCGTGGCGCCCGTGTACGGCGCCAGAAACTGCAGTGGTGCCGATTCGGTGGCCGTGGCGACGACGACCGTCGTGTACTCCATTGCGCCGTAGTGGCTCAGCCGATCCACCAGAGTCGCGACGGTGGATGCCTTCTGGCCTATCGCCACATAGATACAGTAGACCCCAGTTCCCTTCTGATTAAGGATTGTATCGACGGCGATCGCGGTCTTGCCGGTCTGGCGGTCGCCGATGATGAGCTCCCGCTGGCCGCGCCCGATCGGAATCATCGAATCGATAGCCTTGATCCCCGTCTGCAGGGGCTGCTTGACGGGCTGTCTGCCGATGATCCCGGGGGCCTTGACTTCAATCTGCCGCCGCTGCTGGGTGACGATGGGCCCCTTGCCGTCAATGGGCTGCCCCAGCGCGTTGACGACTCGACCGATCACCGCGTCCCCGACGGGAACGTCGGCAATGCGGCCCGTGCGCTTGACGGGGTCACCCTCGCGAACACCCGTGGACTCACCCAGGACGGCCACGCCGACGTTGTCCTGCTCCAGGTTGAGGACCAAACCGTAGAGCTCACCGGGGAACTCGACGAGCTCGCCGGCCATTACACCGTGCAGGCCGTAGACGCGGGCGATCCCGTCGCCGCTGGTGAGGACCGTGCCGGTCTGCACGACCTGGGCAGCACGGTCGAAGTCCTTGATCTGCTGCTTGATGATTTGGGAGATCTCGTCGGCGCTCAGCTGCATGATCGTCTCTCTAGTGGGTTCAACGCACTGCTACGCAGCGAATTAGTCGTGTAGAAGCTGTTGTTCGAGCTTTTTTAGGCGGCCGCGCAGACTGCCGTCAATGACGTCGTCGCCAAGGCGCGTCACGACGCCTGCGATCAGTGAAGGATCTTGCTGCCGCTCGATGATGACGTGCCGGCGGGTTATCCGAGCGAGTTGCTCGGCAATCTGCGCGTACTGTGCTTCTGTCAGCGGTAGAGCGCTCGTGACCACCGCTCGGGTGACGCCCGCGTGTTCGTCGACCATTGCGCTCAACCGCCGCGCGAGCTCGGGCAAGATGCGCAGCTTGCGGCGCGCCGCTAGAAGCAGCACTGCGTTCCTCGTCCACTCGCCAGCACCCAGCCGATCTGCAACTTGACGTAGTACTGAGTCTCGATCGACGGCGCTAACTACGGGATCCTCGGTCACGCGCCGCAGGTCGACGCTGCCCGAATAGGCATCTGCAACAGCAGCTACCTGCCGAGCCAGCGCCTCGAGCTGCTGCGACTCGAGGCCGAGCTCCAGGAGTGCGCGCGCGTAGCGATCCGCCACCATGGCGTGGCTCATGCTCCACCTCCCAGCCGCACGGAGGTGCGCGCCGAGAGATTGCTGAGATACTCCTCGACGAGCTGCTGCTGGTCTCCCGGTGTAACACCACTCTCGAGCTGCTTGGAAGCAGCAGCAACCGCAGCCCGCACCATGTCCCTCTGGAGCGTCTCGCGAGCGGCGTGGCGCTCCTGCTCCACCAAGCGCCTGGCCTCTCGCTCGAGCCTGGCTCGGCGCTCCGCCGCTTCGGCGAGCACACGACGACGCTCGGCTTCCGCCGCCTCGCGCATCTCTTGGCGCATTGTAGCAATCGCTTGGTCGATGCTCGCCAGCTTGCCCTCGTACTCAGCGAGCTGCCCCTCGGCCTCGTCCTTCATTCGGGACGCATCATCCATTCCCTGCATGATCCCCGCCTTGCGCTTCCTCAGACCTGAAGCGACGGGACCGCGCATGGCGAAATAGAGGAGCCCAAACACGATTCCTGAGTTGAGCAGGAGAGCAGCGAGAGGGACGGGCATCCCCATGGGGCGGTAGAGAAGCGATGGCTCGACGCCTTCACGCTCCCCCAGTACCCCGTAGTACCAGTTGATGTCCGAGAACGACGGGATGTGGCCGTGGTCGGCATGCTCCGCGTCCGCCTCGTGACCAGGCACTCCTGGTCCGTCGCCATGCATCGCTGCAAGACCGTGCTCATCGCGCAGGGTGCCAGCACCATCCTGCGGTTCGGCGTGGGCCCCGTGCTGCTGCCCCGCGGGCGCTCGCTCCATGGCTAGCCGTTGGGCACCAGCGAGCTTTGGCCAAAGCGCAACGAGGACGAGAACCGTTGCACAGTTCCGAACGACTGCACGCCAACTCATCATCGAGGAACCTCGTGGCCCAAGACCCGGGAAGCAAGCGCACCAGCCATATCAGACGCCTGGTCATGGAGCTTCGACTGCATCGCCGTCAACTCCCGCGCGATGCCAGCACGCCCGTCCTCGACAATCTTGGAGGTTGCCTCCCGCGCTTCGGACAAAATCTGCGCCTCCAAACGCGTTGTCTCGGCACGGAGCTTGTCCCGCTCCTCATTCGCCGCCTGCTGAACACGCTCCATCTCGCGCTCGTACTGGCGCAACAACTCGCCAGCCCTTTCCTGCAGACGTCTCGCCTCCTCGCGAGCACCCTCGGTGCGTCGCTCGCGCTCCTCGAACACCTTCAGAACGGGATCGAACAGGAGCGGCTTCAGCAGCACGATCAGTCCCCCGAACAGCAGCATCTGAAGCAGCACCGTGCGATCGAGATCCAGATTGATTGCTCCGCCGCTCATGGCGGCGCCAAACGTCGAACCGATGCTCGCTGCGGCAACGTTCCAAGCCACGGTCACGGTGCTCCTTGTCCGGCGGTGTCAGGTAGTCGAGGAAGGGCCCGGGTGCCGACGGCACGACGAGGGCCGGGCCGGCACGTAACACGGTTGGCACGGCCCTGTCCACACGGGGTTCGCGTGTAGCTGGATCCGGCTATCCTCTCAACGCCTCCCCCGGAAGCGGGCCGCGACGGTGCGAGCAACCGGAGACGGCGGGGACCCAGATACCGGCCATCCAACCGGCAACACATCGACACTCCTGCCGCACCACCGAGGGGGAGATGCAGTCGGAATACGGGGTGCCGCTCCATGGGTCGACTGCATGCGGAGCCACTTCGATGAGCGGAAGCAGGGCAAAGGCGCGCTCGAGGAGCCTCGGGTGAGGGACCTCGAGCCGAACGCTTCTCAGCCGCATACCCTGTGCCCAAAGGATATCCAGATCGAGCGGTCGCGGTCCCCATCGCTCGCGCCGCTCGCGACCCGCCAGCCGCTCCATCGCCAGCAACGCGATGAGCAAGTCAGATAGGCTTCGGTCGGTGCGTACCAGAACCGCAGCATTCAGAAAGTCGGGCTGGGCCGGCCCCCCGATAGCAGAGGACCGATAGAGCCCCGAAACGCCGTCGACAAGACCCACCCCCGCAAGGGCCAGAACCGCACGCTCCAATTGAACCTGCGGCCGCCCAATGTTTGCCCCAAGCCCAATGACGACCTGTAGTGCTTCCGAGGCCACAACCGCTTAAAGCGCTTTCACGCCGGGCGCGCCAGGGAAATGTAGCAGGCGTCGGCATCGGGCATGACGGCCCACGAGCGCTCGCGCATTCGAAATTCCGCCGCGAGTTGTTTCGACGGCCAGCCCTCCCCCCCGTCGGCGCGTGCTAGGCTGGCGCGCATGCTCGGACTGACGGGCGGAGAGTGGTTCTTGGTCATTTTCATCACGGCGTCCGTCGTGAGCGCTCCGCTATGGCCACTCGCCGGGCAACGTGTCGGTAGCCTATTCAGCCAGCGGGAGCCAAACACCCGAAACGGCAAAGAAACCACCGACCCCAACTAGCCCCATCCCGGGCATGACGGGTACACTGGCCGGGACCCCACGCTGTGCCACCAATCCCGAGTTCCGAGCCGAGCGATTCGCCCGGAGTGACTGCCCCCCTGTTCATCTGCGACAACACAGCAGAAGGGGTGGCGCTCGCCCAAGCTTTAGTAGGGGCCGGATACGACGTGTTCCGAGTTCCGCTGACACTGCTCACGAGCCGGGTCGAGGTGCAGAAGCCGGCGGCAATCATTGTCAACGTGGACGCGCCCTCGGCGTTGGCGGCAGCGCAGCAGGTGCGCGACATCCCAGGCAGCCGCACCATCCACGTGCTGTTCGTCGGCGAACCGGGGTGCACCCTTAGGACGGATTCTGACGCGGAGTTCTACGAGGGAAGCGCTTTCTTCCCGAGGCCGCTCGACACCGCGGGCGTTCTCGAGAGGATCGAGCTGCTGGTAGGCCACCCTGCCCCGCGGAATGGGCATCCTTCGGGTGTCTCGGGCCCGCCCAGTTCGACGGGTGCGGGGGGAAGTCCTTCTCGATCCCCAATCTCGTCGATTCCTGGCGTTGCCGATTCGCTTCCAGCAGGCGCTGCAGGACCGTCGAGCATCCCGTTGAGTCATGCTGGCGAAGCCTTCGGAGCTCCCAGCGTGGAGCCTGCCCCTCTGAGCTTGTCGCCGGTCCCTCCTGCCGACGGCGAGGTCGGTGGTGGCGGATGGGTGCTGGAAGGGACACTGATTGGGCCGAGTCCCGAGCTGACCAGCCTGTTGCAAGAGGCGGAGGCGCGAGTGAAGCACGTGACCCCAGTCCCCAGCCGTCCACGGCCAGCTCCCGCCAAGCTGGAGGAGGTGGGGAATGCAATCCTCTCACCAGAGATCTTGTCATCCCTTGCCGAACCGCTGGAACTGGAGGACGAGGCAGCTGAACAGGAACCTGCCCTTTGGGAGGCTCGCGCCAGCACCGAGGCTGGGCGAACCGGAACCAGCATGGGCACTCACAACTCCGAGGTCGCTCTGCCGCCGCAGTCCGCCTCCGGCGCCTCCGACGCCTCCGGCACGGGAGCCGCCAGCAGTATCCCGCAAACTGGTACCGAGCCGCCGACGCCAACACCGCGCGTACAGCAGCGGAGGGGATCTCCCGCGGTGGACGGGCGCGCCGTACCGCAGCTGCCGTCGCCGATTCCAGCACTTGCGTCCGATTCGGAGATACACTCAAGCGCAGAGGACGCCACACCCACGCCGCCGCCGCTGCGCTCCAGCACCGCGATCACCCTTCCGCCGCGCGCCAGCCACCGGGGCAGCAACGCGGAGGCCGTCACGATTCCACACAGCAGCCCCGCGCGCTCGCTTCGGCTGGACATCGACCTCGCTCACGGAAACCCTTCACGCTCACCCCAAGCCCCTGCACGAGGCGCCGACGTCCACGTCATGCCCGCCTCGAGCAGCGGTTCCCATCACCCAAAACGTAGCTTCGCCCCGCTCGCCACCGGGGTGGGCACCCAGCGGGAACCTGAAGGCGCCTCAGGATCCCTGGCTCCATCGAGCTCTGGAGGAGGAAGACCTTCTTCCCAGTTACACACGCCCAAGATCCCGGAAGCGATGGGGCAAGGCGACGCCGTGCGGGGTCTCGCTCAGGCGATCCGGAACCGATTCACCGGCGCCCTCGCGCTGGAAGACCCTGCAGGGATCCGCCGGGTGGTCTTCAGGGATGGTGATTTCGTGATCGTTGCTTCGGGGGTCGACGGCGAATCCCTAGTGGCCTTCTTGGTGCATCGAGGACACATCTCGCATGATGCTGTCGCGCTGGGCCGCAAGCTGCCTCAGTTCGGCCGCCATGCTGGTGCAGCGCTGATTGCGCATGGGCACCTGCGTCAGGAAGAACTCTGGCCAGTGCTGCGAACCCACGCCGAATGGCTCCTTGGAAGATGCATGCAGATCGAACGTGGTGGCGCCAGTTTGGAGCGTAACCTCGCCGCGCGGCTGGCCGCAGAACCCGACGTCTTCGGAGGGTCCCCAGGAGCGGAGGTATTCGTAGAGATCGCGCGACGCGCCATCGCTCCCGAGCTCGCCTTGCAGCGGATCCTAGGACCAGAAGCCAGGCTTGGCCCCGTCGAAGAGCTCGAGCTCCTGGACGAATGCGGGCTCGAGGCAGAGCAGCGGGAGCTGATCGTGAAGGGACGAGGCGAGACCGTGGGCACCACCGTCAGCCGTAGCGGGAGCCGCGACTTTGCATCGGTTCTCTACGCGCTGCGGGAGCTCGGCGTCTTGGACATCTCACGGAAGACCGCCAGTTCTTCGCCCCCTCCGCCACGGATGGACAGCACCGGCGACGTGCTCGACGACGACGCCATTAGGGCCCGGATAGCGCGGCGCCGCAGCTTGGTGGACGAGGGGGACTACTTCAGCCTGCTCGGCGTCGGCGCCAATGCCACGGGGTACGAGATTCGTCGCGCATACCTGGACCTGCGGCGGGATTTCCAACCCAGCATCCTCCTCACCGCCCGCACGGCCGATCTTCACGAAGACCTCGAGCTCATCCTGGAGGTCGTGGACGAAGCCTACGACGTCCTCAAAGACGACGTACGGCGCGAACGGTACCGCCGAGCGCTCCTTGGATCAGGTCGCCACTGCTGAAGCAGCCCGCGGCCCGCGGCCTGCGGAATCAGCAAGTACGGGTGGCGCCACCTGAGACGATGTCGATCCCGAGCCGCTCGCCTTCCACGGAAATGAGCGCCAGGTCCCCGCGCTCGAGCTCCCCCCGGAGGATCTTCTCTGCAAGCGGAGCCTCGATGTGACGTGCCAGGGCGCGCTTCATCGGGCGCGCCCCCAGGCTCGGCTCGAAGCCCCCCGTGTCGAGCAGGTGCTCGATGGCCTGCGCGTCGATATCGAGCGCAATACCCTTGCGCTGGAGCAGAGCACTTCCGAGGCTAGCCACGAGCCGGCGCGCAATCTCCCGCACTTCCTCGCGACCGAGCGGCGCGAACACGAGCACCTCGTCGATGCGGTTGTACAGCTCCGGTGCGAGCCTGGCGCGGGCGGCCTCGACGACCAGCTTGTCGGCGGCAGCGACGCTACCCGTTCGCGCGCCAAAGCCGACACGACGTTTGCTCGCAGTGGACACGATATCGGAGCCAATGTTCGATGTCATCAGGATGACTGTGTTCGTGAAGTCGACGGTGCGTCCCTTTCCGTCCGTGAGGCGACCTTCATCGAAAAGAGGAAGAAAGCTCATGAGCACCTCGGAATGTGCCTTCTCGACCTCATCCAACAGGATGACCTGGTACGGGCGGCGGCGCACCGCCTCGGTAAGGTAGCCGCCCGCATCATGCCCCACGTAGCCGGGTGGCGCACCGATGAGGCGGGCCACGGAGTGTGCCTCGGAGTACTCGGAAAGGTCCACGCGAGTCATCGCCGACTCGCAATGAAACAGGACTTCGGCAATGGCTTTGGCCGTCTCCGTCTTGCCGACGCCGGTCGGCCCGAGCAGGAGGAACGTACCGATGGGACGATTGCTCCCGAGTCCCGCGGCGCTGCGGCGCAGGATCCTTGCAATCGTCGCTACCTGCGAACCGTGACCGACGACGCGCTCCGCCAGCGTGTGCTCGAACTCCAGCAAGCGTGCGGAGTCGGTCTCCAGGAGCCGCTCGATGGGCATGTCAGCGCGCTCCGCAACGACCTCGGCGACAGCCTCGGCGTCTACGACGGCCCGCCTCCGACGTCTACTCCTGGCTCCAGCGAGATCCAGAACGGAAATGGCCTTGTCGGGCAATGCCTGTCCGGGGAGATAGCGAACGGTCCACCCAATGGCGAGCGCGATGGCATCCTGCTCATAGCCGACCCCGTGGTAAACACCAAGACGTCGTGAGACGGACTCGGCAACTAGAAACGCGTCCTCACGGCTGGGCTCGGGCACTTCCACGACAGTGAAACGGCGTCCTATCGCGGGGTCCGTCTCGATGCGCGCGCGGTACTCCTGGTGGGTCGTGGCGCCGATGCACGGCAGCTCTCCGCGAGCCATTGCTACCTTGAGCTCCGCCCCAGCCTCCTCCATCGTCTCGCTGGCGAACAACTGGTGGATCTCGTCGAAGAACAGCACCACACGTCCGGCAGCCGCCTGAACCTCCTTGTGCAGGACGGCGATGCGTTGTGCCAATGCCCCGCGCACACCGGTCCCGGCGACCAGCTCAGCGATGGGGACTTCGATGATGATGCGGTCGTCGAGGGTGGCGACGCCCTCCCCCGTCGCGATACGCAGCGCCATACCGCGCACTACGCTCGTCTTTCCTACGCCAGCGGCCCCAACCAGGCAGGGGTTATTCCCCTCACGCTTGGCGAGGACGTCCAGGGCCTGTTCGATCTCGAGCTGCCGCCCCACGACCGGCTCGACCTCTCCGGCAGCAGCCGCAAGGGTCAGATTGACCCCGAGCTTGGAGAGGGTCGGAAATTTGCGCGGATCCAACCGGTAGCGGGCGAGCTCGGGGTGCGCCTTGCGCCGGTGGCGACCATCCTCTGCGCTCGGAACACGCCGCTTGCTGGGCAGGACAGGCGCCGCGCTGCGTTCGCCGGGCGCGCTGGAACCGGTGGCCCCATCGCAGGCGGCTCCGGCGCCGCGCCCGGCTCTCGATTCTGACTTACGCTGCGCCTGCGGAGCCTTGGCGGGCGGGAATAGTGGAATCGTGACCCCCGTTGGGACACGTCTCGTCCCCACCCTCGAAGGGGATCCCGTTCCCACACCAGCCGCCCGCGTCTGAGGCGCTGCGGCGGGGACGTGCCGACGCAAAGGCCATCCCATGCCGATGCTGCGGGCAGTCGAGCGGAGCCGCGCCGCGTCGACCCCATGCTGGTCGAGCGTCCGACGGGCCGCTGTATTCGGCTCGCTGAGCAATGCAACGAGGAGATGGATGGCGGCCGGCTCTGATGCCCCCATATGCCGCGCAATCATTCCGGCGCGATGCATGGTCTTGGTAAGCGCATCGCCCGGCTCTTCACCGGCAGTCCGAGCACCACGCAAGAGCGCTTCTACCGACAACTTGCGATCCTCGAGCAGCCCGGCCGCAACACCAGGGCGCGACGCAATAGCGCACAGCAGGTGCGCCGTGGTCGGCCTCTCGCCACGCTGTCTGGCAAGTTCCTCGGCCAGCTTGCGCAGCCCCAACAGCTCGGACTCGGAACCAGCAGCAGTTTTCAACGGGCGACTCTCCTCGGGATACCCGGGCACCATGTACCCGGAGCCACTCGGTAGGCCAAGTTTGGGGAGCATCACCGTCGGCCACGCGACCGCGGAAACCCCGACGAGTTTGCGGGGTCTCGCAGTCTGAACTAGAGGACAGCGGTGCAAGTCGAGAGGAGTCCGAAGCTCGCCATGCGTCGGTCGCAACGCGCTGCGCTGTGCTGCACCGCAAGGCCAGCATCCTTCAGCGGTGCCCCCGGGCAGCGTAGCCCTGCCCGAGCAGAGGTGCGAAAGGGGGTCGCTCGCTGTTCGCTGGCCGCCGCATTCGGACTACTGCTCGCCAGCTGCTCCCACTTCGAAAGGGTTGGGCAGTGCCGACAGTTGGCCCATGCACTGAACCCGGCACTCGCACGAGTTGCAGAGCTGCACACCCGGGATGGGTCGAAGCCAGACGTCTGGGCTGGCGTCCAGGCTGCTTACGAAGCATTGCGCGGAGAGCTCGTTGACCTCAGCGTGGCCGATGAGTCGCTCATCGCGTTCCGCACCGAGTACGTGCGCATCGTCAGCGACGCGGCGGACGCCGCCGGAAAGATGGCAGGGGCACTCCAGGCGGATCATGACAAAGATCTGCGGGGCGCGCAGCTCCGTCTACGCGCCCTCGCGTCGGAACAGAGCCGCCTGAATCGTAGGATCGAGCGGCATTGCCGCCCGTGAGTCACACGTCGGGAGTGCGCGCTCCTGCACGACGACTCAGCCCAGGTTCCCGAGAGCTTCAAGGATTTCGCTCAGCGATCGGCCTTTGAGGAGGGAACCCGGCGCCGACTCTTCCGACGTGCCGGCGTCGGCGCGCGCGGAGGTTTTTCCTCTGGGCCGACCTGGACACGCCCGTAGGAGTACCTAAGCAGGCGGCGGAAACTCCCCGCCTTGGTACCTCCAGTGAGCCAAAGGTAGCTCGGGGCGTGCTCGGAATGAACCGAGGGAAGCCATTCGCCACTCGGTGCCCAAGCCACGAAAGCCACGCGGCCCAGCAACACTCGACCAATGACGACCCCACAACGCTGTCCCGCGCCAATGCCGCTGCAGCCCCCGAACACCAAGAGCTCCTCGTTCGCGACTGGGCGCCACGTCCACGAGCGCGTCACGGAGAACTCTCCCGGCTGCCCCAGCTGGAGCCGGTCGCGTTCGCCAAGCCCGTCCAGGACCTGCCCGACGGCCACCTGGTCCACGTTCGTGTTGCCCTCGAACCCGGGTAGACCCGACGCAGAGACGTTGACCACGGCCGTGTTCAGCTCGCCAGCGCAGCATCGGAACCCGAGGTCGAAGTCTCTCGCATTCGGAGCGCGTGGCGCCGCGTTTGCGCAACGTCCCACGACGTCGCCATGGCGGCCGTCGCCCCCGCGCACCACCATTTTTCCCGAGCTTCGGCCACGACGCCACTCGCTCTGCGTCCATTCCCAGGCGCCGCCATGCATGTCGCGCACCCCAAAGTCGCTCTGGCAACCCACGCGTAGGCCCGCAGGCATGAGCCGCTGCGCCCTCCCGGTATCGCAGCGCTCCGCGTTGTAGACGTCTCCATACTCATACATGTGGTTCGAAGGACCTTTGCATGCGCGCTCCCACTCGAGCTCTGTGCAAAGACGCTTACCCGCAGCCTCACACAGCCGACCTGCCGTCTCGTAGTCGACCTTCGTGAGAGGAATGCCACCCTCTTCGTTCGGGTACTGGTAGATGTCGATGTAGAAACCCTTGAGGATGATCTGCTCCCCACCCATCTCCTCGCTGGCGATCCTGGGCACTGCGTTGGGAGGGGTGCCGGCGACCAGCGCCCCCTTCGGGACCCAGACCATACCAGGCCGTGGCTCTGGGATGGCGGCGCCGAGAGGAAATGCGGAGTGGACGGCGGCCGGAGGCGCTGCGTCGCCCTGCGCCGGGCGACTCGACAGCTCACGGGCACCATCCTCCGTGCGGCATCCAACCGCACTGACGCCAGACCCCAACAGCAGGCTCCCAACTGCAGCACTCACTGGCAAGCAGCGCAGGGGCCCCTCGACACGGGCGCGCGAGGCTCGGCCCCTGGTCATTCGGAGCGCTCTTCACGCTCACGAAGGCTGAGCTCCTTCATCTTGAGCTGCAGGCCCTTGCGGGAGATCTTCAGAAGACGAGCGGCATGGGTCACGTTCCCGCTCGTCTGATTGAGCGCGCGCACGATGAGCTCACGCTCGAGGCGGTTCATCGCCGCTTTTACTTGTTCCTTGAGACCCTCCCTCTGCACGGTGTCCTGTGCTGGTTCGGCGGAGGGACTCGCCGCGCCAGAATCCCCAGCAGCGCGCTCCCTCAGCTCCGGAGGCAGATCCCCGAGGCGCAGCTCCTCGCCGTCGCAGAACAGCACGGCGCGCTCGATCACGTTCTCCAGCTCTCGGATGTTCCCCGGCCAAGGGTAGGCGCCGAGGGCAGCCTGCGCATCAGGGGCCAGGCACCGCAGCTTCTTGGAGAGGCGAGCGTTGAACTTCTCCAAGAAATGCCGAGCAAGCCTCGGGATGTCTTCGGCTCGTTCCCGTAATGAAGGGAGGCGGATGGGCACCACATTCAAGCGGTAGTAGAGGTCCTCCCTAAAAGAGCCAGACTCGATCTCCTTCTTCAGGTCGCTGTTCGTCGCGGCCACCAAGCGCACATCCACACGGATCGTCTTGATGCCCCCGACCCGTTCGAACTCGCTCTCCTGGATGGCGCGCAGCAGCTTCACCTGCATCTCGACGGGGATTGCGCCAATCTCATCCAAGAACAGGGTGCCACCCGACGCGAGTTCAAATCTTCCAGGCTTGGAGCCAACCGCCCCAGTGAATGCTCCACGCTCGTAGCCGAAGAGCTCACTTTCCATCAGATCCCGAGGAATTGCGGCACAGTTGACCTTGATGAATGGACGGCCAGCACGTGATGAGTTCTCATGTAGGGCGCGCGCAACCAGCTCCTTCCCCGTCCCGCTCTCGCCGGTGATGAGCACCGTCGTGGGCGTGTCGGCAACCCGGTCGATTACTGCATAGACTTCCCGGATCCCAGCGCTGCTTCCGATGATCCCGAATCGGTGCTCGGAGTCATCCGTCGTGGCGGTGTGATCCCTGCTGGCCTCGACCGAGGCAAGATCTCGCGTCCGCAGCGCCTTGCGGACAATGGTCCGCACCTCCGATTGATCGAAGGGCTTCGTGATGTAATCGAACGCACCGGTCTTGAGCGCCTCGACGGCGTTGTCCACGGTGCCGTGCGCCGTGAGCATGATCACCGGGAGTTCGTCGTCCATCTTCATGGTGCGGCGAAGGAGCTCCATGCCATCGATCCTCGGCATCCGGAGGTCCGTGATCACCAGGTCGATGTGATCCTCTGCGAGGATCTCGAGAGCGCGGGCTCCGTCCTCTGCCTCGTGCACGTCGTAGCCATCCCGCGCGAGCTGTGCGCTCAAGACGCGTCGGAGATTGGGTTCGTCATCGACAACCAGGATCTGCTTCCGCTCCGGGAGCATCATGTCTTCCGCTTCCTTCCGAGGGTTGGAGTCACCGACAACGCCGAAAACGGCTGTCATCGGGAGTGAGCTGCGAACAATAGAAGAGCGCGACCTGTCCGCGCCCAGGGACGGACGCCGCCACGACGGCCGCACCACCGACCGGCGACACTGCTAGGGCCGCGCCAAGGCTGTCGTTACGCGCTGGCGACGCCAGGAAATGCACCGCCGCGGCGCGCTGCGGGTCTTCCATGTCGTAGACGAAGATGGCTCCAGCCCCGGCCTTACCCCGCACCGTCACACCCGGAGCGGCGACAGCGAGCTCGAACCTGCCATCATGATTGAAGTCCGCCGCCGCGATCGCCTCGGCGAAGCGGCCGTCTCGACACCCGGATAGGCCGTCGAATCCCTCGGTATCGCAGGCGATCGTGGCAAGCACCTCTCCCTTGTCAGTCCCCGGCTCGCAGTCGTCGCTCGCTGCCTCTGCCAGCGTCCACAGATCCGCGCCACCATAGATTCGTACCTCGCCGTTCCTCTCGACAGCCAGGTCTTCGTCCTCATCGTCGTCGAAGAGACCGGTAACAATCGCGCCGCTGGAGCCATCTTCGTCCCCAATGCACCCCACCTGCCGCAGGAGGAACCCGTCGGAACCTTCCGTGGACGTGCGATAGATCCGCAACCAGCCAGTGGAAGAGCTCCCCACCACGAACAGCTGTTCGTCGGCAATGCTCAGGACAGCGAGGCTGCCCCCCCACCCGCTATCCTCGCTCTCGGGCGTTGGAAGTGAGCGCGGCTCGGTCGGGGATTCGAGGTACGCCCAGACGCTCCCCTCCTCCGGCATGGCGGCGAGAATGGCCCCGCCTGAGCGCGCGGCGGCAAGCCGTAGGGCGAGCTCGGAGACTGGACGTGCGGCGTCACCCCAGGTACCTGCCGCTTCATCCGGCAAGGACAGACCATGCCACGTGCCATCGTCGCACCAAGCCTTGAGCACCAAGGAGCCATCCTCAGCACCTCCGACGCCCGCAATGAAGCATGGGAGCCCGCCGGGGGACGCGCCGTCCAGACCAGGAAGCCGCGAAGCGCCCGCGGGCGTCCGAGCCAACCAGCACTCCTCCGGGTCGCTGCATAGCCAGGTCGCCTCCGCGATGACGTTGGCGCCCTCTGGAGCCGCCACGTCGAAGGGGATCCCGACTCCTTCCGCGTCGCTGCCCACCAGCAAGATCGAACGCCCCGATTCAGTCGTAACCGTGAGCGAATCGCCGAACCCGCGTGTGGCGCGCGGGCCGTCCACGAGGATGACCGGCGGCGACGCCTCGAAGTCGTCGAATCGCTGCCACGAGCACGCGGCGAGCGGGGCCAGGGCCAGGCCCGTCCAGAGTAGTGGCTTGAGGCGGCCCACTAGAATTCTCCTCCAATGCTCAGCCCAAGACTCTCCCCGTAAGCCACCGGCGCGACACGCACGGTGGCCCTTGATGCTCCAGGTTTTCGCGCCGCGGCCTCTGGTGCGGGGCTCCCCTCCCGGCGAGGATCATCGAACTCCTCCGCAGCAGCCGCCTCGATGCGCGACTCGGGAAACGGATCCCGGATGAAGTTGTAGGTGGAGAGCAAGGCAAGGCTCCCTCCCAACACGAAGCCCACGTCGGCCGCAATGGCAAACCAACGTCCACGTGCGATGCGGCTGTCTTCTGCGTCGGTCGTGCCTCTGCGGGAGTCACGCCGAAGCTCCTCATGCAGCTGATTCGATTCCACGCCCAGGTACGCGGCACCCCCGAGTACGGCGGCGCCAATCACGGCTTGCGTCCAGGCTGCCGCGCGCGGATACGTCTGTTGCATGATGGCGTGCACGCCCTGAACCTGACCCGCGGGCACTTCCACGAAGCCGTCGAACGCCTTTCTGCCGTCGGCTTCCACACGCAGCAGGTGGGTACCAGCGGAGACGCGGAGCTCAACGGGGGCGGAGCCCCGCTGCCAACGGCCAGCACTCACGCCATCGACGTACACCTCAGCCGTCGAAGAGTTCGCTGTAACTCGCAGATAGCCATAGCTCACCCTTTTCAGCTCGAGCTTGAGCTCCCGAGACTCTCCCCGCTCGAGCTTGATCCGTCTGTGCTTCGACTCGTAACCTGGAGCTTCTACCCACACACCGACGGGCCCAGGCGACACGAGCTCACCATGCGGAGCTCGGCCCCAGAAGGCTCGACCACGGGCGCCGTGGTCCAGGTACACGTAGGCCCCCTCCACATTCGTGGAGACACGCAGGAAGCCCATGAACTCGCCCTGGGACAGATTCGCCTTGAAGTGATGCACGTGTCCCGGGGATACGTCGATATCGGCTTCGCTGACGTTGAAATCCTCGAACGCCTCCACAACGACGTGGTAGCGGCCGACCGCCAACGTCACGCTAAGGGGCGACCGTCCCCGGGTCACGAGCTGCCAGCCGGGATTCTCCTTGCCGACGCGGAACGTACGCGCTCCGGGGTCCTTGCGTGCGTGCACCTCCACCGGCGCGCCCAATGGCTCGGTCTCCACAAGCACGAGCGACTTCATCACCGCCCCCTCTAGCGCTTCTTCCGTCCGCGGGCTGCCAGGCTCGCGAGGCGCTGCCTGCTCACGGCTGCGTCGCTCGATTCCTTCGATTCGGCGCTTGACCGACTCCGCGTCGGGGGCCTGGGGATCCACGTCCAGATACCCCTGGAAGCGCTGCAAGGCCAGGTCGTCGACTCCAGCCTTCTCATAGCTGACTCCCGCGTTGAAGAGAAACGCGGAGTACGGAAAGTGCTCGAAACCTTCCTCGAAAACGACGGCGGCTTCTCGGTACTTCCCCGCAAGAAAGAGCGACTGTCCCTTCTCCATTCGTGTCTTGATCGCCTCTATGCGGCCCGACGTGCTTGGAGCTGCCATTCCTGGCGCTGCGAGCAGCCCCAAGACGAGGGTGACAAGCACGCTGAGCCAGCAGGCCAGGTGGCGGAAGGAATGCCTTCTGAGGTTCGTCACGGACACCCAACATTGAACGCGAATTGCAGCACCGCACAACCCTCCACCGTCCCTGATGGCTACCAGCCGCCGGCCAAATAGCCGACACCCCCTTTCTCGGTCTCTTCCCTACATCGAAAGGAATTTGTGGCCCGCCGCCGGTTCCTTCTATGCTAGGGCCGGTTCGTGTACGCGATGAGGGAACCTCGATGAATGCAAGTAGAATCGGTTCGTTGGTGCTCGCCGCCTGTTGCGTTTTGCCGGCCGTAGGCCACGCGCAGGAGGAGAGCTACCCGCCGTGCACGCGCACACCAACGGAAGCCGACGTCGCCGCTGCCAAAGGTGCATTCCAAGCCGGCAGAGTCTCCTTCGACGAAGCCGAGTACGAGCGTGCCATCACGTATTGGCAGGACGCTTACCGTCGAGATTGCACAGCGACCGGGCTTCTTCTCAACCTGTCACGTGCCTACGAGCTCAACGGGAACCTGGTGAACGCGGTGCATGCCCTCGAGGAATACCTTGCCCGCAACCCCGACACCCCGCAGCGGGCTCAACTGGAACGCCGTGTGGCCTTCCTGCGCGAACGGCTAGAGCAGTCCGCCGCAGCAGCTCCCCCCAGCCCCGAAAGCAGCACGGACCCCGTCGAGCCCGAGACGACAGCGTCCGCGAAGCGGCCCGAGCAAGAGGTGCTTGCCCCCCCGGCAGAGCAAGCCGCAACCGAAGAGCGGCCCCTTTGGCCCCTCTTCGTGGCTGGCGGCGGTGGCTTGATTGCCATCGTCGGATCCATTCTCTACTTCGACGCTTCGAGCGACGTGTCAGAGTACCGCGATCTGTGCCGCGGCTCGACCTGCCCCGACGAGAAGACCGCGAGCGCGGCCAATGACGCGGCGTCGAACCAGACAACGTACGCGGTGGTTACCGTCGGCGGCCTTGCCGTGCTCGGCGGTGGTCTGGCTTGGTACTTCCTGGGCAGTGGCGACGCTGGCGGAGCGAGCGGCGCGCTCCCATTGAACGGGTCGCTCGCCATGACGCCGTTGGCAGGGCCACAGTTCGGCGGTTTGGAACTCCGAGGCGCCTTCTAGCTTCTCGGTGGCCTTCCACGCCGCTCTCCTACGCCGCCCTAGGGCCTGTCCCTGAATGCGGTTGGCTCTTCCGTAAACGTGCCCGTGCCCGTGCCCGAAAAAGCTAGCAACACGGGGCGAGCGCTGGCCGATAGCTGAGCATGGAACTGGAGATCACGCCATGGTACCCCCGTGCGGCGCCACCACAGAACCGCTTCGATGAAGCTTCTATCATCCTTCGCCCGGCGCCCCGCTCCGCGCTGGCCTTCCAGCACAAGAGCCAACTTTGACCACTGACCGTCGTTCAGTTGCAGTCGAAGCATGCTGCGCTCCCTGGAGCATGCCTCAAGCACCATGCGCCGGGCACGGGCACGTATTCAGGGACAGGCCCTAGCCGTCGCCGGGAGCCGTCGGAGCGCGGCGACCCGTTCCCCACGTAGCGGGTGCCGCGGCCGAAGAGTCAGGCGCGGCGGCAGCGGCGTCGGAGCCGACCGGCGCGGGCTCGCCCTGCGTGCTCTGCGGCGTTCCAGACTCCGCTTCTTCGGACCGATGCAGGACCATCTCGTGAGAATCAGGGGGAACCGGCGGCGGCGTCTCGCTCGCCGACCCTCCGCATGCACCCACGACACCGGTCAGCAGCATCCAATGAGCGGTCCGAATCACCCGGAGCCATCGACAGCACATGCGACCGCAGCTAGCATGGCTGCGGCCATGGCGGAAGAAGTGCGCGAGGAACGGCCATCATGATTGGCCGCTTGCAGGGGAGGCTCCTGGCAGAAAGTCCTGAAGGAACCGTACTCATCGACGTCGGTGGGGTCGGCTACGAGCTGTCGACGCCAGTTGGAACCGTGAGCCAAGCAGAGAAGCAGGGGCAGGACGTCATCCTGCACGTTCACACCCACGTCCGCGAGGAAGCCCTGGATTTGTACGGGTTTGCTGCCGACGAAGGGCGTCGCCTCTTCCGCCTGCTCATCGCCGCGCCGAACGTGGGCCCCAAGACGGCGCTGGGAGTCATGAGCGCCCTCCCCGTCGAGGCGCTCACGGAGGCGGTCGAGGCGGCCGACATCGCTAGAATCTCGAAGGTACCGGGGATCGGCAAGAAGACGGCCGAACGTCTGATCCTCGAGCTCCGGGGCAAGCTGCCTCGGCTCCAGCGCGCAGACCATTCGACCGGTCCGGCAGATAAGATCACCAGACTTCTGACAGCTCTCACCAACATGGGTTATCGTCCCGCCGAAGCCGAGCGAGCGGTACGCGCCCTCGAAGACCGGGTCAAGGGCCTCACAATGAGCGAGCTACTGAGAGAGGCTTTGGCACGGCTTACGCCATGAGTATCCTAACCGCTGCTATTGACCGAAGCGTCGCACCGGAGATAATCGGCCGAGCGATCGTCCCGAACCGAGGCAGCCCCTGGAGGCCCCTGTGATTACCTGTCCAAAGTGCACCAAGGAGAACCAAGACCATTACAAGTTCTGCCTCGGCTGCGGCGCTGAACTGCCGCGACAGAGCAATTCACCAAAACCCTTCACGGCTCATACGCCTCCCCATGGCGTGCCGGCCGTAGCGGCACCAGCGGCACCAGCCCAGGCATCCCAACGCAGCGCGGTGTCCCCTCCGACCGCTTCCGCGGCACCCCCCGCCCCTGCTGCGCCCGCAGCGCCACCGCGCGCCAGCAGCTCCGCCGGCAGCGTCAGCTGTCCCCAATGCGGACACGACAACCCCCCTTCGAATCGCTTCTGCGCATCGTGTGGGTACAATCTCGCCGCGCTAAAGCAAGGGGCCCCGGTTGGGCCCTCGGGAGCGCCGGGCCCTCTGACATCCGGTGGAGGTCCGCGCGTCGTGTTGACGGCCCTACGCGCCGATGGCTCGGAAGCAGGAGCCTACGAGCTGCCGGACGCGACGACCGTGACGATCGGTCGAGATACGGGATCGATCTTCGCGGGGGACAGCTATCTCTCCCCCAAACACGCGAGCTTGGTGCGGCGGGAGGGGAAGGTCTTGGTTAAGGATGAGGGCAGCCTGAATGGCGTCTATCTGAAGCTGAAGCCGAATGCTCCGTGGCCTCTGGTCTTCGATGATATCTTCCGCATCGGTCAAGAGATCGTTCGCTATGAGGAGCTCAAACCTCTTCCCCCTTCAAGCGACGGCGTGATGCGCTTCGGGAGCCCTGCCAAGGGATACATCGGGCGCCTAGCCTTGGTGGTGGGCCGGGACACCGTTGGTAATGCGTTCCCGATTCCCGAACGCGGCGTGCACTGTGGGCGCGAGCGTGGGGACATTCTGTTCTCCGAGGACGGTTATGTCTCCGGACTGCACTGCCGGGTCGCTCGAGGCGATGACCACCGGGTGTATCTGACGGACGTCGGTAGCTCGAACGGGACCTTTATCCGATTGCGCGGTGAACGTGCCCTTGAGCCCGGCGACATCTTGCTGATGGGCCAGCAATTGTTCCGCGTCGATTTCTAGATAGCTACCCTCCGCCAACGAGACAGGAGAGCCCACGTGACGTCCTCACACCCGACGATTCGCGTGGTGGCGGCAGTCGCGGAGCGGGGGGGCCGCTACCTCATCACGCAACGACGACCGGCAGCCGTTCTGCCCCTGCTCTGGGAGTTTCCTGGGGGTCGTGTCGAAGCCGGCGAGACGGACGCCGATGCGCTGCGCCGCGAGGTGCAGTACCGGCTCGGCGTCGACGTGAAGCCGCTTCAGCTCATCAGCTTCGTGAGCCACCCCTATGAGCGGTACGTCGTGGACCTCTATCTCTATGAGTGCGCGCTACTGGGAGGGGAACCCACCGAGCTCAACGTGAACGCTTTCCGCTGGGTAACGAGCTCGGAATTCGACCGCTACGAGTTTACGCCGGCCGACGAACTCTCGATGGCAAAGCTGCTTGGGCTCTGACCGCCGAGGAGCGCATCGCCGCGGACACGAACGGGCTCGAGATGGGCTCTCTCTGAGGCGACAACTGGAGCCGGTGCTTGGCCGAGTGGTGCGCCATGCCAAGACTGGAGAGCACTTTCCGTCGACTCTTCGACGGCTGCCTCGACCTTCTCGCGCCGCGCGTCTGCGCTGGGTGTCGAAAGGAGCACGGAAGCAACGTCCCCTTCTGCGATGGGTGCGCGGCTTCCTTGGAGCTCGCCCCCTCGCGCGACGTCGGTGGTACACCGGTGATCGCTGCGGGGCGCTACGCGGGACCACTTGCCCCGGCTGTCAGCGCGCTGAAGTACGAGCACCGCGTGGACCTGGCGCGGCCACTCGGGTGGTGGCTGGCCACCGCGCTGCGTGGGCTCGAAGGGCTGAGCAGCGCAGTCGTCGTTCCTGTTCCGCTGCATCGCATTCGTCTTGCAGAGCGCGGTTTCAATCAGGCGGCCCTACTCGGCCGATTCGCCGCCGAACGCCTGCAGTTGCCCTTGGAACCGATGGCCCTGGCGCGCATCCGCTGGGAGGGGCGCCAGGTCGGCCTACGTGCTGCCGAGCGTTTCGACAACGTCAGTGGTGCGTTCACCGTGAGGGGAAGCGGCTCGCAGCTTCGCG
This sequence comes from Pseudomonadota bacterium, assembly GCA_023398955.1. Lineage (GTDB taxonomy): Bacteria > Myxococcota_A > Polyangia > Polyangiales > Polyangiaceae > JAEWRL01. The sequence continues at coordinate 29,472 of JAEWRL010000147.1, forward strand.
GTCGCCCCGTCGTCCTCCTCGACGACGTGCTCACCACTGGTGCGACGGCCGCGGCGTGCCTGGCCGCGCTGCGGGGCGCCGGAGCTCATCCCCTCTGCGTCGCGGTGCTGGGTATTGCGGGAACGGACACTCGGCGTTCTCGATGCTATCCGCGGCCAGGCGTCAGCCATCGACCGCCATGCCCGCATTCCCCTGCTGCTGATCGCTGACCGCCAGCGTCCTCTTTTGTTCCGGCTCCGCCGGGTGAGGGTCTCGTCGCCACGGGACAAGGGACTACTCCACGGAGCGGAGCGCCGCGAGGAAGTCGTCCGGACCCACGAAATCGGTAAAGCGGCGCACTTCCTTGCCTTTGGCGTCGAAGAGCAAGACCGTCGGAAGTCCCCGCACGGCGAAACGCGCAAGCACCCTCGCGACCTCCGGATCGTCGTCGTGGGTCGCGTCCACCTTGACAGCCACGAACCTAGCCGCCTCCGCGGCGACGCGCGGGTCAGCGAACGTGTGCTTGTCAAGCTCCTTGCAAGCACCACACCACGCCGCCGTGAAGTCGACGATCATTGGCTGCCCTGCGGCGAGGGCCCGACTCTCGGCCTTCTCGATGCCAGTCGGCTCCCAGCGGAGCGATCCAGTCGGCTTCGCCGCCACACTGACGAGGGTGAAAAGCGCAGCACTCGTGACCATGATACCCACGCCCTTCATCATCCGATTGCTCCGACGCTTATCGGCAAAGTCACGATGAACGGCCCCCAGGAGCATGCCCGCGACGAGCAGGACAACACTGGTGAGCAGCAGTGGGGCACTGGGGCGCATCCAACTCGTCAGCCGCGGGAACGTCGTTCCCAGGTAATAAAGGGCGACAACGACAAGTATCAGCCCAAGCAGCGACTTGACCTTCACCATCCAAGGTCCGCTTTTCGGCAGCTGGACGGCGAAGGTACCCACGACGAAGAACGGCGCGCCAAGGCCCAACGAGAATGCCGACATTGCTGCAGCCCCAGCGATGGCGTCCTGAGACTGGGCAATGTGTGCAAGAATACCCGTGAGAACGGGGCCGGTGCAGGGCGATGCGATCAAACCGCAGGCGAGCCCCAGAGCAAACGCTCCGCGCAGCCCAATGCCCCCTACGCGCGCCAAACGATTCGTCAGCAAAGAGGGGAGACCAAACTCGAAGGCGCCAAACATGGCAGCTGCCATTGCTAGAAAGAGAACCGCCAACCCAATGAGCACCCAGCGGCTCTGGAGCACGGAACCGAACACGCTCCCGGTGAGCCCCGCCATCACCCCGAGCGGCACGAACATGGCGACGATCCCGCCGACGAACGCCGCGGAGAGTCCTGCGCCTTCCCAGCGGCTGCGTGATTGGCGAGCTCCGAAGACGCTGACCGTCACCGCCACCATCGGGTAGACACAAGGGGTCAAACTGACGAGCAGCCCGCCGACGAGCGCCGCCAACGCAGCGAAGAGCGGCCCGCGAGCCATCGCTGCGGTGAACGAGTCGACTTCAGCGGCCGCCGCGGCGTTCTGGGTGCCGAGTGTTGCCAGGAAAACGAAGGCCAAGATCGAGAGGAATCGCATGGAAGGCTGTTGCACCCAGGGGCCGGTTGCTCAGGGAATCAATCGGGATAGTGAGGCGGCGAACAGGACGCTGCAACCAAGCACCCGTGCGCAACACATTGGCCGGCCAACCTGTCACCGTTGAACCCCCGTTATTGCTTTTGGCGCTCACTGATCCGCTCCAAGAGCGAGCGCGCCCGATTCAGCTCGGCCTCCAGGGAGATGGCCAGCACCACCCGACCCATCACGTTGCGATGTATGAAGGAGGTTAGATACCGAGCGGCAGCCAGATCGTCACCAAGGAAGAAGCAAAGCTCCCCGAGCACGAACTCCCCGTAACCGCGCCCACATGCTTGCTCTTGAAGGCGCGCTCGGAGCGCGCTCAGCGACTCTGCGGGCTGCTGGCCGCTCGCCACCAGCGCCAGCGCACGCTGAGCGAGATACAGAGCCTTGTCGTGAGTCCCCCAGCGGGCCGCCCGTGCAAAAACGGCAGCGGCGTCCCCAGCTCTGCCGTGCAGGTAGAGAACACTGCCCAAGGTCCAGAGGTGAAAGGCGCGCCGCGACGGTGGGCTGACGCGGCTCGCGACACGAATCTCCTCGACGGCGTGGCCGACCTCCCCCAGAGCAAGGTGCGCTCGCGCAACATCTTGGCGCGCAACGTCTTCCAGCACACCCAACGGCACCATTTCCCTCGCCGCCGCGAGAGCCATCGCGAAGCGGCGCCCTTCCATGTGCGCAAGATAGAGCTGGCGCAGCAGCATGGCGCGAGTCGTGGTGTCGAGGCGTCCTTCCGCGAGCCCGCGACGAGCGTACTTGGCCCTCGCCACGGGGGTCCGTGCGGTGGTCGCTTTCCGAAGCATCTCCTCGGGCCCCGCCCTGGCCGCGGACCGCGCCCGCTCGCGAGTCATCTCGCCTCACAGGCTAGCAAAAGCTGCACCTGCGGCTAGATTTCGGCAACTTACGGAAGCGGGGGCAGGTCGCCGAACCGCTGCGCACCTGGCACATCGGTCAACGAGCCTGGCGCCGCATTCTTCCCGAGCGCCTTGCAGCCCGAAGGCGCACCGCGCCAAGCTTGTCCCGTCATGTCGATACGACGCACTGTCGCCCTGCTGGTCTTCCCGTGTTGCTTACTGTCCTGTGGACGCCCAGCAACCCAGGAGGAATGCGAAGAGATCGTCGAACGCATCACCAAGCTCGAGCTGGCCGCCGCCTACGACGTGAGCGCCAGCGAGGTTCAGCGCGAGGTCGACGACGCAAAACGAGCGCTCCACGCTCGCATGATGAAGGACTGCGTTGGCAGCCGCGTCAGCGACGCTGCCTTGGAATGTATGAGGGCCGCAACCAGCAGCCAAAAGGCGACGGCGTGCTTCGAGTGATGGGGCCGCTTGGTTGGACGGCCTGCGGGCTCGGCGTGCTGCTGACGTCCGCATGCACCAAGCCGCTTTCCGAGAGCGAGTGCGAAGCCCTCTTGATTCACTACACAGATCGTTTGCTCGTAGCAGACCGCTCGGACACCAGCACCGAAGAACGCGCGCGCATGAAGGTGGAGGTACGACAGCTGGCCGCCCGTGACCCCGCGTTCCAGCGATGCAGCGAGAGCGTCAGTCGGACCGCTTACCACTGCTCCATGGCGGCCGGCAGTGTCGACGAGGTGGAGCGCTGCCTCTTGTAGGTGCACGAGCCATGTCCGACGAGGATCGAGAACCGGTCGCAGTCCTGGAGATAGAGGACTCGCTCGACTTGCATGGCTTTCAGCCCCGCGACGTGCTCTCGGTCGTCGAGGAATACCTGCGAGAAGCGCAGCAGAGGGGCTTCCGAGAGGTGCGTCTCATTCACGGCCGAGGCAAAGGAGTGCAACGCGCCAACGTTCAGCGGCTTTTGGAGCGGCTTCCTGAGGTGGAAGGCTTCGCTGGCGCGCCTGCAAGCCGCGGGGGCTGGGGGGCGACACTCGTCTGGCTCAAACCCAAGCGGTAGCGCGTGGGTGAGCACGCCCCTGCACTCGTCATCGCTGAGCGCCGGGGCGCCCTCCCTGAAGGCTGAAGGTCGAGCGAGAATCGTCCTCGGCCGCTCAACGTATTCGAACGACGTACCAGTGCTTCTTGCCACGACGGACAAGAGCGATGTCTCCGTGAAGCAGCCAGTCCGCACGTATACGGTCACCGACGGACACCCTCCGACCATTGACAGTGAAGGCGCCCGCAGTGAGCAGGTCGCGCGCTTCCCGCTTACTCTTTGCAGCCCCCGCTTCCGCGAAGAAGTCGACGCTCGCCATCCCCTCCCCTTCGAGAAGTGATCGTGAAAGCTCGCTGGAAGGTGCACTGCTGAATACTTCGTCCAGCACGTCCCGCGACAGACCGCGGACATCACCCGAGAAGAGGGCGGCCGTGGCAGCCTCCGCTTCGACGAGACCCGCTTCCCCGAACACGAGCATCGTCATGTGGCTGGCAAGGGCCTGGTGGGCGCGGCGACTCCCCGGATCGGCGAGGTGGGCAGCCTCGAGCGCCTCGATGGTGGCGCGGTCGAGGAGCGTGAAGACACGGAGGTAGCGAGGAACGTCAGCGTCCAGCGTGTTCATCCAAAACTGATAGAAGGCATACGGCGAGGTCCGATCACGGGTGAGCCAAACCGCACCGCTCTCGGACTTTCCGAACTTCCCGCCGTCCGCCTTCGTGACGAGCGGCGCAGTCAGCCCGAACGCCTCGCCGCGCGACGTGCGGCGAATGAGGTCAATCCCTGCGACGATGTTGCCCCACTGATCGGAGCCAGCGACCTGCACCGTCACCCCGCGTTGCTCGAACAGATACTGGAAATCGTATGCCTGCAGCAGCATGTAGCTGAACTCGGTATAGCTGATGCCCTGCTCGCGGTTGTTCAGGCGCTCGCGAACGGAGTCCTTCTGGATCATCATGTTGACCGAGAAGTGCTTCCCGACGTCTCGCAGCACCTGCAAAAAGCCGAGTCTTCCCAGCCATTCCACGTTGTTGACGATCGAGGCCGCGTTCGCTCCGCCGAACGACAACAGCCCCTCGAAGATGGGGCGCTGGCCCTCGACATTGGCCCGCACTTGGTCGTCGGACAGCACGGGCCGCTCCGCGCTCTTGCCGGACGGATCGCCGATGAGGCCGGTGCCCCCACCCATCAGCACCACCGGGCGATGTCCAGCACGCTGGAAGCGAGCCAGAAGCAGAAGGGCGACAAGATTGCCCACTGTCAACGAGGGAGCAGTTGGATCGAAGCCGCAATAGACGACGCGAGGCGACGCCAAGTGCTCTCGCAGCTGGATTTCGTCCGTTTGTTGGTGAATGAGGCCGCGCCAACGCAGGTCTTCGAGCAGGTCCATGAACAGAGCTCCATACCATGAGGCGGCGCCTCACTCCAGGGGACCCGCCCGCACCACACCCGTGATCGGACGTCCCCGACGCGAGCTTGGCGAGCCGAGGCCGTGAGAGGTTTCGGGTGAGGGTCCGGTGGCGGATTCGGTTGCCTTGATGCCCTCGGTGCTCGCCCGCATCCCGAGGATTCGCGCTCGATCCGCCCCAACTCAGCTGACAGCGCTGCGGTGCAAGTCCCAGTGTCCCTCGATGATCTGGACGATCTCCGCGGGACTCTTCGCAGCAAGGAGCTGCCCCCGCGCATGCTGACTGGTCACGAGGTGAGCAATGTCGGCGAGCGCAGCGAGGTGTCCCTCTGCATCGCCTTCAGGGCTCACGAGAAGGAAGACGAGACGCACCCGTTGAGCGTCGGGGGTCTTCAACTCGAGGCCCGCCGCGACCTGCGCCACTGCGCATAGGCGCCGCCCGATGTTGGGCCGGTACACATGGGGGATCGCCACGCCAGCGCCCATCACGCTCGGCGCCTCGCGCTCGCGCTCCAACAGAGCCTTCAGTGTAGCCTCGAGATCGAGACTCGGTTCGACACGCACCAGCCGTTCTACGAGGCGCCCGTAGAGCTCCGTGGGATTGGTCCCGGCGTACTGCTCGATCAGGTGGGGGCTGAGCGATTCCAGGAGGTGGTCGCTCAGCGCCTGCAGAACGAGCGCAGGGGCACCCGCTGGGCGACGCACGCCGCCGTCGTGACCGCCCTCCAGGACAAGATCCCCATTGCGCCACCACCCGAGGACACGCGTCTTGGAACTGGGAACCCCTCGGACCAGCGCGAGCCCTTCATCGCCATGCTCCAACTTGAAGGAGACGGCCTCGGGGCCTTCGAGGCCCGGCCACACTATCTGGCCGCCATCGGCCTCGGCATCATCCACCCCTAGGTCCATGCGGTACACTTGGTCGCGTCCGAGCACATCTCCCCAGCGGGAGCAGACACGAGCGTTCAGGTCGTCGCTGGGACTCATGGCAACCAAACACTTGATCCCGGGGTAGCGCTCGAGGAGCTTGGTGTCGCGGGCGTCGGCAAGGACCGCGGCACAGCCTTCGGCGAGAGCACCGCGGACGTTGCCCGGGTTGTTGTCGACGAGCACGACCGGATCCTTGACGCGTGGAGCGATGAGCTTCGCGAGCTGGCGGGCGAAGGTGTGTGCACCAACGAGTACCCACCCCGTGGGAGACGGACGACTGAGCCGCAGCCAGCGAGCGAGCGGCTTGGCCGTAAGGCCCTGAAGCAGCACCGTCGCGATGATGACGGAGTACGCGAAGGTCTCGGCGAAACGAGGCCGATCCGTCGCGCCAATCTCCTCTAGGCGGAGCGAGATCAGCGAAGCCATCGAAGCGGCGACGATCCCGCGCGGGGCGATCCATGACAGGAACAGGCGCTCGCGCCAGGTGAAGCCCAGCCCCCATGAACACAAGCCGATGCTCGCCGGACGCACGACGAGCATCATCGCCGCGACGGCGAGCGCTCCACCCACTCCGAAGCGCGTGAACTGCGCCACTTCCAAGCGAGCCGCTAGGAGAATGAACAGCGACCCGATCAGCAGATCAGCAATCTCGGCCTTGAACTCCTTCAGCTGCACCAGCCCGGAAACTCGTCGAATCCCCAGCACGAAACCGGCACAAGTCACGGCGAGCAGCCCGGCCTCCGACCGGACCAGCTCGGCAGCGCCGTAGACCACCAGTACGGAGGTGAGTACGAAGACGTTGCGAATGTCCCTAGGCAGCCAGTGACGATGAATGAGGACCGCCAGCCCAAGCCCTGCCGGGACCCCAACGACCACGCCTGCCAAGAGGCGGATTCCTAGGTCTACGAACGCGATGATGCCGTGCCCCTCACCCAACCACTCGAAGCACAGCAGCGCGATGAAAACACCTATGGGATCGATGAGAACACCCTCCCAATGCAGCACCGCGTGCAGCTTCTTCTGGAGCTGGAGGCGCTTCAGCAGAGGCGCGATGACCGTCGGTCCGGTGACAGTAGTGAGGCTGGCGGCAATGAACGCCTCGGTCAGACGAAGACCCGCGAGCCAATGGATGGCGGCTGTTCCCCCGAGGAGAGTGACCAACAATCCCAGCGAGAGGAGACGCCGGATCATCTTCGGCGCTGCTCGGTATCCAGAGAGGTCTAACGCGAGCCCTCCCTCGAAGAGGATCAAACCGACGGCGAGCGCCACGATCACCCGCAGCCCGGCCCCGAGTGCATCCGGTCTCACCAGCCCGACCCCGGCAGGCCCTAGGAGGGCGCCAGCGATCAGAAGAAAGACGATAGCCGGCAGCTGCAGCCGACGCGACACCGCAATGATCACGACCCCAGACCACGCCGCCAGGGCACTCGTGGTGAGCATGGCTAGCGGTTGATCGTGCGGCACCTCCAAGTCCGGAGCATGGATTCTGCTGGAGGCAGACGTCAAGCGCCGGACGTGTCTCCCACCCAATCCGGCTCATGGGCGCGCCGAGGGTGGCCGCGGGGGTCGCTCGTAAGTGGGGGGCGCGCGGCATTGCGGCACCGTGCAGCTCGAGTAACGTGGCACCGTCACCTCCGCCTTAGATGTACCAAGAGCGCCGTGAGCGGCGCCCGGTACAGGAGCAGTGCAAGGATGACGAACGGTGCTTCCCAAGCGAGACCCGGCAGGAGCGTCATGAGCTGCCGCAGGGGCGCGTCCCATCCCTCAGGGTTATTCGCGAGGGGCACGATGTTGAACGGGTGCAGAAAGCCTTCATGCAGCGGCCACAGCCATGCAATGCCCATCCCGTTGGAGGGGTTGTTGTCCATGATGGCGTCGACGACTAGATGAAGGCTGCCGGCAACCAGCGCCCCGAGGAGCGCGCGCACGGACGCGGACGCGCTGGTGAACCATGGCACCCGGGCGCCGCCTTGCGTTCGGTGCACGACGAGAGTCCCAGCGGCAACAACCAGGGCGACGGCTGCGACGAAGAACACGTTATGCGTGACGACACGGTGAAGCGCGTTGAAGCTCCCGAACGGCATCAGCACGATGTCCATATCGGGCGCGACTGCACCAATGGCGATAGCCGTGCTCGGCACGGCCCAGCGTCGAAGTGCGATGCGGTCACAGACCACGAGGGACACGGCAAGGTGGCCAATCGGCGTCACCCGCGAAGCATAGCGCTGACCTCAGCGCCGCGAAGACCTGGCAACGGAGCGTTGCCCCCACGCTGGCATTGACTTCGCAGCGCGACCGTGCGAGCGGATCGCACACAAGCGATGCCGGACTACCCCCTTCGCGCCGCGGCTGCCTTCCTACTCATGGCGGCGAGCTGTGCTTCCAACCCACCGCCTGCGCACCATACCAGCTCCATCCAGGCGTCCGCGACGGAGAGCCCTCAGGCTGGAACCATGGGCCACGGTCCTGCCGACTCCCCCTCAGCACCTGCCTCCTCGGGCAGCGCCGCCACGGCGACGAGGCTGGTCATCGCGCCGCTACGCTTGGTCACCCACTCGGGGGAGGCGATTCAGCTTACGGCAAACGGCAGCGTCTTGGGCCACTCACGCGGCAAGACCCGTTTCATGGGGATGCTGACGCCAGCGGGCGAATTCGTCGCCCCCTCAGGCGAGCTCCTCCTCGCACTTCGAGATGACGGCGTAGTCATGCGCGGCGACGGGGTGAAGCTCCCCGTCAGGCTCCTGAGCGACGGGACGGCCGCATCCGGAACGCAAAGACTATTCTTTAATGATAGCAACGAGATAGAAACGTCGGAGCGGGACGCGCCACCGGTACGTAGTGAAGGCGTCACGAAAACATCTCGCCCTGCGGCAATGTTTCTGTTGATACTGGCTGCGTTTTCCACGGGTCGCTGAGCCGCGGAGAACGACAAACGCAGGCGTCGCCGAATGGGGTTCTCGAAAACTATCACGGAGTCTTCGCAGAATTTGAGCGTTCACGCGCTCGACAAGCGACCCCACAAGGCCTCGCCTCATCACCAGAGGGTCCCGTCCGCGACTGTCGCGAGGCGGTGCCATGCCTAAGGGAGATTACTGAACATGCGCCGAATTTCCGCAATGATTGCAATGGGACTGCTGCTAGCTACTGGCTCCGCCTTCGCTCAAGACGAAGAGGAAGGCATGGAGGAGGTAGCCGCGGAGGACGAGATGACCGACGAGGGGGCCGCAGAGGAGGCCATGGAGGAGGTCGATGAGCCAGAGGATACAGGAGAACAGGTCGAAGCGAGTCTGGGGGTGCGTCCCGTGGCCGGTTATGGCCCGGCGGGTTGTGGTCTCGGATCCATGATCTTCGAGCCCGATTCGGGGTTCACTCAGATCTTCGCCGCGACCACCAATGGGACATCCGGCACGCAGACCTTCGGCATCACCAGCGGCACGAGCAACTGCGATGACGCGAGCGGCGGTGCGGAAAGCGCGAAGGCCTTCGTGCAAACGAACCGCGCCGCGCTGGCCAAGGACATGGCTCGCGGCCACGGCGAGACAATCTCGAGCCTTTCGGCGCTGGCGGGCTGCGGCGATAGCGCGGCCGTCGGAAGCACGCTGCAGGGCAGCTTCGACCGGGTCTTCCCGAGCGCTGAGGTCACCGACGAAGAAGTGAGCGCTTCGGTGATTCATGTGCTGAAGAGCACTGAGAATCTGCGTTGCGGCGATCTCGCCTGAGAGCGGGCGACCTGAAGCTTTCTCGGGGTGCACGCGCCGCTGGAACCCTACCCGGCGGCGTGCCCCCGGGCTCCGGATGAGGTCCCCCAACGGCGGTGCTGCGGCTCCAGCGCGTCGATTGGACCTGGAACCACGCCAACAGGCGGTCGCGCACCGAAGGCTCATCCAGAACGTTCAGGTGTCCAGCCCCTGGAACGATCCAGAGCTCCCGCGGGGCGCGAGCAAGATCGTGCACGACTTGACCGAAGCGCGGGGGTACCACCTGGTCGCGGTCACCGTGCACTACCAGCACCGGCACCGGTGAGATGTGTCGGAGCGCAGGGGCGGGATCGTGAGCGTCCGAAACGCAGGTGTAGGCCACCCCGGTGAAGGGAAAGAGAAGAGGGTGCCGCCAGGTGATGCTCGCAGCGACCTCGGGATAGGAGTGAAACGTGCCCTCGAGAACGAGCCCCGCGACAGCGGACTTCTCATGCTCACCAAGCTCGACGAAGGCGTCTGCGAGCACCGCCCCGCCGAGGCTTTGGCCGTAGAGAAACACTGGACGCCTGCCTGCCTCGTTGGCGATCGCCCATCGCATGGCAGCCAGAGCATCGCGCTGAAGACCCGAGGCGCTCGGCTCGCCCGCGGAGCGACCATAACCTCGGTAGTCAAACGCCAGGAAGTCCCAACCGTAGAGCGTGACCCAGGCGAGGGAGAGGAAATGGCTCGTCAGATTGCCCGCATTGCCGTGAAACTGCACCAGCGTACCTCGTTTCCGTTGGCCAGCGGCGGCTGGGAAGTACCAACCATGCAGCAGGAGCCCATCACTCGTGCGAAGCCGAACGTCCTCGTGGGCCACGTAGGGCTCGCCCAAAACGGCTCGCGACGGGTGATAGAAGAGCCAGGTGCAGCCACCCGCGCCCGAGAGGAGCACACTCATCACGAAGACCCCTCGAAGAACAACAGAAATGGGTCCGAGCAGACGACGGCCTTCAAGCTCATTGCCCAGCGCTCGCCCCGTCAGGCGCCGGGCAACAAGCGACCGAGAATTGCGCTCGCTCATTTAGAAGTAGAGGTAGGAGATGACCTGGGCTCCCCGGTAGCGTGGCTCCAGAGCCCCTTCGACGCCGAGCGCCATGTTCCTACGATAACCCCACCTCAGCGAGCCCTTGGCCTCCCACGTGCTCACGGGCCGTTGGTGAGGTAGCCAGCTCCAGCGTCCCAGCGTCAGCAGAGTCAAGCTCGGGGAGGCGCTGAGCCGCACCCCACCCCACGGACCCACGGCGCCGCGACCGAAGCCGAGGAGACCTCCATCGACCGGGACCCCGGCGCGCGCTTCCGCGAGCAAGAACACGGTCAAGGTTTCCGGTAGTAGATCGGCGGCAACGCCTCCGCCCAGAGCACCAAACCCCATGAGGCATCCATCACACCCAGCGTCATGGACGCGCTCCGCGCCGACGTCTACGCGCCAAGAAAGCTGCCGAATGAACGACGTCAACGGCGAAAGGCTAGTGATGCGTACAAGGGAGCCTTCCGTGAACTCCATGCGACCTCGCTCCGCATAGTAGCGCAGCTCTATCGGCATGAACTCGATCGCGGCGCCCTCGGGATAGCCCACGGAAGGATCGCCGAGGTCGTGGAGAGCAGCCCGCCACGAGAGCTCGTGAAAGAAGCCGTGGGTCGGAGAATAGCCTGGTCCGAGCCCCAGCCGCGCCGAGTCGTGGCCCAGGAGTGGTTGCTGACGAAATGGCGGGGCAAACTCGGGCGGGACACTGACGACCCCGAGCTTGGCGCGCCGCCGCAAGAGCGAGAGCTGCAGCTCGACGCCGTCTGGATCGCGCTCCTCCAGATCGACGACGAGATCCCGCGCGTATTGGAAGTCAGCAAGATCGAGCGCCACATCCAGGACACGCGCCTGCCGTTCGACGGACCAAGCCCGCGGGAGAGCAGAATGGGGCTCCCTCATCAGCCCGACGAGAGCATGCTGCTCGTCGCCATCCAAGCTCCCGAGCCGCTGTCGAAACGCGGTGCGATTCGAGGGACGATAGCTGACCGAGTCGATGAGCCCTGGGTTGTACCGGAGTGCCTTCACCGTATCCGCGGGGATGATGGGCCACCCGAGGTGCTCGAGGAGCGAAAGCTGGGACGAAGCCACCTCGAGAGCCCCGAGCACGTGGTAGGAACAGTTCTCAGTAGTATAATAGTACGCAAAGTAGGTACTGCCGAGCTCCCAGATATGGGCAACGACGCGGTCGACCTGCTCTTGCGTGAGCTTCAAGTCATACTCCCACAGGTCGCGCGACTCGAAGTCGTTGTACTCCCGCACCTTGACGTAGTACGGCATCTTGCTGAAGGTACCTGGAAACAGACCCGTCAGCCCCTTGAAAGCATAGAGGATGGGATTACTGGTATCGACGTTGGCAGCGAAATCGATCCCATAGTCGAGGAGCTCGCGGCCATCTCCTGGCTGCCGCGGTCCGTCTTTGCGAATCCGCAGGAATGTATGACCAAAAGCGGAGGCAGGATTATTGAGATAATAGGAGGAGAAGACGAGCGTGATACCTGCTGGCTGCAAGATCTCCAGAAACTCGCGATATCCTGGGCAGCTCACGGGAGGAAGACGCGCTTCGTCCATCCCGAGACGCGCCTTCAGCCAGTCGTAGCGCGCCGGGAAGCGACACCGTGGATGCAGCTCGCCGCGATGGGCGGCTCCTTCCGGGGGAACCCGCGCTGGAGGCGGCTGGAAGAAAGCCCGCAGGGTGGCAGTCAGCTCTGCCTGAGGATCCTCCCTGCCGCGCGAGGAGAGGAAGAACCCCTCACCGTCTGCCTCGCTGGTGTAGCCAGAGAACGTGTTCTTCCGCCAATGCCCGAGACGCAACCATAGAGTCGAGCGGGCCAGCCCCAAGGCTCTCGCTCGCGCCACCAGTTGCTCTTGGTAGCGAACGCTGGGACTCTGCTGGGGGAGCCCCAGCGCAACGCCGTTTGCGGGCGAGAGCGAAGGTTGGCGCGTCTCCGCACGAGCGCTCCCACTGCCCGTCCAATTGAACAACAGGACCCCTAGCAGCCAGTAGCCGCGCCGTCGCCGAATCATTTCCCACACTGGGAGCCAGGCCTATTGGCGACCGTCAATCGAGTCAAGGTGTGTCCCTGACGACTCGGACGCTGGTGGCAATGACCGCCCAGGACGTTCCGGAGAACTACAGTCTGGGTGCCCGCCCGGTTAAGGCTAAGTCTAAACCAATGAGCGGCATACCCCCGACTGCTGGCCCCGATCCGGCCCGCCACCAGCGGGTCCAACTGGTCTTCGAGACGTGCCGGCCCTCCGAGCCCCCCTGGCGACTGGCTGGGGACGGCCGGGGCGTCGCGCGCAGGAGCGGAGGGGACTCAAGGCTCAGGCGCGCGCGGCCGTTCCTCTAGAAACCCAACGTGTCATCCGCGTGCACCGGAGTAGCACCATGAGCGATAGCGAGCCGCCAGCCACCGTCCGCACCGAGCTCAATCCTCAGGAGCTGGAGGGCTTGGAGGTGCTCCGTGGCGTGGCATGGGGCCCAATTTGGAGCCTCATCGCCGCCTGCAGGGTCCTGCGCCTCAACCCTGGAGACGTCCTCTTGGAGCACGGCGCGACGAACACCAGCCTGTACTTGGTTCTGGATGGGCACCTGGCGGTGCGCCTCTCGTCTCCTGATTCTCCCGCCGTCGCCGATCTCGACCGTGGCGAAACGGTCGGCGAGCTTTCCCTGATCGATCACCGGCCCGTTTCAGCCTGGGTCGTCGCCAGTGCACCCAGCCGACTCCTGCAAATCGAGGAGGGTGTCTTCTGGGACCTCGTGGCATCATCCCACCAATTCGCCGTCAACCTTCTGCTCCTGCTCTCGTCGCGGCTGCGCGGCAACAACGCCAGCCTGGAACACAGTCATCAGTTGCGTGCCCGCTGGGAGCGGGTAGCCACCGTCGACGTCCTCACGGAGCTGCATAACCGTCGATGGTTCGAGGAGTCATGGCCGCGCCTCGTGCGTCGCTTTCAGTTCTCTCGGGACCCCCTCAGCCTGCTCATGGTGGATATCGATCACTTCAAATCCTTCAACGACCATTTCGGTCATGCCACCGGTGACCTGGTGCTCGCTGGTGTCGCAAAGACCCTTTCGCGTTCTGTACGTCCCACCGACACGGTCGTTCGGATTGGTGGTGAGGAGCTCGCGGTCATCTTGCCAAACACGGATCTCGCTGGCGCCATGGTGGCTGCCGAGCGCTTGCGGCTCGCCGTTGCGAATGCCCAGGTTCGCTCCCCCAAAGACTCGTTATTGCCCCAGGTGACGATCTCGGTGGGCGCTTCGCAGCTCCGCAACGACGACTCGCCGCTCCGGGTGCTCGAACGCGCAGACGCAGCACTCTACAGCGCGAAGACCGAAGGAAGGAACCGCTCGGTGTCGTCCGAGTGATCATTCAGGCGGTGCAGCTCACTGTCACCCAAGGCGGGGCTCTCATTCGAAGATGCGACGCGCGCTCAACGCGCCGGAGAAGCTCTCGGCGCCCATCCTCAACTCATACACTCCGGGCTCGCGCGCCTGGATGCGGACCGAGTCCTCACCGGGCACCTTGAATGTGTGAAGGATCCTCTTCGATGGCGAAACGAGCACGAGACCGAGATTGCCGCGGCGAACCTCGGTCGTAAGCTCGATGGTGAGGGCATCGGCCTCGCGCAGCTGAGTGGCCATGATGGTGCGAATGCCCGAGGTCTCTCCTCCGGATAGCTCCAAGTGATCGATGTCGGCGGCGGCCGCGGGACCGCTGATTGTCTGGCGCAAGCGGGACTCCTTGCGCGTCACCCCCGTGGACGTGCTGGTGGCAAGGCCCCCGCTCAGCTTCTCTGGGGTCATGGTGACCAGCTCCGGACTCGCGCCGTTCGTATCGTCGATGTGCTGGCAAGCCAAAGCCAAGATCCACTGGAGAGCAGGAAACAGCCGGTGGGACAGATTCCGGAGCGCCATTACTGCCAGGATGCAAGAGGAACCGAAAGCCGCAAGACCCTAGCCCGCTGCACGTCACTCGCCCGCGCCGTGCAGCGGGCCTGGTCCCGCACTCGGGCGCTTGGCATGGCCTTCTTGTCGATAGTCCCCGCTGCTGCAACGATGACCCGACGTCGAGCCGTTCGTCACAGCCCCCGGCGCCCTTCTGCTTGTTCCGAGAGTATCTGGGCAAGGAGCTAAGCCGGTCAAGTGCGAAAGATTCGGCAACACTGCAGCAAACGGGACCCCGAACGAGGGTGTGGGACGAGGCCACCAGCGCCGCTAACTTGTCGAGACAGCCGGGGTTCGGTCTACGATCGGGACCCCGGTCGATACCGCTATGCAAAGCCCCCGTCCCCCTGAATCGGTCTCCGAGCCTGAACACACTCTTGAGCAGTGCTCGCGCATGGGAAAGTACCGAATCGTGCGGGAAATTGGCAGCGGCGGATTCGCTTCGGTCTATTTCGCGCGCCGCGACGACACAGACCAGCCGGTGGCGCTCAAGGTGTTACGTCAAAACCTTGACGAAGCCGTGCGCGACCAGGTCCGCGCGCGCTTCCTCGCCGAAAGGAACATCGCCTCGGCCATCGCCCACCCAGCCGTCGTCAAGATCGTCGACGCGAGCGAACCGGACGCCGAGTTGCCCTACCTGGCGATGGAGTACGTAGAGGGTCGTCCATTTGGACAGCACTGCCGCGCCATTCGTGGAAGGCTCGCGAGTATCGATGGCGAGGCGATGGGCGCATGGCTCAATTCCTTGGCCCGCTTGGGCCATCAGATCGCAGCGGCAATGGCCGCAGCACATGCCAAGAACATCGTCCATCGGGACCTGAAGCCTGACAACGTGCTCGTCGCGTGGCCCAACACGGGGACGGGCGAACCGCGCGTCAAGGTACTGGACTTCGGCATTGCAAAGGCCCCCCTGCGCTTGTTCCCCGTTCGCCAGGGGCCTACGTTCACCCGCTACTGGACCGATCTCGGTACGGTAATGGGGTCTCCGCCCTACATGGCGCCGGAGCAGGACGGCGCGGCTCACACAGTCACGGGCAAAGCCGACGTCTATGCACTGGGGGTCATGCTGCTGCTTCCGGTGGCGGGCGTGGATGAACGTGAAGTAGACCGAGGAGCATTCGTCGTTGACCTTCCCGGGGATCTGGAAGCGCTGCTGCGGCGGTGTCCGGAGCTGCCGCTGGACTGGGTCCAGTTGCTGCGAGCGATGGTAGCCCTCGAACCTGACGCGCGGCCCACCATGCTCCAGGTGGCCCGTCGCCTGCAGCAGTTGGGGCAACCCAATCGGCAGTTTGCCGTGGCCGTCGCGGACTGGCTCGAGCGTGGTCGCCTTCCGCGCGCCAGGGCGCTCGTCCGTTTCATGGGGTGGGCGGAGTCGGCGCCATCCTTGACTGATGAAGAGCTTCTGTTCCTGAAGCGCGCTCCGGTGGCCAAGCTCAAGAGGTTCCGTTGGGCAGCGACGCTGGGGTTCGCCGCAGCGATCTTGGCGGGCTCGAGCGCGGCGCTGGCGTGGCACGTCGCTCGTCAGCGTGAATCCCTCCGCGCCTACGAGACGCGCTTGGGCACGGAGCGCGCGCTCCATCGGGAGGAGCTCGAAGTGCTCGCTGCGCGCCGCGGAGGCGCGCTCGACGAGGGCCAGCCCTCCACCGAGCAGTCGGGCACGCCGCGCTCCTTGCCAAAGCAACTCGCGGAACAGCTCCTGAAGGCCGAGTCTGCGCTGTCCGACGCGCGGGGACGACTCCGCGACGCCGAGTCGCAGAAGGACGCGCTGGAGCGGGAGCTCCGGGTCTTCCGAAGCCGCGCTGAAGACGCCGTTCGCGAGCGCGATGATGCTCGACGGCGGCTTGGAAAAGCCGTTGGAGAGCTAGCTGAAGCCCGCAAGCACGGCTCCAGCAACGAGGCGGACGCCGTCGGTTGCCAGCGCCGGCTCCAGACAGCGGAACAGAGTCTCGAGGAAGCCGGGGATCGCCTCGAGCTCTGCAATCGCGCTCTGCGCCAGCGGGGGGCAGCGAACAGCGACACCTCGACCGATACCCACGCGCGGCTGGAACCTGAGCCGGGCAAGCCCACAGACACCGCCCTTTGACACGGCACGGGGTTCGACCCGAGGATGGGGAGCCCGCAATCCGACTACCCCACAGGACGAGTTCGAGATGAATGGTTCGTGTCCCCGTCTTCGCCACCTCTTCTGGATGCTCGCCCTCGGCGCTTGTGAGGAGGGCGAGAAACCGCCCGTCACAGCGAGTGCTGCCCCCAGTATTCAGGCGTCCATCGTTGCTCCGCCCCCGGCTCCTCCTCCTGCGCCGGCAGACATCGACGCAACACCGTTGGTTGAGCAGCTCCGGTGCCCAAACCGCCAAACGGAGGGCGCTTGCCGCGTGATCGAGAGCTTTCAGAAGGCCGATGCTTGGGCCTGGAAGCGACCGGCACGCGAAGCGCGCTGGGTGGGTTACGTGTACGACGTGACGCAGGGCGTGGAGACCCGAGAGATCGTCATACTCTTCGCAAAGGAGATCCCAACCGCGCAGGCCGCACCCGGTGCCCTACCCGTGCGCGCTGGCACGGGCACGTTCCCTGAGCGTCTGATGGCACACGCAGACCGCCTGGTGCGGGCGAGAGCCCAGCGCTCGGGGCCTTCCCCTCGCAACCAGGCGCCACGATTCCTCGATGCCTTCGAACCGGATAAGCTCTGGAACGTCGTCGACACGGACGGGCCCTCCGTGCTCACTGTCGAGGCCGACACGGCCTACATCCGTGAACTCGATAGAACCGTGTACTACGCCCAACCTGACGCAACGAGCCCCGCGAAGCCGGGAGATGGGCGCTACGCGGAGCTCTGGATCGCGACGTGGTAGGAACCGAGCGTCACCGCTAGAGCTGATATGCGCCCGAGAACCCGAAGAAGAGGCCGGTCGTCTGTACGCCGCCCTCGAGACGGAACGCCAGCTTCTCGTGCGGGCGGTAGCGAACACCTGCCTGGCCCGAAAGCCACGGCAATACAAGCGGGACGGAGCCCCCATTCAGCCAATTGGGCTCCTTGTAGCCGTCATAGTGGTCATTGTCCGTGTCGCAGTAGTCTCTGACCATGCCGCTGTTGTCACCGACCGGGACCTCTCCGAGCCTGTCGTCGGAACCGGTACAGCGAGCGTAGGGGCCCTTGCCGCCCTCTCCAACGGGATAGGCCTGCACCCGCGTCAGATTTCCCCAGACGATACCGAGACCTGCACCGAATCCATAGAGAATCGAGAAATCCCCGGAAAGCCTCGACGTCCACAGAAAATCGATGGTGAGATTGACGGCCTTGAGCTTGCTCTCGATGACCTCCCAAGCATCCTCCGGATCCGACGAACCTTTGAATGCGAAGGGCTCCATGCGGTAGTTCGCCCACCACCCGGCGAAGACCATCTCGAAGTCGTCCTTGCGAACGCCAAGCTCGGGTCCGTAGGCATTGTTGTAGAACGTGTCGCCGCCCTCTCCGAACAACTTCATGTAGGCTTGCGGTAGGATGAGGCCACGGTACCGAGCCCCAAGGAAGTAATACGTGGTGCCCTGCCTCTCGTACTGAGAGGCGGGCGCTGCACTTGTCTCCTCGTCGTCGTCGCTGATCTCGACGTCGGTATTGAAGTTCAAGGCCTTGTCGTCATCTTCGAGCGCTGCGTCCTCGTCGTCGTCCTCCGCCTCTTCCTCTTCCTCGTCATCCTCCCACTGGGCGAATGAAACCTCCGCAACACTGAGAGGCAACAGGCACGCTAGCACCGCAGCACCGAGGCTCTTCAATCGAATCATCTTTGGTGTACTCCCTGCAAATACACGTTCCGAACCGCCGAACCGGCAGCAGGATAGTGCCACGTGCCTATGTTCGCAGGCAAACGAGCTCACGGGTGCACCCGATCGGGCCACGGGATGCACAATTCCGAGGTCACCCAAACAGTGGATTGCCAGGGATTGGAGCGGCAGGCTCACGATTCTTCGGTGGCAGGGCTCCAATCAACGGGCGGGTTCCGCGCCAGCGTGACACGGCGCGGAAACGCCGGGGAAATCCAGTATGCGGAAACTCGAGGCATCGCAGATGCTGATCGAGCGTTCCCCGCCCACCGGTCAGGCGCATCCCTTTGCCACCCATGAGTCTACCATCGAGCCCGAGGGCCATTGATCCAGAGACGACTCTGATCGACCCCTTGGACGCGCTCTACGACATCTCGCACCTGCTCTCCAATCGCACGGGGCAGCGCAAGATGCTGCTCGACATCTTGAGCATCGTCGAGCAAGGCCTGGGAATGGCGCGCGCCGTCGTTCGCTTGCTCTCGCCCGACGGCAACGAGCTCGTCGTCGAAGCGGCCCACGATACGGAGACAGCGCTCGAGGCCCCCGCTCCCTCCGACCAGGGGGTGACCGGCCAAGTGCTGCAATCTGGACGCCCCGTCGTCGTCCCGTCGGTGGCTCCTGGCTACCCGCGCGACCTCTCGCGCGCTGGACGGCCCGCACCCCCGAGTCACGAGCTCAGCGTCATCTGCGTTCCCATCAGCCTTGGCCAGGAGGTGATCGGCACGCTCTCGGCGGAGATATCATCCCTGGATGCGGCAGAACTCCGGACGCGCAAGCAGGCTCTGAGCGTCGTCGCCAGCATGATCGCCCACGACGCGCGTGCCAGGCGCATGGCGAAGGTTCAACGCGACTCCCTGCAGGCCGAAAACCTACGCCTGAGGCAGGCTCTGGGTGAAAAATTCCGCCCTGAACATATCATCGGCAACTCGCGGGCGATGCGCGAGCTGTACGCCCGTATCCATCAAGTAGCGTCAAGCAACACCACGGTGCTCATCCGGGGGGAATCCGGTACTGGCAAGGAGCTGGTCGCTTCGGCGATTCACTACCAGAGCCCCAGAGCGACGAAGCGCTTCGTCAAGGTGAACTGCGCAGCCCTCAACGACGAGCTCCTCCTCAGCGAGCTCTTCGGCCACGAGAAGGGAGCATTCACGGGTGCTCACCAGACGAGAATCGGGCGCATCGAGGAAGCGGCCGGCGGCACACTGTTTCTAGACGAGATCGGCGAGTTCTCCCCATCCGCTCAGGTCAAGCTGCTGCGCGTCCTACAGGAACGCGAATTTCAGCGCGTCGGGAGCAACAGGACACTCCTCGCGGATGCTCGCATCGTATGTGCCACCAATCGTGATCTCGAAGCGGCCGTGGAGAACCGCACCTTTCGCGAAGACCTTTACTACCGCATCAACGTCTTTCCCTTGCTCCTGCCACCCCTGCGCGAGCGGCGGGATGACATCCTGTTGCTCGCGGACCACTTTGTCGCTCGCATTTCGAAGAGCTTCGACAAGGGCGTGACCCGCATCAGCACCCCCGCCATCAATATGCTGTTCTCCTACCACTGGCCCGGGAACGTGCGCGAACTCGAGAACTGCATCGAGCACGGCGTCCTGCTCAGTCAGGACGGGGTAATCCGAGAACAGCACCTACCACCTACTCTTCAGGTTCCGACCCACGACGATACGCCGCCACAGTCCCTCAGTGCCAAAACGCGCTCCCTGGAGAGGGAGCTCATCCTCGACGCCCTCAAGCGCCACAACGGCAACGCCGCGGCTGCCGCACGTGAACTCGGCATCACGCCCCGCATGGTGCGCTACAAGGCACGAAACCTCGGTATTGCTGGCATGACGGGACGCCCCAGCGGGGAACGACTCGCTTGAGCACCACGAGTAGCCGCCGCCGCGCTGACGCGCTCGGGACGCGAGCCTAACACGGCGCTGTCGAGCCTCACCGCTCGTCCCCGTCATCGACTCGTCGTTGGTGCCGCGTCCACTGTGCGACGGCGCCGTCGACGGCTCCTGCGCCGTGGATTCTCGAACATTCAGCGAGCGCCGTTGCCCTGTGCTCGCCAAACAGGTTCGCCGATTCGGTCCTGCGCCTCGTCGGCTGGTTCCATCCCTGGCTTTCCTCCAGCATTTCACGCGTCCCGCCAGCGACATTTCGGTCACTTCCACCCGCCCCGGCGACAACAATGTCATCGCGACCAGAAGCCCCTATTTATAGCTAGCCCGAGGCTCCTCCTACCGAAGCCGAAAACGTCCCGTCACACTGTAGGCAGTTCCCGCTGCAATTGCTGCGCGCTCATCCGCCCCTGTGACAGGTTTCCCCGCGAAGTCGTCGACGCAATTCTCCTGTCGAGACGTACCCAGCGCGACAGGTGACGGCTCACGACGGCTCCTGGCACGCTTCTCGCTCTATCCCTCAGCATGAGACGCGCTGGCTTCCACCTCTTCCCGAGGAATGGACGCCACAGGCACGACGCTCTCGGGCGTACGGCACAGCTCCTTGCCCCTGGGCAAGGGCGCGCCTCGGATCACAGCCAAAGGAACTAGAGCAATGCGCAAAGTAGCGATCTACGGAAAAGGCGGCATCGGCAAATCGACGACGACTCAGAACACGGTCGCCGCCCTCGCTGAGATGGGCAAGAAGGTAATGGTCGTTGGATGCGATCCAAAAGCGGATTCGACGCGGCTGCTCATGGGCGGCCTCGTCCAGAAGACGGTGCTCGACACCCTGCGCGACGAGGGCGAAGACGTCGAGCTGGAGGACATCTGTCGCGACGGCTTCGCCGGCACGCGCTGCACCGAATCGGGCGGCCCAGAGCCAGGCGTCGGCTGCGCCGGTCGCGGAATCATCACCTCCATCAATCTCCTGGAACAGCTAGGAGCCTATGAGGCCGACAAGGAGCTCGACTACGTATTCTATGACGTCCTCGGGGACGTCGTCTGCGGCGGCTTCGCCATGCCGATACGCGAAGGAAAGGCAGAAGAAATCTACATCGTGGTATCAGGCGAGATGATGGCAATGTACGCCGCCAACAACATCTGCAAGGGCATCGTGAAGTTCGCCAAAGCCGGAGGGGTGCGCCTGGGCGGGCTCATCTGCAACAGCCGCAAGACAGACAACGAGCGGGAGCTCATCGAGGAGCTCGCCAAGCGGCTCGGCACGCAGATGATCCACTTCGTACCCCGCAACAACGACGTCCAGAGGGCAGAAATCAAGCGCAAGACGGTCATCGACTGGAACCCGAGCTGCGAACAAGCCGACGAATACCGTACCCTCGCCCGCAACATCGACGCCAATACGAAGCTCGTCATTCCCACACCGCTCAGCATCGAAGAGCTCGAGACCCTGCTGATCAGCTACGGGATTGCCGCCTGATTCACCGGACCACTGCCGGCTGCCGCGGCCACGACGGAAACCAGGCTCTAGCACCGATTCGCGCGCAGTGACGTGCCAACGCGAGAGCGACATCCCTGCCCCACATCGAGGACCATCATGAGTAAACACCTAGACAACCCCGAAGAACTCCGGGAAGAACTACTCTCGGCTTACCCGAAGAAGGTTGCCCGCAAGCGAGGCAAACAGATCGTCGTCAATCAGGTAGATGCCGAGGGAAACGTCCCGGAGGTTCAGGCGAACGTCCGTACGACCCCAGGCATCATCACGCAGCGGGGCTGCACCTATGCCGGATGCAAAGGCGTGGTACTGGGGCCCACGCGCGACATCATCAACCTCACCCATGGCCCCATCGGGTGCGGATTCTACTCCTGGCTGACCCGGCGCAACCAGACCCGGCCGGCGAGTCCCTCCGATCACAACTTCATGACCTACTGCTTTTCGACGGACATGCAGGACCAGGAGGTCATCTTCGGGGGCGAGAAGAAGCTCCGCCAGGCGATTCGCGAGGCCTACGAGATCTTCAAGCCGAAGGCGATCTCGGTCTTCGCCACCTGCCCCGTAGGGCTCATCGGCGACGACATCCACCAGGTCTGCAAGGAGATGAAGGAGGAGCTCGGGATCAACGTCTTTGGGTTCAGTTGTGAGGGATACCGCGGTGTGAGCCAGTCTGCGGGTCACCATATTGCCAACAACCAGCTCTTCAAGCACGTCATTGGGCGCAACGACAAGCGCCCGGAAGGAAAGTTTCAAATCAACCTGCTCGGAGAGTACAATATCGGAGGCGACGCCTTCATCATCGATGAACTGCTCGGTCGGTGCGGCATCACCCTGTCCGCCACCTTCAGCGGCAACTCTACCATCGAGCAGTTCGAGCGCGCGCACACGGCCGACCTCAATTGCGTCATGTGTCACCGCTCCATCAACTACGTCGCCGACATGATCGAGACTCGCTTCGGAATCCCGTGGACCAAGGTGAACTTCCTCGGGGCGGCTGCGACAGCCAAATCTCTGCGCCGCATCGCCCGGTATTTCGAGGACGCCGAGCTCATCGCGCGGGTCGAGAAGGTCATCGAGGAAGAATCAGCGGCAGTAGAGGCAGTCGCCGCATCCGTCCGTGCGCGAACCAACGGCAAGACGGCCATGCTGTTCGTGGGCGGCAGTCGCGCTCATCACTATCAGGAGCTCTTCGCCGAGATCGGAATGCAGACGGTCGCGGCCGGCTACGAGTTTGCCCACCGCGACGACTACGAGGGGCGCAAGGTGCTGCCCACGATCAAAATCGACGCGGATAGCCGCAATATCGAGGAACTCAAGGTCGATCGAGATCCAGAACGCTACGCGCCGCGCCGCAGTGCTGAACAGCTAGATGCCCTTCGCAAAGGTGGCGTCGAGTTCGCCGATTACGACGGCATGATGCCGGCCATGCCCTCTGGCACTCTCGTCATCGACGACATCAGCCAGCACGAGACCGAAATGCTGATCGAGAAGCTGAAGCCCGACATCTTCTGCGCCGGGGTCAAGGAGAAGTACGCGATTCAGAAGAGCGGGATTCCTTCGCTGCAGCTCCACAGCTACGACTATGGCGGACCCTTTGCGGGCTTCGCTGGCGCGATCAACTTCTACAACACTATCGATCGCCTCGTTGGAGGGCGGGTCTGGGGGTTCATCAAGGCTCCGTGGGAGACCGCCGAAACGTCGCCCTCAGGCGCCGCGAACAAGGCGGCCGAGTGAACTGGAGGATGCCATGCTGCTGAGACATACCCCGATCGAGATCAAGCCAAGAACGGCACTGACGGTCAATCCAGCGAAGACGTGCCAGCCAATCGGCGCCATGTATGCTGCGCTGGGCGTCCACGGTTGCCTCCCTCATAGCCACGGCTCTCAGGGCTGTTGCGCGTACCACAGAAGCACCCTCACGCGCCATTACAAGGAGCCTATCATGTCTGCCACGAGCTCCTTCACAGAGGGCTCGAGCGTCTTCGGCGGGCAGGCAAACCTAATGCAAGCCATCGAGAACATGTTCGCCCTGTACTCTCCCCAGGTCATCGCTGTGCACACGACGTGCCTCTCGGAGACCATTGGAGACGATATGGTTCAGATCATTGCGAAGGCCAGGGCAGAGGGCAAGGTACCCGAGGGCAAGGAGGTCATTCACTGCAACACCCCGAGCTATGTGGGCAGCCACGTTACCGGCTTCTCGAACATGGTGACGGGCCTCGTGAGATACTTCTCCAAACCTCCAGCGGATGCTGGGGCGCCTCGAGAGCCGCTCCTCAACATCATCCCGGGCTGGACTGAGCCGTCGGACATGCGTGAACTCAAGCGCCTGGCCTCGAGTTTGGGACTGCGCACCATCCTCTTCCCGGATACCTCGGACGTGCTCGACGCACCCCAAACGGGCAAGTTCACCATGTACCCCAAGGGCGGTGTCACGGTCGAAGAGCTCAGGCAAACGGGCCTCGCGTCTGCGACGATTGCCCTGGGGCCTGCAGCTTCCGCGGCTGCGGCCGAGGAGCTCGAGAGGAAGTGCGGGGTTGCCAAGGAAGTGCTGGGGCTGCCCATTGGGCTCGCGGGAACCGACCGCTTCATCGACGCACTCCGACGCCTCGGCGGCGTGGATGTCCCAGCGGCGGTCACGGCCGACCGCGGACGGCTCGTCGACCTCATCTGTGATACGAACCAATATACCTACGGAAAGCGAGTTGCCCTTTGGGGAGACCCAGACCAGCTCGTCGCATTGAGCGAGCTACTTCTCGAGCTCGACATGCGGCCCGTGTACGTCGTCACTGGCACACCTGGCAAGGTCTTCGAGGAGAGGATGGCGCGGGTACTCGGGGATCGGGTTCCGGAGGCAAGAATCTGCCAGGGACAGGCAGCCGACATGTTCCTCATGCACCAGTGGATCAAGAACGAACCCGTCGATCTTCTGATTGGGAACACATACGGAAAGTACATTGCAAGGGATGAGGATATTCCGTTCCTACGGCACGGTTTCCCAATCCTGGATCGCCAGGGCCATCAGTACTTTCCCACGGTTGGATACCTCGGAGCCATGCGGCTCGTGGAAAGAATCCTCGACGCCATTCAGACTCGGCAGGATCGCGACGCCCCCGAGGAAGCCTTCGAGCTCACGATGTAGACCGGCTTCGCTTCCCACTGGGCTCGGCGCGGCGTCCTTGGCTTCGCGCTCTGCCGGGCCCTTCCTTTCTCGACATATTTTCAAGCGTAAGCCGCTGTCCGCCACCCCATTTCAGCGCCAGGAGACACGATGGTAGAGCTACTGGATGAGCGCATTTCTCACGTGCACCGCACGGGCACGGCGCCCTTCGATATCCGCTGCGAGAAGCAGAGCGTCGCGGGTTCGGTCAGTCAGCGCGCTTGCGTCTTCTGTGGCAGCCGCGTCGTGCTTTATCCCATCGCGGATGCGCTTCACCTGATCCATGGACCGGTCGGTTGTGCGGCATATACCTGGGACATTCGTGGTTCCCTGTCGTCGGGCCCGCAGCTGCATCGGCTAAGCTTCACGACGGACCTGCGTGAGAGGGACATCATCTACGGCGGCGAGCAAAAGCTCTATGCAGCGCTGCGGCAGCTCATCGACTGCCATCGTCCGAAGGCTGCGTTCGTGTACGGCACCTGCATCGTGGGGGTCATTGGCGATGACGTGGATGCGATCTGCAAGCGGGTCACCGAAGAGTGCGGCATTCCCGTTCTGGCGGTACACTCGGAGGGCTTCAAGGGCTCCAAGAAGGACGGATACTACGCGGCTTGTGAAGCCATGTTTCACCTGGTTGGGCGAGGAAGCACGGCAGGGATCGGACCCCACAGCATCAACGTACTTGGTGAGTTCAACCTGGCCGGAGAGGCTTGGATCATTCGGCGGTACTATGAGGCCATGGGCGTGCAAGTGGTCGCGACGATCACCGGTGATTGCCGCGTCGATGACCTGGGCCGCAGCCACGGGGCGAAGCTCAACGTCCTGCAGTGCTCGGGCTCGATGATGCCCCTCGCCAAGCTCATGCGCGAGCGCTACGGGATCCCCTTCATCACGGTGAGCTACTTCGGCATCGAGGACGTCTCCAAGGCCCTCTATGACGTGGCCGACCGCTTCGGCGAGCCTTCACTCCGAGACGCAGCGAGCAAGTTGATTCGGGCAGAGGTAGAAGCGCTGCTTCCCGAGCTGGCCCGGTACCGCCGGGAGCTATCCGGCAAGCGGGCAGCGATCTATACGGGTGGGGCGTTCAAGGCGTTCTCGTTGGTCCGCGCGCTGCGTACGCTCGGAATGAAGACTGTCGTTGCGGGCTCTCAAACCGGCAATCGTCAGGATTACGAGCAACTCGCCAAGGTTTGTGATCCGGGCACCATCATCGTCGATGACACGAACCCGCTCGAGCTCGCGCGCTTCGTGGATGAGCAACGGGTGGATCTCCTCATAGGTGGCGTGAAGGAGCGCCCCATCGCCTTCAAGCTCGGAGTCGCCTTTTGCGACCACAACCACGAGCGCAAGGAACCTTTGGCTGGCTTCGTGGGGATGCAGCACTTCGCACGAGAGGTCTACGCTTCGGTGACCAGCCCCGTGTGGCGGTTCTCGAAGGCTTGGCAACTGCGCCAGCGGGGCAACTCCAGCCTTCGCGTGGGGGCAAGTCATTGCCCGGATCCGGCACTGAACGAGCGAGCGGAGCCATGACTCAGACAGAACGTGCCGTCCCGCATCCCGTCGGAGACCTCGCGGCTCCCGCGGCGACGTCGACAACCAACCCCTGCAAGCTCTGCGCTCCGTTGGGCGCCAGTACCGCGTTCCGGGGAGTACGGGGAGCCATCCCGATTCTCCACGGCTCCCAAGGGTGCGCCACCTACATCCGGCGTTACCTCATCAGTCACTTTCGCGAGCCGGTAGACGTCGCCTCGTCCAGCTTTGACGAGAAGGCCACCATTTTCGGTGGTGGAGCCAACCTGGCCGCGGGGATAGACAACGTGGTTCGGCAGTACGCCCCCGAGCTCGTGGGTGTCGCCACCACCTGCCTCGCGGAAACCATCGGGGAAGATGTTCCCATGCTCCTACGGCAGTACCGCGCACAGCGGCGCGAGCGCGAGCTGCCACCCATAGTTCACGTGAGCACCCCCGCCTACGCCGGGACCCAGGCTGAGGGTTTCGCCGCGACCGTTCAGGCGCTCGTCGCCCAGCTGGGAGAAGTCCTCGAACCCGTCAAGCAGCGGCCTGCCCGCGTGAACCTGCTGCCCACCATGCTCAGCGCCGAGGATCTGCGGCAC
Source organism: Pseudomonadota bacterium (assembly GCA_023398955.1). GTDB lineage: Bacteria > Myxococcota_A > Polyangia > Polyangiales > Polyangiaceae > JAEWRL01. The sequence continues at coordinate 56,513 of JAEWRL010000147.1, forward strand.
CTTCGTGAGCTCGTCGAATCCTTCGGGCTACGCTGCACGCTCCTACCAGACTATTCCGAGACGCTGGATGGAGGGGACTGGGAGCACTACGAACGACTCCCTCGCGGCGGCACCCCGGTCGAGGAGATCCGCACGATGCCGCAAGCACGAGCGAGCGTCGAGTTCGTCTCGGCACAAGATAGCGCTGGCGCCTGGCTCGAGACCAGCGCGTATGTGCCGCTGTTCCGACTGCCGCTGCCGATCGGCGTCGAGGCGACCGACCGTCTCGTGGAAGCCCTGGTGCGCATCAGCGGCCGCGACCTCCCCTCTTTGCACCAACGTGAGCGTGGCCGTTTGGTGGACGCCTACATGGACGGGCACCGCTATGTCTTTCGCAAAAGGGTGATCGTGGTGGCAGAGCCGGAGCTCGCTGCTGGCCTCGCTGCCTTCGTCAGCGAGATAGGCATGGTGCCGGTGCTGTGTGCCACGGGCGGGGGACGCAAGGCCATGCAGCTTTCCACGGCAGAGGCCTGGGACGCGCGCATGGAGGGCACTTCGGTTATGGACGACGCCGATTACTCGCGCATCGAGGACCGTGCCCAGGCTCTGACCCCAGACCTGATCCTCGGCAGCAGCAAGGCGTACAAGCTCTCCGAGAAGCTCGGCTGTCCGCTCATCCGCGTCGGGTTTCCGATCCATGACCGGTTCGGCGGCGCGCGGCTTCTGCACGTGGGCTACCGCGGCACGCTTCGGCTCTTTGACGAGATCGTCAACACCTTCCTTTCCATCAAGCAGTCCAGGAACCCCGTCGGCTACACCTACCTCTGAGGCGCCATATGTTGGATCGCACGAATCACCCCTGCTTTGACGACTCCGCGAGGCACCGCTACGCTCGCGTTCACCTCCCCGTCGCTCCTCGCTGCAACATCCAATGTGGCTTCTGCGATCGCAGGATGGACTGTCTGAATGAGAGCCGCCCCGGCGTGACGAGTTCGGTGCTATCACCAGGCCAGGCCCTTCACTACCTGGAACAAGTCGTCTCCGAGGTGAGCGATCTCAGCGTGGTCGGAATAGCGGGCCCCGGTGATCCCTTCGCGCAGCCCGAGGTCACCCTCGAAACCCTGCGGCGCGTCCGGGAGCGCTTCCCGGACCTACTCTTGTGTGTCGCGAGCAATGGCCTGGCGGTCGCGCCCTTTGCCGACAGGCTAGCTGAGCTCTCCACGAGCCACGTGACCATCACCATGAATGCGTTCACCGCGGAGGTGGGTAGCAAGATCTACACCTGGGTGCGCGTGGGAAGGCGTGTCTATCGAGGCGCCGAAGCCGCCGAGGTGCTCATCGCGAAGCAGATGGAAGCCGTCCAAGCGCTGGTCGAGCGCGGGGTCACGGTGAAGGTCAATACGATCATGATCCCGGGGATCAACGATCGCGAGGTACCACTCATCGCTCGGCGGGCGGCAGAGCTGGGGGCGCACGTACACAACGTGATGCCGCTATTCCCCGTCGCTGGGACACCCCTCGGCGCCGTGAAGGCACCCACCCCTGCGCAGCTCAAGGTGGTCCGAGCCGAAGCCGCCCGGCACCTGCCTCAGATGAGCCACTGCGCTCGCTGCAGGGCGGACGCCGTGGGGCGCCTGGGACAGGACAGCAAGGAAGCCGATGTGTTGCGGCTCCGCCGCGCTGCGAACCTCCCGCTCGAGCCGGGCGAGATTCGTCCTCACATCGCTGTCGCAAGCCGCGAAGGGGTGCTCATCAACGAGCACCTGGGAGAGGCCACCCAGCTCTGGGTTTACGAGGCAACGCCAACGGGACAAGTGCTAATGGAGACACGCGCCACGCCCGCCGCTGGCGGTCAGCGCGGTCGGTGGCTGGAGCTGGCCAGTCGCTTCAGGGACTGCCGCATCATCGCCACGAGCGGAGCTGGGGGCACCCCACGGGGGATACTCGCCGAGTGCGGCATCGACATCGTGGTCGCAGAGGCGCTGATCGACGATGCCTTGAGGCAACTATTCGCTGGGGAGCCCCTGCGAGCGCCCCACCGCGAGAGTCGCTGCGGGGAGGGGTGCTCGGGGACGGGACAGGGGTGCGGCTGAACACGCCACCGGTTTCGCTCGAAGGAGTCGACCCAACGGAACGAGGAACCTACGATCATGAGCCGTTTCAAACACCACATTCTCGTCTGCAACAGTTTCAGAACCAAGGGAGAGCCGCAAGGCATTTGCAACAAGAAGGGCGCTCCAGACCTCATGCAGTACCTCCAAAGCGAGGTCGCCGACCGCGGCCTCGACTGCGCCATTTCTCTGACCGGCTGCTTCAATATCTGCGAAAAGGGACCAGCGATGGTCATCTATCCAGAGGGCTGGTGGTACGGCAAGATCACCGAGGGGAAGCTCGACGACATCCTCGATGCGTTGGAAGAAGGTCAACCCGCCGAGGAGCACCTCCTCCGCCTCCAGGACTGACACCATGCGAGCGTTGCTACCCGATCCTCCAAGGGGCACCTCGGAGTGTCCCTTGGAGCGCGAGGCACCGAAGCGCAGAGACTGGTGGCTCGTCGATACGACCCTGCGAGATGGTGAGCAGGCCGCTGGCGTGGTCTTCTCGATCCAACAACGGCTGGAGATAGCGCTGTCGCTTGCGGAGGCAGGTATCCCGGAGATCGAGTTCGGAACTCCCGCCATGGGCGAGGACGAGCTCACCGCAATGAGGACCACCGCGGGTCTGCGCCTCGGCTGTCGTCTGACGGCGTGGTGCCGAGCCACGGACTCCGATTTGGAAGCTGCACGCCGCTCGGGCGCGACCGCCGTCCACCTCTCGGTGCCGGCTTCGGCCCTGCACCGAAAGGTGCTCGGGAAGGACGAAGGGTGGGTGCTCGCGCAATTGTCTCGTTTGGTTCCGCGCGCTCGCGACAGTTTCGGGTATGTCTCCGTGGGAGCTCAGGATGCCTCCCGCGCAGACCTCCCTCAGCTGGAGAGGCTGAGCCAGCACGTGGCGGACTTGGGAGCGCAGCGCCTGCGCCTGGCGGACACCGTAGGGCTGTGGACTCCGCTCGTCGTCGCGAAGACCTTCGCGCACCTGCGCGAAACCGTTCCGGACCTCGACCTCGGTGTGCATACACACGATGATCTCGGCATGGCAACGGCGAATGCCGTGGCGGCACTTCAAAGCGGTGCCAACTCCGCGGACGTCACGGTCCTCGGCCTCGGAGAGCGCGCGGGCAATGCTGCCCTCGAAGAGGTCGCCATGGCCGCCATAGCAGCACGATGCGGCAGCGAGAGTGCTCGCACCGGCGTGCTACCCAAGCGGCTCCCCGAGCTCTGTGCCTTCGTGAGCCAAGCTGCAAGGCTTCCCATTTGGCGACAAAAGGCGATCGTGGGCGAGGGCGTTTTTCGACAGGAGTCCGGTATCCACGTGAAGGCCATGCTACGTGACCCCAGTGCCTACGAACCGTTTCGACCGGCTCTGTTGGGCCTAGCGCGACCGGCCTTCTCGATTGGCAGACACTCGGGCTATGCTGCGATCGCCCATGCGCTTCAGGCGCGGGGCATGCGAGTCGATCCGCACGACCGAGACGCATTGGTACGGCGGCTGCGCCGGCGCGCCATGGCTCTCGGTCGCGCCCTGACCCCCCAGGAACTCGATGACCTGGCAGCGGACCTGCAACACCAAACGGCGCCCGTGCTGCGGCAACGTCGGGTAGTATGCTCGCCGGAGCGCAGCCTCGCCCAGGTTGTGCCCCCCAGGGCGTAAGTGGCATTCTGACATATCGAGGCCATTTGCCTCACATGCGAGTACCAACCGCACGCGCCACGCCGGCACCGCGGGGGGCTCACGACGGGCATGAACTTTGCAGCCCCACCGGCCCTCTCATGCATGGGATTGGCGAGACACTCCATGAGTGTCGGGACTGCGGGCTGCTGCAGCGGCTCGGTAGCCCTCCACCGGGCGCGGTGCTCGTTTGTGGGCGCTGTGGCGCGCGGCTTCGTAAGCGGCAAGACGGTACGCGATTGCTCGCCATGACCTGTGCCTGCTTGGGCCTTGCGCTCTTCGCCCTGGCGTCCACGCTCCCTCTTTCGACGGTCGTCATGAAGGGCGGCCGCTTTGCGGCCAGCGACCTCTTCACCGGTCCGAGGCTGTTCCTGGAAACGGGTTGGTGGGAGTTGGCCATTGCCGTCATAGCGACGCTCGTCGTGCTGCCGCTGGTGAAGTTCACTACGTTCGTTGCGCTCCTGGTCGCCGACAGCCTTGGGTACGTCCCGCACTGGCTACGGCGCGCCTTTGCGGCCGTTCCCGGACTGGCGGGCTGGGGCATGATTGAAGTGTTCATGCTCGGAGCCATGATCGCGCTCGTTCGTCTGGAAGGGTGGATGCGGGTCGAATACGGTCCCGCACTCTTCGCGCTCGGCGCTGCCGCTCTCTGCTCGTTGGCCCTGGATCGCTCGATCGATGGCCCGGCGCTCTGGTCACGGATAGCCGCTCCGTCCATCAAGCACACCAGCACGAGGGCGATCAGTTGCCTTGGCTGCGGGCTCGTCTCATGGTCGCGCGAGCGCGAACGCTGTCCACGCTGCACGGCGGTGCTCGATCGCCGCAAACCCGATAGCATCCGTCGAGGCTGGGCCCTCGTCATCGCCGCGATGCTCTTGGCCGTACCCGCCAACATCCTCCCCATCATGAGCGTGTCCAAGCTGGGTGAAGGGGGACCGAAGACAATCGTCGGCGGCACCATCGAGCTCGTGCAACGCGGCTACTGGCCCCTCGCCATAATCGTCTTCCTGGCGAGCGTACTGGTTCCGTTCCTCAAGCTGGGTGCCCTTTCGGCGCTGCTCGTCACCACCCAGCGATCCAGCCGCTGGCGCCTCAAGTTCCGCACCCGTCTCTTCCGGGCCGTGGCCACGATCGGCCGCTGGTCCATGGTGGACATCTTCGCCATGACCATGTTGGTTACATCGGCGCGCTTCAGCTGGGTCGGCAGTGTGCTGCCCGGCCCCGCTGCATCCGCCTTCTGCGGGGTGGTCCTGCTGACCATGGTGGCTTCCGAGTCCTTCGACCCGAGGCTCATGTGGGATGCTGCCGGCCAGAACGGGACAGATGGCGCGACGCCAGCGAGAATCGGGGAGCGACGTGGGTGACGGTGAGCTGGAGCGACGAAGCGCGGAGGACGCGCCGTCCGCCGAGGTGCGACCTCCAACACGTCTGTCCTTGGTGTGGCTCGTGCCCACGGCCGCCCTTGCCGTCGTAGCCTACCTCGCGTACACGATTCTCTCCGCTCGCGGCCCCACCATCACCATCACGTTCGAGACGGCGGAAGGCTTGAACGAGAACCAGACCCAGGTCCGCTATAAGGCAGTAACATTGGGTACCGTAGAAGACATCAGGCTCAGCGACGATGCGTCCCACATCATCGCCACGGTCGCCATGACCGACCAGGCCGAACCATTCCTCACCGAGAGTGCGCGCTTCTGGGTCGTGCGTCCACGGCTGAGCGGCGGTCTCAGTGCATTTCAGGCTGGCCTGGAGACCCTCGTGTCGGGTGCTTACGTCGCCATCGATCCGGGACGGGAGCGCGGTGAACCTCAGCGCCACTTCAAGGGCATGGAGAACCCGCCCAGCGTCCGTTCCGACGAGCCCGGTACGGTCTACTACCTGAAGGCAGATTCGCTCGCCGGGCTCAGCGCCGGAGCCCCCATCTTCCTTGGTGGGGTCGAAGTTGGGGAGGTGCTGAGCTATGAGCTGGAGGAACGCCGTGAGAACGTCGAGCTCCGCGTCTTCGTTCACGAGCCCTACGATCGGCGCATCGTTCCCGCGACGCGGTTCTGGAACACTTCGGGGCTCCGTCTGGCGGCTAGCCCGGAGGGACTTCGCCTGGAGATTCAGTCGGCGCGCTCCCTTCTCTCGGGAGGGATAGCCTTTCACACACCTCCAGAGGCGGCGAGCTCCCCGCCCGCAGCGCCGGAAGCAACCTTTCAACTGTATGGGAACCGAGCCCTTGCCGAGGTGGGTTTCTACAACACGAGCCTTCGCTACGTCAGCTACTTTCAAAGCTCCGTGCACGGCCTGGGCCCCGGTTCCGAGGTCTACATGTTTGGACAAAGAGTCGGCTCTGTTACCGAGGTCGAGCTGGGTAGGGATCGGAGGCCTGGACACGACGGCGAGCTTGCCGTCCGCGTCGCCTACGTTCTTCAACCGGACCGGATAGTCACCGAACCCGAAAGGCCATTCCTCACGTCAGATGGCTTGCGAGACCTGGTGAGAGACCACACCCGCGTCGTCCTCGAGACGAGCAACTTCATCACGGGGCAGAAGGTACTGTCTCTCGAGTACGTCGCCGGGTCGGCCCCGGGAGAGGTTTACGAGGAAGGCGACTCCATCGTGCTCCCAAGCGAGAGCCGCGGCCTCGACGAGATCCCACAGGCAGTGAGTCAAGTCACGAACGCGATTGCCCGTATTCCATTCGAGGAGATCGGCAGCAATCTGAACCGCACGTTGGCCGCCCTGGAGACCACCGTCACCAGCCCCGAGTTCAGCGAAGCCATCACGAATCTCAATGGAACGATGGCGGAGGTCCGGGAGCTGGTTCGGGAAGCCAAGGCTGGCCTGGGTCCGGCGCTAGAACGTCTCCCCCGCGTCGCGCAGAAGCTAGAGCAGGCGGTGGACGGCTTCGACCAAGTCTTGGGACGACAAGGCTACGGCGCACACTCGACGGTACAGCGCAACCTCGAGAGCATGATGTTACAGGTGGCCGATGCAGCCCGCAGCGTACGCCTATTGACCGATTACCTCAACCGTCATCCGGAGGCACTCCTGCGTGGCCGAGGCACGGGAGAACCCTGATGCAGCGGCCTTGGGCGGGGATATGTCTGGCTCTCATCGCTACCCTGTTGGGCGGCTGTTCCAGGTCGCCTAATGCGACGTTCTATGCGCTCTATCCTCGTGAAGGGGCGGTCCTCCCCAGCGAGCCCCTGCAAATCGGGCTGAGGCGGCCCGAGCTCCCCGGCCACCTCGATCGACCGCAGATCGTCAGGCGGACGGAGCGCTTGCGCCTCGAGTTCTCCTCGGCCGCGCGCTGGGGGTCGCCCCTGGACGACATGATCGCCACGACCCTCACGGAAGCCTTGGCGCAGCGGCTTCCCAGGGCCAACGTCTACTCAGATGCGGGCGCCATCTCCTCACCGGCGGACGTGCTGGTCGAGCTCGAAGTGCAACGCTTCGAGCTACATGGCTCGCGTGTGGAGCTGCACGCGCAGGTGGCGCTCTATTGGCCAGAGCGGGCCGTCCGCGCTACCCTCCACCGCTACGTCCTGAGCCTGCCCGCGGAGGGCGAAGAAACGCGGTACATCGTCGAGCGCATGAGCGAGCTGCTCGCTCGTCTCTCCGACGCTCTGGCGGAAACAATCGCCGCGGATGCGGCAGCCCCCGCGGCTCCGCCCCCAGAAGCGTCCCCCCTGGAACCGACTCCACTTCGCTAGGAGCGACGGAGCAGCATCCAACCAAGCAGTGCGGTCGCAACGCTGCCCGTCGCGATCCCGCCGATGACCAGCCAGCGCCCCCATGGCACGGGCGACATGGTCGGACGCACCGTGCGCTTCACCTTCTCGACGCGGGCGGAGAGCTCCTCCGCGATGTCTCCAATGGCCTCACGTCGCTCTCGGATGTCTCTCTCGATGTAGTCCGTGTCCTTCACGACGCTTCCTCCTTCAGCCATGCCCCACCCTCCCTCAGGGTGCGAGTCGTGCGGGGCAGCGGGTTCCCGAGCGCGTGGAGACGCCGCCTGGCGGTCGCCGCAAACGCGGCCGCGACGGCCCCGAGCACTGCAGCGCACAGAAAGGCTGCGGCCCAGACCGGCATCCAGTTCGCGAGCGCCGCTGTAGCGCCCAAAGCCACACACACCAGGGCCACGGCAGCGGGAGCTGCTGCTGCTCCGATCCATCCTGCAATCACGCGACTCTGAGCCAGCGCTTCGCGCGTCTCCATCCGCGCCAGGGCTAGCTCGTCCCGAAGCAGGGCCACGCTGTGCTCGTTCAGTTCACGCATCAACTCGGATATCGACTGCTCGCTATGATCGTGTGGTTGGCTGACCTTGTCCATATCTATTGGGCATGCACAGGGAATGCCGAAGGTTGATGGCGACGGGCTCCGGTCCGGCCGCGCCGACCACCGGCGACAAGCCGCCCGTAGCGGACAGCCACAGTGAGGCGCCTGCGCGAAGCCACATGGCGCTTCCTTATCTTCAGCAGTTGTATGGCGAGACTGAATCCATGGCACCGACCGTGCAAGGCGGCTCCGGGCAGAGGTCACAAATGGCAAAAGTAGCAATGATCGTTGGACCCGAATACGAAGACAACGAGGTCCGAGTTCCTTTGGAACGTCTGAAACAGGCGGGGCACCACGTGGTTCTGCTCGGGACCGTCGCTGGAACGACGGTACGCGGGAAGCGGGGACGAGACGAAGTAGTGGTCGACGCCGCCACTGGGGACGTCGACCCCAGTGAGTTCGACGCGATGGTCATTCCTGGAGGCCACTCCCCTGACAACATTCGCACGAACACTGAAGTGGTGCAGTTCGTTCGGGATTTTGTGCGCTCGGGTAAGCCGATCGCGGCAGTCTGCCACGGGCCGCAGCTTCTGATCGAGGCAGACGCGGTGCGGGGGAAGACGATGACATCCTGGCCGTCCGTGAAGAAGGATCTTCAGAACGCTGGCGCGACCTGGCTGGACCGTGAGGTCGTCGTAGACGGCGCCTTCATCACGTCGCGGAAGCCGGATGACTTGGACGCTTTCTCGAGAACCCTGCTTTCGGCGCTGCCGTGAAGACGGGGAGGACCGGCGCCGCACGGCCCTCGATACACGATTCAACGGATCAAAGTACAACGAAGGAACGAACATGAGTGCTACGGTAGCGGATTGTGTTGTGGAAAGACTGATCGCCTGGGGAATCAACCGCATCTACGGGTATCCCGGGGACGGTATCAACGGGTTTCTCGGCGCTCTGGATCGAGCCGAAGATCAGATGCGCTTCATCCAGACACGCCATGAGGAGACCTCCGCTTTCATGGCGTGTGCGCATGCGAAGTTTACTGGGAGTGTTGGCGTCTGCTTGGCGACCTCGGGCCCCGGAGCGATCCACCTCCTCAACGGTCTCTATGACGCGAAGCTTGACCATACACCTGTCGTCGCTATCGTAGGTCAGCAAGCTTCTACGGCGCTCGGCACTGACTTTCAGCAAGAGGTGGATCTGATCTCGCTCTTCAAGGACGTGGCTCACCACTACGTCCACATGTGCAGTCACCCCGCTGCAGCGCGTCACCTGGTGGACCGCGCCATTCGCATCGCACAGGCAGAGCGCGACGTCACCTGCATCATCTTTCCCCAGGACATCCAAGAGATGGATGCCGTGCCTTCCCCCCCACGCACCCATGGAACGACCTTCACGGGCATCGGCTACTCGGCGCCCCGCATCGTTCCGGTGGAGGCAGACCTCAAGCAGGCCGCCAAGGTCCTCAACGAAGGCAAGAAGGTTGCCATTCTGGCCGGTGCGGGCGCCCTTGGTGCTCACGACGAGCTCGTCGAGGTCGCGGACCTGCTGGGAGCGGGCGTTGCAAAGGCGTTGCTCGGCAAAGCGGTGCTCCCGGACGACCTGCCCTTCGTCACCGGATCCATCGGCCTGTTAGGGACACGGCCGAGCTATGAGCTGATGAACGACTGCGACACCCTGCTCATGGTTGGCACGAGCTTCCCCTACTCCGAGTGGCTACCGAAGGAGGGCGCCGCGCGCGGCGTCCAGATCGACGTCAATCCACGGATGCTGGGCCTTCGTTTCCCTACCGAGGTGAACCTTTGCGGTGACGCGGGGTACACGCTCAAGGCGCTCGCACCGCTCCTCGAGCGCAAGCAGGATCGGAGCTGGCGCACGACGGTCGAGAAAACGGTGGCGAGCTGGTGGAAGGTGCTGGAGGAGCGCGCCATGACGGAGGCCAACCCGATCAACCCGCAAAGGGTGTTCTGGGAGATGTCGCCCCTGTTGCCGGATCGGGCGATCCTCACCTGCGACTCCGGCTCCGCCGCCAACTGGTGGGCGCGGGATCTGAAGGTTCGCCCTGGGATGATGGCGTCGCTCTCAGGGGGTCTGGCGACAATGGGTCCCGGGCTGCCCTATGCGGCTGCCGCCAAGTTCTGCCATCCGGACAGGCCGGTGGTAGCCTGCGTCGGGGATGGTGCCATGCAGATGAACGGCATCAATGTCCTCATCACCCTCGCGCGTCACTATGAGGAATGGGAGAATCGCAGCCTCGTCATTCTCGTCCTCAACAACGAGGATCTCAACCAAGTGACCTGGGAGCAGCGCGTCATGGGCGGCGATCCGAAGTTTCAGGCATCGCAGTCACTGCCGAACTTCCCCTATGCGCAGTATGCGGAGATGCTCGGGCTCAAGGGCATCGTCCTGAAGAAGCCGGAGGACATCCAGGCAGGTCTTCGCGAAGCCTTCGCCGCCGACCGCCCCGTCGTGGTCGAAGCCTACACGGACCCGAACGTGCCACCGCTGCCCCCCCACATCAAGTTCGAGCAAGCCCGGATGTACTGGAAGGCGCTGCTCAAGGGGGAACCCAACAGGTGGGACATCGTCAAACAGTCGATCAAAGAGATGATCCCAGGCTTCAAGCACTGACAGCAAGGGCGCTGTGACCCAATCGTCCCCTCCCATCGAGAAGCTTCAAGCCAGCACGTACACGGTGCCGACCGACAGCCCAGAGTCGGACGGCACCATCGAGTGGAGCTCGACGACTGTCGTGGTGGCGCAGGTGTGGGCCGGTGGCAAGTGCGGGCTCGGATACACTTATACCGATGCAGCAGCGGCGAGCCTCATTCGAGAGAAGCTGTCACCGCTCGTTTGCGGTTCTCGCGCCTTCGACGTACCGGCGATCTCACGTGCGATGGCGCGCGCCACGCGCAACCTCGGGCGTCCCGGGCTCGCCGCCTGCGCCATTTCGGCGGTGGATACCGCCCTTTGGGATCTGAAGGCGCGGATCCTCGACGTGCCCCTGGTCGAGCTCTTGGGTAAGGCACACGACAGCGTCGTCATCTACGGGAGCGGCGGCTTCACCTCCTACGAGCTGGCGCGCCTCCAAGAGCAGCTCGGCGGCTGGGCGGCTGGGGGAATTTCCCGCGTCAAGATGAAGGTCGGGCGGGAACCGGCCAGGGACAGGGAGCGCGTCGCTGCGGCCCGGGACGCCGTGGGGGATGGGGTAGCGCTGATGGTGGACGCCAACGGCGCCTATCCTAGGAAGCAGGCCCTCGCTATGGCTGAGCACTTCGTCGAGCTAGGGGTGGATTGGTTCGAGGAACCCGTCTCCTCCGATGACCTAGAGGGGCTGCGGTTCTTGCGCGATCGCGGCCCCGGCGGGCTCGACATAGCAGCAGGGGAGTACGGCTACGACCCATACTACTTCCACCACATGCTGGGCGCCGGCGCCGTCGACGTCCTGCAGGCCGATGCCACGCGGTGTCTAGGGGTCACGGGGTTCATGGTCGCGGCCCGCCTCTGCGAGGCGCAGGGCGTCCCCCTCTCCGCCCACTGTGCCCCGGCGCTCCACCTCCCGCTCTGCTGCGCCAGCCTGCCCACCGTTCACCTCGAGTACTTCCATGACCACGTGCGCATCGAGCACATTCTCTTCGACGGTGCGGTGCACCCGCACCAGGGGAGGCTCACGCCTGACCTCGGGCGGGAGGGCCTTGGCTTGGTCCTGAAGGAGGCCGACGCCAAGCGCTTCGCCGCTTAGCCCACCCGGGAGCCATTCCTTGCAACTCGTCAACCTCCATTCCAAGCGCTCTCCTTCATTGCCGCCGGATCTCGATCCTGCAGTACGACAATTCGCGGAGACCCTTCTCGGGCGCGTGCGCGGAGACGTCCTTTTCGACCCCGCCCACCGGGCCATGTACGGCGTGGACGCCTCCAACTACCGTCAGATTCCGGTCGGCGTAGTGCGGCCAAAGGATGTCCCCGACGTCATCACAGCCGTGGAGATCGCGCGACAGCACCGGGTGCCGCTGCTCGGGCGCGGGGGTGGCACGAGCCTCGCGGGGCAGTGCTGCAACACAGGGTTGGTCCTCGACTTTTCGAGGTACATGAACCAGGTGCTCCAGCTCGACGCGAAGCAGAAGTCCGCGCGGGTGCAGCCGGGCTGCGTCCTCGACACGCTGCGCCAGCAAGCGGAAATGTACGGGCTCACATTTGGTCCCGACCCTGCTACTCACAACCGCTGCACCCTTGGCGGGATGATCGGCAACAACTCCTGCGGGGTGCACTCGGTGCTCTCCGAGTTCTTTGGGCCGGGTCCCCGCACGGAGGACAACGTCGTCGAGCTCGAGATCCTCACCTACGATGGCATTCGGCTCAAGGTGGGTCCAACGACGGACGAGGAGCTCGAGGCGCGGTGCCGCGCAGCAGGACGGGTGGGGGAGATCTATCGAAGCCTCCGCGCGTTGCGTGACCGTCATGCGGATCGCATCCGGCAGATCTATCCTCCCATCCCGCGTCGCGTCTCTGGGTACAACCTGCCGGCGCTCCTGCCCGAAGGCTCCTTCAACCTGGCGCGAGCGCTTTGTGGCACGGAGAGCACCTGCGCCATCGTGCTGGAGGCCACGGTGGCCCTCACGGACCACTTCCCCGAACGAGCTCTGCTCGTCTGCGGGTATCCCAGCGTCTTCGAGGCGGGGGACGACGTCGCGACAGTAAGAAAGCACAAGCCCGTCGGCTGCGAAGGACTCGACTCGTTCCTCGTCGAGTTGATGGAAAAAAAGGGGTTACATGAGGGCAATCTCGACCTCTTACCAGAGGGCGGAGGGTGGCTCTTGGTGGAGTTCGGCGCCACGGATAAGCGGGATGCCGTGACGAACGCGCGGACCTTGATGGAAGAGCTGGGGCGACGCTCGAGCGCACCCACGATGAAGCTCTTCGAAGACGACGAGATGCAGGACTCCGTGTGGGAGATCCGCGAGAGCGGCCTCGGCGGCACGGCCTTCGTACCTGGGGAGAAGGACACCTGGCCGGGATGGGAGGACTCCGCGGTTCCACCTGACCGGGTTGGCGACTATCTGCGCGACCTGCGCGTTCTCTTGGACCGTTTCGGCTACCGGTGCTCGCTCTACGGCCACTTCGCCCACGGCTGCATCCATACCCGTATCGACTTCGACCTCACTACCAAGGAGGGCATCGAGAGTTTCAAGCGCTTCACGGCGGAGGCATCCCGCCTGGTGCTCAGCTATGGCGGCTCCCTCTCCGGAGAGCACGGCGACGGCCAAGCAAGGGGTGACCTCCTGGAGTCGATGTACGGCCCCGAGCTCGTGCAGGCCTTCGCGGAGTTCAAGGCCATCTGGGACCCAGAAGGCAAGATGAACCCGGGTAAGGTGGTGAGCGCTCATCCCCGGGACTCTAATCTACGCCTGGGCGCAGGATACTCCCCGTGGCAGCCAGAAACGGTATTCCGCTATCCCGAGGATGGAGGGCGCTTCGACCGCGCTGCGCTGCGCTGCGTGGGTGTCGGCAAGTGCCGGCGCGAGGGTGGGGGCACCATGTGCCCAAGCTACATGGTGACGCGGGAAGAGATGCATAGCACTCGTGGGCGCGCTCACCTGCTCTGGGAGATGCTCCGCGGGGACGTCGTCAAGGGAGGCTGGCAGAACGAGCAAGTGAAGGAAGCCCTCGATCTTTGCCTTTCGTGCAAAGGATGCAAGAACGACTGTCCCGTCGACGTCGACATCGCCACGTACAAGGCGGAGTTTCATTACCACCACTACAAAGGCAAGCTGCGCCCTCGCCATGCCTACGCCTTTGGGCTCATCCACCGCTGGGCACCCCTTGGCGCCCTGCTACCGAGGCTGACGAACTTCCTGACTCACGCACCGGGCCTCGGCCGCGTCGCCAAAGCCATCGCCGGCATGGCGAAGGAACGCACCATTCCACGCTTTGCCAGGCACACCTTTCGGAGCCAGTTTCGCTCCAAGCGCGTGGATGGCTCTCGTCCGCGCGTGCTGCTGTGGCCAGACACTTTCAATAACCACTTCTATCCAACGATACTCTCTGCAACGCAGGAGGTGCTAGTCCACGCCGGCTTCGACGTGGAGATTCCGCCAGTTCGGCTCTGTTGCGGTCGGGCGCTCTACGACTACGGCATGCTCGACGAGGCCAGGCGTCTCTGGCGGAAGACACTGAACGTCCTCGAGCCTTACCTCGCAGACGGAACTCCCGTCGTGGGGGTGGAGCCAAGCTGCATAGCGGCTTTCCGCGACGAGCTGCCCAACCTATTTCCCGACGACGACCGAGCGCGCCAGCTCTCCTCCTCGGTCTTCACGCTGGGGGAGTTCCTGAGCCAGCACGTCGACGGCTACGAACCCCCGAAACTCGAGAGGAAGGCTCTCCTGCATGTCCACTGTCACCACAAGTCAATCATGGGGTTCCGCAATGATGTCGAGATCATGGAGGCCATGGGCCTGGACGTCGAGGTCCTCGACTCCGGTTGTTGCGGCATGGCCGGCTCCTTCGGGTTCGAGGCTGACAAATACGAGATCAGCATGGCTGCCGGAGAGCGCGTCTTGCTTCCGGCCGTTCGCAGAGCTGCCAAGGATACGCTCTTGGTAGCAGACGGGTTCAGTTGCCGTGAGCAGGTCCAGCAATCCACGGAGCGGGTTCCACTGCACCTAGCTGAGCTGCTGCGGCTGGCCCGAACGGGCCGGGAGCCCCGGTGACTACCGCGGGGTCAGCCCACGGGAAGAGCGCATCGGTAGTTCCCGGAGAACGGAGTCAATCATGCCGAAGTCCTGGACCAACAAGGAAGAACGCCAGTACGAACACATCAAGGAGAGCTCCAAACAGAGCGGAAAGTCCATGCCGCGCGCCAAGGAGATCGCGGCGCGGACCGTCAACAAGCAGCGCCGGGAGCGGGGCGAAACTCGAAACAAGACCTCGCAGGGGACCGGCAACCCCAACAAGAGCCTCCAGGACCGATCACGACGAGAGCTCTACAACCGCGCCCGCGAGCTCGACATCCCGGGGCGTAGCCAGATGAACAAGAGCGAGCTGTTGGAGGCGCTGAAGAAGGCGAGCTAGGAAAACCGCCGGTCTCGGACCCCGAGCAGGGCTCCTTCAGGGAGCGCCAACGAGCTCGCTCAAAGACCGACATCCGCGGGCGGGACCCACCCCGGGAGTGTCGCTGGCCCTTGACCGCCAGCTCGCCCTGCGTCGCAGCGGGAAATCTTCAACTATGGTTCGATCTATTTGCGTCCAGATCGCGCCGCTGACGATAACCCACATCGCGCATGCCCGAGGAGGTCGCTAGAGTCCTTCGTATGGAGATGCACGCCATGACGCTTACCCGTTCCCAGCGCCCACGGAGGATGCTCCTTCAGTCATTGATGACGACTACAGCCCTCGCCGGAATGGTGGCCTGCTCCGCGGAAGACCCCACCGAGCACGGGTGGACCGCGGGGGACGGCGCCGCCGAGTGGACAAACTCCGGAGGCTCGGACACCGCGCAGGGTGGCGGCGCCGGATCTCTCGATCCGTCTGGCACGGCTCTCGGCGGACAGCAGGAAGCGGGCGGCGCCCTCGGCGTTGGTGGGGGTCTCGGTGTCGGCGGAGACGCCGCGGCTCTCGGGGGTAGCTCGGCCGCGAGCGGCGGCAGCGACGCGCCCGTCAGCGGTGGCACCAGTGCCACGGCGGCGGGCGGCGCTGACAACGTTGGCGGGTCGAGCGATCCGGGATCCGGAGGACGATGGAGCCCCGGCGACTGGTGGAGTCTAGGCGGTTCGAGCAGCAGCGGCGCAGGTGGGAGTCCCAGTGCTGGAGGCTCGAGCAACGCCGCAGGTGGGAGTCCCAGCGATGGAGGCTCGAGCAGCGCCGCAGGTGGGAGTCCCAGTGCTGGAGGCTCGAGCAGCGCCGCAGGTGGGAGCTCCGAGGGCGGAGCCGGACCGAGCGAGGAAGCGGCGGAGTTCGTCACCGCCACCAACGCCGTGCGAGCAGCGGTGCTCGAACCGCCAAACTACTCCGGCACGTGGAGTCCCCTTCCCGCCGTTACATGGTCGGACACGGTGGCGGCCTCCGCGCAGGCGTGGGCAGACGAACTGGCAACCACGCAGAATTGCGGCTTGAGGCACGAGAGCCAAAACCTTTACGGAGAGAACCTCGCTGCGGGTACGAATCTCACACCGGCTGCTGCGGTGGAGCTCTGGGCGGGTGAGGAGCACCTATACTCCTGGAGCCCGAGCTACAGCATGGCCGATTTCAACGCGGGTTCGGGCCACTACACCCAGCTCGTCTGGCGCGAATCCGTGCAGATCGGCTGCGCCATTGCGCGCTGCGATCGCTCCGTCGTCATCAGTTGCCGCTACTCACCTCCCGGGAATGTCATTAATCAGCCCGTGTACTGACGGACGGCGGCCCGATTACTCTCGCTGCTCCTGAGGGCGGCATTCCCCTCAGGCGTCCAGGACGATCGGACAAACTGGCTTTCGCCTCGAGATCCGAGTGTAGGAGGTCGGTCCCGGAGGGCCCTCGACATTTTTTTGTCATGAAGGTCTGGCCCCCCGCCGCCAAGTACCCCATGAGACCGCCCGGTATTCGAGCAGCTGTTCCTGGAGCAGGAAGAAGTGCAATGAAGCAGTATTCGACAGCGGGAATGCTGGTGGCAGACCTGCAGGCCACCGCTGAGGCGGCACAAATCGAGAACAGGGGTGAGGATCCTCGCATCGGCGTCACCATGGCGCGCCAATCCCGACGACAAGCGCACCGGGGGCTCGATGACTAGGCGCACCTGGCGAGCTCCGCACCGGGGTGGAGGCCTAGGGCCGCGCTGGCTGCACTGGGTGGCGTCCCTCTGGGTTGCGGCGCTCGTGTTGCTTGGGGGACGCTCGGCCGAGGCCTACCCCTGGATGATCCAGCACGACTACACCGGGTGCAGCACCTGCCACACCGATCCGAGTGGGTCGGGATTGCTCACGCTCTATGGACGCGCACAAGGCGATCTGCTGCTGCGCACGCGCTACGGCGAGCCCGCGGAGGCGCCTGATCCGAGTTTCGGCTTCCTCTTCGGAACTGTCGATTTGCCGGAGTGGATCATCGGCGGCGGCTACTTCAGAGGGCTTGGACTCGGCGTTCAGCCAGAGGGTGCCTCGATGTCCAGCGAGTTCATCCTCATGCAAGCCGATCTCCAAGCCGAGATCCAAGTCGGAGGCTTCCGCGCGAACGCGAGCATCGGAGCGGTCTCGAGCGAAGGCTCGGCTGCGACAGTCAGCGGGCATGTCGTTTCCCGTGAGCACTGGCTCGGCTACTCCCTCGCCGACGACACCGTGCTGGTGCGGGCGGGGCGCCTCAACCTGCCCTTTGGCATCCGCTCCATCGAGCATACACTCTTCGTGCGTCGCAGCACACGGACGGATCTCAACGACACCCAACAGCATGGCCTCGCGGTGGCCTACTCGGGTCAGAGCCTGCGCGGCGAGCTGATGGGCATTGCCGGCAACTACCAGATGCGCCCCGATGAGTATCGCGAGCGGGGCTACTCCGGCTACCTGGAGTATCCCGTAGTTTCCTGGGCGGCCATCGGGGTGAGCAGTCTAATCACCCACGCAGAACGCGACGTGTTCCTCCGTGTCGCCAACACCCGCCAGGCCCACGGCGTATTCAGCAGGATCGCCGCGGGCGGCCCCCTCGTGCTCCTGCTCGAAGCGAACTACATCGTCCAAGCTCCGGATGGCGCGCCTACAATGAATGGCTACGCGACCCTGACGCAAGCGGATGTAGAGGTCATTCAGGGCTTGCACGCCATTGCCACCGGTGAGCTCGCCGACAGCGGCAGCCCTACCCAAGGGTTCTCCTGGGGGCTCTGGGGAGGCCTGGCTTGGTTCTTCATGCCACACGGTGACATTCGCTTCGATGCCATGCGCCGCAACATGGAGGTCGGCTCAACCAGTTTCGCCACGACTGCCCTGATGGGCCAGCTGCATTTCTATCTTTGAAGGGAGCACTCCGCCATGCGCAAGCTCACCCGAGCGGTCCCCATTGCCGCCCTCTCGATAGCAGTCCTCAGCCCTTGCCATGCCGTCGCCACGGAGCAGTTCCCCACGAGCCTCGCGGCACAACTAACCCTCGACTATGTGCCCGATTGCAGCCTCTGCCACAGCCGTGGCGTCACTGGAGCCGGCACCGCGACCAGTCCCTTCGCACTTGCCATGAAGGAACGCGGTCTGCAGCCGGGCAACGTGGCATCACTGGGTCAGGCGCTGCAGGCCATGACCCGCGATGGCGTGGATTCGGACGGGGACGGCGCCACGGACATCGAGGAACTCTCGAGGGGCACTAGCCCAAACAGCCCCTCTGCTGGGGCTTCCCTTCGCGACAACGAGGGTCCTAGCTATGGGTGCAGCGTCACTCCTGCGCGGGTCGGCAGGGCCCGCAGCCCGACGGTCCTCGCTGCACTCTCCACTCTCGGCGCCCTCGGCGTTGCGCTGCTGCGGCGCCGCAGGCGGCCGGTGACGCAATGACCTGAAGACCTCCGCCCCGGGCGCCGTCACACCTGGAAATCCGCAAGGAGGGGCGGGATCGACTCTGGCGAGGCCTGCTCCGGGTAGTTGCGCGTGAGGTAGCCGTAGGCGGCGCGGACCGCTTCGACTGTGCTCGAGCCTCGGGTCTTGCGCTCGGTGAACACCTGATTTTCGCCGAGCGCCCTGATGGCGCCAGAGGCCTTCAACGCCGCCAGCAACTCGGCGCGCACCCCCGCCAGGATCACGCGCCTGCCCTCGGCACGCTGTCCCGCGATCCAACGCAGGATCTCGTGCATGCCCACCGCGTCAGGATTCCGCAGCCGCTTCACGCGCAGCACGATGACGCGAGCCTCTGCTTCGCGGGCCCGCGCCTCGAAATAGCCGAGGTGCTCTTCGAGGGCGAGGCCCGACCCGAAGAACAGCTCGCCTTCGAGGCCAAAGATGAGCATTCGGTCATCGACGGGTTCGCTCTCCTTGCGCTCGCGCACGACGCCATCTTCGTGGACGACGAACTCGGTGCGGGTCATGCGTCCAGCGCGGGGCACCGCCAGAACGAAGGACGCCAACACGCCGATGAGGATGCAGAACTCGACGGAGATGAAGACCGCTGCGCTGGCCGTGGCGAACACGATGGCCGCGTCGTAGCGGGTGGCTCGCACATGGAAGCCGAAGGCCTTCCAGTCTATCATCCCGAAGGCGGTGACCATCAGGATGCCGGCCAACGCAGCGCGTGGGATGTAGCTGGCATAGGGGGCAAAGGCTACCGTGATGAGGGCGACGGCGGCGGCCGACCACACCCCAGACCACTCGCTGACGGCCCCTGCCTGATGATTGATGGCAGACCGCGTGAGCGAGCCGGAGCCTGGGATGCACTGGAAGAAGCTCCCGCTCAGGTTGGCGAGGCCTTCACTGAGGCACTGTTGGTTCAGGTCGAGCTTCTGTCCCGTCTGGTTGGCAAGGTGCTTGGCCATGGCGAGCGCCTCCAGGAGACCCAGCGTCGCGATGGCCAAGGCGCTCTCCGAAAGCACCCGCATGTGCTGCTGAGGAAACTCGGGAACAGCAAAGCTCGGCAGGGCGCGGGGAATGGCGCCCACGACTGCGACCCCCGCCTCATCCAGCCGGAAGACCCCAACGAGCACGCCCGATAGCACGACCGCCAGCAGTAGCTCGGGAAACAGGATCCAGCCAAGCTTCCGCTTGAGCCAGCGCAACGCCACGATGAAGAGGATAGCCCCCGCGCCGATGAGCATCGTCGGCACGTTGGGGGCGCCACCTGCGATCCAGGTGTCCCACGTGCGCACGAGGAAATGATCGTGAGGACTGCCGGCCGCGGCCCAACCGAAGAGATTTCTGCTCTGATCGATGAGAAGAAGCAGACTCGCACCTGCGGTGAAGCCGACCACCACCGAATGCGAGACGTAGCGCGTGAGATCGCCGAGCCGCAGCAGCGTGATGAGCGTCTGGAAGGCACCCACCAAGAACGCCAGGGCCATCACACAAGCGAGCTTCTGTTCGGGGGGGATGGGCGCCAAGGCGCTAAGGACCGCGATGGAGATGACGTTAGTGGGGCCGTTGATGAGCTGCTTCGAGGAGGTGAAGAGCGCCCCGACTGCCGTCATCACGATGGCGGTATAAAGGCCGTAACGCGGCGGAATTCCCGCGGCGACCGCATAAGCCATGGCTTGCGGCACCGCGACGCTCGCCACCGTGAGTCCTGCGAAGAAGTCACAGCGCAGTGTTCTTGCGTCGTAATCGCGCAGCGAACCGAGTGCCGGCACCCGCCGATAGAGCCAGCGGGCGGCGCGAGAGCCGAGCGGGAGCTCGGAAGCGGAGTTCGTGGCTGGAGACAGCGACAACGGTCCGAGCGTCGTACCACGGTTCAGCGTCAGCCCGAGACGGAATCCGCGCGTCGCGGCCCCTGACTCGAGGAACACGGCAGGTCGGGGCACGCTAAGCCCGTCCGCCCAGGTCAGAGCTTGACAGAAATGCTTAAATGCACGCTTCAAATGAAATGACTGGCTTGAGGGGGCCGCCCGCAGTCACGGGCGCGCACCTTCTCGTTGCACGGCGTGAGCGCAGACACCCTTCGCCGCACCACGTCCCGTCACCGCGCCGCTCCGTTGGTTTGAACGCCCCGCGTCGTCCCCCTGCTCCGTTGGTTTGAGCGCGGCGTCACCACCTCTCCGTTGGTTTGAGCGCGGCGTCACCCCCTCTCCGTTGGTTTGAGCGCCGGGTCCACCGCCTCGCGGCGGCGATTTGAACACCGTGTCTCCGCCTCGCGGCGGTGGTTTGAACACCGCGCCACCGCCGTGAGGCGGTGGGTCGGCGACAGGGGCCACTGCGATGACTCGCTGTTCACCTCAGACCGAAGGGGGATCAGTCGGGGGGCGACCTCCGCACTGGACTGACTCGCTGCCCGCGCCTACGCCGCGACCGCCCGTGGTCAAACACCCATTGGCGGTGCTGCTCGGGCTCGAGTCAACGCGGTCACCGGCGCCGGCCGCTGGCCTTACCGATGTAACGTCCGAACGATGCGACACGGATTGCCGAAGGCTAGGACGTCGTCTGGGATGTCCGAGGTCACAACGCTTCCCGCGCCGATTGTGGAGCGAGAGCCGATCGTCACGCCTGGGAGAATGACTGCATTCCCACCGACCCAGACGTCGTCGCCGATGGTGACCGGACAAGCCAGCTCGAGGCCCGTGCGGCGCTCAGCGGCGAGGAGGGGGTGTGTCGCTGTGTAAATGTGAACCGATGGCCCTAGTAGCGTTCGGCTGCCGATGCGCACCTGGGCCGGGTCCAGGATGACGCAGTTGAAGTTGAGGTACACCTGGTCGCCGACGTGGATATTGGAACCGTAATCGCAAAAGAATGGGGGCTCGACCCAGAGACCATCACCGGCGCGACCGAAGAGCTGATACAGAAGTCCGAGCCGTGCATCCGGCGGCACCGCGGCGGTGCCATTGAGCAAACCCAGCATCTCCCGCGCCGCCGTTCTAGCTGCGACGAGCTCGAGGTCGCGTGGATCATACAGCTCCCCGTCCAGCATCTTCTGCCGTTCGCTCCGCATCACCGGATTCTCGCAGTAGCTGGGAGCCCAAGCAAGCCACACAGTACGACCACGGCGGCACGGTGGCGGCAGGCGTGACCGGAATCTGGGGGGCGATGGCGGTCTCTACGAGGCAGAGCGGCATCCGTCCATACCGCTTCCGAGCGATCCGATGGCTCGATGAGTGGACCCGTGATGCCGCCCTGCCACGCCAGCATCAGGCTACGCTCTGACTGCAGCGGACTGCGGGCCAGATCGCAACGACGAGAGCGCCCAGCGTAGCCCCCGTTCACGAAGGATTGAACCCAGCCGGAGAAACGCCCCCACAGCACTATCCCGGCCTCATCGGTCCGCGTACGATGCGTGCCACGGCTTGCTCGCCGCAGAGACGAGGCAAATGAAACCCATCCCCGTCATCCTCCCCGCTGCCCTAGCGCTCGGAATCATCGGCTCAGCCACTGCCACCAGCGCGCAACCAACAGGTAAAGCGCGTGCTGCAACGCCGCAGGAGGGGGCGTTGAACCCGCCTGAGGGTAGCGCCGTGAGCCGTCCCGCTGCTTCGGCCTCAGCTTCGAGGAACGCGGCGGCCGAGGAGGAGTACGCGCTGGCTCTGGAGCTCTATAAGGCGGGAGACCTTGCGGGAGCCTTGGGAGCGCTGAAGCGCTGCCACGACGAGACGGGGGCCGCGAACCTTCTCTTCAACATCGCCCAGCTTCATCGAGAGCTAGGGGAATGCGCCGCGGCGATCCGCTACTACAAGCAGTACATCGCGCGTAGCCCCCGTGGTGAGCGTCTCGATGACTCGAAGCGATATCTCGACGAGCTCTCTTCGAGTTGTGAGCCCAAGTCGTCGACCGAACGAAATCCGTCCGAGACGTCCCTCCTGCCCTCACTTTCCCGTTCCCAGGCCCCCCCCGAGGAGCCGCCCGGGGTCGGACACGTCTCCAACTCGCACGCCCCTCGCGCGCAGCCGCCCGACGTGGAGGTGCGGGCAGCGCCGAGCAGCGGCGCCCTTTGGCCCACCCTGGGCTGGAGCGCCCTCGCGGTCAGCACCGCCGCCACCGCTGGCACACTCTACGCTTCGTTCGAGCTGGCACGTGCCCACCGCGACCTGGAAGACCCGAAGAGGACGGGGGATGGAGCGATTGACGGTGAGTTCGTCGCGTCGCGTCAAGAGGATTTCCGCGCGTACCGCTCCTGGGCCTTTGGCTTGGGCTCCCTGGCAGTGCTCAGCGCGGGCTTCGGGGCCTACGCGCTCGCTTTCGCGCCATCAGACGAAAGCGCGAGGCACACGTTCGCCCTCTCCGCAGCGATCCTGCCGCATCACGCCTCACTCAGCGGCCACTGGCTCTTCTGACGAACTCGCGTCGGACCACAAAGGCAGCCAGTCCGGTTCACGCCGAACCATCCGAGATGGGGCATCGCTCGTTTCCAGTGTCGCGCGAGGGCTGGAAGGGAGGGAACTCGAAGGCAGGGCGGTCAAGCGCAGCGGCGGGGAGCCTGCCCTGGCCGTCGTTACCGGCTGATCGAGCTCCGCCGCGTGACGAGGCGAGTCGCCGAGTGGGGAGGAGGCACTGGTGGCGGGCTGGTCCCCAGGGGTTTCGCTGGCGGCGGGCTGGTCCCGGGAGTCATCAGGTGCAGTGCCTTCAGCCGTCTCTACACCGACCGCGGCTGATCGAGGCTCTGAACCGTCGATACGGAGCGATGCAGGTAGGCTTCTCCCTGCTGGCACGGGGGCTGCCGCGGGCAACCTCCGACTGCTGGAGGGGTGTCGCTCCGTGTCCGTCTGCTTCATCGCCACCGTCGTTCCCGTCGTGAGGGCCACCAGGACGAGCACCAACAGTACCGACTTACGCTGCCGCGAGGTTCGCCGCCATCGCGACCGAGGACGCATGCTCTCTTGCGTTTCGAGGGCGTGAAGCACCTGCTCCACCGACGCAAACCTGTCTTTTCTGTGGCGGCTCAGGCACATGAGCACGATCTCATCCAGCCAAGCGGGAACCCTCGGGTTGACGGCGCTCGGAGGTGCCGGAGCCTGGCTGAGGCGAGCCATCAGCGAGGCGACGGGGGTCCTCCCTTCGAAGGGCAATCGGCCAGCGAGCATCTCGAACCAGACCACCCCGAAGGAGTACAAATCGGTGGCCGTCGAGAGCGGCTCCCCCTCCAGCTGTTCAGGAGCCATGTAGCTCACGGTGCCGATGATGCCCGTGGCGTGGCTGGCAGTCGCCGCGATATCGCCGTTCTCGTTGAGCGCCTTGGCGAGTCCGAAGTCCAGGATGACCGGCGTCAGACCTCCGCTCCGCTCGCGCCGCAGCATGATGTTATCGCTCTTGAGATCGCGGTGCAGTATCCCAGCGCGATGGGCAGC
Source organism: Pseudomonadota bacterium (assembly GCA_023398955.1). GTDB lineage: Bacteria > Myxococcota_A > Polyangia > Polyangiales > Polyangiaceae > JAEWRL01. The sequence goes on from JAEWRL010000147.1 coordinate 80,442, forward strand.
ACAGAGTCCGTGCAGCAGCTGCTGCGCCATGGCCTGGGCGACATCGAGGGACAACGGCCCCCGTTCGCGCAACCTGGCCCCCAGGGACTCACCATCCACGAACTCCATGGTAAGAAAGTGGGTTCCCTGTCCCAGGCCATCCGCAAGGTGCGTCCCGAGATCATAGATACGACAGACGTTCGGGTGACTGATCTGCCGCGCCAGCTGCACCTCGTCCTTGAGGCTCTGAATGGCCTTCTCGTTGTCGCAAAGCGTGGACGTGACCGTCTTGAGGGCGACGCGCTCCTGGAGCACCGTGTCGTAGGCTTCGTAGACTTCCCCCATTCCGCCCCGTCCCACCAGGCGCCGGATGCGGTAGCGGCCACCAACGAGCGACTGTGGCGCGAAAACGGCGTTCCAACTAGGCTGGCTCGGGATCCCGCTCGGTGTGCAATCCAGCCCGTGGATCGCTTCGACGAGGAGGCGCTGGCAGTCGTCACAACCGTCGATGTGTTCGTGCAGCTGCTCGAGCCTGCCAGATGGCGCCTGGCCTTGAGCGAAAACGAGAATCTCTTCGTCGCTGGGACACCCATCGAGGGCAGGCGTCGTGTCCTGAGTTGGCCAGCTTCCCCAACTCACGAGTGTCTTCGTTCCTTCGGCCATGACTTCGACCCCCACTCACGACGCCTCAGCGCGACGACGACTACTTAGCGCCTCGAGCCCCTCCCGAGGAGCGCTCGATGGTCGGATCCGCCCGCAAGAGGGCGAAATCCAACTCGAGCTCTCCAGCGACAACCCGGGCAACGCTCTGGAACTCACTGTCGGTCAGCCGGGGCATCCCTGTTCGCAGCTCCCTCCGGACGAGCTCCAGAATACGTCGATTTGCCTGCTCGAGCCAACGCGCTGCCGTCGCGCGGTGAACGTTGTACGCCCGGCCAATCTGGTCGATGCTGCAGCGACCGATGAGGTGCATGCGGAGCAAGTTTCGATCCTTGGGGGTGAGGCTGGTCAGCGCTTGACGCAGGGCGTCGCGGAATGGCTCATGAAAGCGAGCTCGCGTAAGTGCTGATTCTGGCCCGAAAGCTTGAGCGACGAAGAAGTCCCCGAGATCCGCTGCCCTTCCGGCTTTGGTACACTCCGCGCGACGGCGATCCAGAGCGAGCCGCGCGCCAGCGACCCGCACCCACGCCTGCAGGGGCCCCCGCCCGCGATATCCTTTCACCTTCGCCTCGGGCCCGACGAGGAGCTTCTTGAAGAGCTCCTGCTGGACCTCTTGCACGAACTCCCTTTCGTGGTGCACTCGGGCAATGGCATCGTGAACCGTCTGCTCGGCTTCCCTCCTGAAGGCCTCCAGGGCCGCCGAATCCCCGCGCGCGCACGCGCAGCAGAGATACAGGTCCGCCGCATGCTTGCGCAGCGCTTCGCTCGCCGGTTCACCCCCCGCAGCATCCTCACAGTACCGAGCATACTCGCTGAGCGAGAGAGTAAACGAGGGCCACTTGCGCATGCCCTCGAGATACATCTCCCGCACGACCTCTTGCCCGCTCATCGATAAGCAAGACTATCTCATCCATTTCACGATTGAAAAGGGTGTAACCAACCTCCGATGACTGTTTCGTGCAGGTCACCACGGCCGCGGGGCAGTTCGCCAAAGCCATGACGCCGAGGTCGCTGATCCGGAGGGCTCGGTGCCCTCTTGAACAGTGTCGGCGGACGAATCCAACCCACCGTGACCGCGACATCGCGGCGCGCTGCGCTCACGTTCAGCGGAAGTGGGCTCTGGAGCATCATGGGCCCTCCGCCCATGGAACGCTTCGACGGCCCCGCACCAGAGCAACGGGACCGCCGACATCATTGGGATCGAATCCCCGGGACCACCAGTAAGCGTCGCACCCTGGCTGCTGATCCCGTGAGCGGGTCTACGCCGTCGGCTGAATTCCGTTACCCTTGACGGCGACGTCCGATGGCTGCGGAGAGAAGACGAAGCCCGTGACATTGCACTCGGGCGTTTGGTAGGTGAGGGCAAAATCGACGATCTGCCCGCCGCCGACGGCGGTTCTCAGTTGTTGAAAGCTTGCCTCTGGCAGGAGCACTATCGCCGTGTTGCCTCCCTGGTCATAGGCTCCCCCTATCTCACTCGAGGTCGTCCTCACGACTGAGATCAGCGCCAAGTCCAGATTGTTGGTCAGGAGGCGAACGAGGCTCGGCCCGCTGCCGCCAGATTTTGCTAGGCCCGCAAGTATCATATCGCTCATTTTGTGTCATCCCTTCAGTTTCGATTTCCAACTGCTTTGCAGTCGAGGAGCTGGCAGGAAGCCCCGCGCCAGGGAGCATCCTGAAGCGGCGATTCAAGAGCCGCTCAGAATCAAGGCTGGAACCTGGCAGTACCCAGACATCCGGCGCCACACGCGGGCTCGATGTCCATCACTTCCAACGCAGCAACGGACGGCTTCAAGTACGGATAGAGGACGACCAACTCGTTCTCGTCGTTCACGAATCCCATGAGCCGAGAGTCGGCAGACCAAACCGGCTCGAGGGATACCGTCGCGGCACCGCACCAGGTCGGCGAGAAGAGGAGACCGTCCTGACAGGCGCTGGCGTTGGAGGCCGCAGCGCCTACCCTCGCCATTGCTCCCGAGGAGCTCTCGAAAAGCAATACTTCCGCCCCACGGCGAACCATCAGCACGCCCTCGTCGGGAGAGAAGCTGAGATCGAGGAGGGAGGCCGGTTCCGCGAGCACCCTGCTCCAGAGAACGCCGGGCAGCGGCTGGCTCAGGTCGGCAACGTGGATCGCGTCCTCCGTTGTCATGGCCATCCAAGCTCCACTCGGCGAGAGTAGCCGCGGATACCCCTGCCACGCGCTCGTCGCGTATCCCTCGCTTCCCGCAATTTCGAGGCTTGTCACAGCGCCGTCTGCACTAATGTCGTGGAGCCGTACCGCACCGGCCAATGCGTCGGCGCAAGCCAGGCGCTCCCGCCCACTCGCCCAAGCGACGACCGCCGCGCAGCCATCCGCCTCCGCCCACGCTGGATCAGGTGACCACCCCCCGGAGGCATCGGTGGCCCGATGGATTGTCAAACGATCCCCTGACGGCGCCGCCAAGTAGTTGCCGCCGGGGTCGATGACCACCTCGCCGTGCGTCACGAGATTGCTGCTGTCCAAAGGCAAGAAGGCGAGGAACGGGTAGTCCTCGGGCTCCACCGCGAAGAACCCCTGATCGGTAGGACGCAGGAACACGGATGGACCAAAGGGCGCGGTCACGAAGGCCGTCACCGGAGAGAACGCCGTCCCGTCGAACGAGGCGCGACTCACGAGACGGAAGTCGGGAGAGCCCGTCATCTCCGAGATAAACGCGACGTGGGCGTCTCCCCCGTACCAGACGAGACCGGAGTCGGGCCCCGTCGTGGCTGAGTTGGGGTGTGCGGGCACGGCCGTCAGCGGCAGTAGGCCCTGAATCCCCGCGACAGCGGGCTCGTCGAGCACGCCAGCGAGGTTCACACCATCGAGCCAAGCTTCACCACCGAGCTCCGTAAGAACCGCCAGCACTCGCCCGTCGTCGGACCAGGCGTAGTCAGCGACCGAACCTTCCAGGGCGAGCTCCTCCTCGTGGGTCCATCCCGGCGCCTGCCATAGCCACAGCTTTGCGATCCCCTGAGCGTCCGTGACGCGGTAGGCCACGAACTTGCCGTCCGGCGAGAACTGGAAGTCCACTACCGAGAGCTCCGGCGCTGTCGAGGCTGGGCGCTGGAGGCGCGCGCCGAGCAGCGGGTCGGCTAGGTGGAGTCGGCGTGCGCCGACCCGATCCGAGAGGTAGGCGAGCCAACAGCTCTCGCGAAGGCCTATCTCGAAGCTCTGCTGTATCGTGCGCGCGGTCCCGTCCGTCACCTGGACAGTGAGGGTTCCAGGAGCCGTCGGCGTGCCATCCACTGTGTGACGCTGCGAGTCGAAGACGAGCCCGGGAGGCGTCTCCAGCGCAGCCCAGGTGTACGGCGCCGTGCCGCCCGACACCTCGAGCTCGGCGGCGTAGGGCCAAGCGCGACAGGCGGCTGGCAGCGGGTAATCTTCGGGCATGCCGGCGACGGTGATCGCCGGGCAGTAGCTGGTGCCCGGCCCCCGAACGACCAGGTCCAACGTGCCCGTGGCGGCCTCACAGGCACCGTCACTGGCCGCAACGGTCACCTCGATCGAGAACTCCCCCACCGCGGGGCTCACGCCGCTCAGAACCCCTTCCCGCGACAGGGTGAGGCCAAGAGCGGAGGGCGGCGTTCCGGACCATTCGTATTGGCCATCGGCTCCCCCCGTGACCGTCAGTGCCACCTCGTACTGCTCTCCCAGGCAGGCGGCCGGCAGCGACCGCTGCACGATCGTGCATGGGCGCGCGGGGGCGATCCCGCCTTGCCCCGCGATCCCGCCCTGCCCCGCGATGTCGCCCTGCCCCGCGATCCCGCCTTGCCCCGCGGCCCCGCCGGCTGCTTTGGCCGCTGACCCACCCGCTGCTGGACCGCCCGCGCTGCCAGTAGTGGCCGCAGTGGCCGCAGTGGGCGCGGTGCCACCGCTGCCACCGCTCGCGCCAGTGCCACCATCGCCAGCGGTCCCCCCCCTTCCACCGTTGCCGGCAGCCTCGCTCCCGCCCAAATTAGACTCCCCCCCCAGAGGCGCGCCAGCGCTGCCTGCCCTGCTCCCCTGGTGACCCGCTGCACCGCCCCACCCCGCGTCAGCAGCGTCGATCCCCGCAGAGCCCGCGTCCAGGACGCCTCCATTGCCTGCTGCTGGCCCGCTGCCCGCGGCGCCCGCGTTGGCGCCCCGGCAAACAGCGGCACTGTTCGGGCGCACGCAGTACCCCGCGCGACACACGAACCCCTCGGGACAGACGCCCTGTATACACGTCGCGTCGCAGTCCTCGATGGGAAGCTCGGGCATCCGACAGCCCGCCGCGAATCCAGCAAACGCGGCGAGCCAGCCCCCGACGCTCCACCGGAAAGCTGGGTGCAGCGCCGTTGGCCGCCGCCACCCGGAGGAAATGGGGAACCTCGGAGGACACTCTGCTCGCATCACTTGAATTGACGAGCGCCAAGAGCGTTGTCGCATCCGCCATCAGCCTTTTCTGCAGATCGGCCCGACGAGACTGTCAGCCCTGCCCGGCCACCGAGCCCGGAACGCGAGTCAACCGGAAGCGTTGCCCCCTTGGCGTGGCTCATGGACTTGGCCGTTTCTTCCGTGCTCGTCTCGGGCTCCCTCAGGATCGCAGCAACGAGGTCCCGGACGGGCTCCGTGACGAAGTCCTCGCGGAGCCCGCGCAGCCAGTCGAGCACGGCTCTCCCCGAAATGGGCGTCCCATCATTGGCCAGATCCCCCGATTTCGCGTCCGCGAGGATCTCGCTCAGGGCGGCGAGGGCCGCGAGTGCCTCTACGGTAGGTTCCACGACGGGCACGCCGCGCGACGCCAATGCCTGGAGGTACTCGCGCGTCTTCTTGGCCTGGTTGGACAAGGGCAGCCGCGGGTCGCGCAGCAGGACAGTGCGGCCACCATCCGAGCGGGGCGTGCTGACGAGGAGCTGCCTCAGGCGGGGCGCGATGCTGCGTCCGTCAGCCTCATTGCGGATCTCGACAAAAACGCGGCGATCGCCGTCGATGGCAAAATCCGCCGTCCCCAGGTTCTCATGAACCACTCTCGAGCCGCTGACGGCGGCCAGCGGTTCGAGGCCCTGCAGGAGGAGGCGCGTCGTATCGGCCGGGACGGAGGTGCGAGCGGCCGCTGCCCTGCGCTCCTCGAACTCGTGGCGCAAGTAGTCCGGCGCGTCCACGACGCGCGCCGCCTCTCCCCGTTGGAGCGCCTCGTAGCGGCGCGCCGCCAGAGTGAGCACCCGCCGCGGAACGCACGGCGTCTCCTCGGCGAGCCCTGCGATGAAGCTCGCCGAGAGGGGATAGTGTGGCGCGCTAGACCTGCACCGGAGCTCTGGAACGGACTCCAGGCGAGCAGCGACGAGCCTCTCCACCTGGGCTGCCGAAAGGGGCGCGAGGACGGCCTCGCGCTTCGCCATCCTGTCGCGATCGGCTTGACGAATGGAAGCGCGAAAGCTCTCGACGACCGCGCTCTGCAGGCAGGTGATGACGAAGACGTTGGGATCTGCATCACAGAGATCGGCCGCCATGCGTCCAAACCGGAAGAAGGCATCCTTGTCCTCGAGCCCGCGCTGCAATGCCTCCACCTGATCGAAGCAGAAGACGATTGGAAGCGTCTCCCCAGCAAGCCGGCAAAGGCAGGTGACCACCTCGCGTGCCACCTGCTCCCGATCCTCCTCCAGATCCACGCCCACCCCGAGCTCCGCGAGGATTCGCTCCGGCAGGCTCTCCCCAGCGAGCCAAGCCGAGGCATCACGCACCAGGCGACCGCAAATGAGGTGTTCGAGGATGATGCAGAGGTCCCGGGGCAGGCCTAGCTCCTGCGAGACGCTCGCGAGGTGCGCCGTCAGGGCATCATGGTCCAGTTGACGGAAGACCCGTACCGCAACGACACCCGCGCCGGGAGCGAGCCCATCGCGTGCGCTCGATTGGTGTGCGATGAGCCGCTGCAGTTGAGTGATATCCTGATCCCGTCGCATGAGGTCTGCGGCCAGACGGCGACGCACGTGTTGGAAGAGGAGCCTCGGCGCGGTCTGTAGGCGGACGAACACGAAGACGCAACGGAGCACGCGATCGGGAGCATGTTGTCCCGTCTCGGCGAGGTGCCGCTGCAGGCGCGTGAGCAGATGAGTCTTGCCCGATCCCGCCGGACCAAAGACGATTAGGGAATCAGGCTGGCCGTGGGACGCAGATTCGATCCCCTGGACGCACGCCTGGAAGGCCTCGGCGTGAATCTCGCGGACGTCCGCGGGGGTCTGCCAAGCGTCCTGGACGACGGTGTCTCGGAAGGGATTCGGAAGCGCCGCGAGCTCGATCACGGCTCCCTCCCTGGCGCGATGCCAACGTAGTAGGTGCCGCGCTTGCCGCGCACGAGCTCCTCGCGCTCCGCCGCGGAGAGGGACTCGGGGAAGTCATGGTGATGGAGGATCACCGCCCGCTCACGCGAGAGATCGAGCGCCGCGGCGTCAAAGCGCTCCTTCTCGAGCCCAGCCATCGCACGGAGCTCCCGCACGAGCAACAGCCCCTGCCCTGCCCGCTCAGCGGCGAGCACCGACAAGGCGCGGAGCAGCGCGTCGCGGTCGTCGTTCGCGACCCCGCGGTCAGCCCCGGCGGACCCCTCCGGCGCGGCAGCGTGAGCAGCCCCACCCGGGAACCGCACCCCCAGGTTCTCCGCGATGAGCTCGAGGATCCTCGTCTTGGGGATGCGCTTGCTGGCAGGCTCGGCCCTCGCCTTCTCGAGGGCGACAAAGACCCTCTTGAAGACGAGCTTCGGATCCGGCTCCCGACCGTAGCGCTTCGTCCTGGCCCTGGGGAGGGGCGCGTGCGGATACGCCTCACCACGCCTCAGGGCTCCCTTGAGCCACTCCTTGACGAGGTCCCCCAGGCCCCGCCGCCTTGCCTCGACGCGCTTCTTGAGGTCAGCCTCACTGAGGGGTTCCTCGGCAGCAAGCACCGCGAGCGCCGTCGGGCCCACCTGCACCAGCGGGTCCTCGTGAAAGAAGCGCACCTTCCTGGCGCTACCCTGGCGATAGATCTCGCCGCGAGCCGCGAGCCCATCGGCGATCTCGAGCGCCTCTTTGGCCTGGGTCTTGTGCTCGGGCGACAGCTCCCTTCTGAGCTCGGTAGCGGAGAGCCCGCTCGCTCGCTCCACGAGGGCACGCACTGCACGCTCGAGCTCCTCCGCCGACGCGACTCGCCGCACCCGGGCCTTCTTCTTCGCTGCCATGACGGCAGAGCGTACCGCGAAGCCCGGTGCCGCGGTACGTCCGCTCCCGCTGCTGTCAGTGAAACCTAGGGCTGCCCGCGCCGGCCGGCCCGGGTCTCCGAAAGGGCGGAGCGCTCGAGGCCTCCTGTTCAAAGAAGCGCTGGGCGATGCTTACGCTCTCATGGCCTGGATGGGCGCCGTGCGCGCAGCACGCACAGCGGGGAGGACACCGCCGAGGAGGCCCATGAGTGCTCCGGCTGCCATGGACCCGACGATGATGCCCACGGACGGCGTGAACGAGAAGGTCATCTCCTGCCAGGTGGCGAAGTTCATCATCGAGAAACTGACTGTCGACATGAGCAAGCTGGCAGCCGCGCCGAGGGCGGCCCCTCCCAAAGCCAGAACGACGGATTCGAGGAGAAACGACAGGAGCACCGAGAATCGCGAGAAGCCGAGGGCTTGCAGCGTCCCGATCTCCCGCGAGCGCTGGCTCACGGCGGCATACATGGTGATCATGGCGCCGATCATGGCGCCCAGGGAGAAGAAGACCGAGATGATGACGCCGATGGCCGAGATGAAGATGCTCGTCCCCTCCGACTGGCGTTCGTAGTACTCGTCCTCGCGGTACGCCTGGAGCCCCAACTGCTTGTCGTGCTCCACCGCGGCCGCGAACCCGTCATACTGGGCTGCCGAACCAAGCTGGACAACGACCGAGGACACGAGACCTTCTCGACCGAAGGCGCTTCGTAATGTGTCGACGTCCACCCAGACCTCAGAATCGAAGGCGCTCCCGCCTGCGTCGACAATCCCCACAATCTTGACGGGGCGGTTCTTCTTGAGCTCGAAGGACTGCCCCAACTCCATGCCCGCGAAGCGACCGCGTAGCGCCTTACCGATCACGGCTTCGTCGGTGCCCACAGCCGGCCTGCGGCCGTCGACGATCTTCAGCTCCCTTCGCAGCTCGTAGCTCTGTGGCTGCACTCCCCGCACCTGGACGTTGGAGACGTGGCTCTCGTCGCCGAGCTTGTTCGCGGTGATGACGACCACCACCTCCCCTGCGCCGAGCGGAGCCCCTTCCGCCTGGGCAACGCCGGGCGCCGCGAGGATGGTGCCTACCTGCGGGCTCTCGATACTGCTCGCGAGCTCCGCGTCACTCCCCTTCCGCAACACGACAGCGCGGTCGTGCTGACCGCTGCTCACCAGTGTCTGGCGGATGCCATTCGACAGCATCAAGCTCGATGCGAGGACGAAGACCACGAGCGCTATACCGAACGCCGTGGCAATGGTCGTCGTCTTGCGAACGAGCAGGCTGCGCACGTTGTAGCTGACCGGGATCATGAGTCTTATCCCACCTTTCGGAGCGAGCTCGCCACGTCGAGCCGCGAGCTTCGATACGCCGGGATGATGGCCGCGCACAGGCCCAGCAGGACTGCCAAGCACAAGGCGAGGGGCGCGGTGGCCGGAGCGATACGGAAGTAGGGGAAGAATGCGCCGACGTTCTCCTCCAGGAAGCGCCCGAGACCCCGTTCGACGATGGGGTAGGCGAGGAGGAGCCCCACGACGCCTCCGAGGAGGCCAATCGTGGCGGCTTCGCCGAGCACGAAGAGCACCAGGTGCCTCGGCAGGAAGCCTATGGCGCGCAGCACCCCGTACTCTTGGGTTCGCTCGCGAACACCCATGGCGATAGTGTTGCCGAGGATGAGCATCATGATGAGCAGGATGACGATCGAGACCACGTCGACAGCCTTGAGGATGGCGCTGATCATCCCGAGAAAAGAGGTATTGAACGAGCGCTCGTCCTGGCTCACGGTCTGAACGTCGCGCGATTCAAAGTACTGGTCCAGCCGCTTGGCGACCTCGGCGGGTCGCTCCCCAGCCGCGATGCGACTGACGACCCAGCCCGCCTGATCGGCAGCGCGCGGCGAGTTCTGGCGCGCCCACTCGTTGAGGTAGTCGTAATGAAAGAAGAGAGACGAGCGGTCCATCGATTGCCGGCTCGTCGAGTAGATTCCAGAGATGATGAACTGCCATTCCCCCGGGTAGATGGTGCCCGTCAGCGTGACCTTGTCGCCCACCTTGTAGCCCAGCTTCTTGGCGAGGACGTCCCCGACGATGGCGCCGCGCCGCTCCTGCTTCCAGGCGGCGATCTGCTCGTCGCTCACCTCGACCTCGTCGTAGACCTCGAAGAAGTGGTCGGGGTCGACCGCGATCGTGCCGAAAAACTCTTGCTCGAAGCGAGGGTCCTTGCCGCCAAACCACGAGGACAGCAAGACCCGTTCGACGCCGGGTTGCTTCGCGATCTCGTCCGCGTACTTGCGCGGCAGCGGCATGATGAAGCTGACCTTGTGGCGGGTCACCACGCGGTCCGTGGCCGCGTACTCCGCCGCGGCCGTCCAGGCCGACAACACGGTCCGAAGCAGCACGAAAGCCACGATGGCGACCGCGACGCCCAGCACCGTCAGGATCGAGCGGAAGCGATTGCGCATCACGTTCCTGACGCCCAGCGTGACGAGTCTCATACCAGGATCCCCTTGTCGAGACGCCGGACGATGCTGGCGCGCTCGGCCGCCGCTGGGTCGTGCGTGACCATGATGATGGTCTTCCCAAACTCCTCGTTGAGCCGCACCAGAAGCTCCAGGATCTCCTCGGCGTTCTCCCGGTCGAGATCCCCGGTGGGTTCGTCGGCCACGATGATGGGCGGGTCGGTAACGATCGCCCGCGCGATGGTCACACGCTGCTCCTGGCCACCGGAAAGCTCCCGCGGATAGTGCTTCATGCGCTCCTCGAGGCCGACGATCTTGAGGGCCGTCTGTGCGCGCTTGCGGCGCTCGGAGGCCGAGAGCTTCGTCAGCAAGAGGGGGAGCTCCACGTTCTCCAGAGCCGTGAGCACGGGCATCATGTTGTACGTCTGGAAGACGAAGCCGATGTTGCGCGAGCGCCACTTGGCCCGGGCGCCCTCGCTCAGCGTGCCAATGTCTACGCCCGCGACGTTCACACTGCCGGACGTGGGGCGATCGAGACCGGCGATCAGGTTGAGGAGGGTGCTCTTCCCCGAGCCCGAAGGGCCCATGAGGGCCTCGAAGGAGCCGCTGGAGATCTCCAGATCGAGATCCTTTAGCACCTCGACGGGCTCCTTCCCCCGCCAGTAGGTCTTTTTCACCTTGCGAAGCGCGATGGCCACAGGTTGTTTCTCGGCCCTCCCGCTTGTTCCCCGCCCGCCCTCGGGGACCTCGACCCCGCCAGCGGACGGCTGCGCAGACACGACCGCCTCCCCGGTGGCCTCGCCGGCTGGGGTGGGACTCGTCTCTTCAAAGCGCTCTCTCGTCGTCATTCCTCTATCTCCCAGTAGTACGCCGCTCTCATGCCTGGAGTCGTCGACTGCCCCCAGAGCAAAGTCGCTATCCGCGACTTCAGCCCTGCACCTTGACGGACTGTCCGTCGGCCAGCTCGGGAGGTGGTTCGGAGACCACCTGGGTCCCCGCGCGGGGACCTTGGAGCAGCTCGAAGCCCCCCCCGAAGGGAGCCCCCAACTGCACCGGGACCATACGCGCTTTGCCGCGATCGACGACGAAGACAACCTTGGAACCAGCGCGCTCAGCGATCGCGGAGCCCGGCACCACGAGCTTGGGGGGCTGCTCCAGGGCTTTCTCCTCGATCGGTTCGTCCAGGAAGCTCACGCGGGCAGACATGTCGGGGAGCACCCCGTCCGCCGAGTCCACGAACGCAACCTTTACGATCACCGTGGCCTTGGCCCGGTCCACCATGGGCGTGATCTGCTTCACCTCGCCACGGAACCGCTTTGAAGGGTACGCATCGAGCACGATCTCCACGGGCGCCTCCGGCTTCACCAGGGCGAGGCGCCCCTCCGGAACATCCGCTTCGACCACCAAGGAGCCTAGATCGGCCACACGGATACCACCCATGTCGACGACGACCCCGGGTGGTTGGGGACCGACGTACTCACCGATCTGCGGCGGTTTGTTGAGGATCGTGCCTGTGATGGGGGAGGTCAGGGTGAGGTTGTTCAGGGCAGTCTTGAAGACCCCTGCCCTCGCCTGAAGCGCCTGCGCGTTGGCAGCAGCAGCGCCTGCCTCTGCTATTGCCGCATCGACGGCCTGAGCGAGAGAGTCCACGCGCGCCTCGAGATCCTCGGCATCTGCGTTCGGCGACACGCCCTGGTCGGCTAGGGTACGAGCCCGCGACGCTTGCAGCTGCGCCTCGGCCAGCTGGGCGCGGGCCACGTCGGCCCGGGCCTTGGCGCTCTGGGCCTGCGCGCGAGCCGCAGCCGCCTCGCTCAGGGCCGCGGTGATGCCCGCCTTCTCGTCCGAGGGATCGAGGGTGAGGAGCACTTGACCAGCCTGCACCTGATCGCCTTGCCTCACGTGCACCTGCGACACGCGCCCCGGCACCTTGGGCGCCATGCGCGAGATGAGATCCGCTTGCACGTAACCCGTGGCCGTGAGCTGGACGGAGGCCTGGGCGGGCGACACGAGCGTGATCTCCGTCACTGCCACCGCAGTCTTGAAGAGCTTGGACTCCACATAGGGTGCCGCCACGACGTAGGTCGCCGCGGCAGCGCCAACGATGCCCAGCCACAAGAGGACCTTCAGCCAGACCCGAGTCGAGGGAGGCTCACTGCGTTCGATCCTAAGGGAAGCGAGATCCGCAGAAAGGTTGTCGGTCATGGGTCTCCCGAGTCCCGAACGCCGGGGTACCAGAAGGGCGTCGGCGACGGTGCTTAGCGCGAGAATGTCGGAAAGCCCAGTGGTTCGACGCATACCGGCAAGGAACCGGCTGGCCACATGATGACCCGACGCTCCCGCCACCTTCGAAACCCGTGCGAAACGGGGCGCCGTCGCCGCTCTGCGGCAGGTGCTCGCCGTCCCCGAAGCGCCTCCGGGAACTCGCTGCGTCGGGCTGCAGCCCCAAACCTATCCACCCCATCTGCGGCGCCTTGACCGCACCCGAGCACAACTCAATGGAAGGGAGCAACGCCGAGCTCGAGCGCACTGGCAAGTCCGCGCGTCGCCATCGTGAGCTTTCCCCCTTCAAGCGAGAAGGTACCGCTGGGCTCCCACGCCTTTCCCCGAAAGACCGAGATGAATACGCAGTCCTGGGCACTGGTGGTGGCCACCTACAAGCGACACGAGATGCTCTTGGCGTGCGTTCAGCGCGCTTTGAGCCAAACTCGACCGCCGTCGCAGATCGTGATCGTCGACGCCAGCCCCGACCACGAGGAGGGGTGTGCGCTGATCGCTCCACACTGTGAGAACCGTGGCATACCGCTCCTGTACGTCCAGGCCGAGGTTCCTTCCGCAGCAGCACAACGCAACCAAGGCATCGCGCTCGCGACCGCCGAGGTACTGTTCATGATCGACGACGACTCGTTGCTCTGCCCAGATGCTGCAGAAAAGGTGATGAGGGTGTATGAAGCGGACGTGCACGAGCAGATAGCTGGCGTGCTCATGGAGCAGACAGAGTCGGAACCAGGTCACCACGACGGCGCGATGGCTCTGGAGCACTCGGCGGGCGGTTTCCTGAAGAGGAAGAGGATCGGACCACGACGGTTGGTCACGAAGACGAGGCTCGGCAAGCTGCTCAGCCGCGAAGTGCTCCTGATGAGCCGGGAGCGGCTATTCATCCCGTACACGGGGGACTTCCCGAACCTGCCAGTTCCGCAAGCCGTCTTGGACCTGGGAGCTCGACGCGTCCGTCTCTTCACCGGCTGTGCCATGACCTATCGCAGGCGAGTGATCGGTAGAGTAGGATTCGACGCGCAGCTGAGGGGCTACTGTCCCGCAGAAGACCTGGACGCCAGCTATCGCGCCTCCCAGCTCGGCGCATTGGTGTTCCTTCCTGGGGCGAAGCTTCGGCACGTCGAAGCCGCTGCCGGACGAGTGAAGCGGCGGGTGGCCACCTGCCTATCGGTCGTCAACCTTGCGCTATTCATTCGCGAACATGCCCAAGATGGCCGCGCTCGGGCCCGTGAATTCGCGCTGCTCGTCCTGAGGCGCCTGCTTGGGAGCTGCTGAAGGACGCTGGGTCGGGCAGGCCGAGCCTCCCGCAGTTCCGTGGCGTTCTCCAAGCCCTTCCAATTGCTTCGCGTATCATGATGCTGCCCCGAGAGGAGATCCGCGGGTACTTCGCCCGCGAGCAAGCAGAACTGCTGTCTTCCTGAGCCGGCAGAGGCGGAAGCAAAGAGGCCTTCCTCGAAAAGGATCACGGCCCCGATGCGTCGGGCGTTCTTGTTCTTGGGGAACGCCTTGCGGAGCCAGACCTTCCGGGGCGCCGTGGTCAGCGCGGCTGAGCTCCTTGCGTGGATGCTGAAGCCGAGCTGGCGGAGCAACTCTAGAACGTAACGACAATCATTCTCAGACGACCTGGATCTGCCTAGCTGAGGCGCTGGCGGCGCGCACGGAGCACCAGTCCAGCCAGGAGTGCGAGCGCTGCGCCAAGCGTGCTGCGCGTGTCGGTGCGCCCGCCGATGCGGCAGCTGCAACCTCCATCGTCGGAACCGTCGCTGTCAGGGGTGCCTGGAGTGCTCGTCGAGCCGGCCGCCGGAGATCCGAGACCTCCCGTGGCGCTGCCGCCCGTCTGCGTCACCGCACCGCCGGTATTCACTGCGGAGCCGCCGCTGCTGGGCTGACCACCCGCAGCGCTGCCGCCCAGCCCGGTGCTTCCCCCGATGACGTTCTGGGCTCCGCCCGTCGTGGGAGCGCCACCCAGGGATGCCATCGCGCCACCGAGAGCCACCGCGCCACCGGAGGCGTTGCTGCCGCCCAACCCGGAGGTGCTCCCTCCGCTGTTCGTCGTGCCGCCGGCGTTCGGCGCTCCGCCCGCGCTGTCCGTCCCGCCGGAGCCAGAGCCGTGGACCGTACAGGACCATCGGCTATCACTACCGCACACGCAGTCTCTCGTCGTACGCACGCAGACTTCGGTGTCTACCGCGGGCTCGCAGCTATCGCCGGTGTCCACACCTGGCTCGCAGCTGCCCTGACCGCCACCGGAGCCGCCAATGGCAGTTCCAGAGCCGCCCTCGGAGGGAACGCCACCCTCGTTGCCGCTACCGCCCGAGCCGGGTTGCCCACCCGCTCCCCCCGCTCCGCCTGAGCCCCCGGATCCCGAGCAGGCGGCGACCCCTGGATCGGGTCCCGTCACGTCATCGAGTCCAAAAAACTCAAGGATCACGTCGGTCTCGTACCCCATGGAATGCGAGCCGTTCTGGCCCGCCCAGGCCTCGAGCACGGTGAAATCGCAGTCGTTCTCCCAGGACTCGATCGTGTAATTGGAGATCGGGGTATTGGCCGTGTCGGTAGTGGTTGGAGTGGTGCTCAAGCCGAGCACGTTCGTCCACTCTTTGATCGCTTCGCCTTGGTTTTTGTAATCGATCGTGCCATCGGCCGTGCCGTGGAAAAGCAGGACACGGGGACGAGGCCCGTCGTAGCCGGGATACATGCCGCGCACGAGGTCCCCCCACTGCTGGGCTGTCTTGGTGGTCCTGCCGCCCGCGCAATTACCGCTCCACTGATTGCTGGGATCGTAACCGTCCGCCCAGCACCCCGCGGGGACGCCCGCCCTGGCAACCCCTGCCTTGAAGACGTCAGGGTACACCGCCAGCATGGCCTGCGTCATCATCGCGCCCGAGGAGCCGCCCATGATGTACACGCGGTCCGCGTTGGCACCGTACTGATTGAGCACGTAGTCCACCATCTGGGCAACAGCCTGCGTATCCCCGCCGCCGTCGTGCGTCAGGGACTGCGGCGTCCCAACGTCCCAACAGTTGCGCCCCGTCGCTTCGGGCAGGATGAGGATGAAGCCGTTGCTGTCCGCAGCTGAGACCACGCCCGAGATGCTGTTGAAATAGCCGCTCACCGGCGTGCCGCACGAGTGGCAGGCGACGACGACGGGGGGGTTCGTCATCGGCATGTCCGGGACGTAGATGTACATGTTGACGTAGTCAGGGACTCCACTTGCCCCCCAGGTGCCTCGACTCACCTGCGCCAGCGACGCGGCCCCGACTGGCGCAGCCACGAGCAGACCGAGGGAGAGCGGGGCGAGCGCGAGAACCTGGTGCCTATATCGATTCATGTCCGAGTACCTCTGGGATGCTGACGCGGGAGCACCGGCCGAGTATCCTGGACCGTCTCCACCGACGCCCCCGGCGCAGCGCGCTGCGAGGCACCGGGGCCGAGTGCCCTGACTAATTCCCTGGGGCGCGATAATCGTTCACGGAAAGTCCCCGAGTCCTTTGCGCGACCCACCGACCGCAGCAACCCAGCCGCCTGAGAGCGCCGAGAGCGGCGCTCTTCCGCTCGGAGACAGCCACTGGCCGCCCCATCGACGAAGCGCCCCATCGAGAAAGCTCAGTCGCGCCGCTTCGGGGCCTTGGCCGCCCAGACACAATAGCTGATCGCGGAAAGATCCAGGCTCGCTCAAGCGGAGCAGCTCTACTGAATGGCTCGACCGCGAACAGACGTGCCCAGTCCACGGCTCGTAGCGGCGCCTGCCCGTTCACCGTCGGCACAAAGTCCGTTTCGTCGCGAGGGACTCCACGTCCATGACGTCGAGCGCCATGCGCCAGCTGCGCACGACCAAACAAGTCGGCCGGCGACTCTTTCGGAGCCGCGGAAGAACCGCTAAAGTGCGGCGCGGGCTGCTTCGAGCAGCGAGCGACTCGCAAAGCGGCAAAGAGACGACGATGAGAGCCCTGCTACATATCGGCACGGAGAAGACCGGCAGTACCAGTCTTCAACACTGGCTGGAGAAGAACGCGGAGCCCCTCAGGGCCCAGGGCATTTGGTACAGCGAGTCCCTCGGCCGCCCCAATAACCGTAAGCTTGCTGTCTACGGCCGCCAAGGCCACAAGCCAGACGACGGCTTTCTGCAGTTCCGGATATCCAACGCGACGGAGCACGCCGAGTGGTGTCTCCAGCTCGAGGCGGACCTTTCGGCCGAGGTGGCTCGCGCGAGAGCCGCGGGTGCACGCTGGTACGTCATCAGCTCGGAGCACTGCCATTCTCGCCTCCTCTCCCCAGTCTCGGTTTCGCGTCTCGAGCGTCTCCTCCACCCCCATTTCGAGGAGATCACGGTGCTCTGCTTCTTACGCCCTCAGGTCGAGGTGTTCCTCAGCTGGATGAGCAGCGCCACCCTTAGTGGCATCCCGATCACGAATGAACTCCTGTCCATTGGCCCCTCAGACCATTACTATAACTACCTGGATCTGTTCCACCGCTGGAACCGCTTCGGCAATAGTATCCAGATGGTTCCCTTGGCCAGGAACAGAGAGGTCGTCGCTACGCTGTCGAGGATCCTGGAGCTGGACGAACGTGACCTGGCCCCTGCCGAGCGCAAGAACGAGTCGCTCGACTATAGGGCCATTGCACTAGCGAACAACGTCAGGTTGAAGCGCTGGCTGGGGTCCGAGCGCAACTGGAACCGTGAGTGTTACCTGCACCGGCTCTCCAAGGGCGAGAGGCTGACCTTGGACCGCGAGAAGGCGAAGGAGCTGCAGTCCCGCTTCGCGGAGAGTAACGCGTGCCTGGCTCGCGAGTGTCCCACGGTCACCTTGGACGATCTCACCCCAGACTACGAGAGGTACCCAGAGCACGGGACCTTCGCCGAGGTCGTCAAAGAAGCCGTCTTCCAGCCCCTCCTGCAGGAGATGGTGATCCGATTCAACTGCGAACTATGGTTGGAGCGCACGAAGACCCGCATCGCGGAGGCCGAAGGCTGTCTCCTCCTGGGTGCGATTGCCATGGCCGAGCGACACGCTCGTCAAGCAGCGGTCTCTTTGAGCCACGCACGCCAGGCTGAGCTGCAGGACACCGCCGCTCAGCTCCAGGAGCTCGAAGAGCGCGTCGCCTGGTGCCTCTCCGCAACGGAGTCGCCTACCCGTTGACGATCGAGCCTTCGTCCGCCGTCTTGGCAGCTCGGGCCTGGACGTCACAGCAGTCAACCTAGCCGGGGCCGCGGCCATTGAGGACCGCCCAGGCGAACGCACAGCTTCCCCGGATAGGGGTCAATCAGGGAATGGCATGCCGCGATCCGGCTTGGGGCCACGTCCGAGGACCCAATCGTAAACCTCTACGCTGTGACATGCTTTGCGTTCCCAGGTGAAGTGTCGCGCCACCCTCTCCTGCGCAGCCGTCCCCATCCGCCTGACACGCTCTCGATCGGCGTTGAGGCGGACGAGTGCCTCCCGGACGCCTTCGATAATGGCGCTGCGATTGCCGAGTGGAACAGCCACCCCGGTACCCTCCGTCACCAGCTCCTTGGGGCCGCCATAGGCGACGACCACGGGCACCAGGCCGAGAGCCATCGCTTCGAGGACTACGCCGCCGCCGAACTCTCGAATGCTGGGGAACCCCAGGACGTGCACACCGCGCAGCTGCGTATGCAGTTCGCCATGAGGGAGCCAACCGCGGAACCGCACTCCGCCCCCAAGCCCGAGCTCCAGCGCGAGGCGCTCCAAAGCGGCACGCTCGGGGCCATCACCGATCAAGTCGATGACCATTTCGCCACGCCGTACGAGCTCAGTGGCAGCGTGGAGCAGCATGTCCACGCCCTTGTAGGGGACCAGACGACCGACAAAGGCCACACGCAGCGGCCCGGAAAGGTGGACTGGCCCCCCCTGTCCCGCAAGCAATCCCGGAAACCGCTCTGGCTCCACGGCATTCTCGGGCATGTACACCAAACGCTCCTTCGCGGCGCCCGCATACTCGGCGTAGGTGTCTGAGGAGCCGCAAAGGATTGCGCTGCAATCGCGGCGTGTCGCCCGCTGCCCGGGGACGATTCGGTACGCCCCACGCACATAGGACAGCCACTCCTTCTCCGCACGGCGCGCCGCTTCAAACTCCCTGGGCCAAGGCACTCCACCATTCAGAGGGCCTACGACGTGGGGTACCCCAATCGTTCTGAGCTTGGACGCAAGAAAACTCGGTGTGGTGGGACTGAGAGGTGTCAGTCTATGCACGACGTCGAAGCGGCCCTGTTCGAGGTCGTGTCGGAATCGCTTCCAGAGCAGGTGCTCGAAGTACAAGTACATGGGGGCCTGCATTGCCGTAACTGTCGTCCAGCCTCTGCCGACTCCCCCGCGCAGCCGGTGAGCCATCCGGTACATCCGACGAGCCACGGGCTCGGAATCGATCGCCGTAAACTCGCGGCCTTCCTGCCACCCAAATCGAGTGATCGCGTCGCGGTTTCTGATCTGGGTGACGAGATGGACGTCGGAGACTCGCGACAACGCCAAGGCGTGGGACCATCCGACGAGGGGCACGCTCACTCGTTCGGGATTTGCCGCCTCGGCGACGACAAGGATTCGATGACGCATGATGGACCAAGCGACTGAAGGACAGGATGCGGCGCCGCCCGCGGACCGGCACTCTGAGCCTTAGTGCTCGTCGATCGGTCCCGGAAGGGACAAAGATGCAGTACGTCAGAGGTCGGCAGCGGCAGAAACGTCAAGCGCGAAGGGCAAGGACGATCCACCGTTCGGCCGCCCAATGATCATCCCCTCGTCAGGCGTCATTGAGGTCGCCTCAGCGTGCGGCCTGACGTTATCCATACGCTACCGCCATGCGACAACCCCACCAGTTCCACCGACGTCTCGTTTCGTCCTTCTGCGTTGGCAGCGTTCTCTTGAGCTCGTCTTGTGGCGACGGAGACCGAACCGGTAACACGGGTAGCCCGCCAATCATTGCCACCCCTGACGACGAAGCCGATCTGGAGGCCACCGACCAAGCGTTTCCACAGTCTGTCGCTTCCGGTGATCCGCGACCAACGAGCGTCATCCTGTGGACACGCCTCGCCCCGAGGATCGCGGGCAGCGGCCGTGAGATCTCCTTGGATCTCGTGCTGAGCCGCGATAGCGGGTTCGAGGACGTCGTCATGCGGCGCACGGTACCACTAAGCGCCTCAAACGATTTCGTCGCGAAGGTGCGGGTCGACGACCTGTCGCCAGACACGAGGTACTTCTACCGATTCGAGTATGGAACAGATCAGGGCCACGTCAGGAGCCGCATGGGCCGAACTCGAACGGCACCAGCACCTTCATCGGAGCGCCCAGCGCGTTTCGCGTTCTTCTCGTGTCAGGACTACGAAGGGCGCTACTACAACGCCTACGCGCACCTCCTCGGCCGCTACGGCGAAGACGATCTCGACTTCTTCGTCTTTCTTGGGGACTACATCTACGAAACGACGAGCTCCGGGGGTCGAGACGACGGTCGTCACATCGAGTTCGAAGACACAGCCGGTGCCCTTCCCTTGACAGCGAGCTTCATGGGGCATCCGGGGTTAGCAGCGAACAGCCTTGCCAACTACCGGCAGCTCTATCAACGCTATCGCGGGGATCCCGTCCTTCAGCGGCTGCACGAGCGATACCCGGTCATCGCGATCTGGGACGACCATGAGTTCTCGGACGACAGCTGGCAAGCGCATGGGACCTACTTTGCCGGGGCCGAGAACGAGCTCTCTGTCGAGCGTAAACGCAACGCGGAGAGGGCCTTCTTCGAGTACATGCCCATTGATGTGGGGCTCGACGCGAGCGGGGACTTCTCCATCCCCACCGACGCTCCCAGCGATCAGACGAAGATCTACAGAAGCTTCCGTTGGGGCGCTCACCTCGACCTCCTGCTGACGGACTACCGCACGTTCCGCCCGGACCATCCGATCCCGGAAGAGGCTTTCCCGGGAGCCATCGCAATTCCCCAGGGGGCGCGTGTACCCACTCTGGACCCGTACGTGGACCTCACGGAACCTGGCTACGCGAGAGAGCGTGAACAGGCGCTCGCGATGGTAGCCGAGCTCTACCATGCCGCTGGAATGCCGCCGGACGCTGCTGGAACCAGCGCCGACGCCGCGCTTACCAGGTTCGTGAGCGCCAGGTGGCTCGACGGCATGAGCGAGGCGGCTGGCGGCTGGCCCATCTTCGCTCCAGAAGCCGTCGCGAGCATGCCGCGCGGAGTGTCCTTTGCAGCCCTAGGAAAAACGGAGCTCTTCTCGTCGGTCGGCTCCCGCTATCTCATCAACCAAGAGCTCTACCATTCCTACGCCAGCTACCGGGCAGCGCAGGCGGGAGGCGTGCTCCCCGACGTGTACGGACCCGAGCAAGAGCGCTGGCTGGATGATAGCCTCGCCGAGAGCGAGACGACGTGGCGGATCGTCGCGAGCTCCATCTCCTTCCTGCCCCTACTACTCGACTTCACCCACCCCCTAGTGGCTGGGCTGCTTCCGGAGGAGTTCCCCGAATCGCTGCGTCAACCGCTGCAGCTGAACGCCGATCAGTGGGACGGCTTTCCGCTCAAGAAGCAGGAAGTCCTTGCACTCCTGGGACAGAGGCCGAATACGGTCATCATCTCCGGAGACATCCATTCGTCGTTCGCTGGGGGACACAACCTCGGCCGCGAAGGGACGCATCCCGTCTTCGAGCTGACGGGCACGGCCGTGTCCTCCGTGACCATGCAGGGCTTCGTTAGCGAGCTCGCTCGCGAGCGGGGACTCGAGGGCGCCGAGTCCTTCGCGAACCGCCTGGCGTCGCTCTTTCTCCTCTCCGCCGCCGGGAATCCTCTCATTCCTCATGAGTCCCTCGAGTATGCGGTCACGGGCTCGAACGGTTACGTGGTGGTGGAGGTGAACGAGGAGGCAGTTGAAGCGTCCTTCCACCACTACCCCTCGGAGCATGTCTTCACTTCTTACTATGGCGACGCGGCGGCGCTCGAGGCACTCTTCACCGAGGACCGCCTCGTCCTGCGTCCGGACGAGCTGACCAGGGAGTGAGCCACGGGTCGAGAGTGACCCGGCAGCCATCAGCAAGGTTGGACGGCGCCAGAACCCCAAATAGAGCCATTGAGCGGACCCACGGACAGGGTGCTAGAATCGGCACGTGAGCAACCCTGCCCCACGCTGGATCATCGACCTGGACGACCCTCGCGCACACCCAACAGAAATCTGGAAGCGACTTTCCACAGAGGACCGGTCTACGATCGCATTCCGGAGTACTATCTCTTCGGCAGGCACCATATGACTCTCCCTGCCTGGGAGCTCGAGGGGGACCCGTACCGTCGCCGGATACCGCAGAGTGGACGTTTCACATCAACGGTGCTGGGGCTCGAGCTGTGGCTGGACGGGGCTCGCCTGCGGTTCTCGGTGGGGGACGCGCCCGTGCCCTATGCGGATGAGCTCATCGAGCGCGTCTGTCGACTCTCGAACGAAGCTCGAGGGCGGGTCGAGCTTACTGGAGGCGGAGTTGGCGGACGCACACCGTCCGAGCATGGAAGCTCAACGACGCCAAGAAGAAGAGCAGCGCAAGCGCGAGGAAGCAGAGGAGGAGCTCGGTCGGCTCCGCGCCGAGCTGGATCGGCTCCGTCGCTCTACGTAGTCGGGTGGTCGTGACGCCAGTGAGAAGACCCGTCATCGCCATTACCCTCTGCATCGATAGGGGTCAGCGTTGGCGTCCGGGTCACGACTACCTGTACGTCAACAGGGCCTACTCCCAGCGGGTGCAAGAAGCGGGTGGCACGCCCTTCCTAGTGAGCTTCGACACGCCCTGTCATGCCGTACTGGAGCTTTGCGATGCGATCATCGTTACTGGTGGGGGCGATTTGCCAGCAACGCGTGAAGAACTGGCCGGCCGCGTCGAGGTCTCGACGCATGGAGCCCTCGGAGCGCAAGCCAGCAGCGCGGGCGCGGGCAGGACGGCTGCCGAAGACGCTGAGCGCATCGCGTGGGAGCGAGCCCTCCTGGACGGCGCAGCCGGTCGGGCGCTGCCCGTGCTCGGGATCTGTTATGGGATGCAGCTTCTCAATCTGCATTTCGGGGGCAAGCTGTACCGGGAGCTGCGCACCGAACACCTCCAGGCCATCGATCATGGGGGCGGCGATCGCTCGACGATGCATGGCCTGAGGCTCCAACCGAGCCGCCTGCTGAGCGTGCTCTCAGCCTCACCAGTGGTGAACTCCTGCCACCGCCAAGCCGTTGCCGAAGTCGCGCCCGGCTTCTCCGCGACTGCGTATGGCCCAGACGGGATCGTGGAGGCCATAGAGCGAGACCTCTTCTTTGGGATCGAGTGGCACCCCGAAACGGACTCGAGCGGAGCCGCTGTCTTCGAACGCTTCGTGTGGCTCGCGAAAACTCCATGAGCGCGAACACCCTCGACGAGTCGTACCGGGCTACTTCACTGTGTAGTCGAGGGCATGGATGTTCGGTGAACCCGGCACAGGATAGAAGACCGTCAGACGGTCCTCCTCGGCCAGGCGCGCCGTATCGATGAGCGGATCGGAGAAGAAGCGTCCCGAATCCGAGGCATCGAGGAGGGCCCAATCGGTGTACGAGCTGGCGGCCGACGCGGCTGCGATGCGCAGATCCGGGAGAACGGCGTAGAGGTTGTCACTGGCCGCCACGGCGAGCTTACCGCGGAAGTTCGCGACGACCGGCAAGCTGAGGGACCCGCGAGTCCATTGCCCCGCGCCGCGCCTCCAGTAATGGAAGAACTCGCTCTTCGTCCGCGCGCTGGTGAAGTCTCGATCGTCTGCTGGCCCGTCCGGCATGTGGGAGAGCAGCACGTGGACCCGCCCCTGCGCATCGACAGCCAGATGCTCCTGATTGATGAGCCCCCGATTCTGACCAATGGCGTGAACGCGCAGCCCGGCCGTGTTCGCGGTCGCGGGCATCACACCCGTGACGGCCAACTGGGCGCCATAATCATCGTGCCAGGTCCTCCCGTCGTCGTCGCTGTACATATACAGCAGGTCGTGGTTCGTGGAGGCGTCCGGCGTCTCGCGCCAGCACCATGCCGCATGGAGGCGCCCACCCCCGCGCGTATAGGCGAGACCATGGAGGTAACCGTTGACGTTCGTCGCCACCCCATCGATGTACTTGCCAAGCTCCGTCCAAGTGTGGGTTGCACCGTCATACTCCCAGAGATGCTCGTCGCCTGCACCGCTCTCACCAATGCGCGCGCTGAGCAGCATGCGCGTGCCGCCCGGTTCGGTCACGAACCGCGGGTAGGTGACGAGGTGGACCGGGGAACCACCGACAAGAGCGCTCGTCACCGGCGTGAAGCTCGAGGCCGCCCAGGTCGCCGTTTCCGGCGCGCTCACGAATCCTTCCACCGAGCGACGGTAGTGGAGGGTGTCCCCGTGATGATCGAAGGCGAGGTGGAGCGTGCCGTCCTCAGGGCAGATTCCTATCGATATCGTGTTGTGGGCGTCGTCGGCGGTGTTCGAGTAGTCAGTGAGGTCGAACTTCGCCCACTCCCCCGAGGGCAGCCTTCGCCGCGCCAGCACGATGTTTCGATTGGTGTTCCAGAACGCGGCATATTGGTAGCCCGCGTAGCTGACGATTCCATCCTGTTGAAACGACTCGCCGTTGAGGTACCCACCATAAGAGACGACGGTGAGTCCGGAGTAGGTCAGAAGCCCGTCGGAGTCCTTCGTGACGGCGACGGGCGGAGTGTCCGCCACTCCACCCTGGCCAGCCCCGGCGCCAGCGCTTCCGGCGCCTCCGCCGTCGCCAGCGCGACCACCGACCGGACCAACCCCACCCGAATGGCCCCCACTCGCCGTTGTGCCGCCATTGCTCGGCGCCGCACCTGCTGCCCCCCCGAGGGAGTCAGCGGGCTTTCCACCCGTTGACACATCACCCGTGGATTCGCCGCCTCCGGCGTCTCCGACGCTGCCTCCGCTGGCACCCAGGCTCCCCCCTGCCGGGGCGCCCCCTCCCGGGAAGCCGCCTGCCGGTGTCCCACCCGTTGCCCCCCCACTCGCGGCGCCCCCGGAGCCATTGCCACCGCCAGCCGAGGTCGCTCTCCCTCCTGACGACGCGCCGCCCAGCTCGGCAGGCCCGCGCCCCGAAGA
>JAEWRL010000148.1 GCA_023398955.1 Pseudomonadota bacterium
GCGCCACTGGACTCCAAACGTCGAACCTCGACTGAACATTACATCTGGCGTAGCTCGTCAACGGTTGTCTGCCGAGAATGTGAGCTCTCGTCCATCGCGTGGTTCGCTTCTGCCAAGCACGCGCCAAGCCTGGGTCATTTCTCGCGAGCATACCCGGGCCGTTTCTCCCGAGCGCTGAAGATCCTACATCGGACGATCGATCGACAACTCCGGCGGGTAGCCGCTACTTCACCTCATGGATGAAGCCACGCGCGCCAGACCGCGGGATGAACAGCCGAGAATTCCGCAGGATTCAGCGTCCATGTGCCGGGGCACGTGAAATCTACTCGCCCATGCGGTTCGCCCGCTCCTGCCAGTAGGAGTGACTGCGGTGCCATGGGTCGCGACGCCCTTCTGGCAAGTGTGATTCCAGAGTGCTCCGCGAGCCGGCGCCTCGCCGACTGTGCGTCGCGACGCGCTCGTCGTTCCAATAGACCGCGACCGTGTGGCATGTGGCGCGCACCCAGACCTTCTGCCGAATTAAACGCCAGGGGACGGAGTACAGCCGGCGCTCGTACTCGATGTGACTGTCGGCATGGACCGTCGCCTCTTTCCACACGACCTGCTCGTACTCCTGTACCGGTAGCGGCAAGGGCGCCAACTGCTCTTCTTGCTGGAAGACGACCAGCGGACGCCGTCCTGTCGAGCCGTGGAGCCGTTGTCCTGCGATCTCGTTGACCCAGCGCCGCCGGTCCCGGTTGAGCACGTCGATCTCGGTACTGTCGCGCCCGCTCTGGAAGTTGCCCTTCACATACTTCACGCCGGACTCGATCTTGCCCTTCTTCTTCGGCGAGCGGGGTGGCGTCGGGTCGATGCGAAAACCGTAGTGGCGTGCGAGCTCTCGGTAGCTGCGATTCAACGACACCGTGTCGCTGAGGCCGAACGCCGCGCGAATCACCGCCGCCGTGAGGTTGTCGGGCACGATGACCTGCGGCACCCCCCAGCGCCACGAAGGCTCGCTGGTGCAGCGCAAGCCAAGTCGTCACCGTCTGATCGAACACGACCTCGGCATGCTGGTGGCGACTGTGCCCCAGCACCATCACGCAGACCCACGCCTTTCGTACGCGGCCCATGTGCGGGTCGCAGTGAAGCCCCGCATACCCGAAGTCCACTTGCGCAATCTCCCCTGGAGCCGTGTCGACGGGCATCGCAACCTCCTCCGCCTGCACACCACGCTCCGAACGAATGCGTGCGATCATGCGCTTGATCGCGCCCAGACTGCCCTGGAAGTCGTCGTGCTCGAGCCGCAGTCGGTCGTGGATCGCCTGCGGCTTCACGCCCGCAGCGTGGAGCTCCTCCACGATGTGCCGCCAACGCTCGACGCTCGATGTCTGCTGCGGAGCAGGGCGCGACGGCAGCTGCTTGTCGATGGCTGCGTTGAGCACCTCGAGCTCCGGCAACAGTGACGCCTCGCCGTCGAGCAGGCCCTCCGCTCGCAGCGCTTCGGTGTACGAGCGCAACGTGTTGCGACCCATTTTCAGCTCGCTGGAGATTCGGCGAACGCCGACCCCCAGTCGAGTCAACCGAACCAGCTCCTGCAGTCGATGCATGTCCGTCCTCTTCGCGCTCATGGCTCCCAGATCCTCCCGGGCTAGAAGCCCAGGAGCGTCCGACAACCCGTGAACGTCCGTCCAGTCGTCCGTCCTCGCAAGCAAACCCAGCTGGATCCGCTTCGCCGATCTCAGCCCCACTCAGCGCCGTTTCGTGGATCCGCTTGGCCGATCCCAAGTGGATCCGCTTCGCCGACCTCAGCTAGATCTCATAGGCCGATCGGTGACAGTCCGCCTACCCACCTCAACCAGGTGTGGCCATGGGTCATGGCCAGGGTCGGTTTCAGCGACCCATCGGGTGATGGCGGCGCAGTCGACCAACAACAGCAACGGCAGCGAACCGGGGCCACGAGCAAGCAGGCGCTGTACTTCGGGAATGAGGGGCACGGCAGGTCCTGGCCGCATCACGCGGGTGGCCGCGCAAGGTTCTGGATGCGGCGCTATCGGCAACGAGGGTGAAGGAGCTGGTTCACGAAGGTGGCTTCCGAGCGCCGGATGAATCTCCCGTCTCGCATGTACAAGCCAGGTTTGGTAGTTGGCCTGGGTGATCACCATGGGGAGCATCCGCTCGAGTTGGCCGTTGACAAGGATGTCAGGTAAGTTGTCAGGTAGGCAAGGAATGAGGACGCGCGACAAGCTGAAGCTAAGGAATTCGAAGAACGCGCGTAACCACCATGTGATGCCGCCCACCGCCGAGCAACTTGCTGCGGTTCAGACCGCCTTCGGTCTCTCGAAGACCCAGCTAGCTCGGGTGTGCGGGGTGCAGCGGCAGACCATATACGACTGGTACGCTGGAAACTTCGAGGCGCAGGGGAACAACGCCCGGCGACTCGCGACTCTGCACGGCATGGCGGAGCGCTTCAGGATTGAGGGGCTCCGGGCGCTTTCATCGCGGGAGGTTTCCCGCGCCCTTTCGCCTGGAAGGACGTTGCTCGAACTGCTCTCCGAAGCAGAAGTGGATGGAACAGCGGTCGGAACCATCGTCCCCCAACTCGACGAGATGACGGTGGCGGCTCGCTGTCGCGGTGCGGCCGCTGCACGAGAACGGCTTGGGTGGGCCCCGGTCCCGAAACGCTCCGCGGATGAGACCCTCGAATCCAACCTCGACGATTTCGTCGACCGATAGCCATGCGACTGGACGGGAACGCGGGGGCCACGCTGAGACGGCTCGGGCGGCATCAGGGAGCACTCATCCCCGTCCCCACGAACAGTCGCCTTGCGACGCTCCTACCTCCCGGCACTGGGCACGCAGTCGTCGCGTCGCAGGATTGCGACATCGTGGCACCGAGCTCCGTTGAGTCCGCGGTCGATTTACTTCCAGCCGTCATTGGCACGGACCCAGAAAGCGACCTGTTCTACGGGAGGAACCCTCGCCGCTTGTGGTCAGCGGGGCAGAGCAACAGGCAGATTGCCACCGAGACGGGAGCAGACCGCGGCACCGTCGGTCGCTACGTCGCCGTGGTCGAGGAGAACGGGCTCAAGCAAGGTCATGAGTTTTCGGAAGCTGCGGATTTTGGACGATGGCGGACCCCTAGATCGGCGCATCGCGGACACCTAGATCGGCCATCGCGGACGGTGCCTGGGCCCTAACGGGCGGCGGTCCGGGGCCCGCGGGGCGCGGGGGTAGCGCTTGGGGTCGGGTCTGGTCACCTGTGCAGCCAGAGGAGCTGCACAGATAGCGAACAGGCGACTGACCATGAATCGAACACGAGAGATCCTGCGACTGCGTTGGGAGCGTGGACAGGCCGTTCGCGCGACAGCTCGAGCAGTGGGTGTGGGTCGGAGCGCAGTGAGCGAGACGTGCGCGAGGGCGACGGCAGCTGGGCTGCGTTGGGAGGGCGTGCGCGAGCTGGCAGACGACGAACTCGCCCTGAGCCAACGATACAGCACGGGGGATAGCTTCGCCTCCCGCAGCTTGTCTCCCTTGCCCCGTCGAACTCGGATGACCCCGCGCTCACCGTCGATGTCACTCACCTGGAGCTGCAAAGGCTTCTTCTATACGAAGTCCTGCCCCGTACAGGACCATGGCTATCGCTTGGTGACGCAGCACATTGATCTTCTGCAGCAGCTGGTGGACTTCCCTTTCAGTGAGCACCTCCGGCAGCGCTGCAGACTCGCCGGCCCACTCCAGCAATCGCTCTGCTTGTTTTAGTCCCTTACCGGGCAGATTGATGGCGGGGTTGGCAAGACTTGGATGGTTGTTGCCGACTGGTGCAGGCAATCAGCTTTCAGTTCTCAGCCGTCAGCATCTGCGGGAGCACCATGGTGCGGATGTGCAGGCCGGCAAGGATAGCTCGACGACCGAGGGCGGTGAGGTAGTACTTGTAGGTGCGACCGATTCGTTTGATGAGACCGTGGAAGCGTAGGCGTTTGAGGAGCCTGGAGACCTTGCCTGCATCGAAGTGAAGGCGGCGGCGAAGGTCCTTGTTGCGAAGGCCGTGGATGGTGTGCTCCCCGCGAAGAAGGACCTCGAGAACTTGCTGGTCGTGGGTGGAGAAGAAGTTGAAGCCCTTGTAGTTGCGGCCATGCTCTGGCCTTGGCTCGCAGATTTTCGTGAGCGCCTTGTTCCCCGCGGA
>JAEWRL010000156.1 GCA_023398955.1 Pseudomonadota bacterium
TGCGGGGACCGGGGGGGATCCGGGGGGGGGGGCGGGGCGCGGGGGCCGCTCTGTGACTGGAGGAGCTTCCATGGGCGGAGCCGCGACGGGTGGCGCCGCGACGGGTGGCGCCGCGACCGGCGGAGCCGCGACGGGCGGCGCGAACCCGGGCGGAGCGAGCACCGGTGGCGCGGGGGGCGTCGCGACGGGTGGCACGGATAGCGGCGGGGCTGTCAGCGGCGGGGCAGGCGGTATGGGTGGCGCCGCGACCGGGGGCGCGAACTCGGGCGGAACGGCGACGGGCGGCGACTCGAGTGGTGGAGTGGGCGCCGGGGGAGGCACGGGAGGTGTCGAGGAGGGGCCCTACACCGTTTCGAGCCCCAACGGGCGGATCAGGGCCGAGCTCTCGACGACAGACTCGATGCTCCGCTACCGGGTCACTGTCGACGAAGAGGAGCTGCTCGCGCCTTCGGAGATTGGGATTCGTAGCGATGGCGTCGACATCGGGAGCGACGTTGCCTTGGGCACCATCGAACGCCGGTCCATCGACGAGCAGTATGAGTTCTTTGGCGCTCGCGCCACCGCCCTCAACAGGGCGAACGAGGGCTCGGTGCCCGCCACGAGTGGTGGCGAAGCCTTCACTGTCGACCTGCACGTTGCGAACGACGGCGTCGGCGTCCGGGTACGCCTCGGGGCCAAGGCAGGCAGAAGAGTCGAGGGAGAGCGAACGGTTTGGCGCTTCCCTGGTAACCCTACCGTGTGGGCGTCCGAGCTGGACCCGAGCTACGAGCAGCACTATCGAACCACCACCCTCGACTCGCTCGCGGCGTCTTCGTATGGCATGCCGTTGACGCTCAGAGTGGACGATCGCTACGTCAGCATCACGGAAGCGGCGCTGAAGGACTACGGAGACATGGCGCTGACGCCCCGAGGCGGCGGAGCGCTGGAAGGGACTCTCTATGCCGACCCCTGGGGCTTCGCGACGGACGAGGAGGTCGTTCAACCATGGCGCGTGACGATCATCGCTGACGACTTGACCACCCTCGTCAACAGCACGCTCGTTCAGAACCTGAATCCGCCGCGCGACGCCTCCCTCGAGGGCGCCGATTGGATCAAACCGGGACGATCGTCGTGGCAATGGATGGCCATTGGCGCTCCGCGGTACGAAGATCAGCACCAATGGGTCGACTGGACCGAAGAGCTCGGCTTCGAGTACTACCTCGTCGATGACGGATGGAAAGCGTGGCCAGACGCCTGGGCCTCACTGGCGTCTGTCTGCACCTACGCCGCCCAGAAGGGGGTGAAGATCTGGCTCTGGGTGCATAGCAACGAGGTCGAAGAAGCCTCCGCGCGCCGTGCGTACTTCCAGCGGGCCGTCGACGCTGGCGTCGTCGGTGTGAAAATAGACTTCCCACCAGCGTGCGACCGCTGGTGGTCCAGCTGGTATTGGGACGTCGCCAGGGACGCGGCCGAGCATCAGCTCATGGTGAATGTGCACGGCGCGAACAAGCCCACGGGCATCGAGCGCACCTGGCCGAACATGCTCACCCGCGAAGCGATCCGAGGGCACGAATACCAGATGACCCGCTACTCACGGATCCTGGAACCCGAGCACGACACCATCTTGCCGTTCACCCGCCTCGTCGCCGGGCCCGGTGACTACACCCCGACGGTCTTCGCGGCCCAGGAGCTGCAAGGAAACACATGGGCGCACGAACTGGCCCAAGGAGTCGTCTTCACGTCGCCCTTCCAATGCTTCTCGGGTCATCCGCGAGACTACGTCACAAACCCCGCTGTCGACGTGCTCAAGGCGATTCCCGCCGTCTGGGACGAGACGATCGTGCTCCCTGGCAGCGATCCGGGCACGCTGGCAGCCTTCGCGCGCCGCTCGGGCAGCGACTGGTTCGTGGGTATCCTCAACGGCCCGACAGCGACGACTCTGGACGTGTCACTCGGCTTCCTCGGCGCTGGCGACTGGGATTCGATCCAGCTGGGAGACGTCTCGGGCCGCGCCGACGGGTGGGACCGCCAAGAGGGGACCGTCACGGCGTCGGACTCCGTCCAGGTGAACTTGGCAAGCCGTGGCGGGTGGGTTGGCTGGTTCAGGCAGTGAATGGCGAGGAGAGGGCGTCCGGGTCTGTTGGTCGGGGGCTTCGGCGGCGAACCCTGTGCCCCCACGTGGGGGCACTCCGCGGGGAGCCCGGGATGTCACCGGCCCCCGCGTATTGAACCTAGATTTCGCGCACCCCCCGGCACATGGACGCTGAATCCTGCGGAATTCTCGGCTGTTCATGCCGCGGTCTGGCGCGCGTGGCTTCAGCCATGAGGTGAAGTAGCGGCTACCCGCCGGAGCTGTCGCTCGATCGTCCGATCTAGGGTCTTCAGCGCTCGGGAGAAATGACCCAGGTATGCTCGCGAGAAAATGACCCAGGCTTGGCGCGTGCCAACCGCCGGCTACCCGGTGAGGCGGCCGTGGATAGCGCACCACCTGGGACCGAGTTCGGGCGCCCCAGAGGAACGGGCACGCTCGAGAGTCAAAGCGCGGCCCTGGCGCAGACGCTCGACGGACAGAGCCGTCGCGGCACCGCGCCTGCGCCTGCGGGTATGAAGTCAGGCTCCGCACCATCTATCAGATCACGCCTTGCTCGCTCGCGTTCAGGAGCTCGTGCGC
>JAEWRL010000175.1 GCA_023398955.1 Pseudomonadota bacterium
TCCTTGGCCAACCGAGCGCTTCGACGCCAGAACCCAAGGCAAGAGCCCAGTGCGGTAGTTCCGCCCGCTGGGATCCGCGCGGGGGGCGGCTCGAGTCTTACGATGAAGAGCCGTCCCTACCGCAACCCCCGCGCCGTGCGCCAGCTGTTGCGCGAGCTGAAGCGCCAGGTGCTCGCCAACGTGAGCGCCACGGTGTCGGTGGACTACGACGACAACGTCGTGGATGGGCAGAGCCTGATCGCGATGGCCAAGGTGCCGTCTCTCGTGCTGTCCGGGCCCACGCTGCGTCCGAATCGGTTCTACTCGAAGAACGAACCCCACGTGGACGTCATCCCCGGCGCGCTCGGTCCCGAGCTCGTGCGTCGCAAGCCGCCGGCCACCGTGGATCTGGTCTTCACGATCACGGCCGCCTCGGAGCGCACGGCGGAGCTCTTCAACCTGATGGCGGCGGTCGCGACGTTCCTGAACCGCAACCGCTGGCTCGCGCTGCTGCGTGACCCAAACGCTCGGGAGCTCGGCTCGGTCCGCTGGGAGCTCGACGCGGACGGGGAGTTCCGAACGCAGCTCGCCAGCCGCGACGACGTGCGGGCATTCAGCTGCGGATTCGTGGTGCGTGGCTTCGACGTGGACGAGGGGCTGCCGCTCGACGCCAGCGCGATCGTCCTCGATCCGGAGCTCCAGCTCCGCGCCTTCGAAGGAGGTGCTTCGTGATGGTTTCCCTCAAGAACAGGAGCGGACGGATGCAGGTCTTCGTCCTGGCTCACGAGTCGTACTGCGCGGCGCGGGGGGAGTGCTCTTGCAGCCAGTCGACCGCGCGAGGTGCGCGTCGGGTGCCGCGATCGCTCACGCTCGCGGCAGGCGCGATGAGCCATGAGGTGCCCGACGCGGTGCTGGCGGTCCCCGCCGTCGGCCAGGCCGTGAGGCGCGGTGAGCTCATCGTGCTGCGTCCGAGCCCGGTCGCGCGGTCCGCCGCTCCCCGAGTGGCCGTCGCGCCCCAGGCCGACCCTCCCAACCGTTTCCAGTCGAAGAAGAAGCGAGGTAGCCGATGAGCGGACAGCTCCTGTCGTCCAAGGTCGTCATCGTCGAGGAGGAGCCCCGAGTGCGCGGGATCCCTTCGGCGCCCACCTCCGTTGCCGGCGCCATCGGCCTCACCGAGCGCGGTCCCGTTGGTCAGGCCGTGCTCTGCTCGTCATTCGACGAGTATCAGGACCGATTCGGCGGGTTCACCCCGGACTCGGATCTCGCCCTCGCGGCCATGGGCTTCTTCGAGAATGGCGGCAGCCAGCTCTGGGTCGTGCGCACGGTCCACTACACCAACTCGTCGGATCCGCTGACCGCCACTGCCGTCCGAGCTGCGGGGTTCCTCGCGGCAAGCGCGGGCCCGACGCCTGCTGTCCTGACGGGCGCTGCGGCAGCTCCCTTCGCGTTGAATGACGGCGATCTCATCAGGCTTGCCGTGAACGGGGGAGCCGATGTCGATGCGGCGTTCAATGGGACTCCGGCCCTGGTCGACGCGGCCACTGCAGAGCCCTACGCGCTCGGCGACGGCATGACTCTGACCGTTCGCGTCGATTCCGGTGTCGAACAGACGATCGCCTTCTCGTCGGCGGACTTCAGCGACATCACCAACGCGAGCGCGGTCGAGGTCGCCGCGGCCATCACCGCCGTGTTGACGACCGGACAGGCTACGGCCCCGGGCGGCGTCGCGCGCATCTCGAGCGAACTCGAAGGCACGGCGAGCCGCGTCGAGATCACCGGCGGCACCGCGAACGCCGTCCTCCAGTTCCCCACCGCGCCCGCTGCGGGCACCGGGAACGTCGCCAATCTCGCCGCCGTGACCATCACGGAGGTGCAGGCCGTCGTTGAGGGCGCGATCCCCGGAGTGCAGGTCGCGGCGGGGGTCGGTGACGTCCTCGAGCTCCGCACGGTCGCTACTGGCGCCAGCGCGAGCATCCAGTCGCGAGCGGCAACCGCAGCGGCGTTCGGGCTGGACACCGACCCGCACGTGGGCTCGGCTTCCGGCTCGGCGAACGCCGTGCGTGTGGAGGGCAAGGACCCTGGCGCCTACGCGAACCGCATCGAAGTCGAGGTCCGGGCCGCGACGAACGGCTCTGCCGCGCAGTTCGACCTGCTCGTGGTCGAGGACGGCGTCTACCGCGAGTCCTTCCCGAACCTGTCCATGGACCCGGACGCCACCCGCTACGTCGAGCGGGTCGTGAACGACACCCGAACGGGCTCGCTCTACGTGCGCGTCACGGACCAGCTGCTCGCCGGCAGCCCCGTGCCTCCGCCGCAGACGGCCGCGTTGGCGGGTGGCAGCGACGGCCTGGTGGGCCTCGACGACGCGGATTTCGTGGGCTCCGACGCTGGGAAGACGGGGCTCCACGCTCTGGACCAGGTTCAGGAGTGTCGGTCCTGTTGGTGCCCGGGCGGGCCACGCCTGCGGTGCACCTGGCGATGCTCGCCTACGCCGAGGTCGCGCGCGACGGGACGGTCTTCGCCGTCCTCGACCCGCCCGCGAACCACTCGGCGACCGAGATCGTGACCTACGTCGAAAGCACGGCCGCACTCGAGGGAGCGAGCGAGTTCGGCGCCCTCTACTGGCCGCGGGTAAAGGTGCTGAATCCCGCGAAGAGCGTCTTCGGCTCGAGCGACCAGCTCGTCGTTCCGCCCTCCGGCATCATCGCCGGGGTCTTCTCCCGCACCGACTCGGCGCGTCCGGGCGGCGTATACGAACCCCCCGCCGGGATCGACGCCGGACGGATGTCGGGCGTGCTCGGCTTCGAGGCGGACGAGGTGCTCGAGGAGCGCAAGCGCGACCTCGTCTACCCGCACCGGATCAACCCGCTCACCACCGGGCCAGGGCTCCCGCGCTACATCGACGGGTCGCGCACGCTCAAGGGAGACGGAAACTTCCCCTACGTCGCCGAGCGGCGCGGCGTCATCTTCATCGAGCGGAGCCTCAAGCAGGGCCTGGAGTTCGCGCGACACAAGAACAACACCGAGGGGCTGCGCGCGCAGGTGCGCCGCACCATCACGGCCTTCCTGCTCGCTCAGATGAACAACGGCGCGTTCCGCTCCAGGGTGCCGGCACAGGCGTTCTTCGTGGACGTCTCCGACCAGCTCAACACGCCGAGCGTGATCTTCGCCGGCAAGCTGATCGCCCGCGTGGGCCTCGCCACCAACAAGCCCGCGGAGTTCGTGATCATCCGCATCAGTCAGGACACGCGCGCCCTCGAGGTCGAGCTGGCCAGGGCGGGAGGGTGAGCGCGCCGTGTCGCACACCACGGAGCTGGAGCAGGAGTGGGCCAGCGAGCAGCAGGCGACGGCACCCCTGTGCGCATGCGGCTGCGGGGTGCCCATTCGCGTTCGTCCCGAGCACAGGCGGAGGGGCATCCCGCGGTTTCTTCTCGGCCATCACAATCGCGTCACTGCCAGGGCGAAGTCGGCCGAACTCACCGCTTGGGTGGCGCAAGAGCAGGGCAAGCACTTCTGCGCGTGCGGGTGCGGACAGGCGATCGAGATTCGACGGCATCACCGCAAGGCCGGCATTCCGCGATTCCGCTACCGCCATGGGGCGAAGGGCTCCCAGAACCCCAACTATCTTGGGGTGGATGCCTGGGTGCTCGAGCAGGAAGGACGACACCTGTGCGCGTGTGGATGCGGCGGCGCGGTCAAGGTGCTGCCACGGCACCACGCGACCGGGCGGATTCCGCGATACATCACGGGGCATCACAAGCGCGCGAAGGGCCCCAAGAGTTCGAAGTATCAGCAGGACCGCACTCGGCTGAAAGCGGGCCGAGGGGGCAGGTACTTCTACTCATCGCTTCGGGAACACGATTTCTTCGAGTTGGGGACGTAACCTGTCGAGGGCTGGAGAGCCTGGATCGGCCCCTGCTGCCGTTCCGACTTGTTGAAGGCGGCGTCCTCGGTGCAGTGTGGGCGTCGTGACCAGCAAGAAGACCAGCATCGGCCGCCTGACGCCCGACTACGACGCCGTGCTAGCTGACGTCGTCGCACTGGTCGAGGCGGGCCGACGCGCGGCGGTTCGGTCGTCGAATGTGATCATGACCGCGACCTACTGGGGCGTGGGCCGTCGCATCGTCGAGGAGGAACAGCATGGCGCCACCCGTGCTGAGTACGGCGAGGCACTGCTCCCACGTCTTTCGCGTGACCTCCAAACGCGGTTCGGACGCGGGTTCGGCAAGTAAACCTGTCCCAGATGCGTGGCTTCTACCTCGGGCACCGCGAGATCCTTCAGACAGCGCCTGAAAATTCTCGGCCAGCCGCTGCGCTCCAGAAAGTTCAGACAGCGTCTGAAGAATTCCTTGGCCACGACGAGCTGGCCCGCGTCGCCGCGCACTTCCCTCTGCCCTGGTCTTGCTACGTGCGGTTGCTCTCGGTGCGCAACCCCGAGGCGCGACGCTTCTACGAGGGCGAAGCCTTGCGTGGTGGGTGGACGGTACGTCAGCTCGATAGGCAGATCGGCAGCCAGTTCTACGAGCGGACCGCGCTCTCGAAGAACAAGGCGGCAATGCTGCGCAGGGGGCAGCAGCAAACTCCCGACGACGTGATGACGCCCGAGGACCAAATCAAGGACCCGTTCCTCTTCGAGTTTCTCGGGCTGAAGGACGAGTACTCTGAGAGCGATCTCGAGACAGCGCTCATCGCCAAGCTAGAGACCTTCCTCCTCGAGCTCGGCGGCGACTTCACGTTCGTCGGTCGACAGCGGCGCCTCCGCGTGGGCGACGCTTGGTATCGGATCGACCTGCTGTTCTTCCACCGGCGCCTTCGGTGCCTCGTGATCATAGATCTGAAGCTGAACAAGCTCACGCACGCCGACGCCGGGCAGATGCACCTTTACCTGAACTACGCGCGCGAGCACTGGATGGTCGAGGGTGAGAACCCGCCGGTGGGGTTGATCCTCTGCGCCGAGAAGGACAGTGCCGTCGCGCACTATGCGCTCGAGGGGCTGCCGAGCAAGGTGATGGCCGCCGAGCACCGCACGGTGCTGCCGAAGGAGCCAATCCTCGTCGCGGAGATCGAGAAGACCATCCACGCGATCGAGACGCGCCGTGTCGCAAGACCGCGAAAGCCGACCTCGCGCAAGAAGCGATCGGGTGTCCCCCTTAACCGGCCGATCGTGAGCGCGTGCTCAACGGATCCGCCGTAGGCCCCGGCGAGACGCGGAGGCGGCGGGACGGGTTGGGGAGGACACGGCGGGACGCGGAGTGTGAAGGCTGGACTGCTGGACCGAGCGAAGTCTGGCTGGCACTGGCACGCAGGCCTGCTCACACCGGTCGGAATGGATCCCTCTTCCACCGATCTTGTGGAGACCCGGGTCTGAGCTGAGGGGCTGAAAGTAGCCCAACCCAGCGTTCTTCGTCGATGATCGCGGGACCCAAATAGTCGAAGACCCGGCTGCTTTCC
>JAEWRL010000199.1 GCA_023398955.1 Pseudomonadota bacterium
TGCTTCGCCGCTGCCCTTACGGGCACCGACGCATGACTCGGGGTCATCGTGGTTCGCTACTCCTTCGATGTAAGGCTCTTTCATCCTCATCTTTCTGCCGGTTTATCCCGGCGCACTAACCGTCCAGACCACCCCCTCTGGAGGCCACCCGCCGGTGCAGACAGAGTTCGGGTGTGGGAACGAAGCACCGAGGACAACGTCGAGGCCGAGGATTCTGGGCGCCGCTGGTAGCGGAGTTCGAGCAGAATGGGCAATCCCAGCGGGAATTCTGCGAGTCACGGCAGCTGGAGGTGGGGACATTTCGCTACTGGCTATACCGGTTGCGCCGGGCTCAGCGTGGCCACGGAGCCGCTCGTTTCGTTCCCCTGGTGGCGTCCGAGAGCTCGGCGCCCACGGGCTGTCGCCTGCGCGTCGGGCAGATCGAGCTGACCTTTCCGTCCTTGCCCGAGCCGAGCTACCTCGTCGAGCTGCTCCGAGTCATGGACCGATAGGCCATGCTCGGACTCTCCGACAAGGCCCGGATCCTTCTGTTCACCGGCGCCACCGACATGCGCAAGGGATTCGATTCCCTGGCGGCCTTGGTCAGCGCCGCGGGCGAGAATGCCTACAGCGGTGATCTCTTCGTTTTCGTCTCCCGCAAGCGCAATAGAGCGAAGATTCTAGCGTTCCACAAGGGCGGGCTGGTTCTCTGGTACAAAAGGCTCGACCGCGGCAGCTTCAAGATTCATCTCCCCGAAGGTGAGGACCGCGCCGAGCTCGACAGCATTCAGCTGACCATGCTGCTCGATGGCATCGACTTCGCCCGGGTGAAGAGGCCCACGCACTGGAGGCCAACGGATTAGAAAAAACGCATGAGGGGGATCGACAAGCGCGATCGATCATGATCTACGTTTATGGATGGCGCCCGGCGACCTGGATGAGCTCGAGAGCGGTCTCGATCCCACCGCTAGGTACATCATGGCCTATCTGCGCCAGGAAAATGCCGAGCTCCGGCAGCAGCTCAAGGAGAATGCGGAGCAGAGTGCCGAGCAGATTGCCCGACTCACGGAGCAGCTGGAGGACTTGAGGCGCCGCCTCTTCGGCAAGCGCTCCGAGCGGATACCGACGGTCGCGGAAGAGCTGCGCCGCCGAGTCGAGCCCGACGAGCTGACGGTGGACGGCACTCCCATGCCCCCTGAGCCGGAGGAGCGGAACAAGGAGAAGCGGCGCAAGGCTCGGCGCGCTAGCGAACCAGAGCGCAAGCGCAAGCGCAAGCTTCGCAAGGGGCTGCCCGTCATCGAAAAGGAATGCATCGTCACCCCCGAGCAGTTGCCACCAGGGTACTCGCTCGACGACTTCCGTGTGCTGGGAGACGACAAGACGATTGAGCGCATCGAGCACGTGCGTGAGCACCTCGTCATCCAACGTTTCGTCTTACAGACCCTCGTGTCCAAGGATGGCGCCCACTACATCACGGCGGAAACACCACCAGGAGTTACCGAGGGAAGCCACTATGGCCCCGGCTTCTACGCTCACGTTGCTGTGAGTCGTTGCGACGACACCATGCCCTTCTACGGCAGCTCGAAGGCTTTGGAACGAGCGGGGTGCCCCGTCGCTCGCAGCACTTTGTGCGCGCTCTTCCATCGCGCTGCCGAGAGCCTCCAGCCTCTGTACGAAGAGATGAAGGCCACGGTCCGCCGGTCTCGCTACGTCAACGCCGACGAAACGACCCAACGCATTCTTGCCGAGGACCAGTGCTTCAAGGGATGGATGTGGACCATCCTCTCTCGTCAGGCGATCGTCTACCACTACAGCGACCATCGCAACGGCGACACCGCCTTCGAGCTCCTCGGCGGCACGCGGGGCGAGTACTCCTGCGACGGATACAGCGGCTACAACCGCGTCGACTCGGAGAAGACAGGTCGCAGCCGCAGCGGGTGTTGGAGCCACGCGAGGCGCGGTGTGTACGAAGCCATGCCTGCAGGCGCCGAAAACCATGAAAACCGCGAACTCCTCGACATGATCGCTGAGCTCTTTCGCATCGAGGATCAGGCAGAGCGAGAAGGCATCCTAGGGAAGCCCGAGCATCTCGAACTCCGCCAACGCAAGAGCAAGCCGATCGTCAGAAAGATCTGGCGTTGGGTAGAGCGCGCACGGGCAAGCACTCCCCCGCGAGCAAGATGGGCAAAGCGCTCAACTACATGGTGAAGCAGCGTGAGCGACTCGAACGCTTCCTTTGCGATCCGAAGATCCGGCTCCATAATAATTCGGCGGAACGAGCGCTAGCGAGTAGGCCGGGGTTGCCCCCGGCCCCTCTCAGATCCGGACGTGCAGATTTCCCGCATCCGGCTCCTCGGGTCACAGCTTCGCTAACCGAAGTTGCCACGTATCCCGTCGAAGACGGGCCGCTGGCAGTGGGTATCGTTCCAGCAGACGGTTAAACTTGGCCCAGTCGAGCTCGCCTCGTTGAGAGCGGCGACCCAATGACTTGCGCCAGAGCCGTCGCGCTTCGTAGGCGAAGCGGTTCAGGGCCTGAGAGTTGCCCCGTATGCCGTAGTAGTTGAAGTGCCCAGCCAGCTTCTGGCCAAGTGCCTTCGTTTGTTTGCCAATTGGTACATGGCGCGCGCGCTTCATCCATTGATTGAGCGTGCTCAATCCGCGACTGAAGCGCCCCTTTGCGGTCTTCCGCTTCAGGGCTGGACGGCCCTTCCGGGAAATGCCCCAGAAGTGCGTGAAGCCCAGGAAGTCGAAGCTCCCTGCCTTCGGTCCGCTCCCATTCCCGCTCGAACGCCGGAATGGGACCAGTCGCGTCTTCTCGGGGTGCAGGGTCAGACCGAAGCGTTCCACACGCTTGGGCAGGACTTCCTGCACCTTCCGAGCTTCCTGCTCGTCCGAGAAAACCATGACGAGGTGAGTCGCCCGGGGGAGTCTCACCCCCGGGCGCTCTCAGAACCGTACGTGAACGTCTCCGCTCATACGGCTCCCATCATCCGGCCGTCGGCCAAACGGCTTTGCTTGGCCCTCCGGTTCCTCCCGCTTGCGCGGTTGACCCTCGGTCCTTGCTGGATGATGCGACCCCTTCGCTCCATCCCGTTTCGGGGACTTCATCGCCAATACGGGTCGCTCCG
>JAEWRL010000021.1 GCA_023398955.1 Pseudomonadota bacterium
AGCTGCGTGTGGCAGGACGCTCCGTGAGGTGGAAAAGCTACTCGCCGAGCGCTTCCCCAAGGCGACAGTGCCGGACAGCGTGCGTAAGCTGCCCAAGGCTCGAGAGCCAATGCCGGAGCCTCGCAAGACGGCAGCAGCCTCGGAGGCTCAGCGACCCGAGCCAGGGGCGGTGGTCTCGCAACCCGAGGGGGCCGAGCACCCGTTGTTGCCGCGCGTGGCGGCCGCGGCTCGCGATGCACGGGCGGAGTGCGCGCCGCTGGACGCAGAGCGCTACAAGATTGCGTTTACCGCGAGCGCGTCCCTGAAAGAGAAACTTGAAGCTGCCCGTGCCCTGGTCAGCCACTCGCTTCCCGACGCGACTCTCGCCGATATTGTGGAACGTGCTCTAATCGTCCGTGGGGGAAAGGGGGAGGTCTATCCACGGGGCCGATCAACCCACGATAGTGGCCCCCCATGCGCTCGAAAACCCCAGCTCCGCCCATCCAAACCTTTCATGGGGGGGGGGCGCGAAATCTAGGTTCAACGTAGAACGTCCACCTGATTCGGTGTGTCGAGCGCTTGGGGGGACTCGCATATTTATGTTGTTGAGTAATGTCGTCCGTAGAACTCTTATTGAGTTACATGGTTCCAGTTCGCTGTCCGGAGTGGCGGCATCCTCGCTCGTGCCTGTATCAGTGAGTTGAATGCTCGCGCGCGGGACTCTTGCTCATCCGTGGAGTGCTGTGTGCCCCAGGGCGCCCGAACGCGATCCAAGTTTCGAGGTCACTCCTGGCTAGTGGCGCCAGATTTGCGAAGTTTCCTTGCAACGACGGGTCTTTCAGAAACCTTCGGTTCGATGGTTGGACGAGCAGTCAATTGACCCTTGTCGGCGTTCTCCTGACGCAGCAATGCAACCCTGCTGGTGCAATCTGGGGGCACGCGGATGGGTGCGTGGTCGTCTTACCGTTGGTCCGCGAGATGCCGTGAATCTTATGCCTCGCCATCGGCCTTCCGACGACACTCGGTGCCACCGGAGCGGCGATTTGCGGGCTTCTGTGGCTCACGGAGCGCCTCGCCCCGTTGCGATGCGCTCGCGATCCGAGCGGGAGAACACTCGTTGCACCGTGTGAGCGATCACGCCTGGTCGGTGGATTTCACCCTCGTCACAGTCAGTCTCGTGTGGTGGCGCTACGCGGTGCTCCGGCGGAGGCAATCAGTCGTACCGTGCGGGATTTAATGTGGTCACCATTTTTGTTGGGATACGAAAGTGAGGAGAGGTGACCTTACGAAACGTCACAAAGCGCTCTAGGGGAATGGACCAACCGAAAGACGCACCCAAACCCGCTTCGGGAGGGAACCGATGAACTCACCGCGAGACGCAATTTCGTTTCTCGGGGCTGTTGCACTCCTGGTGGCGTGCTCCCCCGCTGACAAGGAATCCACTGAGCTAGATCCCGGCGCTGTAGGTACTGGTGGGGCGTCGGGCGGCAGCGGGTATTCAGGCACTGGGGCAATCCCCGGAATTGGGGGTTCGGGACCTGGTAGCGGCGGTAGCAATATCGCTTCAGGGGCGAGTTTCGGAGCTGGGGCGTCCGCCTCGGGTGTCGGGGGCTCGGCTGTCGGCAGCGGGGGCTCGGCCATCGGCAGTGGGGGAATGGGACCCGCCATCGGCGGCGAAAGCTCCGGTGTCGGCGGCACCAGCTCTGCGGGGAGTGGCGCGACCGACGGCAGCGGCGGCAGCAGTCCCAGCGTGTGCGTGCCCGGCGTCCCCGTAACATCGCAGATCCCGCGCCTGAAGAATCGAGAGTACGACAACATCGTCCGTGACCTCTTGGGCGTGACGACCGTGGGCGGTGCAGGCGGGGAGCCGCCCTCGTCACTGCTGAACACCGATTCTACGGGCCCCATGAACTCTTACATGTTCCAAGGGTACATGAGTGCCGCCGAAGCGATTGCTTCCCAGGTGATGGCGGGCCAGAACCGGAGCAGGTTCATCAACTGCGACCCGGCCATTCCCAGTTGCCTCACGGATACTATCGAGGCCTTTGGGCGCAAGGCGTTCCGGCGGCCGCTCACCTCTGACGAGGTGGCGCGTTTCGAGGCGCTGAGCGAAACGGACCCACCGGGAACTGCGGAGGAAATCGCGGAGACGACGCTGATGGCGTTCCTCGTCTCACCCTCCTTTCTCCAGGTCAACGAGCTGAACGAGGAGAAGGACGGGGAGTACTTCAGGCTCACGAACTACGAGGTGGCGACCCGTTTGGCGCTGATGATCTGGGGCAGCGTTCCCGATGAGACGCTGAACAGGGCGGCAGATGCTGGCGAGCTGACGACCAGGGAGCAGGTCCTTGCACAGGCCGAGCGCATGTTCGCCATGCGGGAGAAGGCTGGTCCGCAGATCGCCGAGTTCCATCGTTACTACTTGGCGCTGAACGACGATGCCGGGCACTGGTTCAAGGTGCGCCCCAGTCCGGAAGCGTACCCGCTGTACTCCCCCGACGCTGACCCGGCCATGGAAGCCGAGCTCGACCTCTTCTTCGAAGACGTCGCGTACTCGGGGGGTAGCTTTGCGGACCTATTCCTCAGCAACGTGGGCTTCGTGAACCAGGATACCGCCGCCCTCTACGGGCTCGACCCCGACGACTATGGGACCCAGATGGAGAGGGTGGAACTGGACGAACAGCAGCGCCCAGGGTTCTTGACGCGGCTTGCGTTCCTGAGCTCCCACACCCACGCAGAGAGCACGAGCCCCATCCTCCGGGGTGCGTTCATCGCCAAGAACATCATCGGAACCGATCAAGAGCTCATCCCAGACCCCAACGCGCTGACGACTCCGCCCCCTGACGGCACCTTCGCCACCGAACGAGCGTATGTCACGGAGTTGACGAACGGAACTGCGTGCAAGGGTTGCCATCACGTCTTCGTCAATCCGCCTGGATTCGTGCTCGAAAGCTTCGATGCGGCGGGGGCTTGGCAAACCACCGATCCCCGTGGAGGGCCTATCGACGCTACGGCGGACGTGGTTTTCGGTTCTGAGACGAAGAGTATCAGCTCGCCCTTGAAGCTCATGCAGGAGATTGCTACCCGTGACTTCACCCGAAGGAGCTACGCACAGAAAATTGTGGCTGCCGCTACGGGGCGCTTCCCCAACGCCAACGATGCATGCCTGGTCGACGAGCTGAGTCTCGCCTTGACGACGGATGGCTACGCAATACTCGACCTACTCGCGGACATCACGCAGGCAGACTCCTTCCGTCTGCGTCAACGTGCTGCAAACTGAGAGGGAGCCAAGAACATGACAAGGTATCTGAGCCGTAGATTTTTCCTCCACGGGGTGGCCGGAGCGGCCGTGGCAGCCCCGTTCTTGGGCTCGGTCTTCGGGCGATTGGCTAAGGCGCAGAGCATGCCAGTGACAGCTCCCAAGCGCCTCATCGTCATGTTCACCCACTACGGGTGCTTGACGAACCGATGGTTCCCCACGAGGGCGCACGGTCCGCTGACCGCCGACGATTACGCGTCCACGACCCTCGCCCCGCTGGCAGAGTTCGCTCCGAAGATCCTAATGCCGCGCGGGATCCGAGCGATGAACCAGTGGCACGCGAGCAACAGGCAACAGAGCACCGCGGTCGGCCAAGGCAATGATCCCCACACCCAGGTAGTCGGCTCCTACTTCACGTGCCAGCCTGTGACCCCCAATACGGACAACCCGTTCGACCTCAACAATACAGCGGCCAAGTTCAATGCACTGCCGATGGGGCCGTCCCTCGACCACGTCTGTGCGAGGCAGATAAGCCCCAACGGATCGCCCCTCTTCATGCGGGTCAGTGGCACTCGGGACAACAATCAAACCGGGGTTTCCTTCTCGGCTGCTGAGCAACCGTTCCCGGGTCTGGATCGAGCGTCCCAGGTCTACTCGGCTCTCACGGGTCTGTTCCAGTCGGGTGGTGGCGGGATGACACCGGCGGACTATCAGGCAGTGCGCGGCAAGAGCGTCGTCGACCTCGTGAGCGACGACCTAGAGACCCTCGAGCGGTATGACATGAGCTCGGCGGACAGGGAGAAGCTGGCTGCTTGGAAGGAGTTGATGTTCTCCCTCGGCACGGTGGTGACTCCAGGCGTGGCCCAACAGTGCGACGAGGCGATGGCGTCCTCCCTTGGACTGAACAGCGAGACCCTGGCAGGTGGCGGCGGCGGCATCGGTGGAGATCCCGTTGCGGCCAAGATCACCGACAGCATGGATGGCGCAGATGTGTTCGCAGCGCTAGCCACCTTGGCGGCCGTGTGCAATGCAAACCCGGTCATCTTCCTCAAGTTCCCCGGCAACTATGTCTACCGCGCCCTGACGACCCAGGGTGGAAACGCCATCTCCCTGGAAAACCACTCGGCCTCCCATCGTATCGGTAACGCGAACCAGGGTGGCGAAGACTGTGTGGACGGGGTCATGGACATCCTGGATACCATCGACCAATTCTATGTTCGCAAGTTCGCGAACCTAGTCCGCATGTTGGACGGCATCCCGGAGGGGGATGGGACGGTTCTCGACAACAGCGCTACCGTCTGGTTCCAGGAGATGTCAGACGGCAACGCCCACAACCTGAACAATCTGCCCATCATCCAAGCGGGTGGCTGTGGTGGCTATTTCAAGACGGGCCAAGCCATCAACGTCGAGACGGGCAGCGCCGACCTGACTCGGGGTAACAGCGACAAATACTGCAACGGGGAAGACTTTATCCCCACGAACCAGGTGGATACTACTGGGACCCCCGAGGGCACTGCCGCGGCGCCGATCAACAAGTACTACTGCAACTTGATGAATGCCATCGGCGTCAAGGCCGGTCCAGATGGGTTCCCCGCCGAAGGTGGTACGCAGGAGGTGACCCACTTCGGGATGTACGAC
Source organism: Pseudomonadota bacterium (assembly GCA_023398955.1). Lineage (GTDB taxonomy): Bacteria > Myxococcota_A > Polyangia > Polyangiales > Polyangiaceae > JAEWRL01. The sequence goes on from JAEWRL010000021.1 coordinate 4,877, forward strand.
AACACCGCGGACTTCTTCGGCGGTGGCAGCAACGAGCCGCGCATCAACAGTCCTGGGGAGTTCACCGAGCTCAAGGCGGGCAGCTGAGGCTGATGGAGTTCGGCCAGAGCACCGCACTCTGCAGCGAACCAGCGAAGAGGGAGTCTTGACCACCTATCCATCAATCGGCATCCGTCGCTCAGGGGTTTACCAAGAGTGAGCTTCAACATCCTTCGTCACGTTGGCCTTTCTACAATCGTTGCGGCGACAAGCCTCGCTTGCTCAGGCAGCGACGCTGGCGAGAATGCCGCTACCGGCGGCGCGGGGGTAGCCTCCGGCGGCGCGGGGGTAGCCTCGGGCGGCGCGGTCTCCGGCGGTAGCTGGTCCTCGGGTGGGTCCATCATCGGGAGCGGCGGTGCCAATTCGGGCGGCGCCGTGCCTGGCAGCGGTGGGAGCTCCTCGGGTGGGGCTGTTGCCACCGGTGGTGCAGCGCCGAGTTCGTGCGACGTCATGCCCATCATGCAGACGTCATGCAGCGGGATTATATGTCACGGCTCTCCCGGGAGTCCGGCGAACTACAACACGGACTTGTTCAATCCGCCGCCGGGACAGACGATTGGAGACATGCTCATCGGTAGGGAAGCGAACTACGAGCTCGTCGCGAACTCCAGCACTTGCCCGACTACCGATCCAGAGCTGCTGATTGATCCGAGCGCCCCATCGGAGAGCTTGATCCTCAAGAAGATCATGGGTACACAAGCGTGCGGGGTGAAGATGCCCAACAGCCAGGCGATCGCCCTCGACCAGACGCAGATTGACTGCTTCGTCGAGTGGGTGAACGACGTGACGGGTCACGAGGGCATGGGCGGAAGTGGTGCTGGAGGAGCGGGGACGGGTGGGGCCGCTACCGGCGGTATGGGCTCCGGGGGAAATGCTGGCGCCGGGGTTGGGGGTGCTACGAGTGCGATCCCGCCTACCTTCGAGACGGTGCAGACCATTCTCACCGAGAACGTCACGACTTGCGTCGGCAGCGACTGCCATGGCGGCCATGAGGGACGCCTGGACCTGCAGGTGAACGCGGGGCTGCTCGAGCGGCTTACCTCCTCTGCCTCCGAGGTGTGCGATATGCCCATTGTTGCTCCTGGAAACCCCGAGGGAAGCGCACTGGTCAAGGTGCTGCGGGAGGGGTGCGGCGAGGTCTCGCCCACCTGTCAGATCGGCACCGAGTGCATTCCGCGGATGCCGATCGGCTGCACGGAGGGCGTCGACTGTATTCCGGAGGATTATGTCATTGCCGTCGAACAGTGGATCGCGGAAGGCGCTCAGCCCTGAGGGCTAGCCACGCGGCCCGTCCTGCGACCGCGGGACCCGGTTTGGGTCGCGGCGCAGGTGTTGGCTTCCGGAACATCCTCAACTGCTGATCGCTACTGATTCGAGGCGGTCGAGGTCGCGCGCAGCTCAGCGCTCGCCAATGCTGCCGCCTCCAACGTCTGGATGAACTGGGCGTCGAGGGTCACGCCCAGCGCGATTGTCGATTCTGGTAGCGCGTACAGTGTGAGCACGTAGGTGTGTTCCTCCGTGCCCCCACCGAAGTTCGGGCAGGGCCCCAAGTACCCATCGTTGATCGTCTGTGCTCCGCCGAGATCAGTTGGTCCGAACGCCGCCGGAAGGCTCATGACGCTTGCCGGGAGGTTCCAGAACGCCGAGTGATAACCGAGTTGATCTCCAGCATCGACCAGCGTCTCGTCGATGAAGACCAAGGCGAAGCTTTGGGTTGCGTCTGGCGCGCCGGACCAAGCGAGGGAGGGGGCTGGTGCTCCGAAAAAGTCTCCCGAGGCGCAGGTGTGCGCATCTGGAATCTGGCCGCCGTCCTCGAACTCTGTGCTCGTCAGGACGAACCCACCACCTTCGCGACCTCCCGTTCCGCCGAGGGCAGTGCCAGCTACGCCGCCATTGCCGCCCTCCGCTCTGCCGGAACCACCGGCTCCTCCGCTGCCAGCTCCACCAGCGGTTTCTCCTGCTGCGCCCCCCGCTGGAGCCCCGCCCACGGAGGTGCCCCCGCTCATGGAGCCGCCGCCCACCGAAGCGCCCCCGCTCGTGGAGCCGCCGCTTGTGGAGCCGCCCGCCGAGGCACCACCGCTCGTGGAGCTGCCGCCCATAGATCCGCCCACCGAGGCGCCGCCGCTGGAGGCACCACCGCTCGTGGAGCCGCCCACCGAAGCACCACCGGGTGCAGCGCCCACTGTGTTGGCACCGCCGGTTGCGCCCCCCCCGCTGGAGGCGCCCCCGCTGCCCTCGCCGCCACCGGCTGTCCCGCCAATGCCCTCGGAGACGCAGACCGCGCCCGAGCAGACAAGACCGTCGCTGCAGCCACCGATGGAGGTGCACTCGCAGTCCAGCGCACCCTCCGTGCACGACGCCTCACCTGTCCCATCGTCCGAGCAGCCCACGAGAACGAGCAGGGTGGATGCTGCGGCCCAACGTAGCGCGGCACGAGCGAGAGGGTTTTTGTATATCATTCTCCTGCTTTCCGGAGCGCGCTCCAGGATGTGTCGAACAACGCTCCTCCGAGGAGACGGGGTCTTCGCACATGCTGGGACGGCATGCTCCCGAACTCCCAAGTCACAGTGATCGGTAGCAGCGAAGGGGATGACCGGTTTGCACCGGAGTGGGTCCTTGAGACACCCAGCATCCGAGATGGAGGCGGCCAAGCTGATCGTCAATGGTCGAACACGCACAGATGTGTGAATGCGTGGGCGCCTCCAAGGACGTGATCGGAACCTCGCATTGCTGCCACCGCATGTCAGCAGCGGTCAGCCCCGCGGCGCCAGCGCAGCGCCCGCCCGACTAGGTAGAGTGTAAGGTTTTGGCACGGGAGGATTGCAGGGCGGCATCACGTCCATGCGAAGAATCAGCGCGCACGGTGATAGGTCAGCACACCATTGTCCGTCGCCACAAGCTTACCCATGCCGCCCACCGAGAAGCTGATCCGCGAGCTCGCGCGCGGCACGGGCCGCCCGGCGGAGTCGATGACCGTGAGCCTAACGAAGGAGAGATCCCGCCCGTTGCCGACAATGGTGGACCTGTCGGCGGAGAGCTCGAACCCCTCGGGGTTAACAGAGGTGCCGCGGCTCTCGAGATCCCACCCAACACCGCCTATTCGCGCCTATGCCATGCGCGCAAGGAGTTCGAGGCGGCCCTGACGCGACAGCGTGTCCACGCTGGTAGGCGAGGTCCGGCGTGAACGATCCTGGGGAGCACGAGTTGACCTCTGAAGCCCAGGCTCTTGTCCTTTTGGAGCGTGAAGCTAGGCCACCTCGCGAGGGCGATGAGGCTCGAATCCTCGAAGCGCTGCGAGACCGGCTGCTGCCCCCGCGACTCTCTGAGACTCCTCCACCGCCACAGGCGCATCCGCCCACCGCGGGTCTCAAGGTCTGGAATTGGGGGCGCCGCCGCGGGGACTGGCCTGGGCAAGCCACCGCTGATGCCTCGTCGCCACCTGCCACCGCTCCCAGCTCGAAGTCCCGCCTGGCGGAAGAGGGTGCGCTGCTATCGCGAGCGACGCACGCTGGCGTGTGCGCTTTCGAGTGCCGGGCCGCATCGAGAGAGAACTCTTATGCCGACGTGAGAAGCTTCGCCCGGACACCTGCGACAAGCTCCCGCTGTCCGATGAATCCGCGACCCTCATCGGGCAAGGACGGAGAAGCTGGACTCATGATCACCCGACTGACCACCAACCTGGGACTGCTGCCCCTGATCCTGCTGGGAGTTGTCCCTTGCTGTACACCGAAAGCTCCAGCCAAGGGCGCCAACGTGACGCCGCCCGGACCCATCGGGGCCCAAGCGGCAGCAGAGCCCGATCCAACGCACAATCTGCTGGGGACCAACGACTTCGAGGACGGCATCATGCTGCCGTGGACGACCAGCTTCACGCCCCCCGCCAAGGGTGGCGCGGAGCTCATCGACGGCGCCCTTTGCCTCTCCATCGAAGAGCCGGGCAAGGACCGTTGGGACGCTCAGCTGCGGCACCGTGAGATGGTGGCCCGGCAGGGGCGTCGCTACAGTCTCGGGTTCCGAGCGTGGTCGAGCCGTCCGACGAACATCACCTTGAAGTTCGGGAGGTCCGGCCCCCCGTACACGGACTACTGGACGAGGCCCTACTCGCTGACGCCAGCGCCCAAGACCATCCGTACCCAGTTCACCATGTACGAGCCCGACGATGCTACGGTGGAGCTCGCGGTGCACGCGGGGGGCAGCATGGTGCAAGGGGAGGGGCCCATCCAGCTCTGTTTCGACGAGATCGTCCTCTCGGATCCGGACTTCGAACCTCCCCCCAAGAAGAAGAAGCCGTCTGTCCCCGCCATCCGCGTCAATCAACTCGGGTACCTGCCGGGCGCCGATAAGGTGGCCATTCTCGTCACCAGTGTCACCGAGCCCCTCCCGTGGGAGTTGGTCGATAGCACGGGAACGCCACTGATACGAGGCGTGACCCTCGTGCATGGGAGAGACTCGTCCTCAGGGGACCAGGTCCACGTGATCGATTTCTCCTCCTTCGACACGGAAGCGAGGGACCTTAGGCTCACGGCGGGGCCCGACGCGAAGAGCCACCCCTTTTCGGTTGGGCGTGCGCTCTATAAGGACCTTGGACGGGACGCCCTGAGATTCTTCTATCATATGCGCAGCGGGACTCCCATCGAGATCCCCTACGCAGAGCAGGAGCGATGGGCGCACCCCGCTGGTCATCTGCCTGACATTGCCGCGTGCGCGCCCCGGACCGGGTGTTCTTACTCGCTGGACGTCACGGGCGGCTGGTATGACGCCGGCGATCACGGTAAGTACGTGGTCAACGGCGGTTTCAGCGTTTGGATGCTGCAAAACGCTTACGAGCGCCAGCAAGCATTGGGCCGGAGCCACTCCTGGTTTGCCGACGGAGCGCTCAACATCCCCGAGTCCTCGAACGGCGTTCCGGATGTACTCGATGAAGCGCGCTGGCAGCTCGAGTTCATGATGAAGATGCAGGTACCAGCCGGCAACCCGCTCGCCGGCATGGCCCACCACAAGATGCATGATGTCCAGTGGACCTCCCTTGCCACCGGCCCTCACGAGGACTCGCAGAAGCGCATCCTGCGTCCGCCAACGACAGCCGCCACCCTCAACCTCGCCGCCGTCCTGGCCCAGGCGGCTCGGCTCTGGAGCTCCTACGATCCCGGGTTCGCCGCACGCTGCCTGAGCTCTGCCGAGGTGGCCTGGCAAGCGGCCAAGAAGCACCCCGCGCTCTTCTCTCCCCCGAGTGACTCCGACGGCGGCGGTGCCTATGCCGACGATGTCGTCGAGGACGAGTTCTTCTGGGCAGCGGCAGAGCTCCTGCTAACGACTGGGAAAGCCGAGTACCAGAATTGGCTCGCGACGAGCCCTCTGGCAACGAACATTGGCGAGGATCTCGTCATCGATGGTGAGGCATCGGCCAGTGCCGTGACATGGCAGCGCGTCGATGTCCTCGGTAAGGTGTCCCTGGCGCTCGCTCCGGGCAGCCGCAGCGGCAAGCAGGCGAAGCCGAAGCTCGGGAGCAGCGTGGGCGCGATGACCGCGGAGCACGTGAGCCAAGCGGAGGCCAAGAGGTACCGGGAGCTGCTGATTGAGGCGGGTGAGCGCCTGCTCGCGACGGCGGCCAATCAAGGCTACCGCTTCCCGATGCGTCCGGGGCCCCACGGCAACTATCCTTGGGGCTCGAATGCCGACGTTCTTGGCAACATGGTACTCCTGGGAGCCGCGGCGGACTGGAAACCCGAGGGCGGTTATGCGGACGGTCTCGTGGCGGGGCTGGACTATCTTCTCGGCAGAAATGCCCTGGGACAGAGCTACATCACGGGCTATGGCGCTCTGCCAGTCCAGAACGTTCACCATCGCTTCTGGTCCCATCAGGCAAACCCGGAGTATCCGCCGCCTCCCCCAGGGTGTGTCGCAGGCGGCCCCAACTCGGACATGCAAGATCCTTACGTGATTGCGGCTGGGCTGCGAGGATGCGCCCTCCAGAAGTGCTACGTCGATCACATCGACGCGTACTCGGTGAACGAGGTCGCCATCAACTGGAACGCAGCCCTGGTTTGGACCCTGGCATGGCTCGGCGAAGGCCGGTGAACGACGTGACGATCCCAACGACGCCGGATCCTGGCTCCGCCGTGGGCTACCCGCTCACGCCTTGGCACGCGCGGACCGTGTACGCCTATGGCATGGTCGTCTGGTCCACGGTCCATCGTATTGCCGGACAGCTCCCCTGTGGTGACGGCTACGGCGAGATCGCCGAGAGTTGGTCCGTTCCTGCGGGAGAGGCGGCGAACGGCGCGGTCCTGTTGAGCCGCTGGGGGCATCGGGTGCGCCTCGATGGGGCCCTCCTCGGGCGCTCGACGGTACAGCCGCTTCGCGCCGCCCTCGGTGCTCACGGCGTCGACGTGAGCGGGCTCGCGTTCGACGAAAGCTTTGAGGGTTACCGGGACCAGGTCTATACGGACGGCAACGAGCGGACCGTCTACGGTCAGTTTCGAGGTCACAGGGCGAGCGGTCTCCCGCGCTGGCTCCCCGCGAGCGCGGTGGCCATAGGCGACGCCGATCTGGTGCTCATCGATCCATGGTTCGCCGAGGACTCCGAGCGGGCTGCCCTGCTCTGCCAGGAAGCAGGAAGGCCCTATGTTACCCTGGACTGCCGTCACGACACCACGCTGCACCGCTACGCGGCGGCCAACGTCGTGTCGCGAGAGTACCGTCGCGCGGAGTACCCGGATACCTCGGATGCGGCACTCACCGCGCTCTTCGGCGAGGCCGGCGCGGGCCTTTGTGTTTTCACGAACGGACGCGACCCGCTTCAGTACTTTCGCCGAGGTGTGGCCACCGACGAGCATCCTATCCCGCAGATTCAGGCCCGAATCAGCGTTGGGGCCGGCGACGCATTCCGCGCCGCTATCGCTCATGCCATAAGCCAAGGGTGGGGGGATCGCAGCGGCGTCGCATTCGCCGCCCGCACCGCCGCAGCAGTCTGTAGGACGGCGCCTCTTGCGGCGAGCCCGCCGGAGCTCGGCGGCAGACCCCCGTCGCTACGCTCACGGGCCGACCCAGGAACGGTGCTCGAACCCTCTTTGGGGTTGGGCTTCGCGCGAGGCGGGGGGCATCTTGGTAAACACCCCTCGAGAAGAACAGGAATGGGTCCGAGCAGACGACGGTCTTCGAGGTTCTTGCCCAGCCCTCGCCCCGTCAGGGGCTAGGCAACAACCTCCCGAGAATTGCGCTCGCCCATTTCGCGTATTTTCACGCCTCCCCCCGGAGATTCGTGGCATGGTGGCCACCTCCGTGAAACGCCGGTGAGATTCAATGAGAGTCCCCAACGCAGAGCACAGGCTTCATCAGTGGCGGATTGACCAGGTTGCACCTGACTTCGAGCTGAAGGACGTGTGGGGGTTGCCCGTCACGGGAACGGACGTGGGGTTCGCCGCCTTTCTGAGCATCGTCGCGCTCGGACCCGAGGCCTCCGGGACGAGCGATCGACGGAGCACCGATGGTGACTCGAGACTGTCCCGCGGGCTATTCGCCCTGCGCCTGTGGCTTGGCAGGGTTCTTGGCTGGGACCGCGAGGTGAATACGCTGCCGATCCCGGGATGCGTCGAGACCTCCGTGCGAGACCGCTTGCCGGAGGCGGAGCGCGCCGAGCTTCCGGCGGGGGGCGGAGCCTCACTCGCATTCCGCCCCGTCTACCGCGACGAGCGGGAGTCCTTCATGGAGCTCTCCAACGGCACCGTCCATGTGCTGGTCCACTACTCGTGGGTGCCCGAGGCCGATCAGTACCGCGCCAGAATGGCCGTCTACGTCAAGCACCGGGGCTGGCTTGGGAGCGCATACATGGCGCTCATCAAGCCGTTTCGGCACTACATCGTCTATCCTGCGATGATGCGGCAGCTCGAAGCTCGCTGGCGTGCCGCGAAGACTCTGGCTCCCGGCACCGCGCCGGTGCTTGCGGGAGGTCCAGGCAAGACGTGAGACGCTCCAGGAGGCCCACCCAAGCGCCTCCGTCGAGTGCGACGCTGTGATTGTTCGAGGCCCCCCCGACCCCGTCGATAGGCTTACTCCCGATCTCCATGAGGTACCGATGAGCTTCGAGCTTCACTTGGCGAAGGCGAGCGTCTCATTGCCGGGGTAGGGGTTCACGTAGAAGCGCTCAGCATCCTCGATGGCGCCGCCGACTGGGGCGTCATGGGAGAGACTCCAGGTCTGCGTGCCAGTTCGCACGTCGAGTCGCACGACGCCGCCGCGGGGGAATCTTCCGGTGCCGTGATAGCCGACGTACAGGGCATCCGTTGCCTCAGCAATGATGCCGTCGACACGTCCGCCGAAGGGTGCATCGGGGAAGGTGCCTTGAACGACGCTCGTCCAAACTACCGCACCAGTAGGCGGATGGAGCCGAATCGCTTTGTCGCTTCCGAACAGGTAGAGCGCCCCTGCGCTCATTTCCACTCCGAAGTAAATGTCGTCGTTTCTCCGTATGCTCCACGCGAGCTGGCCGGTAGCAGGGTCTATCCTGTCGAGGGTGAAGCCCGGAGGTTCGAGGAATTGTGCAGTGACATAGAGCTGGCCATCCTCCATGAGGCTGGGAATGACGTTCTCTCCCTCATGTCCGGTCAGGTCGTGGCTCCACAGCTCGGCTCCGCTTCTGCGGTCGAGGCGCGCGACCTCGTCCGTGCCCCCGGACTGTCGCACGAGGAGCGCATCCGCCTGGAACAGCGGTGAGACGCCGTTGCCACGGTAGGACCAAGAGAGCTCACCGTCATGGAGGTTGATCCGCTCCAGCACCTGGTCACCGACGACTACGTAAAGCTCGCCCCACGCATGGTGCACCCAGACAGGAGCCGCGTAGGCGCGCGACCAGAGCAGCCTGCCATCCGGCGCCGCACGGGCGGACAACGTCGACCGCTCCGCGTCCGTGTGGCGGTGAAGCACCACGACGTCTTTAGTCGCGAGCACTGGCTGGCCCGCGCTCGTGCCCCTGACGCTCCATAGCAGGTCACCGTCGCTCCGACGCACGAACGCGCTGGCCTCTGTGGGCGAATGCCATTGAAGGACGACATAGTCGAGGCCCCTGCTGCACTGCAGCGCGACGAAACCGTCGGGGACCCGCCCCTCGAAGCTCTTCTCGGTCTCCCAAAGGGTTAGGCCTGTCCGCGGCGCCAGGGAAACCAGGCCGCGTGCGCTCAGGCCTATCATGCTCGAGGCAGTGCCGCATTCGGTGTGTGCCTCCAAATAGCCAGCGTCGCCCCTGCGAGTCCAGAGGGGCTCTCCCGTTGCCAGATCGATTCGAGACAAGTTTGCGTGAAGCGTGTCGACGAGATAGGGGGTTCCTTCTACGTCGATCACGAGCCGCCCCACGTTCCTCCAGACGAGCGTCCCCGGCTGCTCGCTACGAGGCGCGGCTGTGAAACCTCCTTCAGGGGCTTCACTCGCGGCGCCCGCCGCACCGGTCAAGGGATCGCCTGGTTGGCCACTGCATGCGGTGGCGGCGATGACCAGCCCCGTAGCTGTTGGAAGTCTCAGGCTCCTCGGCATCATGACATCGACCCTCCTCGATAGACCCTCCCGCTGCCCACGAACGGTGCGGCAAAGAGTCCAATTCTTGGCTCCACAGGCACAACGTGGCCCGCCCCGGGCCCGCGCCCCCGTGTGGGTTTGAGCGACGCGGTACCGCGTCGCTCCGACGAATAGCGTACTCAGCCGTGCCCGTCACCCGGGAAAGGAGCGAGTGCTGGTGAATAGTTGGCGCTCCCAGCTCGCGTCATTCCATTGGCGATCCGGGGTCCGCTCTACCGCTCGTGGATATTGGCGTACTGGCAGCTGCGCAGCGGAGACTCGGGCGACGGCGGGTCGTCAAGGTGCAGCTCCATCAAGGCGCGCTCAATCAGGAAGGGCGACGTGAACGCGCGACCCGCTACGGGCCGCCGTTGCGCGGCACGAAGGTGGCGAAGGTGGCGTGCAGGCGTGGTGCTGCGTAGAAGCGCTCTATGTGCGCCATGATCCGGCAGTTCCGTTATCCTGCGGAGCGTGGGATCCGCGCATACGCACGCGGAGTGCGGCAGACCGCACGCAGTTCGAGACCCACTCTTCCGTTCCGGCAAACGCCCCGCGATCCTCCAGATCCGGCTGGCGGGTCATCCCGCGGCGGTGATGGCTGAACACTCAGTGGTTCGTCATTCCCGCGAAGCCTTGACCTGGCTCAAGGTGGCCCCACGTGAAAAGTGGCACGAGACCGCCTGGGCCAATCAGGTTATGCTGTGGCCCCGGGACGGCGCGGTGGCGAACCGCGCGCGGCAATTTGCCCCACTATCGCCCAAACGACTCCGCACAGAATGCCTCGCCCCACCGCCCCCATAACGCGCAGCAATCGCAGCATCCCGCGCGCTACCCGTTGGGCAATGGGAGGTGCGCTCCCGTGGAGTTTCGCGGCGCTCCTAGGGGTGTTGGGAGGGGTAGGTGCCTTCACCTTCGGCTACGGCCAGGGCTGGTCCTACCTCACGAACGACCCGGAGGCATGCACGAACTGCCACGTGATGCAGGGACATTTCGACGCCTGGACAAAGTCCAGCCATCACGGCGTCGCGACCTGCAACGACTGCCACCTGCCCCACCACCCGATCGGTAAGTGGGTTACTAAGGCCGACAACGGTTTCTTCCATTCGTGGGCTTTCACGACAGGGGATTTCCACGAACCGATTCGCATCAAGCCCAGGAACCGTGAGGTCACCCAGAGCACCTGTGTGTCGTGCCACCGGGAGCTCGTGAATCACATGCTTCCGGCAGAGCCCGGTGGAGACATGCCGAACTGTTCCCGGTGCCACGCCGCCGTGGGCCACGCGCAGCGCAGATGAGGACATCGAGATGAGCAATCACGACGATCGCAGAACGCCGCCCGACCCCGAGCGCAGCGGAACTACGCCTGACCCGAGCGCTTCCGAAGGGCCAAGCTCGGAGGCTACTCCCGCTGCAGGCGCGGGCAGCCCGGGCTCCGCAGTGCCCCCTGGAGGGTCGAGTACACCAAAGGAGCCTGCCAAGAAGCGCCTGCCCAGCCGCCTCGGTTCCCGCACCCTCCTGCTCTCGATCGTGGTCCTCGTGACGATGGGCGCGACGCTAGGGGTGACCGCGCTCCTGGTCACGATCTTCGAGCACAAGCAGGAAGCCCGCACCCCCTTCGTGCGCGTCGCGGAGATCGATGAGACGACGACCGATCCGGCGCCCTGGGGTCTGAACTGGCCCCACCACTTTCACGAATACAAGCTTACTGCCGGGGATCGTTTCCGGGGCGGGTCGAGCGCGCTGTCCGAGAGCAAGCTCGAACAGGACCCGTGGCTGCAGCGTCTCTACGCTGGGTACGCCTTCAGCATCGACTATCGAGAGGCGCGGGGCCACGCCTACATGCTCTATGATCAGGTCGTCACCGAGCGGGTGAACAAGCGACCGCAGGCAGGTGCCTGCCTCCATTGCCACGCTTCCACGACGGTGCTCTACCGCAAAGTCGGGAGGGAAGCCCTGGGCAAGCCGAGCAGCCCGGAGGTGCTGGCAGAGGAGTTCGACAAAGAAGCCCTGATCCGTGGCTTCCAAGAGCTCAGTTCACGCCCGTACTACGAGGTCCTTTCCCTCCTCTCGCAGGTGCCTGATGGCACTCCGAAGGGCGCCCCACCGGTCTTCCCGAGTCCGCCCGTGGGCGGCTTCGACCCGCAACAGCCGACCAAGGGTGAGTTTCACATGGAGGAAGTGCACCCGGTCAGCTGTATCGATTGCCACGATCCTAAGACGATGGCCGTCAGGGTGACACGTCCCGGGTTCATGCTGGGTATCGCCGCGCTAGCGGCGGGCGAGGCGCCCGTACCGCACCTCCCGAGTATCGAGCGTTGGCGCCGAGGTTCCCGCAGCGAACCCTACGATCCCAATGCCGAGGCGAGTCGGCAGGAGATGCGCTCCTTCGTCTGCGGCCAGTGTCACGTCGAGTACTACTGCGCCAACAAGATGACCCTGACCTTCCCATGGGCGTACGGTCTCGCGGTGGAGGACATCGAGCGCTTCTGGGACGAGACCCGCTTCCCGGATGGTTCCCAGTTCTATGACTGGAAGCATGGGGAGACCGGGGCCATGGCGTACAAGGCGCAGCACCCCGAGTTCGAGCTCTGGAGCCAAGGGATCCATGCGCGTGCTGGGGTCAGCTGCGCGGATTGTCACATGCCCTACGAGCGCGTCGGTGCCATGAAGATGAGCAGTCATGACGTGCGCAGTCCCGTGGAGTCGCTGAACGCCTCGTGCCAAGGCTGCCACCGAGTGGATGAGCGCGAGCTCAGTGCTCGTATCGCGGCCATTCAGACGCGCACTGAGGCGTTGCTGGAGACGGCGGCCGCGGCAATGACCGACATGCTCGATGCCATTCGCGAGGCCAAGGCGGCAGGCGCGCCCCCCGAGGAACTGGAGCGCTGCTACGAGCTGCAGCGCAAGGCGATGTTCCGCATCGACTACATCAGCAGCGAGAACTCCCGCGGCTTCCACGCGGACCAGGAAGCTGCCCGCATCCTGGCTCAATCGATCGACTACAGCCGGCAGGCGCAGGCCCTGGCCCTGCGTTTGCGCGCCCCGGCCGCTCCGGACACGAGTGAGGTGCCGAGTGAGCCCGTCTACGGGGTCTCGGATCGAGAGGGGCCAGGCGCGCCGCCGGGTCCGTCCCCGGCCGGATCGGTGGCGCCGCCCGCAGTACCACCTACTTCCTCCGTGCCCGCTCCAGGGGCGGCGCCGGAGACACAACCGAAACCCGGCGCCACCGCGCAGGGAGCGCGGGAGCCGGGTCGTCAAGCGCCAGGAGCCAGTCCCTCTTCGGCCAACCCGGGCGGGCCGCCGTCCCCTGGGACGAGCGCGTTCCCGGCTGCGCCGTCCCCTCGCACTCCGACGCCCTGAAAGCGAAAAGGGCTCCGCGGGCCGCGGTTAGCCTCCGCGTCTCCGGTGCCCGATGAGCGTTTCGGTCGTCCCGTCCGTGGTGCGACTGGTGCAAGCGAAACCCCGCGCCGTCACGGCGTCGATCAGGGGGGCGGGGATGAAGGTGGTGACGAGGGCGATGGCTTCGTCCTCGCCGAGGGATGGTAAGCGCGCGTTCACGGCCTGCAAGGGATGGCCTCCATCTGCGATGAGTCGATCGGCGTCGAGCCGGGCGACGACGCGCAGAGACTCCAGCCAGGGGTTCGTTGCTGGACTTGCATCGTCAGCCATGCCGGGCGCGACGTCTGCGCCCTGCTGTCCTGCCGCGTCACGCAGCTTGACGACGAGCTCCCGCGGGTTCAGCCCGGCCACGCGTGCTGCCTGGGCGAGGGTGGTCACTTTGGCGACGGTGCGCCGCAGTACGGGGTTCTTGAGCTTGGCGAATGCGGGGGCCAACTCGATGAGATGTCGTTCGAGCTCGGGGTACGCCTCGAGCAGCGCTCCCACCTTCGTTTCTGGTGTGATGGGCACGGTCATGGGACCTCCGCGGACGCCTCGTACTCAAGGAGGCGGCGCTCTCCGTCGAGCTGACGCACTCTCGTCAGGTCTTGTGTGACCTCCAGGGTCCCTAGGTATTCACCGTGCTCGTCGCGGACAGCGAAGTAGCGGATGTGGACGAACCGTCCGCGCAGCTGGATCCAGAACTCAGCCACGTGCTGGCGCCCCGCGCGGAAGTCCCCGACGATCCGCTCGACCACGTCGACGCTCTTCGGGGGATGGCAGTGCTGGACCTTGCGCCCGATGATGGCCTTGCTCCGCGCGAACACGCGGTCGCCACCCTCCGAGAAGAAGCGGACCCGGTCGTCGGCATCGACGAAGGTGACGTCGACTGGAAGCATCCGAAAGATGCCGAGGAGCTGCTCGGGGGTGAGCCCTCCGGTGGGAAACATCAGGGCTTCGTCCGGTGCCACGCGGGCTTTGCGCTTCTCTTCTGCGGCGACCGGCGGGCGGTAGCCTTCCCGCGGCTCTACGAGACACCAGCCAAACTCGGCTGAGCCGAGCCAGATCTCACCCCACTCGCGCTCGGTGAGCGTGTCGTGGGCCATAGGCAACAGCACCTGTTCTTCCTTCTGAACCATCGAGTCTACTGCCTCCAGAGCCGGCAGCACGACGGTCTCAACGACCAGGGCGAACTCTCCTGCGCTGACGCCGCTCGCTTTCAGCGTCCTCTCGACGTCCTTCAGCAGCTCGCGCACCTCGTCATCCTTGGCCCACATGACCTTGGAGGGCCCGAAGATGAAATGGCGCTCGAGGCAGGGAAAGACGAGGTTCTCCTTGCGCTGATAGTGCTTGTCGACATCCATCAGCTCGCCGACTCCATGACGGAGATCCGTGAGCTCGTCATCAATGGGATGGTGCTCCGGAAGTCGAGTGCAGCGGTCGAGTCGTTCGCGTAGTCTCGCCGTGAGCTCGCGGATGGCCGCGTTCTCGCGCTGGAAGGTGTCGATGGGATGGCCCGGCTCCACGTCGCGAACCGCTGGCTCGACGGAGATCTCCTTCAGAACGGCCGCGTGCGAGTCGCACATGGTCTGCACTTCCTCCACTGGCATTCCGTCGGCGATGAGCTCCTGCTCCATGGCGGCAATCTCCGTGGAGTCCGTCTCGCGGACGATCTCCTTGAGGCGTCGACGGACGTCGGCCTCGGGGGCTCCTGCGTGCAGGTCTTTGATAATTGCCTTCAATTGGCGGATGCGCTCCGCCCGATTGTCGATGAGCTCACTCATGCTGATTCCTCGGTGGCTATGATGGGGTCCTATGGACCTGCATCCTGCCACCGGGCGGTGCCTTGATGCGCGTCAAGCGCCGCCGCGATTACCTGTTCGCGAAGGGGGGCGCACGCCTCAGTTGGGCCACCAAGCTCCAGAAGCGAACCCTTCTCCGTTCAGCCCTCCCGATCCGAGGCGCCACGCAGGTCGTCGAAGCGGGGCAGGACCGCCCCGTGCTTGCCGTTGATCGTGATTCGATCAACGAGGTCTCGGAAGTCGTCTAGGCCACGACCGAAGTCGTCGGGAAGATTGGAGTAGCCCGCCACGACGAGCGTCGGGAAGGGAGGGGCATTCTCGAACTGGCTCCAATGAGCAAACCCGGGATCCAAGGCGTTCCACGAGCTTGGTGTCGACGGCATCTCGAGTGGAGATGGTGACAGAGAGGACGAGCACGAGGAGACCAGCGGTGGCCGAGAGGTCACCGAAGCGCCGTATCCCACCGGAGTATCGGATGCGGGCGGTATGCTGCAGTTACCACCAGTGCCAGCTGTCGAGGTCGTGCCACCCTGTCGAGGTCGTGCCACCTGTACCGACGGACGGCCCCCGCAGAGACAGTAGTCGGATTGATGCCCGGAGTCGCAGTCGAGGCGCTGAGGCTGGCCGCTGTCACGGCGGGATTTCGCGGGCGGCACCCCCTCTCCCGCGGTGCGCAGGCGGACGCCCGCGCTCTCCCGCTGCGCGGGTTCCGACTTTCCGGGACCGGCCCTCCTATTTCATTGCCGAAATGACGACATAGGGGCTCATGACTCGGATCGTCGACGAGCCCCCGCTGCTTGACGCAATCACGTCGATGGCACGACGACGCGTGTCGGAAAGGGTGCCCGCCGTTCCAAGTCGCTCGGCATAGCGACGACCCATGGGATGCTCCTCGATGAATGCATCGATGAATCGTTCTGCGCTAGATGCCTCGAAGACCGCCTCGTGCGGGCTGATCGTCACCTGCCCAAAGTAGCCGCCGACGAGGTTGCGTAAGGCTTCAGGATCACGCCAGGGAAACTGAGGAGGTGAGGGGGGAGCCGACGAAGCCCCCTCCATGGCGCGACCGAACTCGCCCAGGGCCGCGCTCACCGGCCCGGCGGCGAGCCAGGCGTTGAAGACGAGGCGCCCTGCTGGCCTGAGCACGCGACGCACGTCATTCATGGCGGCGTGCGCGTCCTGGGCGAAGATGATCCCGAAGTTGGAGAGCACGAGCTGGAAGGAGCCCGATTCCACTGGGATTGCTTCAGCACGGCCTTCCAGCACCTTCAGCTCGTGCCCCAAGGCCCGTGCCCGCTCGCGGGTTACCCGGAGGAGACGGGGCGCCGGATCTACCGCTGTCACCCTAGCGCGCAGCGCGGCGGCGAGGAGCGCCACGTTGCCCGTACCGCAGCCGAGATCGAGGACCGTCTGGCCTGGTTCTACGCCAGCAGTCTCGATGAGACGGCGCGCCACGGGCTCGAGCTCGGTTGCCGTCGATTCGTATTTGCCGTCACCCCAGTCTATCATCTGAGCCCCAACGTAGCGCTCACCGGCGGCCGCTTCAAGGCAACCAACTCGGCTCTTCGTGTGGCAAGAACCCCGCGGTCATTGGCCGCGCGCATCCTGCATCCACGCCGCGAAGGACTCGGCGCGGCGGTAGTCGTTGTTTCGCGACACATAGGCCCTCCCTCTCCGAGTCCACGAGCCGCCAGTGCCTTGTCGGACCTCGATCGGAGGCTTCTACAGTCTAGGGCCTCATTCGTCGCCGGGCCCGCGGACGCACGCCAACGCCTAGGAGCTTGCACCAGGTAGGCACGCCGCCATCGGCGCATCAGGGAGTGACGACGACCTGCCAGATCTGCTCGTCGCCGGTGGATTGGTTCTGCTGCTCGACCGCGCTGCCGGCAGCCGTCGAGCCGCCCGCCACCCCGAGAAAGTGGCCGCTCTTCTTGTTGCGGATGCGGAACTCGCCGAGTCCGATGTCGATCACTCGCCACGCCTGGTGATCGCCGCCATTGTCGTCCCAGAGATGGACGTGGATCCCGGGGTCCACTGATTCGTCGGGAACGTCCATGACCTTGCCCCCGGCCTCGTTGGTGAGTCGGAAATGCCCGTCGCCGTCGTAGTTGAGGCGCCAGACGTAGGCGTTCGCATCGCTCTGCCCGCTTTGGATGATGTCTGCACCGTTCTGATCGGAGGGGCCATCCACGGCGATTGCCATGCCGCTCTTCTTGTTGATGAACGCGAAGGTGTTGACCAAACCCGACACAGTACCCGTCGTCGTGTCGACCTCGATGGTGTTGACCCAGCTCATCGAGAGAGTGGTTGCATTGGAGAAGGAGAGCGGTTGCCACACATAGGCAGAGTCGTTGACACGCCCGCCCCAAGCTCCCGCCCACCGATCTCCCAGATAGAGGTATTCAGTACCCTCGCTCCCCGTGACGGCGAGGACATAGGTTGGTTGTGAGTAGAAAGTATTGCCGTCGGCTACATTGCGCATGGTAGACCACCCGCTGGAGAGCGACGTACTGGTCGCGTACTGAGCTTGGTTCGGCGACCATCCGGTGGCCCCGGAGGTTATGAGAAAATAAGTTCCGTCACGCTTGAACAGGGCAGGGGCCTCGCGGTGACCACCCTCGAAAAGGAGGGCTTCGCGGCGTGCGATGGAAAGGTAGTCCTCCGATAACGAGTAAAGGTGCAGATCGTAGTTCTCGTTGGACGCGGAAAGGAAATAGCCGCGGCCATCGTCATCGACGAAGAGCGTACAGTCGCGTGACATGTAGCCGGGCTTGCCGTGATCCACGACGCCCGAGTCCTGCATTGGTCGAAAGCTGCCATGGTAGGCATAGTCGCCGGCCACGGTGTCCGAGCTAGCGACGGCAGCGCGCGCTTCCCCGTAATCGCGGCCGTTCTCCCAGTGCATCCACATCACATACTTCTGCGTGGCGGCGTTGTAGACGACCTTGGGTCGCTCTACGTTGGCGGGGTTCAGCCCCTGATCACTGTTCATGGTCAGGACGTCGTTGACGTGCTCCCACTGGCGCAGGTCGCGAGAGCGGTACGCCGAGACGGCATAGAAGGTCCCATCAGGGTTTCTGTTCTCACCGAACCAGTAGTAATCCGCGCCGACCTTAAGCATGCCCCCGCCGTGCGCCTGAATCGGGGCCCCATCGGTGTCTGCCCACTGAACGCCGTTGATAATGGGCCAGGTCACGGACGGGCTGCCTGAAGAGCCTCCGCCAGCGACCCCGCCATCACCGCTCTGCCCGCCGCTGCCGGTCCCCGCCGTCGAGGCGCCGCCGAAGCCCTCGCCAGCGCTGCCGCCGGGCCCACTGCCAGCGGTTCCACCGCCGCCCTCGGGTGCTCCTCCGGCGTTGTCCAGGGTGCCTGCGTCGCCGCCACGCTGTGAGCCGCCCGAGCCGTTATCCA
The DNA here is from genome assembly GCA_023398955.1 of Pseudomonadota bacterium. Classification (GTDB taxonomy): domain Bacteria; phylum Myxococcota_A; class Polyangia; order Polyangiales; family Polyangiaceae; genus JAEWRL01. The sequence goes on from JAEWRL010000021.1 coordinate 23,053, forward strand.
TGCCCGCCGTTCCTCCGCCGAACCCTACAGCGGGACTGCCCGCGGAACCTGCGTCGTTGCCTCCGTTGAGCGCGCCGCCCGCGGCGCTGACGCCTGCACCCGTTCCCGGAGTGCCACCGGTGGGTCCCTGGCCACCTCCGGTGTTCGACAGCGCCCCACCGCTGTTGCTGGCGGGATTGCCGCCTACGGAGACCTGCCCACCGAGGCCGCCCAGATGGCCCGCAACTCCTGCGTCAGCTCTGTCACCGCCGGAACCCGCTGTCGAGCCGGTGCCGCCATCACCGCCATCGCTGCAGGCGCTGAAGACACACAGCGCCGCGGCCAGGCAGAGTGACTGCGCGTGAGGGGAAGAAGCGGCAGTACGCGAAGGTGACAGCATGAGATCCTTGCTCCGTGGACTTCGTAGCCATTGTAGTTCCCAGGCTAGTCTTGGCCCGTCGTTTCATCGAACTGCCCTGGCTATGCCAGGCGGTTCTGGAAATTGCTGACCCCATCGAAAGCCGGTGGATGGAGCACTTCGCTCTGACACCCGCATACCGGCGGGAACGGGTTCCCGTGGGAGGCAGTCAAGGCTCTCGCGTGTGACGGGGGGATCGGCCCGGGGGCAGCGCTGACCCGCTGGGCTTGCGGGCAACTCGGACCGGCGCATGCTCCGGGGAGAAAGGGAACGACGATGAGAGTCATGGTCATGGTCAAGGCGACGCCGAACTCCGAGGCTGGTGCGATGCCGAGCGAGAAGGTCTTGGCAGAGATGGGCAAGTACAACGAGGCGCTGGCGAAGGCTGGGATCCTGTTGGCGGGAGAGGGACTCCATCCCAGCAACAAGGGCAGGCGCTTGCGGTTCTCGGGCGGCAAGAAGAGCGTCGTGGATGGTCCCTTCGCCGAGACGAAGGAGCTAATCGCCGGCTTCTGGATCTGGCAGGTCAAGTCGATGGATGAAGCCATCGAGTGGGCGCGGCGCTGCCCAGAACCGATGCCCGGCGAGGACGCGGAGCTGGAGATTCGGCCGGTTTTCGAGGCCGAAGACTTCGGTGAGGAGTTCACTCCCGCGTTGCGTGAGCAGGAGGAGCGGCTGCGCGCGCAGTTGGAGAACAAAGCCGGCGCGTGAGCGGAAGGAGCGCTACCGCGGTGTAACGCTCGCCGACTGCGAGGGCTATTGAGGCAGTCGGGCGTGTCGATTCCGGTGGCGCCGTCAGGATCCGCTGCGCCGCCGGCCATGACGAGCCCGCCGCATCGTGCGATTCCGAGTCGCGCTAAGAGTCGGGCTTCAGAGAGAGGTCTGGGCGAGGCGCCTCGGGCCAGTGGCGCGCTGCCACTGACCCTTGCCCACGACTCTGCGGTACTGTGGTGTACCCTGCTGACTGGCTCTGCAGTACTGCTGCGCACCAGCTTGTCGGTTGCGAGAGGCGCCCGCATATACGTGCTCCACGGAATTCTTTCGGGAGCAGATCCAATGAATCGAGCACTCAAGGCGGTCGGGGTTGCCTCTGTCGCGCTACTTGTCGTCGCGTGCGACTCGGACGATGGCGGCAATGACGGTGCTGCGGGCACCAGTGGTGCGGCGTCGGGCGGGGAGGGCGGACAGGCGGGCGCGAGGGCCACGGCGGGGGGCGCCGCCGGTATGGCAGGGGGCGCCGCCGGGAGCGGGGTGGACGCGGGCGCCGGAGGCGCTACGAACTCGGGGGGAAGCTCTGGGTCGAGTGGAGCGGCTGGCAGGGACCTACCACAGGCAGGTTCTGCTGGCGCCATGGATCTGGGCGGCGAGATAGCGCTTCCGCAGCAGCCCTCTGGAATAACTCTGCGGCTCGACAGCGTGGTCTACGAACCCGGGGACACGGTTGAGGTGGAGCTCGATTTCGGGGACATCGATCCCGGCGAAGAGCGCATCACAATCGCCTTGGCTTGCCCCGACACGGGGGACGCGGAGCCTGTGTTCCTCGACCGGGCATCGGGGAACCGCTTCGTCGCAAGCGGTCAAACGCCCCTCACGTTCTCGGGATCCGATCCCGAGGATGGCGAGTTGACGGTGGCTCCTGGTGAGCTCCTGCACGCTCTGTACATCGTCGATCGGTCGGCCTCGGCGCTGGCGGACGTGGAAGAGGACATGGTGACGGACTTTGGTCTGATCGCCACAGACGACACGCCCAGCAGCGACGTCGAGCCGGCGCTGGCGCTCACGGAGGACGAAGGGGAGCCCGCTGCCGGGGCAAAAGCGGTCGGCACCTTGTTGCCCGAGGGTGGCCTGCCCGTGCAGATCGCGACAGAGGAGCTGATCGTCTTTCCCAAGGACGACGCGGAGCTTGAGGCTTTTCTCGACCAGAGTGGCGGCAGCGTCATTGCCGAACAGGTCGTCGACGGCGGCGACGGCGCAGCACGCGATCGAGCAGTGCTCGTGGCGGTGGAACCGGGACAGGCGGATCCCTCGCACCTCGGTGTCCTGCGTCAGCTCTTTGGCGAAACGGAGGCTCTGCTGGTGAGCCGCGCCGATGTCGAGCGTATCCTGGTCCTCGCGCTCGAGTTCCAGCTGGAAGGCTTTCTCGTCGCCGTCAATCCGAGGCTCCAGTTCCACGGAGCGCCTTCGATTTCCGAGACGGAGGCGGACAACCTGACCCACACAATGCAGATGGTCCCGGCCCGAGGGGTTACCGAACCGTGCGTGCCCGGCGACGCGGAGCGTCCGTGCGTCGAGAACGTGCCGGCGCTCTGGGCCTTCACGGCGTTGTGGGACGCCGACGTGCAGGAGGTCAATGTGGGCGTGCTGGACATTGGCTTCGCGCCGAACACCGACTTCCGCGAGCCCAGCAGCGGGAGCCTCGTGCAATGTGACATGACGGTCCGGTCGAGCCCAGGTTATCGTTGCGCGGCCGGCGCTGCGGAGGGGCCACCAACGGTCGGTAACAGCTTCTTCGGCGACCGCAGCTGGCACGGCACAGGCGTCGTCACCACAATTGGAGGCGTCGTCAACGACGGCTTCGGAGCAGCCGGTGTCGCCGGGCTCAACGCGGTCCCGCAGCTCTACAAGTACGACTTCCTGAGCTACGCCTTCGAGATTGGCGGCGGCATCCTCAAGGCGCTCTCCGACGGGGCGTCGGTGATCAACGTCAGCGGCGGCTATCCCTGCCGGGTGATCACCAACGTGGGTCCTGACTTCGACGTCTGCTCCATCGAAGGACGCGCAGGAATCTGCGCGATCGTGACTGCGAGTGTTCACGCTGCGGCTGCAACCGTCTGTGCGACGCTGGGGGGCATCCCCATCGTCGGCGGTGTCGCATGTGGCGCGGCTGTCGGGGGAGCCGTCGTCGCGACGAACGCCTGCGTCTCCACCCTTGCCCTGGGGGATGTACGCAGCCCCATGGCTTCTGCCGTTGCCCGGGCGGCCCGGGCGGGGGTGCCCGTCGTGACCATCGCGGGCAACCGCTTGAGCCGGGAGTCTCTGCCCGAGGTCATTCGTGACTGGGTCAATATCTCGGACGCGCGCACCGAGAGCTGGGGCATCGTTCCAGCCATGATCCCTGAAACGATCGTCGCGGCAGCCGTTGATCCGGACCTCGACAACGCACACTTCTATGGGGAGCGGGTCGACGTCTGGGCTCCCATCCGCAGCGCCTACATGTCCCCCAGCAGCGTGGATGATCCGGATTCGGCACTCGTACTCGGGAGCCTGGGAGGCACGAGCGCGGCCGCGCCTTTCGTGACGGGCGTCGTCGCGGCCATGCAAGCGCTCAACGAGAACCTGAACCCCGCAACCGAATCCCTGACGGCGGCGCAACGGAGCGGGATCGTCAGTGAGATCAGGGCGCTCCTCACGGCGTCCGAGAACAGCTTCAGCAACGCGGAGCTCCTGGCGCTGGGCTATAGCGATCAGCCGGAAGAGCGCCGTCGGCTGATCGATCCGCTGGCCGCCGTTCGCGCGGCCGCGGCTCCCGTGCTTCCGGAGCTGGCGGGGTACGACGCCTCTCTGAACTTCTCGGAAGCGCTCGTCTCGGACGACACGGCTGCGGAGGCGACGCTGCTGGAGGTGAACGTTCCCGCGACTGGGACATTGGTTGACATTCCCGCCGCGGGGAGCGCTACGGCGACGACGGAGGATCAAGACTGGTATCGGTTCACCGTACCCGATCTGGGCTCGGCCTCGCCACTCCAGGTGAACCTCGAGCTCGTGTACCCGCTGGACTGGGGCAGGGTAGGACTCAGCGGAGAGGGCATCGTGGTACAGAGCCGCAGCAGCAGTGGCGAGTCGGCCCTGGACACCTATGCCATGGTGGGGGAACCCGGTCAGGTGTTCACGTTCCGCGTCGCTGCCGCTCCTGGAGAGGACAACGTCTATCGCATCACGGCGCAGCTACCCGAGGTCGCCCTTCCTGGCGTCGAGATCGTGGAACCTATCACCACGGTGCCAGTCTGCGCCGACCAGGACATCACGCTCCTGGCCACAGCTCGGTATGCCCTCTTCCCGTCCTTCGTTGTCCCCAGCGAAGCCATCGAGTGGTTCGAGGGCACGGCGAGCCTCGGTCAGGGCAGCGAGATCACCGCGTCGTTCCCGGTCGGCGAACACACGATCACGGCGCGCGCCTACGGAGCGGACGAGGCGGAGGCTACCCTGACGTTCGCTGCCACCGATTGTACCGGGGACGCGCCAGAGGTCAGCATCATCAGCCCGACGCCGCCCGTCGCCAACGTCATCTACGACGGATACGACGACGAGCTGGAGCTTTGGTACGTCGACATCGCTGTCGAGGGGACGGGCACGGACACCGAGGACGGTACCCTCCCGGGCAGCTCTCTGATCTGGCGCACGGATCGTACCGACATCCAGGACGAGGACCTCGGAACCGGGGACAGTGCCACCATCCGTCTTTATAGCGACGACTGCTTCGGTGTGACGCACACGATCCGCCTTGAAGCGGCTGACAGTGACGGCAACCCGGCGTCGCCCGACACCTTCCAGGTGTTCATCTATACCGTTTGCTGAGTTGCGCCGGACGGCAGCTGCGGTGCAGACCCTGGCGGGGCACCGCGGCTGGCCGGTACTCGGCGGCATCACGTCACCCTCACGGACGAATGCGCGAGGTTCGACGCGAGAGTCCCCCTCCCGTGTACTGCTATGGCGAAATGACGCTCCGCGACGCGACACCTGCTGACGTAACGCTTCTGCGTCACTGGGACGAGCAACCGCACGTCATCGAGTCCGACCCAAACGACGACTGGCAGTGGGAGCAGGAGCTGACCCGCCAGCACGACTGGCGTCAGCAGCTGATTGCCGAGGTGGAGGGCTGTCCCATCGGCTTCATCCAGATCATCGATCCAGCCCACGAGGAGAGCCACTACTGGGGGGCCTGCCCCGAGGGACTCCGCGCAGTCGACATTTGGATTGGTGAGGAAGGGCACCTAGGGCGGGGCTTCGGGACCCAGATGATGCGTCTCGCCCTCGACCGTTGCTTCCAGGAGCCTCTTGTCCGCGCCGTCCTCATCGACCCGCTTGCGTCCAATGCCCGGGCGAGGCGCTTCTACGAACGCCTCGGGTTTCACTTCGTCGAGTACCGTCAGTTTGGGGAGGATGCTTGTGCCGTCTACCGGTTGGATCGGGCGGATTGGGGGTAATGCTCGGCGGACGTAACCTCCGCCCCGCCTCCGCTCATTCTCGTTCGAGATACGGCTGACCGTTGACGTCGCACGAGTAGAAGGCGTTGTACTCCGGATCGGCATCGAGGCCTCTGCCCTCGATCCAATCGGCCGATGCGCACGAAGGTCGACAGCAATCCTCCATCGTCGTGGTGTGATACATCCGTTCGCCGCTGCTCGTGCGGTCCCAGAAACCCGCGTTCAGTGCCGCTTGCTCTGCCGTAGTGACGCTGCGCTCGACCTCCGGCAGCCCCTGGGGCTCGAGCTTGCAGCCTGTTACTTCGGTAAGGTGTTGGGGGCACTCCACCTTCATGACATATACCGACCAGTTGAGGTGGTAATAGGCATCAGGATCGTTGCCCCGCAAGCAAGAGTCTTGGGCCTGCTCGGTGAGCCCCGGGATGCTCGATTGGATCTGGGTACACTGCTCGGAGACCCAATCCTGGCAGGGCTCGGAGGAGAGGGACTCGTGTGTGACCCAAGAGATGTCCGTCTTGCACTCCATCGCGTGGGTGACGGGTTTGACGCCGCCGCTGCCGGGCTGTCCCATCTCCGGATAGGAGGTGTACAGGTACTCGCCGGAGGCCGATGCGGTGTTCGCGACCGGCGCGCATGCGTTGTTCGCTCCCAGGCCTCCAGCCGCCATGTAGACGTCGAAGCTCTCGTTCGTCGCGGCGGTGTTGAAGCTCTGCACGATGAGCGGCGGTGGAATGGGGATGGCCGAGCGGGGGTTCTCGCGATCGTTGGGATCCGCGAGGACCTGGTTGTCGATCTCGGGACTGGGGTAGGCGAAGACGAGCTGGTAGCACTGGCAGCAGGTGCTCTGGTCGTCACCGTCGATCCCGCCTCGATCGGCGTCGTGCCCGACGATCGCGTAGTGAAAAGCCTCGTTCCCGTCGTCGATCGCAGCTTGCAGCATCTCGGGGGAGAAGAGCATGAACCGTGGACAGATGAAGGCTGTGTCGGCACCGGGCTTGGTAGCGGTGCTCTCCTGACAGGCATTGATGACGTTACACTTGCCACCACACAGGCTGCTCGTGTCTCCGGGAATGCATCCCTCTCCCTGGTAATCATCCTGATTATGGCACTGGCTTGGTGGAGGCAGGGCGTAGCTTCCTGGCCCGACGACGGCAGAGCCGCCAGAGGCGCTCCCTGCCGCACCGGCGCTGCCTCCCGTCGGGACACCCGCACCACCGCCTGTCGCTGCGCCACCTGTGGTTGCACCGCCAGCGCTGGGTGTGCCACCAGTGACACCGCTCGCGCCACCACTGCTCGGAGAGCCGCCGAGCGCGCCGGAGCTTCCTCCGCTGGGCACGCCCCCCTGCGCGGGCATGCCACCGCTGCCGGCGGTGCCTCCGCTCCCTGTTCCTCCTGTGGTCCCCGTTATGCCTCCAGAAGCGTTCTCACTGCCGCCAGTGGTCGGAGAGAAGCCGCCGGTCGCTGACGTAGCACCGCCGCTGGTTTGATCCCCGCCAGCGGCCGCGTTGCCGCCCACCCCCGTTGCGCCGCCGCTGGTACCGCCGCTCCCGTCGTCAGAAGCAGCGGACCCCGCCGAACACCCGAGCAGCAACGATGCACAAAGGACCGCAGAAGATGATAGAAGGAAGCGCATGGTCTCGGCGGTAGGCTACCACAGTGGGAGGAGCCCGCCGCTGCATTCGCGCGCCAGAACCTGAATCTGTGCATGTCGAGACGGCTGCCACCGCGGAAAGAACCCCGGTGTGGCTGCATGGGCGACGCCGCCCAGCGCTACGTTGATTGCACCGCTTGGATCTCGATCTCCACGTCGACGCGCTCACCGACCAGTACGCCGCCAGCCTCCAGGACCTGGTTCCATTCGAGGCCGAATTCGCGGCGGTCTACCGATGTGCTTGCGGTGAACCCAACGCGCTGGTTGCCCCAAGGGTCCTTGCCTTGCCCGCCATACTCGGCCTGAAGCACGACCTCGCGAGTAACGCCGTGCATCGAAAGATCCCCCGTAATCTGGAGACCGCTGGGCCCGGCTTTCTCGACCCTCTTACTCCTGAACGTCAGCTTCGGGTAGCGCTCTGCGTCCAGGAAGTCGGCCGAGCAGAGGTGCTTGTCCCGGTCTGCGACACCAGTGTCGATGCTGGCGGCGTCAATCTCGACGTCGACCTGGGTGGGCACGAAATCGGCTTCGTTCAGGGCCATTTTGCCGCTCCAGCGGGCGAAACGGCCATGCACCTTCGCAAAGACCATGTGGCGCACAGTGAATCCGATGCTGGAGTGGGTGGTATCGATAGACCATGATTTTCCTTGGGTCATGCTGTCTCCTGTCGTTGGTTGGGGGAGGGGCCGGCATCGCGGCTGGCCGTGCGGGAGCGTGTTCGTGGTGGAACTGGCGGCGTTGCACCGGTCCTCATCCCCGGCGTTGCTGTCACGGTGACATAGGACCTCAGCGCGGCGCGACGAGTGCGCTAACGGGGAACCGATTGTTCCGCGCGTGGGACGAACCAGCTAGCCGAGGTTATGGGAGAGGTTCAGAGCAGGCAACTCGACTGACCGGGCGCCCGCCGGGACCGAAGGACCCGACCGCGGGCTGCAGGGCGCCGGACGAGGTACTCGAGACAAGCCACCGGGACGGCGTCTCGGCGATGCCGGGTTCAGCGGTTGATGTACTTCCAGGCGGGCTGCCCTCCCGACTTCGTGCGCGGTGGCTCGATAGCCAGGATGTAGTCGACACGGCGGTTCTTTGGCTCGTCCACCTCGTCGCCGGTCTTGACGAGGGGGGAGGATTCGCCGAAGCCCTCGAACGCGACGGGAATCGTGAGGCCTCGCTTCACGAACCAAGCGGCGATTGCCTGGGCACGGCGCCGTGAGAGGTCCATGTTGTACGCTGCCGTGCCGACAGTGTCCGTGTGCCCGGCGATGAAGAGCTGGATGGAGCCGAGCTCCTGATACCTCGCAACTGCAGAAGTGATGCGCTCCAGACTGTCGGTGAGCTTCGGCACCTCCGCGGAGGCGATGGCTGCCCTGTCCGTCTCGAAGAGCACCTCTTCGTGCGGAATGGTGACAGACCACGGGATCATGGCGATTCCGACCCAGTTGTCGTCCATGTCGTAGCCGTAGACTTCCACCTTGGCGATCTTGCGGCCAGAGCTTTGCTTCCATTGGACGACGAGGGGAGAGCCCGCGGGCTTACCGTTGAACTGCGCGGTCTCCTCCGTGATGAGCGCGCCCTCCTCGTCGTAGACCTTCACGACAACCTGTTGCGCGCGCCGGTTCATGGTGACCTCGAGGCGGTGTCGCTCTAGGTCCACCTTCGAACGGTCCACGTTGAGCTTCAACTTGGCCCCAGCGGTGTGGGCTTCTTGCAGCTCAGTGGCCACCGATGCTGCGCGCAGGGCGGGGACCGCAGCGTCCTCGGCCGCATTCACGGAACGGGATGCCCCACCGAGCAGGGTAGCGACGACCGACGTGGTGACGACTATCGACGGCTTCATATGGCGCCTCCGAGGCGCGGCTGGCTCGACGCAAACCTTGCGCCCGGCTGCCAACCTTGCCCACGGAAGAGGATGCTCCCACTCAGGGCCAGAAGCAAGCCGGTTCCGGAGGGGGGGTCTGGAGCGCCCTCCCTGCGCGGGAGATTCATCCCCTCAGCGTGGCACCCTGAGCCGAAAGCGCCCGCCCCTGAGCAAGGTCAGCGAAGAACACGGCGAGCCAAACGGTGATCCCATCGGGAGCCGTCCAGATGATCCGGTGGCGAACGTGAGCTGGTAGGAAGCAGTGGTCGCCGGGGCGAAGCACCAGTGGCGGCTCTCCTTCCAACTCGAGGGCGGCCTCGCCTTGGAGCAAGGCGACCCACTCGTGCTCCGCCTGGTCGTACCAGAACCCAGGCGGCGAGGCGTGCCCCTGCGAGACGATACGTTCGACACGCGCTGGTCCCGCGCTGCAGAAGAGGACATCAACCAGCTCCTGCGGGAGGACGTTGGGCGCTGCGAAGAGATTGTCGATGTTCATGCTCCCTGGGTAGCCCCTCATCGCGGGTCGAGGAAGTCAGCGCGGTCCCACCCCGTTTCGCGGCAGCTCTCGCTGTTCGGCCCGCAGGTCGCTAGCCGCGTCAGGGCGGGAACCGGTGAGTCGCCCGAAATTGCGCCCTCGCAAAGAGCGCGCCCCTTGGCGCGCCAGAAGCGAAGTGGCACTCGTTCCGTCGACCCGTCGTTGGCATAGGGAGTAAGCAAGCGTGAGCAAATCGTCCGATACGATCGTCGTCAAAGGGGCGCGCCAGCACAACCTGCAGGTCGACCACCTGGAGATCCCAAAGAACCAGCTCATCGTCTTCACGGGCGTGAGCGGGTCCGGGAAATCGTCCATGGCGTTCGATACTCTGTACGCGGAAGGGCAGCGTCGTTACGTCGAGTCGCTCTCCAGCTATGCACGCCAATTCCTCGGCCAGATGGAGAAGCCCCGCTATGAGCACATCCGCGGGCTCAGCCCCACAATTGCCATCGAGCAGAAGGCCGCGTCCTCGAACCCACGTTCCACGGTTGGCACCATCACCGAGATCCACGACTACTTGCGCGTTCTGTTCGCCCGCATCGGCATCCAACACTGTCCCGACTGCGGCGTCGTCGTGGAGGCGCTGCCCACCGATGTCATCGTCGAGCGGGTCGCCCGATTCGACTCGGGGCCGGCGTTGATACTGGCGCCGCTGGTGGAGAACCGAAAGGGTGAGCACCGCGCCTTGTTCGGTGGACTCGTCGAACGAGGCTTCCTCCGGGTACGCGTGGACGGCGAAGTGCACCGCCTGGACGCGGTGCCCCCTTTGGACAAGCGTCGCAAGCACAGCATCGAGCTCGTCGTGGACCGCGTGGATCCGTCGCGCACCGAGCGGCAACGACTGGCCGATTCCATCGAGACAGCGCTTCGGGAGGGCGGGGGCACGCTCGTGGTGGCGGCGGCGAGCGGCGGTGACGACGAACGGCGGTACACTCAGCATTCAAGCTGTGCAAAGTGCGGGATCGGCCTGCCCGAACTGACGCCTCAATCGTTCTCCTTCAACAGTCCTCTGGGCATGTGCCACGGATGCAACGGCCTGGGGGTACACGCGGAGATGGACCCAGCGCTCCTCGTTCCCGATCCTTCGCTCTCCATCCGGGAGGGCGCCATCCTACCCTGGGCGTCCACGATGCAGCGCGGGGCAGGGCTCTCCTTCGGGATCTTCGCTGCCCTGGAGCGTGAGATGGCGCTAAACCTCGATTGTCCGTGGAAGCGCCTCCCAGCGCGGCAGCGGGAGCTGGTCCTCTATGGCACGGGTGACCGGCGCGTCCAGGTGCAGTGGACGGGAAGCCACGGTGACGTCAGCTGGCCAATGCAGTTCGAGGGCGTGATTCCAGCCATGAATCGGCGCTTTCGGGAGACCAAGAGCGAGGGCATGCGCCGTCACTACGCTCAGTTCATGTCCGAGCTGCCGTGCACCGAGTGCCTGGGGGCGCGCCTGCGTACCGAGTCGCGCGCGGTCCGGATTGGAGGCAAGACCATCGTGGAGATCGAGCAGAGCAGCGTCGACGAAGCCTTGGTTTTCTTTCGAGACCTGACGTTGGATCGGAGTGCGGCCCACATCGCTCTCGAGCCGCTGAATGAGGTGCGGGGCCGTCTCGAGTTCCTGCGAGCGGTGGGCCTCGGATACCTGTCGCTAGCCCGCAGCGGCGCCACGCTGTCGGGCGGGGAGTCCCAACGCATTCGACTCGCGGCGCAGCTCGGCAGCGAGCTCAGCGGCGTTCTCTACGTGCTCGACGAGCCGTCCATCGGCTTGCATCAGCGAGACAACGAGCGCCTCATACAAACCTTGGCGTCGCTTCGAGATCTCGGTAACACCGTGCTCGTCGTGGAGCACGACGCGGATACCATTCGGCAAGCGGATCACGTGGTAGACTTTGGGCCCGGGGCGGGCCATCAGGGCGGGCATGTCGTGTTCGAGGGGAGCCCCCAGAAGCTGGCCCGGGGCGGTACGCTGACGGGACAGTACCTAGCCGGCACCCTTCAGATCGAGACCCCCGGGCAGCGCCGACCGCCATCTGGTCAGCTGGTGATCCGAAACGCTCGCGAACACAACCTGAAGGGCGAGGACGTGACCCTGCCGCTCGGCGTGTTCACGGCGGTGACCGGCGTTTCCGGTGCTGGCAAGAGCTCCCTGGTTACGGGAATCCTGCACCCGGCGCTTGCTCGCGTCCTTCACGGCTCGAAGACCAGCGTGGGGGCACACGATGGTATCGACGGTCTGGACCAGATCGACAAGATTATCCACATCGATCAGGCACCCATCGGGCGCACGCCGCGCTCGAATCCGGCAACCTACACGAAGCTCTTCGATTTGGTGCGGGCGCTGTTCGCCGCCACGCCTACGGCGCGCGCACGCGGCTACGGACCAAGCCGCTTCAGCTTCAACGTCGCGGGCGGTCGCTGTGAGGCCTGTGACGGAGACGGCTCGCGGCGTGTCGAGATGCATTTCCTACCGGACGTCTACGTGACCTGCGAGACGTGCCGCGGACACCGCTACAACGCGGCCACGCTGGAGGTGAGCTATCGGGACCTCAACATTGCGCAGGTACTGGACCTGAGCGTGGAAGAGGCGCTCACGGTGTTCGAAGCCCACCCGCAGGCCGTCAGCGTGCTCAAAACGCTCGTGGATGTGGGGCTCGGCTACGTGAAGCTCGGCCAACCCGCGCCGACCCTTTCGGGGGGCGAAGCTCAGCGCGTCAAGTTGAGCCGGGAGCTGGCACGCCGGGATACGGGCAGGACTCTCTACGTGCTGGACGAGCCGACCACGGGTCTGCACTTCGATGACGTAAAAAAGCTGGTGCTCGTGCTCGTCCGATTGGTGCAGAGCGGCAACAGCGTGGTGGTCATCGAGCACAACCTCGACGTGATTCGGGTGGCAGATTGGGTGATTGACCTGGGTCCGGAAGGCGGAGACGGCGGGGGTCGCGTCGTCGCCAGCGGGAGCCCCGAGCAGGTTGCTCGGACCCCGGGCTCGCATACCGGACGCTGGTTGAAGGAGGAGCTGAAGCGGCACCCGCCTGCCAGTGCCCCCCGTGGCGGCTCTGGGCGCCAGCGCCCCTCGCGAGGGACGACCAGGCGCCAGCGTGGCGCTGCCTGAAGCCGCTCGAACGCTCGAGCCAGCTCTACGACCGCCGTCGCCGCCGCTCCTCCTCGCGCTCGGGAGCGCGGTGCCGTAGGGCTCGTCCCTGTTCCGGCGCAGGGTCTCTCACGAGCCCCCAGATGCGGCGCCCTTCGTGATCCGCAGGAAGGTGCTCGGTGATAGGCTTTCCCTCCTCGTTCGTGAAGAGAAGGCAGTGGCAGTACTTGTAGACCTGCATGTCGTCGCAGGGACATATCCACGTGCGGTGTTCCGCTTCCTTCTGCTTGTCCGGATAGAACCGGCATGGGCAGAGCGTACGGCCAAGCTCATCCAGGTGCCGCCCCAGGCCCAGCAGCACCGCCTCGGTGACCGAGGAATCCGGGTGCAGGAACGTTCCGGACTTTTTCGAATAGTTGGCGGCAAGCCTTCGCGCTCGCTCCATGGAAGGAGCGCTGGGAAGCGGCGTCTCCTGCGCTTCGGTTGGGCCCGGAGGATCGGGTAGCGCGTCCAAGCTGGGCAATCGCCCCATGCGCAGAGCGGCCAAGCCGCCGAGCTTGGGCCTTGCCGTCTCTGGCGAGAGGTCGTCGGAGGCACTGGCCGCTTGGTCTTGGTGGCCGTCCGGAGGCTGTGATGGGCGCTTGTTCTTCATTGGGTTCTCGTGCGTTTCCATTGATGAGAGCCGCCGACCTGCTCGAAGGGTTCGGAATCGCCCGCGCGATGAGGGGCCGGCGCCGCCTCGAAGGCCGAGCTCTGCGGGGAGGCACCGAATCCACTCCATCGGCTGGAGCGGCTGCCGATGCGGCAGATTCGAGCTAGAGAGCGCCATGGCGCAAGGACACGCATTGCCAAGCCGGATAAGCTTGGAGCTACGTCTCGACGAAGACGAGAGTGCCGAGGGCCTGCGTGCTGCCGCAGCGCGGCGGCTTCGCGTGCCCATCGAGGCCTTGCCTCCCTTGGTACCCCGCAGACGTTCCATCGATGCGCGGGGCCGGCGCGTGCGCATCCATTGGGATCTGCAGGTGGGTGAATGCGAGTCTCAGCGCCCGTTCCAGGCACCACGGGAGGTCGGAACGGCGGAGCCGGTCGTCATCGTTGGGGACGGGCCCGCAGGACTCTTCTGTGCCTACGAGTTGGCGTGCTTTGGTATTCGTTCCATCGTCATCGACCGTGGGAAGCGGGTGCAGCCCCGCCGCCATGACCTGAAGGCACTCTACAGTGGTGGCGCCGTCGACCCCGACAGCAACTATTGCTTCGGGGAGGGCGGTGCAGGAACCTATAGCGACGGAAAGCTGTACACGCGCTCGCAGAAGCGAGGGGACGTGGCGAGGGTCATTGGTATCCTCGTGGCGCACGGCGCCCCACCCGTGATCGCTCTGGACGCTCGGCCGCACGTCGGAAGCAATCGCTTGCCGCGCGTGGTCACCGCGGTTCGCGAGTCTCTCGAGGCGTGCGGCGTCGAGTTCCGGTTCGAGAGCAGGGTGACGGAGCTCCTTACCGAATCGAAGGGGGCTCCTGCACGTGTCGCGGGCGTGCGCTTGGCCAATGGTGAGAGCATAGCGGGGCGCCACGTCGTCATGGCGACCGGACACTCCGCGCGCGACGTGTTCCGGTTGCTCGCGCGGGCTGGTGTTCGTCTGCAGCCCAAGCCCTTCGCCGTCGGAGTGCGCATCGAGCACCCTCAGGCTCTCGTGAACCGCATCCAGTACGGGCGCTCGGCGGGGCATCCCAAGCTTCCGAGCGCGCCCTACCATCTGACAACGACAATCGAGGGACGCGGGGTTTTCTCCTTTTGCATGTGCCCCGGGGGCTTCATCGTACCTGCCACGACCGAACCGGATGCCGTCGTCGTCAACGGGATGAGCTTGTCACGTCGCGACTCCCCCTTTGCGAACTCCGGGCTCGTCGTTTCCGTGGAAATCGACGATCTGTTGCGCGCTGGCTTCTCGGGCTCGCTTGCTGGTGTCGAGCTGCAGCGTCGCATGGAGCAGGCTGCTGCTGCCGCGGCGGGAGGTGCCCTGCGAGCACCAGCTACCCGGCTTACCGATTTTCTGGGGGGCAAGGCGTCTTCCACGCTGCCGCGCTCGAGCTACGTCCCGGGGCTGACCGCGGCCTGTCTGGACGAGGTGCTGACCGCGTCAGGACTCCACATCGCGGCGCGCCTTCGCGCAGGCCTTCGAGAGTTTGGGCGACGACTCAACGGCTTCGTTACCGAGGAGTCGGTGCTCGTCGGGGTGGAGTCGCGAACGAGCTGCCCGGTCCGCATTGCGCGGGATGAGGCAACCTTGCAAGCGCTCGATCTGATCGGTCTTTACCCAGCAGGTGAAGGAGCTGGCCATGCTGGCGGAATCATGAGCGCGGCCCTGGATGGCCTGGCCGTCGCAAACGCCATCGCGCGCGATCTCGGCTGCGAGCGCCAATCTTGAAGATGTGGCCGGTTTGCGCCAATCGAGCAAGCGATTCATCCTTGTGTCCAGTACTCCGAAAGTGCGAGGCGAACGCTGTCACGTCCAGTCATCGGCATCTGTGGTCCCGCCCGAGGAGGGTTTCCGGCATGGCTGTTCTCGAGCTGGGCGGTCCGGTTGAGTGGAGGTAAGCCTGTCAGGATCGCCCCCGGGCGAGCGCGGCCAGAGCGACTCGATGGCTTGATTCTGGGGGGGGGAGCGGACGTGCACCCGGAGCTTTACGAACCCGAGACCGCGACCGTCGCCCCCCTCTCCCAGGAGATGGTCGGCCGCCGCGGGAGCTCGAGAGTCCGCCTAGTTCTCAGCTACGCGCTGGCACCAATCATTTACCTGCTTCGTCGTCTCTTCAGTGCTCGCTACACGGGTGTCGATCGTGACCGTGACGAACTCGAGACCGAGCTTCTGGACCGCGCCATGCGGGAGGGGCTGCCCGTGCTCGGGATCTGTCGCGGCGCTCAGCTGATGAACGTCTACGTGGGCGGCAGGCTGCTTCGGGAGCTCACGTCGTTCTACGCAGAATCGCCCAACCCCTGGACGGTGTTTCCGCGCAAGCGGATCCACGTCAAACCCTCGAGCCGGCTGCATTCGATCCTGGGCAGGGAGGTACTCAAGGTTAATAGCCTGCATCGTCAAGCGGTGGACGAGCTTGCGACGTGCTTGTCGGTCGTGGCCCAGGAATTCAATGGCGTGGTTCAGGCGGTCGAGTACGACGAACACCCGTTCTTCGTCGGGGTGCAGTGGCATCCAGAGTACCTGCCGCAACGTCCCGAGCAACGCCGGATATTCCGCTGCTTCGTTGCTGCCGCCAAGGCAGCGAAGCCCTCGTCGAGTCAGCGGCTCGCCGAAGACCCCTCGTGAACGTGCCAGCCGGGCTGGTCAGGAGAGGCCTGCTCGGGCCCGCTCCTGCTCCTGCTGGTTTTCATGCTCCGGAAGCTTCGATGCCCATGGCGCGCGATATCCCTTCGGCCCGCTCGAGCCAACTCTCGATGCTACCGCCGATGCCCTTGCGCCAGAACTCCGGATCGCGCGGATCGAGGCCGAACGGCGCCATGAGGTCCACGGCGCTCTTGCTGCCACCAGCACGGAGTAAATCCAGGTACATGGGCTCGAAGTCGTTGCCGAACTGCTCGCGGACGGCATAGAGAGACTGCGTGAAGAGCTCGCCGAAGGCATAAGCGTACACGTAGAAGGGACGCTGAAAATGGTTAACATACGCCCACAGATTCTCGGCGTCCTCGTAGGTGAACAGGTCTCCCGGGGGGCCGTAGAAGGCGTGGGTGACCTCTAGCCAGAGCTGATTGAACTCATCGAGCGTGAGCTTGCCGGCTCGCCGTCGCTCGTGGGCCTTCTTCTCGAAGTTCGAGAAGGATATCTGCCGCACCACACTGTTCACGTGGTCGGCGCACTTCTCCATGAGCAGGGCCAGCTGCTGCTTCTCGGTTTCGGCCCGCTCCAGGAGGTAGTTGAACGTGGTCATCTCTCCGAAGATCGACGCGGTCTCCGCGTATGCCATGGGCGCCCGAAACATCAGAGCCCCCTGAGCCTTCGCCGCGAGCATGCCATGGACGCCGTGACCCGCCTCGTGTGCAACGGTCATGACGTCGCGGGTCGAGCCGAGGTAGTTGAGGAAGTTGTAGGCCCTTGCCTCATCCCCTGGCAGAAGGACGGCGCAGTTGAAGGCGCCGCCCGTCTTTCCCGGATACGGCGGCGCGTCGACCCAGCGGCGCTCCAGCATCGTCGAAACCATGTCGCGGAGCGTGGGGCTGAAAGAACCGTACGCGGATAGGACGGTCTCGACGCACTCCCGCCAGGGAACCGTCCGATTGTCGGAGAGGGGTAGGGGCGCATTCCGATCGGACCAGCGCAGCGTCTCCTGGCCAAGATGGGCCGCCAGAAGGCGATAGTAGCGGCGCGCTTGCGCTGCCCCGGCTTCGGCGACTGCCGCGTGGAGTGCCTCTACGGTTTCATCGTCCACGCGGTTGCCGATGTTGCGAGCCGAGATGGGGCTACTGTAGCCACGCTCGCGGTCCTCTACCGCTTTGGCACCCATCACGACGTTCAGGGTGCGCGCCATCAATCGATCGAAGCGCTGATCACGAAGCCCGCCACTCAGCGCCCTCATCGCCCTTGCTCGTTCGTTGGTGTCCGGCGCGCTCGTCACCCTATGGAGCACCTCTGGAAGCGTTAGCGATGCGCCGTCCACGTCGAAGCGAAGCTCGGCCTCTACCTCGCTCGTGAACTCCGTCCACTCCGAGGGCCCAAAGGGGCCGCGCAACGTCAAGGCGCGTTCCACCTCCTCGGAGAGCAAGTACCGGCGGTTGGCCCGGATGAAATCGAGGAAAGGGCGGTGGCGCGCGGCAACTGGATCTTCCAGCGCTGCGGCATACTGCTCGTCCGTGAGACCCGCCAGCTCATGCTCGAAGAAGTTCAGATGGTTTGCCTCGGCAACGCTGAACGCCTCTTGCACCTGAGCTATCCGGCGCTCGATCTGCGGGTTGGTTGCATCCGTGCTGCGTCGAAGCATCAGGTACACCATGATCTTGTCGCTTAGGGTTTGCAGCGCAGATTGCGCGACGAGCGCGCTGCCGAGGGTCTCATGGAGCCTCCCGCGCTGCCGCGTGTCGAACTCCTGGGCCAGAGTCAGGAAACGCTGGACATCCGCTTCAAGGGCCGGGTCGTTCAAGTCGACATAGAGATCTTGGAGATCCCAGCGGACGTCGCTGGCGCCGGTGTCCAGGGTAGGCGTGGTTCGAGGTTCTGTCATAGTGGTCCTTCGGAACTTACCACCAAAGCCGTCTCGGACCATCCTGCGAGAGGGAGTGTCTTCAAAGGAGGGATTCGAGCCGGAGCCCAGGGCACGGAGGGTACCCGGAGCCCGAGCCCGAAATCTTCAAGACCATGGCGGTGAGCATGTCGACGATGAGCAGCAGAAGACCTCGGGCGCGAGTTCGGAGCGGCTCGTCGGCGAACTCGAATACTGCGAGTGCGTCGATGATGGCGGCGGATTCGGTCGCTGAGCGCCGCGCCGATCGGTAGAAGCGCGTCTTATCGGCAGCAGCGAGTTCGCCAGCCCCCTCCGCGATGTTCCGAGGGATGGAGCTGGCGGCTCGCCGGAGTTGGTCTGCCAGGTACGCGCGACCTCTGGGGAAGGCACTCGCCATCTGGTCAGCGAGCGCCACGATCTCAATGCTGATTCGGTAGGGCGCCCAAGCGTTCGTCTTCGAATTCGTCCATGCCTGCAGTTCGGTACGTTCCGCGCGGTGGTTGCTAGCTTTGGCTCGCGAAGCCAAACGAGGATGCTGCCAAGGTGCAGAAACGCCAGAAACGATTCCGCAGTGCAAGTGCTCACTCGCTCGCGGGGAGCGGCGCGCCTCAAAGCGTCACGGGAAACGGATGCCCCTGATTACCGCGGATCCAAGCTCGGACGTCGCCCCAGCAAGGCGTCATGCCTGTGCTCGCCGCGCCCGGAGGATCACGTGGGTGATTTCCGCCGTGGTTCCGAGACGCATCGGCGGGCCCCAGTAGCCGGTCCCGCTCGACACGTAGACGAGAGTCTCGCCGAAACGCTCCAGGCCGGCGACCACGGGCTGCTGCAAAGGCACCAAGTACTTCCAAGGCCAGATCTGTCCGCCGTGCGTGTGCCCAGCAAGGAGAAGATCCGCGCCATAGGGCTGCGCGTCGAAGACGGCCTTGGGTTGATGAGCAAGTAGGACCAGCAGCTGTCCACTATCGCGACGCCCCCCCATGGCTTTCTCGTAATTCGGCGCTGCGTGAGGGTCCACGCGGGCAGCGCTGTGGTCGTTGACGCCGGCCAGCTCGAAGGCGCCGCCGCGGCTCTCGATCGTGACACGCTCGTTCTCGAGCACCCTTATCCCCAGCCCCTTGAGGAACGCAGTCCACTCGTTCGCCCCAGAGTAGTACTCGTGGTTCCCGGTGACGAAGTAGGTGCCATGCTGGGAGCGGATACCCCGAAGCAGGCCCACGATGGGGCCCAAATGCTCCACGGATCCATCGACCAGGTCCCCCGTGATCGCCACCAGGTCTGGCTGAAGCTCGTTCACCTGGCGCACGACATCCTCGACGAACCGGGCGTGCAGGGTTGGGCCAACGTGCATGTCGGTGAGCTGAACGATTGAGAAGCCGTCCATCGTCTCAGGCAGACGCGCCAGCGTCACCTCGACGCGTTTCACCGCTATCCTCCCCAAGCCGTTGGCCAGGGAGAAGACCCCGAGGCCGCCGACTCCCAGGGTTACCGCACCTCCCATCACGCGCGCCAGAACCAAGCGACGTTGTGGATCAGGTGGGGCGTCCCGGAGGCGCTCGACTACGGCGGCCCCGACGCGGATGAGCTCCGCCGCCGCTAGCAGCGCCACGAAGAGCAGCAGTAGACCCAGCCACGAATAGGTCACCAGCAGAACGCCGCGAGCCGTTCCGGGGGGAATGGCGCGACTTGCCCAAAACGTAGCGGGGATGCTCAACCCCAAGAGCGCCACGAGCACAGTCAAGCCGCGAAACCAGGTTCGCGGCAGCTGGGCATCGCGGATTACGCGGGCCCAGATGTAGTAGTGCGCGAGGGCGACGATCCCGAGCGCGATGACGAAAAACAGAATGAACACGAGAGTGCGAGCCATGGCGAGAGAGGAGATATGGAAGCCCTGCCCGCTGCGCGCCACCAGCGACGAAGCGTGAGGCTATCCGGCCGAACGAGTCGCATTGCGTGCCGACTAATTTCCGTCAAAGCGCATGGAACGATGATGGGTGGCTTGAATGCCCGGGGTGTTAGCCCTACACAAGGTGCCGACGCTAGACAAGGAGCACAGGAGTGACGACCTACAGGACCGATGCATCAGACAGGGACCCCCAAGAGACTCGCGATTGGATCGAGTCCATCGAGTCGGTCATCGAGCACAGTGGGCCGGAGCGGGCGCGCTACTTGCTCAAGCGGGTGTGGAAGAGCGCGCGGCAGCTAGGTGGAGCTCCCGTCGGGCCGTTGACGACCGACTTCGTCAATACAATTCCACGCCACCGGGAAGCCCCGTTCCCCGGCGATGAGCACATGGAGAAGCGCATTCGCCGTATCGTCCGCTGGAATTCGGCGGCCCTGGTCCATCGGGCAAACGTGCGTTTTGCCGGGCTGGGGGGGCACCTGTCGACTTACGCATCCAGCGCCAGCCTCTACGAGGTTGGCTTCAACCACTTCTTCAAGGGCAAGAACGCTCCAAGTGGCGGCGATCAGCTTTACTTCCAAGGTCACGCTGCGCCTGGGATCTACGCCCGTGCGTTTCTAGAGGGCCGAATCTCCATCGAGGCGCTGGATCGCTTCCGGCGGGACACCGAGCGGGGTAGGGGCCTCTCGAGCTACCCGCACCCACGGTTGATGCCCAACTTCTGGGAGTTCCCGACCGTCAGCATGGGCCTGGGTCCATTGAGCGCGATCTACCAGGCGCGCTTCAATCGCTATCTCCAGGCGCGCGGCATCGCCGACACCGCGGAGAAGCGGGTTTGGTGCTTCATGGGAGACGGTGAGAGCGACGAGCCGGAGGCGCTCGGAGCGCTCCATCTCGCATCCCGCGAGCAGCTGAATAACCTGGTTTTCGTAGTGAATTGCAACCTGCAACGCCTGGACGGTCCGGTACGGGGGAACGGCAAGATCATCCAAGAGCTCGAGGCAGTGTTCCGCGGCGCTGGCTGGAACGTGATCAAGGTGATCTGGGGACCGGAGTGGGACGAGCTCATCGAGAAGGACGTCGAGGGCATCCTCGTCCGGAAGCTGAACGAGGTAGTGGACGGCCAGTGGCAGAAGTACACGTCCTCTCCGGGAAGCTACACGAGGAAGCATTTCTTTGGCACGGACCCGCGGTTGTTGGAGATGGTCAGTCACCTCTCCGACGAACAGATCCGGGGGTTGCGACGCGGCGGGCATAGCTACCGCAAGGTCTACGCAGCGTATGCGGCAGCCCTCGAGGAGAAGGAGCGACCCACTGTCCTGCTCATGCACACGGTGAAGGGCTGGACTCTCGGTGAGGGCTTCGAAGGCAGCAACGTTACTCACCAGAAGAAGAAGATGGACATGGAGGAGCTGCGGGCCTTCCGCGACCTGCTCGAGCTACCCGTCCCCGACGACAAGCTGGACGACGCGCCGTTCTATCATCCTGGCGAGCAGAGCCCTGAGGTGGAGTACATGCTCGAGCGACGCCGCGCGCTCGGCGGGAGCGTGCCCACACGCCGGATGCAGGCGCAGGTGCAGCTTGACGTGCCTCCGAGCTCGACCTTTGACGAGTTTCGGGAGGGCATGGACAAGGGCGAGGCATCGACGACCATGGTCTTCGCCAGGCTTCTCTCGAAGCTACTGCGGGACAAGGGCATCGGTAAGCGCATCGTCCCCATCATTCCGGACGAGGCTCGTACTTTCGGGATGGACGCCCTTTTCTCGCAGGTGGGGATCTACTCCTCGCGCGGCCAGCTCTACGAGCCCGTCGACAAGGGCAAGGTCCTCTACTACCGCGAAACGAAGGACGGTCAGGTCTTGGAGGAAGGGATCACCGAGGCTGGCTCGATGGCGTCCTTCACGGCCGCTGGGACGTCGTACTCCATTCACGGGCAGCCGATGATCCCGTTCTACATCTTCTATTCGATGTTCGGCTTCCAGCGGACTGGCGATCAGATGTGGGCAGCTGGGGACTCCATGGCTCGCGGGTTCCTCCTGGGAGCAACGGCTGGACGTACTACCTTGGCTGGCGAGGGGCTGCAGCACGACGACGGCCACAGTCAGTTGCTGGCCACCACCTTGCCCTGCTGCCGCGCCTATGATCCCGCGTTCGCCTACGAACTCGCGCTCGTCGTCCAGGACGGACTGAGGCGCATGTGCGTCGACGAGGAGAACGTGATCTACTACATCACCCTGCAGAACGAGAACTACCGCATGGCCGCGATGCCGGAGGGGGTGGAAGAGGGCGTTCTCAAGGGGATGTACCGATTCCGAAATGCCAGCGAGCGCGCGGAGCGTCACGTGCAGTTGTTTGGCAGCGGCTCCATTCTCAACGAAGTGCTCCGGGCGCAGGAGATGCTCGCTGCATACGGTGTCAGCGCGGACGTGTGGAGCGTCACCAGCTATCAGCTACTCCGCAACGATGCCCTGGCATGTGAACGGGACGCGCGCCTCCACCCTCACGCCGAAGCTCGCGTGCCCTTCGTGAGCCAGCAGCTGGCAAACACTTCGGGTCCGTTCATCGCGGCGTCGGACTGGATGAAGATGGTGCCGGAGCAGATAACCCGCTGGGTGCCCGGTCGCTTCGTGCCACTCGGGACGGACGGCTTCGGACTAAGCGACACCCGTGTGGCGCTCCGTCGGCACTTCGAGATTGACGCGGAGTCCATCGTCATCGCCAGCCTGGCCGCGCTGCGGGACGATGGCAGGGCCGGGGCGGAGGAGGTCGCGAAGGCCATCGCCGACTTCGAGTACGATTCGGACAAGGTGGAACCGATGAGTATCTGAAGGGCAGGGCGCTCTGACCAGCTGCCTTCCAGACGCGGTGTAAGGGTTCGGCAAGCGGCGGGACGTCGACGCGCTCCGCCGCTTGCCGGGAGCGCTTCGTCCCTGCTCTCGACGCCCTTGCTCGCAGCTGCTGCTAGCGCTCGCAACGCGGATTCGCCGCGCCTGGTGAACCGAGATCGCTGTTATACTCACCTGTCGCAGCGCACCAGTGCTGCACCTCGTCGTTGTCGAGTGCGGTGGAGTGGTCGAGCGAAAGGCTGGCCGCCACACCGGCGCCTGCAGGCCATGTGCTGCTATCCACGGGGACCGCATCGAGGACCGCTCCATCGCAGTGGAGGCTGATCAGATAGCTGCCCGAGTTGGGCAGACCGAGGCTGCCATGCACGTAGCTAGGTTCGAAGCCGGGGGCTGCACTGCTGGCGATCGTCGCAAATTCACCAGGTTCCAGCACGAGAGCAGCCCCGATCGTGAAGGACGTGGAGTCGCGCTCGACCGTGCACCCTTGAAGGGAAATGGACGCGTTGCTGACGTTGTGAAGCTCAATCCACTCGCCCGAACTATCTGCCAGCTCGGCGGGGTTCGGCATCATCTCGGTGATCACGATGTCCCCCACCTGGGCGTATGCAACGTGGACGTCGAGGGCGACACTGCCCGTCGCGATGGTGACCTCCCCTTCGTCGATGGCAAAACGAAATGTCAGCCCGGTCCTGACGCCGGCGGAGATGCTGAACTCCACGGGGTTTTCGCTCGTCAGTACCGCCTCGATGCTGACGGGATCTCCGTCGATCAGCTCGACGAGCTCCCAATCGGGCTCGAGGGTCGCTGTGTACGTGCCAACCGGGAGCTCTCGTTCGATCACGGGAGACTCGGGGCTATCGCTGCTGGATAGCTGAACGTCCGCGGTCCCGGTGACCGAGAAGGTCGCGTTCCGCAGCTCGAAGGTGCGGTCCCCGAGGGGACTTCGGAGCGCCAGTTCGACGCTCCCCACTTCCGCGGCGGTGCTGGGGTCCGGGTCGACGGTGGCGGTACAACTTGGGCCAGCCGCTAGTGCGGTGATCCACAGAAATGCGAATAGTGCCGTTTGCTTCACGATTTGCTCTATCCTTTCCGGGCGCTTGCCCGCGCGGGCTCTCTGGTTTGGTTTCTTGCCCGCGCAGGCCTCTCAGCAATCGGCGTGCCCTTCGAGCGACTGACGGAGTGTGCCGTTTACCGCGGCAGCTACGCCCACTCGGCACCAGCAGCTAACTGACGAGGAGCACCAGGTGGCCGCCAGTTGCGCCACACCAGGGAGAGGAGGGAGCTTTTACGAGGCCGGAGCTCCACCACGCAAACTCAGCGCTTCCTTGCAAGCGTCGACGAGCGGCTTCAGACGCGCCTCGACCGCGTCGAACTGGGATTCACGCAGCCAATCCGGTCGGAAGACGCTGGCCCCGACGGCAACGGCCGCAACGCCAGCGTCGAAGTATGCTGGCAACGTGTCTCTATCGACCCCGCCGCAAGCGAGCAATCGCAGGTCGGAGAAGGGCCCGAGGAGCTCTTTGACGTAGCGTGGACCGAACACGGATGCCGGAAACAGTTTGACGAGGGTAGCTCCAGCGACCTGAGCAGCTCGAACTTCCTGAGGCGTCAGCGCTCCGGGTATCACAGGGATTCCTCTGTCGACGCAGACTCGCACCACCGCGGGCTCCAACGTGGGCATGACGATGAAGGAAGCGCCGGCTGCCAGTGCTTCATCGAGATCCGTGCGCGTGAGCACCGTACCCGCCCCGACTAGGAAGCGGCCAGCCGCAGCCTCGCTGAGCGCGGCGATCTTCGGCACAGCATCCTCCGTGTTCATCGTAACCTCCAGGGCGGTGAGTCCGCTCCGCGCCGCCATGTCAGCGAGGCCGGGGATGGCAGCTCCAGGCAGGCCGCGCAGAATTGCGAGCAACGGAAGAGAGTCGAATTTCGAGAAGTCCATGGCGTGAAGAGGATGACTTTCGCTGCGAGCGCTGCCTCGTCCGGGCACCGGAACCGGATGCGCACGGCATATCTTGCAGGAAAATTGCGAAGCTTGCCACGACCCATCGGCCCCCCTTCGAAATCCTGCTAGGCTGCGCCCCCAAGTCATGACCGCACAGAAAGCACCTTGGGTTACCTTTCGCCCGGAGATCAAAGTCTTGGACGCGACGATTCGCGACGGAGGCTTGATCAACGACCACCAGTTCGACGACGTCTTCGTCCAGGCCGTCTATCAGACATGCGTCGAGGCTGGCGTCGACTACATGGAGGTCGGCTACAAGATGAGCAAGCGACTGGTGAGCCGCGACCAGTTCGGCGCCTGGAAGTTCTGCGACGAGGATGACCTCCGCCGGGTCTTCGATGATAACCCGACAGATCTCAAGATCGCCGTCATGGCAGATGCGGGAGGCAAGACCGACTGGAGGACGGACATTCTGCCCAAGGAGCAGAGCGTCATCGATGTGATCCGCGTGGCCTGTTACATCCACCAGATCCCCGAGGCGATCGACATGATCAAGGATGCGACCGACAAGGGGTACGAGACCTTCTGCAACATTATGGCGGTCTCTACGGTGCAGGATGCAGAGATCGACCAGGCCCTCGAGATCTTGCGGGACGTCCCATGTTCGACGGTGGTCGTTGTCGACAGCTTCGGTTCGTTCTATGGCGAGCAGGTGGCGGGGCTCGTCGAGCGCTACAAGAAAGCACTAGACGGCACGGGCAAAGAGATCGGCATCCACGCGCACAACAACCAGGAGCTTGCCTTCGCCAACACGATCGAAGCCATCGTGCATGGAGCAAACCGCGTCGATTGCACGATGGCCGGCATGGGGCGCGGAGCAGGGAATTGCTCCACCGAGCTGTTGCTCGGCTTCCTTCGCAATCCGAAGTTCAACCTGCGCCCGGTGTGGAAGCTCATTCAGGAACGCATGATCCCAATGCGCAAGAACGTCGAGTGGGGACCGTTACCCGAGTACACCATTGCTGGACAGCTGAATCAGCATCCCCGAGCCGCCATGGCTTGGCGCGGCAGCCCCCAAGCTGGCCAATGCCTCGAATTCTACGACCGCGTCGTGTCCGACGTTTGAGCGCGATCAACGCTGCTCGTGGGAGTCGTCACGGTTGGCCTTGTCCTCCTCGGTGAGGACGGAGAGCACGATGACGGCTCCCAATACAGGCACGAGCCAGACCAACTTCGATTGGGCGGACTTTTCTGAGCGAAGATAGAGATCGCTCTTCCACAGTCGGATGGTGACCCACACCTGAAAAAGGAGGGCTGCGAGGAGGCCGGCGGCGATGAGGACGGTCATAGGGCGATTGAGCCGAAGAGTAACGCGTCCTCAGTCCGACGCCAGCGCGAGCTACGTCGTTTTCTTTCTGGGGCTTACGCGCCCCAGTTGGTCAGCGAGCCGCCGCTGGGGCGCGGGGAGCGCAAGGGCAGCAAGCTCGCCGGGTGCCACCCACGCCAGGCCCGCCACACCGCGCGCCCGAGGACGAGCCGAGGTTGTCAGCTCGCACCGTACCCCGGCCAGAGTAATACGAAAGCGCGTGACAGCATGCTGCACGCTCGCCACCACCTCGTGTGCTTCGGCTCCGAGTCCGACCTGTTCGAGCAGCACGCGCTTCGCAGCTCGCGTGGGGGGCTCGTCGGGGTTCTGCTCCGTCGTGGGGAACATCCACATGCCCGCCCATCGCGAGGCCTCGCGGGGGGCCTGGACCATGAGCCATCTTCCGCGACGCTCCACGACGGCTGCGGCCATCGTGGCCGCCGTGGGAGCGGGTCGCGCAGCGAGCTCGGGAAGCTGCTCCGACAGGCCCGCTTCGTGAGCGAGGCAGAGCGCGGCGAGCGGACACTCCGCGCACTTCGGTGCGCGTGGCGAGCAAAGGGTGGCGCCCAGCTCCATGAGCGCCTGATTGAAGTCTCCGGGATGCGACCGCGGAACCAGGGTGGCCGCGAGTCGCCAGAGCATCCCGCGCAGGGGCTGCCGGGTCGGGTCCCCGCGCAGTGCTTCCAGTCGAGTCACCACCCTCACGACATTGCCATCGACGACGGGGACGCACCCGCCAAACGCCATGCTGGCGATGGCACCAGCGGAGTAAGCACCGATCCCGGGCAGCCCCTGAAGTGCCGATGGGGAACGGGGGAGCGAGCCGCCGTGGTCCCTGACGACGACGCGGGCGCCCTCCAGCAGCCGGCGGGCTCTCGAATAGTATCCCAGTCCCTGCCAGCAATGCAGAACGTCGTCTTCGCTGGCCGCCGCCAATGTCGCGATGGTTGGGAAGCGCGCCATCCATCGCTCGTAGTATGGCAGGACGGTGGCGACCTGCGTTTGCTGCAGCATGACCTCGCTAACCCAAATAGCGTAGGGATCCCGGCTGCTGCGCCACGGCAGGTCACGGCGGTTCTGGCGATACCATCCGAGCAACAGACGGCGTATCCCGCGGATGCGTTCGCCATCGGTGACGGAGAGTGCGTCAGGACGCGGGCGGTATCGCGATGCCATGGAGGGATGGACGCAATGGATCGTGGCTGCAGACGACCGTCACGTCGTCGCGTTCCTGCATTAAGCGCCTCAGCAGGGCGACTCCGTGGCACCAACGCTCGGGGTCGGAGTGGTCGAACCATGCGCGCCAGCGCGGCGGAGCCACCTCGTCACCCAATCGAAGGTCCTGCAGCGAAGCGACCGCGTCACCCGCGTGAAGCAACCATTGCTTCTCCTTGCGAACTGCGACGCCCACATGACCCGCGGTGTGGCCGGGAAGTGCGATGAGGCGGACGTCAGCCTCGAGCCCCGGCAACGGCATCGTGGCGGGCAGCCCGAACCAGCGCTCTTCGAACTCGCCATAGCGCCGCCAACGAACGCGGTGGGACCATTGAGCGCGGCGGTATCGCAGCTTGGATGCAATGCTGGGCGAATGATCGGCCGCTTCGAGCTCGGCGTGGTTTGCATGCACGACGGC
This sequence comes from Pseudomonadota bacterium, assembly GCA_023398955.1. GTDB lineage: Bacteria > Myxococcota_A > Polyangia > Polyangiales > Polyangiaceae > JAEWRL01. The sequence goes on from JAEWRL010000021.1 coordinate 50,696, forward strand.
GTCCGGAAAATCAGCGAGTCCGCCTGCGCAGTCGGGGTCGAGGTGCGTCAGCACGATGTCCGTGACGTCATTCCGTTGGTAGCCGAGGTTCTCGACCTGGATTGCGGCGCACTCGGCCGCTCGCAGCGAGGGGTGCCATGCGGCAAGGAAAACGGGGCCCAGGCGATGCCACGGGACGGCGACGTCTAGAAGACCGAGGCCGCTGTCGATCAAGATGAGGCGCCCTTCGGATTCGAGGAGCACACACCGACTCACGAGCAGGCCCGGCGCAAACCAGGGAGAACCTACCTCGATGCTGCCGCGCACCGGAGGTTGGAGCGTTCCGCAGTTCAGAACGTGGAGCTGCATCGGGAGTGCCCTCCCTCCTCCCATCCATCGACGGCCCTCGCAACCGCCTCGCAACAGCAACGTCGGCAGCCTCGGAAGCGGATCTCGGGACGGCTGTCCGGGATGGTCATCGGAAAACCGGATTCCCGCGAGCAACACGGGGCGTCCTGGGCGCGGGGTGGCGGGGACCCCGGACGGGTGCTCAGCGACTGCAATTGCCTCGAGAACGCCCGCTGGGCGAGTTATCTCCGATTGCTCGCTGCATACCGGCTTTCATGCCATCCTGGCGTCTGAACGATGACGGAACCCCGAGAGTTCCCGTTGACCGCTCTACGCACGGACGGATGGTTCGAGCGGGTGGGGCAGAGCATCGGCAGCTTCGACGCCCTTTGCGAGGTACTTGGCGCTCGCTTTTTTGCCTTCGCCTTGGTTACCGGCACGCAGATAACAGCGCTCACCATCGACAGGAGGAACCCCGAGCATACCTCCGTGGAGTTCGTGTCGGACGCCGCGGAGGACGGAGCGAATCACAAGGAGCGTCTGCCGTTGAGGGACTTCCGGCGGCGGCTCGTGCAATCGGTAACCGCGGAGCCTCTCGCCCCGGCTCCAGAGCAGGCGGACGACATCGACGGGCTCCAAGCGCACCTCGGGGTCCGCACGTTGCTGCTGGCGCCGCTGTTCGGTTACGCGTTGCAGTCCGCCGTGGTGCTGGGGGAGACGACCGAACTCGTCTTCGAGTACCAAGGGGAGCAGGCAACGCTCGAGCTGGCAGCCTTTCGAGCACGCCTACGTCAGCACGTCCTGGACGAATTTCAGCGGGCTTCCCGTTCGGGGCAACGCAGCTCCATCGAGCTGTCGCGCGTCGCGGAGGCGGAACAGGCCTCGCAGCAGGGAGATCACGCCAAGGTTGTGGAATTACTGGGCGCCTGGCCCGCGCCGCTGTCCATCTTCCTGAGGACGCCCGATGGGCAGGCACTCGGGCCAGAGAATCGATCACTCATCGCTCGGGGTCTCAGTTTGCTGGGCTCGGCCCTCACGGTTCAGGGCGAGCCCGCCCAGGGGGAGGAGGTGCTGCGCCTCGCGATTCAGTACGTGCCCCAGGGAGTGGTGGCAGGGGATGCCTATTTCAGGCTCGGTGCCGCGCTCGTCGATCAAGGGCGCTACGGAGAGGCGATCGCGCTCTTGCGCCGGGCCAGGAAGCTTGGGACGAGTGGGAAGCGTGTGCTACCGTTGCTGGTACGTTCCTTCATGGAACGTGAGCGGTGGCTCGCCGCGCTGGCAGCCATCCTTGATGCCCGCCGCATCGGATCCGATGATCCTGAGCTGGACGCTTCGGAAGCCGCCGTGGCGGAGCATCTGGGCCCAGCCCTGGAGCGCTGGCGCGAGCTGGTGGCTCCTGAAGAATGAAGGCTGCGGAGCGCCACAGAAGAGCTCGCCGGCGCACCGTCCGGGGGGGTGAGTCTTTGGGGCGGTGCCCTCGCCAACGCCGCTGCTTCCTCCGTTTCGCCCCGCAATCCGTGGTGATCTCGAGGACACGGGGAGACCGTGATTGACAGCTCCCCGGGCCGGGCACTAGATCTGCGCCGTTCTGTGATTTCGAGGCTTTAGAGCACGTTGGTGCCACCCGAGGAGACCATGCTCGAATTGTATCTCCCCATGTTCCTGATGTTCGGGGTCGCGGGGCTCATCTGCGCCGTCTTCTTCTTCGGTGGTGCGCTGCTCGGTCCAAAGAACCCGACCCCCGAGAAGATGATGCCGTACGAGTGCGGCAACGACAGCGACGGAGCGAAGGGGGTCAAGCTGAGTGTCAAGTTCTACTTGACCGCGATCATTTTCGTGGTCTTCGACATCGAGGTCGTCTTCATGTATCCGTGGGCTGCTCTGTTCAAGGATTTGGGGTGGCCCGGTTTCGCGGCTATGGTGAGCTTCATCTCGGCCCTGCTCGTTGCGCTAGCCTACTGCTGGAAGAAGGGAGCACTGGAATGGGAGAAGTAAGACCCACCCGCACAGAGACTGTCCAGCTGAGCGAGGGACAGGGATTTGCCACCACGCGATTCGGCGATCTGCTCGGTTGGGCGAAGAAGTACTCGCTCTTCATGTACCCGTTCGTCACGGCCTGCTGCGGCATGGAATTCATGGCCGTATCGAGCCCGCGCTATGACTTTTCTCGGTTTGGATCCGAAGCGCCTCGTTTCTCTCCCAGACAAAGCGATCTGCTCTGGGTGGTCGGCACCATCAGCCAGCGGCAGGCGCCAGTCCTGAAGCGAATCTACGAGCAGATGGCCGACCCGAAGTATGTCCTCGCCTTTGGAACCTGCGCATCCAGTGGCGGATTCTACGACAACTACACGACCGTTCCAGGCATCGACAAGATCATCCCTTGTGACGTCTATATCCCCGGCTGTCCGCCGCGCCCGGAAGCCGTGCTGGACGGCTTGATGCTCTTGCAGGACAAGATACAACGGGGAGATCGCACTCCCGGCATCGTCAAGCCCCGCTTCGATCCCCTCGAGAACCCAACGATGGGCGTCGTGAAGCTGCGGCGCTCCAAGCACGGCTGAGCACCGGTTCGTCCCCCGCTCGTGAACCCAGCGCGAAAGGTCAGCATGGCTTACAACCTCGTCGAGCTCATCCGCCAACACTTTCCCGATGCTTTCTTGGAGACCCACGCTCAGCACGGCGACGAGACCGTTGTCGTCGTGGCATCCAGCTGGAAGCCCGTGGCGACGTTTCTCCGCGATGATCCGCGTGCGGACATGCGAATGCTCATCGATCTGACTGGCGTCGATTACCCGGACAGGCTTCCCCGCTTCGAGGTGGTTGCACACCTCTACTCACTGAGCCTCGGGCATCGCCTACGCCTCAAGGCTCGCGTTGGTGATGCCGACGGCAACGGAGCGCATATCGCGTCCCTCGCGGACGTCTGGGCAAGCGCAAACTGGGCGGAGCGCGAGTGTTACGACCTGCTCGGCATACACTTCGATGGCCACCCCGATCTGCGTCGCATTCTGCTATACCCAGAGTTCGAAGGACACCCGCTCCGAAAGGACTATCCGGCGAACTACGTCCAGCCGCTGGTGCCCTATCGTGATGTCGCCAACATCGGGAAGGTGCCACCCTTTGGGCCAGACGAGGGAATGAGCTTCGGTCGCCAAACTCACGCGGGCTTCAATCTCCGCGGGACCCGACCATCTGACGACGAGGTGCTCTGATGGAGCCTCTGGACACCCCTCTCGACGACGCGGAGCTGGAGTCCCCTGCCGAGCCGATGCTTCTCAGTGTCGGCCCCTCGCACCCGGCCATGCACGGCACGGTGCGCATCGTCATGGAGCTCAGCGGCGAGAGCATCGAGCGCTGCGACGTTCAGATCGGCTACTTGCACCGGGGCTTCGAGAAGATGTGCGAGCGGGGAACGTGGACGCAGGTCATGCCCTACGTCGACCGCTGCAACTACGTCTCGCCGATGCTCAATAACGTCGGGTTCTCCCTGGCGTGCGAGAAGATGCTCGGCGTCGTCGTACCCGAGCGCTGCCAGTGGTACCGAATGATCCTGGGGGAGCTCTCACGCATCGCGGACCATTTGACGGCAGACGGCGCCATGGCGATGGAGCTCGGGGCCTTCACCCCGTTCCTCTGGATGATGAAGGCGCGAGAGATGCTGTGGGACCTCTTCGAGGAGGAGACAGGTGCCCGCCTGACGCACAGCTTTGGACGAGTCGGCGGCATGGCTGCGCCGCCTACTCCGGGCTTCAAGGACAACGTGAGGGCAGTCCTGCCTCATCTGCGCTCGCTCGTCGCAGAGGTGGAACGGCTCCTCCTGGGCAACCGGATCTTCCTCGACCGCCTGCAGGATGTCGGGGTAATGTCGGCCGAAGACGCTATCTCCCTCGGGTGGACGGGCCCGACGCTGCGCGCTTCTGGCGTACCCTACGACGTCCGCAAGTCGCACCCCTACCTGCGCTATGATGAGGTCGAGTTCGACGTTTCAGTCGGCGAGCGGGGAGATTGCTACGATCGGTTCCTCGTTCGCCTCGAGGAGATCAAACAGAGCATTCGCATCATCGAACAAGGCCTCGTACGGATGGCCGACGAGGGTCCGATCAACATCGACGACCCACGCATCATCCTGCCTCCAAAGTCCGAGGTTTACGACACGATCGAAGGCACGATTCAGCACTTCAAAATCGTCATGGAGGGACTGAAGCTCCCCGCAGGAGAGGTCTACTCCTTCACGGAGGGCGCCAACGGCGAGCTCGGGTTTTACCTGGTCAGCGATGGCAGTGGAACGCCATACCGCGTCCGCCTGCGCCCCCCCTCGTTCTACGCAACGGCCGGCCTCGAGAAGCTGATCACGGGGCAGATGATGGCCGATGTGGTGCCATGCTTCGGGTCGATAAACATGATTGGCGGCGAGTGCGACCACTGAGCGTGTGAGAGACTTATGCCCAGCTTCAAGCTAGATGGACAGACGGTCCCCTTCGAACCAGGGGACACGATCATTCGGGCGGCGCACCGCGTCGGGATCGACATTCCCCACTACTGCTGGCACCCGGGGCTCACGGTGGCCGCCAATTGCCGGATGTGTTTGGTAGAGCTGGCGCCACCTCCAGGCAGGCGCGCCATGATGCTGGACGTGCTCCGCTACGACGCCGACAAGGGTGAGTACGTCAAAGCGGCGAAACCCAAGCTGGTGCCCGCATGCCAACAGGCTGCGAGTGAAGGCATGGAGGTCAAGAGCCAGTCGAGCGAGCACGTTGCCGAGGCGCGAGCGGCGGTGCAAGAGTTCTTGCTGCTCAATCATCCCGTCGACTGTCCGATCTGCGATCAAGCGGGTGAGTGCCGGCTTCAGGACTATTGGCTCACCGCGTCGCGCAGGGGCAAGCGCATGCACGATGAACCGGTGCACAAGCCGAAGGCCGTTTCGTTCGGACCGACCATCGTCTATGACGCGGAGCGCTGCATCGTCTGTACTCGCTGCATTCGCGTGTGCAACGAGCTCGCGAAGGATCCCGTACTGAGCGTGAGGGAGCGCGGAAACCTCAATGAGATTGCCGTCGCACCGGGACGTGAGCTCGATCACAACTACACCCTCATGACGGAGTACGTCTGCCCGGTAGGTGCGCTGACTGCCAAAGACTTCCGCTTCAAGGCCCGAGTTTGGTTCCTGCGCACTTCGAGGGGCATCTGCACCGGGTGCTCCCGAGGGTGCAACAGTTTCATCGACTACGATCCTCGAAACAATACGGTGTACCGCTACCGGCCCAGACAGAACCTCGCGGTCAACCAATATTGGATGTGTGACAAGGGGATGCTGGATTACCAACGCATCCACGCGGATCGCATCCTGGAAGCAAGGGTCGATGGTGCCCCGACCACAGTCGTTGCAGCGATGGAACGGGCTCGCGACGTACTGCGTGGAGCGCCAGCGGGGAAGCTTGGGATCGTACTGAGCGCTCAGCACTGCCAGGAGGACAACCTTCTACTGCTGGAGCTGGGACGGAAGGTGCTCGGCGTGGACACCTTCTACTTCAGTGCCCGTCCCGATGCAGAGGGCGACGGCGTGCTCATGACCGGGGATCGTAATCCCAATCGTCGCGGGCTTCACGAGCTGCAAGGGGCTCGCGACTTGCGTGATTTCGCCGCGCTCGCCAGTGACATCGACGCAGGGGCCGTCACTCACCTCTTGGTTCTCGGTTCCCACGCATCGCTTCCCGAGCGCGAGGCGGCGCTTGGGCGTTCAGGGCTTTCGGTCGTGGCTATCGCAAGTCACGAAGGGCCGTTCGTGAGGCATGCCACCGCCGTGCTGCCTGCTAGCAGCTGGGCGGAGTACGACGGCATTTTCGTCAATCTCGACGGCATCGCGCAGAAGAGCGAGCGCGCCATCTCTCCGCTGGGCGACTCGCTGCCGGCGTGGAAGCTCCTCGCGGATTTGGCCCGCGCGCTGGGCAAACCGTTCCCCTATAAGAAGCTTTCAGAAGTCCGGGCTGTCCTGGGCTACGAGTCATCCCCGAATGAGCCCACGCAACTCGAGGGAACCAGGAGCTAACGCATGACGGTTCTGGATGTATTGCTGCACACTGCCAAGGCTGTAGCTGTCGTGCTGTTCGGGCTCGGGCTGGGAGGCCTGCTGACATGGGCTGATCGGCGACAGGGCGCCATGATTCAGGACCGCATCGGCCCCAATCGGGCCGTGGTCTTCCTCCCCAAAGGGCTTGCCATGGCTGGCCTGTTGCTCCCTGCGCTGGCGATTGCAGCGCTGGCTGTTTGGCTGGTCATGGCCTTCCCTGTCGAAGGGGAGGAGCGAGCTTCCAGGGCAATCCTCTACTTGCACCTTGCCGTGGCAGCCCTGTGGGTCACCGGCTTGATCATTGCCGGCCGCGTGCGGGTGCGCGGACCGAACGGTAGCTTCGATCGGTTCCTGGAGAGCATCGGGGACCCGCGGCGCATCGTGTACGCAGGCCTGTTGCTGCACGCCCTCATCATTGCAGCCGCCGCGGTCTTCGACGGCACGGCGTTGGGCGACGGTATCGTGGAGGTGGGGTACCGGTCGAGTCCAGCGCTCTTCGCGTTCGCTGTCGTGGGTGGAGCGGCCTACGCTGCCTGGAGCCTCCGCAATCATGAGAAGGTCGGGCTCCGTATGCTGGGACTGCTACACCCGGCCGCTGACGGCCTGAAGACGATGTTCAAAGAGGACTTCGTTCCACCGGGTGCAGACCGCTTCCTGCACGGGCTGGCCCCCTTCATCGCCTTTTTTCCAGCGCTCGTGCTGCTCGCGGTGGTTCCGTTCGGGGACTCGGTTTGCTTGGTTGCCGATCGCGCCGGAGACATTCTGGGCGTCGCGACGAACGTGCCAGCCACAGGAGAGTGCCGTGGTCCGATGGTGCCACTGCAGGTTCTGAGCGCGAACGTCGGAATCCTCTTCTTCTTCGCGATGGCTGGGACTGGCATCGTCGGTGCGGCGTTGGCGGGGTGGTCGAGTGACAACAAGTTCAGTCTGCTCGGTGGACTCCGCGCCGCGGGGCAAATGGTGTCCTACGAGGTGACCCTGGGCCTGACTCTGATCGGTGTGTTCATGATCTACGGAACGCTGCGCATCGACCACATGGTTCAGTGGCAGGCAGCGAATACTTGGGGCATCTTCGTCCAGCCCTTCGCGTTCATCCTCTTCTTTGCTGCGGCAATCGCGGAGACCAAGCGGACGCCTTTCGATCTACCCGAAGGTGAAAGCGAGATCGTCGCCGGATACTTCACCGAGTACTCCGGAATGAAGTTCGCCATGTTCTTCTTCGCCGAGTACGTCACGATGGTCACCGCGTCGGCCTTGATGGTTTCGCTGTTCTTCGGCGGGTGGCACCTGCCATTCCTCGATCCGGATGGGCTGCGTGTGGCCCTCGGGGATACTGTCTACTTCGAAGCCGCGCTGCCGCACGGACTCGTCATCCTGCTCGGGGTCTTGGGGTTCGTGGGTAAGACGGTCGTACTCTGCTGGGTGCAGCTGACAGTGCGCTGGACGCTGCCTCGCTTCCGCTACGACCAGCTGATGAGTCTGTGTTGGAAGAAGCTACTCCCCGCATCCCTCGTCAATATCCTCGCGACGGGTCTGGTCGTGCTAGCGGTGCTGAGCGCAGGCACGCATGTCCAAGCCGCACTCGTTTACCTGGGAGACGTGACGGAGTTGGTCGTGGCATTAGCAGGCGCCGCGGCGTTCGTCGCGCTGCTACTCTTCATGCTCACGCCAGCCGAATACCGACCCATGCCAGGGACATCCTCCGTCAACTACGCGCGTTTCGTCGGACGGACGCGCTCGGCCCGAATGGGAGCTTGACCAATGACTGAACCGCTAGGGCCGCGCAAGGTCGTCGGGGTTCCGGTGCACCGCACGGAGCGCACCGCGACAGTGCAGGCGTACTTCCCCGAGGTTGCCCGCGGGCTCGGGATCACCATGCGTCACTTCTTTCGGAACACGAAGGAAATGGCTCTGGGGCAGCGTCCAGATCCGAACACGGAGGCGATCAACGAGGGGGTGAACACCATCTCCTATCCCGAGCAACGGCGTCCCTATCCTGCCCGTTTTCGCGGGCAGCATCGGCTGATGCACCGTGAAGACGGGTCCCCACGTTGCGTGGCCTGCCTTTGTTGCTCGACGGCGTGCCCGGCGCAGTGCATCCACATCGAGCCCGCGGAGTACCCGGAGGGCGATCCTCGTCGCGGGTACGAGCGCTATCCGGCTCGGTTCGTCATCGACGAGCTACGCTGCATCTTCTGTGGCTTCTGCGTCGAGGCGTGCCCTTGTGACGCCATCCGGATGGACACGGGCATCCATGCCGTCCCGTACGACTCGCGGGACCAGTTCATCTACGAGAAAGATGTGCTGATGACATTTCCCGGGCGCGACGGCACGTACCAGACCGAGAACCCCCGGCACGAGCCGGGAGAGGCGACCCATCCCGGCATCGATCGCGCGCACCACGGACACAAAGATTAGGGTGTGTGCGAGCAGCCCATGACGCCGGCCGCGGCGTCGTGGCGAGTGTCATCGCGTTCCGCTTCGCGAGGCGTCGGGCCCCGTTGAGTACGGTGCACAGGGGTTCGATCCCGCCAGCGCGCTTTGCGTATTCATCGTCGAGGTGGCCGGCCAGTTTGCGACGAACCTGGCGTGCCCGATCGCGCCAGCGCGCTGAGCAACAGTCGGCGTGGTTGACCCATGCAGCGCTCGGAGTAGTAAAGCTCCACCGTGTCGACGCACTACGAGACTGTTATCGGGTTGGAGATCCACGCGCAGCTGCTTTCGCGCACGAAGCTATTCTGTCCGTGCTCCACAGCATTCGGGGGTACGCCGAACTCGAATGTTTGCCCCGTGTGCCTCGGCTTGCCCGGATCCCTTCCCGTGCTGAACCGCGCGGCCGTGCAGATGGCCGTACGGGCGGGGTTGGCACTCGATTGTGAGATCCAGCGCAGCAGCGTGTTCGCCCGTAAGAACTACTTTTATCCCGACCTGCCGAAGGGTTACCAGATAAGCCAGTACGAAGAGCCGTTGGCAACCAATGGCCATCTCGAGATTGAGGTCGATGGCGTGAGGCGACGCGTTGGGATCATCCGGATTCACATGGAAGAGGACGCGGGCAAGAACGTTCACGGTGTGGGCGGCGACTCGCTTGTGGACCTCAACCGCACGGGTGTGCCGCTCATCGAGATCGTCAGCGCGCCCGACATGCGCAGCAGCGCCGAAGCTGCTGCCTACATGAAGGCGCTACGAGACGTCTTGGTCTTCATCGGTGTGAACGACGGCAACCTCCAAGAAGGGAGCTTCCGTTGCGACGCGAACGTCTCGATTCGTCGGTGCGGCGACGAGAAGCTGGGAACCCGGTGCGAGCTGAAGAACCTCAACTCTTTCAGGTTCGTTCAGAGGGCCATCGAAGCCGAAGTTGCTCGACAGGTGGGGATCGTCGAGACCGGTGGCTACGTGCAGCAGGAGACCCGTGCGTTCGACCCGGAGACAGGGCTCACGCGCACCCTTCGCTCCAAAGAGGAGGCGCACGACTACCGCTACTTCCCGGAGCCCGACCTGCCCCCGATGATCGTCGAGGAGGCCCTGGTGGAGGCCCAACGGGAGCAGCTGGGGGAGCTGCCGAATGCTGTGCGGGCACGCTGGACGGGAGAGCTGGGCCTCAGTGTTCAGACCGCTGCGACCCTGAGTCAGCACCCCGGTTACGTGCGGTTCTTCGAGCGCGCCCGAGAGCACTGCAGTGATGTCATCCGGTTGGCGAACTGGATGCAGACGGAGGTGCTGCGGAGCGCGAAGTTGCACGGTCTCGACGCGGAGTTCACGGTAACCCCGGAACAGCTGGCAGAATTGGTTTCACTAGTCGAGTCGGGCAAGATAAACGGCAAGATCGCCAAGCAAGTCTTCTCCGCCATGGAGGGCACGACGCGCAGCGCCAAAGAGGTCGTCGAGGAGCTCGGGGTGGCACCGATGGCAGACGCCGCGGCCGTCGAGGACATGTGCCGCGCTCTGCTGGCATCCCACCCCGAGCAGGCCGCCGCCGTGCGCGCCGGGAAGAAGGGCATCATCGGGTTCTTCGTAGGGAAGATCATGCAACAGACCAAGGGCTCGGCCGATCCGCGTCTCGTCAACGAAACCCTCGAGAAGCTCCTTGGGAGCGGCGCGTGACGCTGCCATTGCCGCATCCGTCCCCGCTCAGCGGCGCATCGTACTCCGCAGCCGAACTCTCCCTTTGCAACGAGCGCGTGTTCCTCCTGGACCAACGTCGCTTGCCCGAACGGGAGTATTACGTCGAGGCAGTCGATGCGAACGAGGTTGCAGGGGCGATTCGGGATATGGTGGTACGAGGTGCTCCTGCCATTGGCATCGCTGCGGCCTACGGCCTCGCGCTCGCGGCCCGTCGCGGCAGGACCCACCTGCTGGCCGCAGCGGCTGAGCTCCGTCGCGCTCGACCCACGGCCGTGAACCTCGCGTGGGCCGTGAACCGCGTGCTCACGGCGACGGCATCGACGCCCGATTCCGAGCTCTGGCAAGAAGCAGCGGAGGAGGCGCGGCGCATCCACAGGGAGGACGTCGAGGCAAACCGCCGGATGGGTGAGCTGGGCGCCGCAAGCATACCACGAGGGTCCACAGTGCTGACGCACTGCAACGCGGGCGCGCTCGCCACGGGCGGGTTCGGCACCGCCCTCGGGGTGATTCGTGCCGCCCATCGCCAGGGCAAGGTAGCGAGGGTCTTTGCGGACGAGACCAGACCATGGCTGCAGGGAGCGCGCCTGACGGCCTGGGAGCTTCACCGTGACGGCATCCCCGTGACGGTAATCGGTGATTCGAGTGCGGCGAGCTTCTTCGCCAAGGGACAAATAGACGCCGTGGTCGTGGGTTCGGACCGCATTGCAGCAAATGGCGACGTCGCCAACAAGATTGGGACCTACGGCGTCGCTTGCATGGCAGAGCGCCATGGGTGTCCCTTCTACGTCGCCGCGCCGTGGAGTACCGTCGATCTTCAGTGCCCATCGGGTGCCGATATCCCAATCGAGATGCGGCCAGAGACCGAGGTGACCCACTTCCGGGGACAGCGCATCACTCCCGAAGGTGTGGCGGCCGAGAATCCCTCCTTCGACGTCACGCCGGCAGCTCTCGTCACGGCTATCTTCACAGAGCGCGGCGTGGTTCAGCCCGTGGATACCGATCATCTGGGTCGGACTGGCTCCGGAACCTGAGTGGCCGTAGTGGCAAGCAGCTCGACGACGTCCTAGGGTGAATCGTGCCATGAAGGACTCCCAGCAAGCGAGATCGAGCGCGATGGTAGACGGCCCCAAGCCAGCGTGGCTCAAGGTCCGCGCTCCCGGTGGTGAGAAGTACAACACAATCAAGCGCACCCTCCGCAGTCTCAAGCTCTACACGGTTTGCGAAGAAGCCCGCTGCCCCAACGTCGGCGAGTGCTGGCGTGCCGGAACGGCGACGGTCATGCTCCTCGGGGACACGTGCACACGGGGTTGTCGCTTCTGTGCTGTCACGAGCGGTAATCCGCGGGGGGTCGTCGATCGCGAGGAGCCGGAGCACGTGGCCGAGGCCGTCGCCGCGCTTGGTCTGAAGTACGTCGTGCTCACGATGGTTGATCGGGACGACATCCCGGATGGCGGCGCCGCACACATGGGGGAAGCGGTGCGCGCGCTTCGGCGGTACCAGCCCGGTCTCCTGGTGGAGACGCTCGTCGGCGACTTTGGCGGGCGGCCGGCGGATATCGAGGCGATGGTGGACTCCGCACCAGACGTCTTCGCACACAACATCGAGGTCACTCGCCGTCTCACGCCCATGATTCGCGACCGCCGCTGCAGCTACGACCGCTCCCTTCACGTGTTGGCTCATGCAAAGGAACGCGCTCCTGAGCGCTACGTCAAAAGCTCCATCATGGTGGGCATCGGGGAAGCGGATGACGAGGTGTTCGCGACGATGGAAGACCTCCGCGCGCACGGGGTAGATATCGTGACGCTGGGCCAGTACCTCAGGCCAACCCCGAAGCATGCTCCCGTCGACCGGTACGTCACGCCTGAGCAGTTCGCTGCCTATGACGCGGCAGGAAGGGAGCTCGGCTTCTCCTTCGTGGCTTCCGGCCCGTTGGTGCGCTCTAGCTATCATGCGGCCGAAGCCTTCGTCGAGGCAATGAGGCAGCCGTTGGCTCAGTAGCCAAACTGCGCTGCGATGTGGACGGCTTCGAAGGCTTGTCGGATCCCGAGGAGGGGTGAGCCGCGGGCAGCTTTCCGCGCACGGTCGTGGCCGGATCCGAGCGCAGCGTGGGGACGTGGTGCATCCTGCGAAGCAGCGGCGCGGAGGACCGACAAGTGCGAACTATTCTATGCGCAGGCAACGCTCGTGGTGCTCGATGATCCCCCTTTCTCCCCGCCCGGGACGTGACACCAAGGCGACGGATGGACTAGGCTCAGCCAGCGCTTAGTAGGGGCATCCGATGAGCACCATGATGGCAACTGCGATCAAGTTAAGTCAACCGGAGCAAGAGGAATTCTCCCTAGTTCGCGTCATGCGTGATGACGGCAGCCTGGATCCGACGCTCGACCCGGGCCTCTCTCCAGAAGAGGTGGTCTCCCTGTACCGACACATGCTCAAGACACGCCTGCTCGACGAGAGGCTTGTCGCGCTCCAACGGCAGGGCAGGGTCGGCTTCCACGTTGGTTCGCACGGCGAGGAGGGGGCTATCTGTGCCGCAACACAGGCCATGCGCGCGCAGGACTGGGTGTTCCCCTGTTACCGGGAGCTTGGCTCTGCTCTCGTGCGCGGGTTCGACCTGCAGCGCTTCATGGACAATATGTTCGGCAATGCGCGCGACGTGGTGCGTGGGCGCCAAATGCCCGACCACTTCACGAGCAGAGAGAAACGCTATGGGTCGGTGAGCTCACCCGTAGGGACGCAGATCACCCAGGCGGTTGGCTTCGCTTGGGCCGCTAAGATCCGTGGAGAGGACCTTGCCACGCTCGTGTACTTCGGGGATGGGGCCACCAGCTCGAGCGACTTCCACAGTGGCATGAACTTCGCGGGTGTCTTCAAGTTGCCCGTCGTCTTCTTCTGCCGAAACAACGGGTGGGCGATCAGCGTGCCGACACGGCAGCAGACCGCCACCGCAACCTTGGCGATCAAGGCCGAGGCTTACGGCATGCCAGGGGTCCTCGTGGATGGAAACGACGTGTTCGCAGTGGTCTCCGTCGTTCGAGACGCGGTCAAACGCGCCCAGCGTGGCGAGGGGCCAACGCTGATCGAGGCCTTGACCTATCGCCTCGGCGGCCACTCGACGAGCGACGACCCGGACCGGTATCGAGGCAAGGCCGATCTCGAACCCTGGCTGCCGAGGGACCCCGTGTGCCGTCTGCGACGCCACTTGGAGATCCACGGGCACTGGGACGACGCGCGGGAGCGGGAGTTCGTGGAGCGAGTGGACGCGGCGTTTCGCGAGGCAGTGGCGTCGTCAGAAGCCACCCCGCCCCCACCGCTGGAGTCGATGTTCGACGACGTCTACGCTGAACCGCCCTGGCATTTGAGGGAACAGCGGGCGCAACTCGTCCAGGGTCCTCGCGCGCCGCGCACGCATTGATGTTTGTGGCCCCATCGACCAATAAGGCCGTGCGGAGAATCTCATGCCCCAGATGAACATGGTTCAAGCCATCAACGACGCCCTGCGCACCGCCATGCGAGCCGACAACCGCGTCTTGGTGATGGGAGAAGACGTCGGCAGAGTTGGCGGGGTGTTCCGGGTTACCGCGGGCCTCCAGGAGGAGTTCGGGGAAGCGCGGGTGATCGACACTCCATTGAGCGAGAATGGCATCATCGGGACCGCGGTTGGCATGGCCCTCTACGGCTTGGTTCCGGTGGCCGAGATTCAGTTCGCTGACTTCATCTGGCCCGGATACGACCAGATTGTGAATGAGCTAGCGAAGTACCGCTACCGCTCCGGCGGCGAGTATCCGGCGAAGATGGTGATTCGCAGCCCAGTAGGCGGCGGAATCCGCGGAGGCCACTACCATTCCCAGCACCCCGAGGCGCCCTTCATCCATACGGCCGGGCTCAAAGTGGTCGTTCCGTCGAACCCCTACGATGCCAAAGGGCTGCTGCTCGCGGCCATCGCGGATCCAGATCCGGTGGTGTTCTTCGAGCCGAAGCGCGTGTACCGCGCAGCCAAGGGGGAGGTCCCGGAGGGTGAGTACGTCGTGCCACTCGAATCGGCGCGGGTGGCTCGCGAGGGGAGCGACGTGACAGTAATCGCGTACGGCGCCATGCTCTATGAAGCGCTTGACGCCGCTCAAAGGGCGTCCGAGGTTGGAACGGACGCCGAGGTCATCGACCTTCGTACGTTGTGGCCCGTCGACATCGAGACCGTCGTAGCGAGTGTGAAAAAGACTGGTCGGCTGGTCATGGTGCACGAGGCTCCTCGAACGTGCGGTTTTGGCGCGGAGGTGGTCACCCTCGTGTGCGAGAAGGCGTTCTATCATCTGGAGGCCCCACCCATCCGAGTCACCGGCTTCGATACCCCTTTTCCGTACAGCCTCGAGATGGAATACCTCCCACTCTCGCACCGCATTCTTCCCGCAATTCTCAACGTCGCGCGCGCCTGAGAGAGCGGAACACAGCAGGAGCTACCAGAAGGACATGGCGAAATTCGAGTTCAGGTTGCCGGACATCGGCGAGGGCGTCACCGAGGGAGAGGTCGTAAGCTGGCTCGTGAATGCTGGCGATTCGATCGAAGAGAACCAGGACATGGTCGAGGTGATGACCGACAAGGCGACGGTCACCATCAGCGCCCCAAAGGCTGGTCGCATCGCTGAGTTGCGTGCCAACCCGGGCGACGTCGTGCCGGTAGGGAGCGTTCTCGTCGTGTTCGATGTTGGTGAAGGCGGTGCGACCGAGGCTGCGCCTCCCGACCCGGCTGCGAAGGAGGAGAAGCAGGAGAAGGACGAGGAGCCCGCGGCACCCGCTGCCGCAGATGCCGCGCCCGATTCGCGTAGGGGTGTGGTGCCTGGCCAAGAAGGTGGGGCACAATCGAAACAGGACGAGGGCCCGGCCGCATCGGCTGTCGGGGACATCAAGAACGAGCTTCCAGGCACGTCTCTGTACGCGGGTGGGTCCCCCAAGGGCACCGCGTCTGAGGGACACTTCACGGACAAACCGCTGGCGTCGCCGGCGACACGAAAGCTGGCGCGCGAGCAGGGCATCGATCTCAGGCGTGTGCCCCCATCGGGCAAAAGCGGTCAGGTCACTCGAGAAGACATCGAGCGATACCAGCAGAGCCAGAGTGGCGCCGCGCCACAGACGGCGCCCCAAGCCGCATCCGTTCCCAAGGGCGGCACTGAGGAGCGCGCCCCGATCCGCGGTCTTCGCAAGCGCATCTTCGAGAACATGGCGCGGTCGACACGCACGGCAGCGCACTTCACCTACGTGGAGGAGTGCGACGTCACGGCGCTGATGGAACTGCATCAACGCACGCGCGAGCTCGCTGCGGAGCACGACGTCAAAGTTACCTACTTGCCGTTCATCCTGAAGGCTGTCGTCGGCGCACTGAAGAAGCACCCGCAGCTGCACTGCCTCGTCGACGACGCCGCGATGGAAATGGTCTATCCCGAGAGTTTCGATATCGGAATCGCCATGGCGACCGAGTCGGGGCTCATCGTCCCGGTGATCCGTGGAGCAGATCGCCTCAGCGTGCTGCAGATCGCGGTCGAGCTGAACCGCCTGGCCACCACGGCGCGAGCCGGAAAGACGCGAGCCGAGGACCTGGGCGGCTCCTCGTTCACCATCACGTCTTTGGGGAAGGAGGGCGGACTGTTCGCCACCCCTGTCATCAACTACCCCGAGGTGGCCATCCTCGGCGTGCACGAGATAAAGAAGCGGCCAGTAGTGAAGGACGATCAGATCGTCGTGGGTCAGGTAATGTTGCTGAGCCTGTCCTTCGATCACCGCATCATCGACGGTCACGTGGGAGCTGCCTTCGCGAAGGAGGTCATTCGCTACCTCGAAGCGCCCGACCGCATGTTCATTGACGGCTGAAGCCACGCAGAGCGGGGCGCTTGGACGGGTAGCGAGGCTCCTTCGTGGACTCACTTTCTTGGCCACACGGCCGCAAGCGCTCCCGCCCTCGGTCCTGGGTCGCCCCGCATCACCTCCTCTTCCAGCGCCCAGCGTTGACACGGAAGGGTTCGACTGCTAGTTGTCCGCCCGCTTCGGCGCATCGGAAAGCGGAAATACAGTGCTTTCAAAGGCTTATGCGGCTCGAGGCGGTGCTTGTCATGGCCGAACGTTCCATACGCCTACTCAGCGGTAACTCGAACCTGGCGCTTGCGCAGGAGATCGCAGCGGTGCTGGGCATCCATGTCGGTGAGGCGAGGGTGGCGCGCTTCAGTGATGGTGAGACGTTCTGCGAGATCCGCGAGAACGTACGCGGCATGGACTGCTACGTCGTACAGCCGACGTCCTCGCCGGTGAACGACAACTTGATGGAGCTTCTCATCATGTGCGACGCTCTCCGCCGGGCATCTGCCGAGAGCATTACCGCCGTGATCCCGTACTACGGCTACGCGCGTCAAGATCGCAAGGTGGCGCCCCGCACGCCGATTACTTCGAAGCTTGTGGCGGATCTCCTCGTGGCCGCTGGTGTGACGCGGGTTCTGGGCGTCGACCTGCACGCGGGCCAAATCCAAGGGTTCTTCGACATTCCTTTCGATCATCTCTATGCACTGCCGGTCTTCCTGGAGGACTACCTGAAGCCGAACTTCGACGAGAACGTCGTCGTCGTCTCTCCGGATGCGGGCGGGGTCGAGCGCGCTCGAGCTTACTCGAAGCGCCTCAGGGCTTCCTTGGCGATCATCGACAAGCGGAGAGAGAGAGCAAACGTCAGCGAGGTGATGCACATCATCGGAGACGTGGAGGGCCGCGACTGCATCATCATTGATGACATGATCGACACTGCTGGCACGCTCTGTAATGCTGCCAGGGCTGTGATGGACGGTGGGGCGCGGAGTGTGGTAGCGTGCGCCACCCATGGGGTCCTGAGTGGGCCCGCAGTTCAACGCATCGAGGCGTCAGTCTTGAGCGAGGTCGTGGTCACCAATTCGATACCACCGTCGGAGGAGGTAGCTGCCTGCTCCAAGATACGCTTCCTTTCGATCGGAAAGCTACTGGGCGAAGCGATACGTCGCATCCACAATAGCGACTCCGTCAGCTCGCTGTTCGTCTGAATGCTGGGTCGCGACCATTAGAAGAAAGCATCAAGTCATGGAGCTCATCAAGGTTTCCGCCACCGTTCGTAGTCAGTCTGGCAAGGGCGTCGCCCGGCGCTTGCGTCGCGAGGGAGCCATTCCCGCCGTTGTGTATGGTCCTGATCTCGACGCGCAGGGTATCCAGGTTTCGCCCAAAGACGTGGCCGCTGTGCTCCAAAGCGAGCGTGGTCGCAACAGCGTCGTGGAGCTCACCCTGGACGATGGCCGCACACTCAGTGTGCTGCTCAATGACTACCAGTATCATCCCGTCGGGCGCCACCTGCTGCATGCCGACTTCCTCCACATCTCCCTCGAAAAGGCGTGTGACTTCGACGTGCCCTTCGAGACCGTGGGCAAAGCCAAGGGCGTGGTTCTCGGCGGTGTTCTGAGTCAGGTCTTCCGGAAGCTGCCAGTGCGTTGCAAGCCCGCTGATGCACCCGCGAAGATCGTCTACGACGTCACGGAGATGGGCAAGGACGATCACGCTCACGTCAGTGATCTGTCGCTCCCCGCGGGCGTCGAGGTCCGCTTGCCCCCAACGCAGACCATCGTCTCTGTCGTTGCGGAAAAGCGCGCTGGCGATGAGGCTGAAGCGAAGGCCGACGGGGCTGAAGCACCAGCCGGTGACGCTGCCAAGTCGACAAGCTGAGCTTGCAACGCGACGAGCCCTTCGGGACCGGTGAGGTACAAGTACGCTTGATCGTCGGACTCGGTAACCCGGGACCACGCTACGAGCGCACCCGGCACAACATCGGTTTCATGGCGATCGACCGGCTGGCTCAGTCGACGTCTGTGGCTTGGACCCGGGAGGCCCAGGGACTGCTGGGGCGCGTCTCCTGGGCGCGGGGACCGCTGTTGCTACTGAAGCCGTTGACCTTCATGAATCTGTCCGGGCTGAGCGCCGCGCTCGTTGCCCGTTCGTATCAGGTCGCGACCAGGGAGATCTTGGTCATCCATGACGAGCTCGACCTGCCGTTCGGTTCCTTGAGGTTGAAGCACGGAGGGGGTCATGCGGGGCACAATGGCCTTCGGTCGCTCGCTCAGGAGTTGGGCGGCACTGACTACTCGAGGTTGCGCCTCGGGATCGGGCGCCCTGATCCCGACTCTGTCGGGACCATCGTCGATTATGTGCTAGAAGCGTTCCCCCCAAGTGCCGAGCCCGAGCTGGATCGTGTGCTTGGGATGGCCGTCGAGGCCGTTCGAGCCGTCGTCGAGAGTGGTTTCTCGGCGGCAGCAAACCACGTCAACAGGCGAACGAAGTCGCCCTGACGCGGTCTCCTTGCTCCCAGAGGTTGGGGGCCTTCGTCCGGAAGGAGAGGATATGTCAGCAGCAGTAGCAGCAGCCCAGGTGGCAAAGCCACGATATCGCGAGTACGAAACTATCTATGTCATGCGGTCGGCCGTCGCCGGTGAGGCCGCGGCCAAGGTCGCCAAGCGCATCGAGGACGTCGTCCAGCGCGAGAACGGTCGCCTCACCCTGGTGGAGAACTGGGGTCGCCGACTGCTCGCGTATGCCGTGAAGGGCAACACTCGAGGCGTCTACGTCTACGTCAAGTACGTGGGGCAAGGCGCGCTCGTGACAGAGATCGAGCGCAATCTCAGGATGTTCGACGAGGTCCTCAAGTTCCAGACGGTTCTCGTGACGGAGGAGGTCGACTGGGAAGCGATGAATGTCGACCCCGACGCCGTCAAGTTCGAGGAGGTGCAGCCACCCGATCCGGACGAGCCCGAGCCGACGCTCGCCCAGACATTGGGCCTCGAAGGGGTGGAGTACCGTGGACGCCGCGGAGACGACTCTTCCGACTACTCGACGAACCAGAACCAGGTTGCCGAATCGAGCGACACGCCGACGCAGGCGCAGGCTCCGGCTCAGGAGTCCTCGGAGAGCGAGAACCGGGAGGAAGGCAAAT
The DNA here is from genome assembly GCA_023398955.1 of Pseudomonadota bacterium. Taxonomy (GTDB): domain Bacteria; phylum Myxococcota_A; class Polyangia; order Polyangiales; family Polyangiaceae; genus JAEWRL01. The sequence continues at coordinate 70,195 of JAEWRL010000021.1, forward strand.
GAGTCAGTTTGGACGTTCCCAGGACAGGGGCGAGTCAGCAGGTTTCCGTCGCGGTCGGCGTCGGGGTTGCGCATTCTGCTCCGATGAATCGCTGACTATCGACTACAAGGACCCGCAGGCGCTGAAGTACTTCGTGACGGAACGTGGCAAGATCGTGCCACGCCGAATCTCGGGCGCTTGTGCCAAGCACCAGCGGCGGATCACCTTGGCAGTCAAGAGGGCGCGCAACATCGCGCTTCTACCCTTCACGTCGAACGAGTAGGAGGACCCATGGCGACTGCAATTCGAGTGGTTCTGCAGGATACGGTAGAAGAGCTTGGGGACAGCGGCGATGTCGTGAAGGTTCGTCCTGGCTACGCCAGGAACTATCTGTTCCCGCGAGGCATTGCCGTGCCGGCGACGGAAGCGAACCTGGCGCGCATCGGCGACTTGAAGAAGCAGGCGGCCGTGCGTGCTCAGAAGGAGCTCGACGCCGCCAAGGAGCTGGCCAAAAAGCTGGAGTCTACCGCTGTCAAGTTGGAGCGCGCGGTGGGCGACGAGAACAAGATGTACGGCTCCGTTACGGCGAAGGACATCGAGGAAGCTTTCGCAGCCATTGGCCTCGAAATCGATCGCCGCAAGCTGGATCTCAGCGAACCCATCAAGCGGCTGGGGCTCAGCGAGGTTCCGGTAAGGCTGCATGGCGACGTGACGGCACAGTTGCGCGTCGAGGTCGTGAAGAAGAGCTGACGGTTGACCCTACACCGAGCCGCCCGGGGGGCTACCCCGCCGGCTCCCGCAACGCTCCGAGCCTCTACGGTTCGGGGCGTTGTGCTTTGTGGGAGTACGGCTGATCCGTTGCAGGCCTCCGACGGCAGGGTTAGGGTGCGCGGTGATGTCGAAGAACGACCGTGGGCGTTTCCGTGAGAGCGAACAGCGCCTCGAGCTGGCACCCGGTCGAATCCCGCCTCATGATCTCGACGCCGAGGGTGCAGTCCTCAGCGCAGTTCTGCTGTTCTCTGAGGCGTTCGATGCCGTGCAAGAGGTCCTGCGTCCCGAGCACTTTTACGCAGACGCCAATCGCCGGGTTTACGAGGCTGTCGTCGAGCTCCAAGCTCAGAGCAAGCCCATCGACATCGTCTCGGTCGCTACCTGGCTGCGAGACAGGGGGCGTCTCGAGCAGATTGGCGGCACACCCTATCTGGCACAACTGACGGACGCCACGCCCGCGGTCGCGAACGTGGAGATTCATGCTCGCGTCGTTCGTGAGAAATGGCGTGTACGGCAGCTCATCGCCACCTGCCATCGCTTCGCCGCGGAAGGCTACGGCGATACGGGTGAGGTGCAAGACTACATCGATCGCGCGGAGCAGGCCGTCTTTGAGATCGCTCGAATCCCCGAGGGCTCGACGGTAGTGCCGCTGCGTGAAGCCATCCGAGGCGCCTTCGAGATACTGAACGAGGCGTCGCGACGCGGCGGCGGCATCACGGGTGTGCCCACCGGCTTCACTGAGCTCGACCGCAAATGCGCCGGGCTACACGGCGGTGATCTCTACATTGTCGCTGGTCGTCCCGGGATGGGGAAGACGTCCTTCGTGCTCAACATGGCAGCCAACATCGCTCGCGCGACGTTGGTGGACCCACCCGGAGGGGAGGACCCCTTTGCCCCTCCGGAGGAACGCCCCGGCTGGGGTGTCGCGTTCTTCAGCCTAGAAATGCCGCGGGAACAGCTCGCCGCACGTCTGTTAGCTGCCGAGTCGCGGGTGGACGTAGGGCGGATTCGGAGCGGAGACATTCAGCAGGAGGATTGGAGCCGGCTCACCGAGGCCGCCGCGCGCCTTGGGCGGTGTCCCATCTGGATCGACGACACGCCGGGGCTTACTATGTTGGATCTCCGAGCCAAGGTGCGCCGGCTCAAGGCGCTCGTGGAGCGGGGCGACGAGGATCTTCGCGCCCAAGGTCTCGGGCTCGTGGCAATCGACTACCTGCAGCTGATGCAGGGCCGCCGCGATGCCCAGAGCCGCGAGCAGGAGATCAGTGAGCTTAGCCGCGGCCTGAAGCAGCTCGCGAAGGAAATGAGCGTTCCCGTGTTGGCACTGAGTCAGCTCAACCGCTCGGTCGAAACCCGTAACACGAAGGACAAACGACCCCAGCTCAGCGATCTGCGTGAGTCCGGCGCGATCGAGCAGGACGCCGATGCCATCATGTTCATCTACCGGGATGAGTACTACGTGCAGGACAGCCCGGACAAAGGCCTCGCGGAGATCATCATCGCCAAGCAACGCAACGGCCCCACCGGTAAGGTGATGACGAAGTTCACGAACGCTTACACGCGCTTTGATAACCTGGCGCCAGACGAGTACAACTTCGACGAATTTGACGACTTCGATGCTGCCGCGCCTGCAGCGGGCTAGGGCCTGTCCCTGAATGCGTGCCCGTGCCCGTGCCCGTGCCCGTGCCCGGCGCTGTACGCCGAAAACTTTTCCATGGTGCTTGAGGCATGCTCCAGGGAGCGCAGCATGCTTCGACTTCAACTG
>JAEWRL010000051.1 GCA_023398955.1 Pseudomonadota bacterium
TCCGTTGTGGGGGTCACTGTTTCGCAACCGCGATTATCCACAACCGGGAGGCCCCTTCTATCCATCACACGCTCAGGTCTGGCTCCTTTTTCGCGCAATCATTGCGCCCGGGCGGGATTTGCACCCAAGGGGGTTCATGGAGGCTTACTCTGGAGGGGTCCAAGTCTGGAGGCGCCTGGACGGGGAGAGACCGCTGCAAGGTTAGGCCGTGCGGGTCCCTTCAACAAGGGCCTTGCCTGGGAGGCTTGGCGGTATACGCGGGGCCATGAGGCGGATGGCTGCAGCCGCGTTCTTGGCTCACCGACGTAGTCGCTGGTTGTCGACTCGCGATATTTCGGCACCTGGTGACGGCGTCGCGGCGCGGACGAGCCCGCCGCAACGGCTCACGACGCGTGCTCGACGCCCATGGCGCGGTCGTGGCAAGGAATCTCACGCTGGGCGAGATCCGCGACAGCTTCAGCCGCTTCGCTGCGCGCTCGGCTTGCTCGAAGACTTCGTCCGGAACCGAAACCGCGGTTTTCATACCGAGAGCATAACCCGGCACCGGGAGCAAGCAGCAGCCAGTTTCAGGCTCCGGCAGCGGGAATCCTGTCGGAGCGACCGAGCTCGGCGCGCAACCGCTGGGCGGCGCTCACCATGTTCCGGAGTGACGGGAGCACTTCATCCCAGCTGCGAGTCTTGAGCCCACAATCCGGGTTCACCCAGAGCCTTTCGGCGGGGATCTTCTCGGCGGCTTTCTGCATCAGCTGGATGATCTGCTCCTCGGTCGGTACGTTCGGGGAATGGATGTCGTAGACGCCCGGGCCTATCTGGTTCGGGTACTCGAAGCTGTCGAAGACGTCGAGCAGCTCCATGTTCGAACGTGAGGTCTCGATTGTGATCACGTCGGCGTCCATCGCCGCGATCGCCTCGATGATGTCATTGAACTCCGAGTAGCACATATGGGTATGGATCTGCGTCTCGTCCGCGACGCCATTGGCGGCGATGCGGAAGGAGTCGACGGCCCAGCGCAGGTACTGCTGCCACTCGGACTTCCTGAGCGGTAGTCCCTCGCGCAGCGCGGCTTCGTCGATCTGGATGATGCGCACGCCAGCACGCTCGAGCTCCTGGACCTCTTCGCGAATGGCGAGCGCGAGCTGGTAGCAGGAAACGGACCGCGGCTGGTCGTCACGCACGAAGGACCAGTTAAGGATCGTGACAGGGCCCGTCAGCATCCCCTTCATCGGCTTGCTTGTGAGGGACTGGGCGTAGCGGATCCAGTCGACTGTCATGGCCTTCGGACGGCTGATGTCGCCGAAAAGGATGGGCGGCTTCACGCAGCGAGAGCCGTAGGACTGCACCCAGCCAAACTGGCTGAAGGCATAGCCCTCGAGCCGTTCGCCGAAGTACTCGACCATGTCGTTGCGCTCCGCTTCTCCATGAACCAACACGTCGAGCCCTAGGTTCTCCTGCTCGCGCACCGCCCATTCGATCTCTTGGCGCATGCGGCGCTCGTACTCGGCACTGTCGAGCTTGCCGGACCGGAGCTCGCTCCGCGTCTTGCGGATCGCCGCCGTCTGCGGAAACGATCCGATCGTCGTCGTGGGGAACCTCGGCAGCCCGAGCGCTCGGGCCTGCACAGCAGCGCGATGCGGATAGGGGGACCTGCGCTGGCCCAGGCTAGGTGAGAGCTTCTCGAGCGCAGCCTGCACCGAAGGGTCGTGCACCCGCTTCGAGCTGCGACGTCCCTCCAACGCTCGCGCATTCTCCCTCAGGGCGTCGCTCACCGCATGGCGCCCTTGGCTCAGCGCGGCTCCGAGCACGCTCAGCTCCTCGAGCTTCTGCTGCGCAAAAGCCAGCCACGACAGGAGCTCGGGATCGAGCTTCTGCTCGCTGGCGAGATCGACGGGGACGTGGAGCAACGAGCACGAAGGCGCCAGCCACAGCCGCTCGCCCAGCTTGTTCCGAATGGGCTCCAGGATATCGAGCGCCTCGGCGAGATCGGTCTTCCAGACGTTGCGACCGCTCACGACACCCAGCGACAGTACCCGACCTTCTGGGAGGGTCGCGACGACCTGCTCCACCTCGCCAGGAGCGCTCACGGCATCGAGGTGGAAGCCATCGACGGGGAGCCCAGTGACGAGCTCCAGGTTCTCGCCGAGGCGCCCGAAGTATGTCGTCAGGAGCAGCTTGCAGCCAGCCCCCTGCAACCCCTGGGAGGGGTCGCCATAGGCGTCGCGGTAAGCCTTCTGCCAGTCGGGACCGAGCTCGGTCACAAGCGCTGGCTCGTCGAGCTGGACCCACTCGACGCCCTCGCTGGCCAGGGTGGCGAGCAGCTCCTTGTAGATCGGCAACAGCGCTGGCAAGAGCTCGAGTCTGTCGGAGCCGTCCTGGGCCTTGCCGAGCCACAGATAGGTGACAGGACCGATGATGACAGGCTTGGCGCGGACGCCTTGCTGACGCGCTTCCTGCAGGTGCGCGAGCAGCCGAGCAGCGTCGAGCCGAAACGTCGTCCGCGCCGACAGCTCGGGGACGATGTAGTGGTAGTTCGTGTCGAACCACTTGGTCATCTCCCCAGCGGCGACGCCTTCGGAGTCACCCGCAGCACGTCCTCGCGCGACGCGGAAGTAAGCGTCCAGGGGCTCGCCCACCCCAGTCCCCGTCCCGAGCCCAACCCGGGTCCCGCTCCTGACCCCAGCCCGGGTCCCGCTCCTGACCCCAGCCCGGGTCCCGGTCCCCGTCCCGACCCGTTCAGGCACGTTGCCGAGCAGGAAGCTCGTGTCGAGGACCTGATCGTAGAACGAGAAGTCGCCCACAGGCACCCGATCGAGGCTCGCCTGCCGCTGCCAGTTCTGACGCCTGAGCTCGACGCCCAGCGCCTCCAGCTCGCCATGCGTCAGCTCGCCCTTCCAGTGCTTCTCCAGCGCGAACTTCAGCTCGCGGTCGCGGCCAATGCGGGGGAATCCCAGGTTGTGAATGCGGACCATTCTCGAGAACTTGCCTCCTTCGACCCCAACCTAGACCCTTGCGGCCATGAGCACCAATGGTAGTTCTTCACGCATCCATGAACGGGAGACATAGATGGAACACCTCGAGCGCGGCCACTTGAGATTGTTGAGCGAGATCGAACGACAGGGCTCACTCACTGCCGCCGCCAAGAGCCTGGGCCTGACCCAGTCCGCGTTGAGCCATACCGTCAAGCGCATGGAGCAGCTCTTCGACACAAAGATCTGGCGCAAGGAGGGGCGCGGCGTCCGCCTGACGCCAGCGGGCCGCTACCTGCTCGCCTTCGCGCAGCGAGTGCTGCCCCAGTTCGACCATACGGAGCAAGTGCTCGCCCAGCTCGCGAAGGGCGAGCGCGGCACCCTGCGCCTCGGCATGGAATGCCACCCTTGCTACCGCTGGCTGCTGCGCGTCGTCGAACCGTACCTGCGGGCCTGGCCGGACGTCGACCTCGACGTGCGACAGAGGTTTCAGTTCGGGGGTGTCGGCGCCTTGTTCGGGCACGAGATCGACATGCTCGTCACCCCGGACCCCTTGCGGCGCCACGGGCTGCACTTCGAACCCATCTTCGACTACGAGCAGGTGCTCGTTGTGGGCTCGCAGCATCCGCTCGCCCCGCGCAGGTACGTCGTCCCGTCGGATCTCGAGAGTGAAACCCTCTTCACCTACCCTGTCGATGTCGAACGGCTCGACGTCTTCAGCCACTTCTTGCTCCCCGCTGGGGTCACGCCCCAGCGCCACAAGGTCCTCGAGGCGACGGAGATCATGCTGCAGATGGTCGCCTGTGAGCGCGGGGTCGCCGCGTTGCCGGGCTGGTTGGTGACCGAGTACCAGGAAAAGGTTGCCGTCGTGCCCGTGAGGCTCGGGAAACGGGGGGTCCACAAGCGAATCTACCTGGGCATTCGCACAGCCGACGAGCAGACTGACTTTGTCGCCGATTTCATCCGTCTGGCGCGCACCATGCCGCCAACCACGACGGCAACGAAGGACCGGTAGCGACGGTACCGAAGGACCGGTAGCGACGGCAAGAGGAGTCCAGGGCGAAGCCAGGGCGCTCTTCTATGATCAGCGCTCATGGATCGATGAGAATTATGCGTTGGTCCTCCCTCGGGCGAGCTGGCAGCGTCATGAGAATCATGTCCGCCACCGCCGATGCCACCGCGACCGCCACCGCCGATGCCCCGCAGAGCTGCCCACGTCCAGGTTTTCGGCCCCGGCTCACCTACGCCATCGTGCCCCCCAACAAGAAGACCCCCGTCGACCGTCGGCTGGCCATCGCTGCTGCCCAGTCCGCGCGCATCGCGGCGCTCCCGATCGACGCCCTGCTCGTCTACGACGTGCAGGACGAGAGCGCGCGCAACGCTCGACCGCGTCCGTTTCCGTTCTTTCCGAAGGTCGACCCCCTCACCTACGCTTTCGAAACGCTGCAGGTGGGGAAGCTACCGCGCGTCGTTTACCACGCCATCGCCCAGCGACACGAGACCTCCTTCGAGCGCTGGGTCCAGGAGCTGCGACGCCGGGACGGGCTCGCCGTCTTCGTGGGTGCTCCCACCGCGAGCGCCTCCGCAGCCATGCCGTTGGAGGACGCTTACACGGCGTGTCGAAGCCACGCGCCAGACCTGACATTCGGCGGCGTCATGATCGCCGAACGCCACCAGGCGCTTGGCGACGAAGACAGTCGTGTTTGGAGCAAGGCACGTCAAGGCTGCAGGTTCTTCGTCAGCCAGACTGTGTGGTCCGTGGCGGCGACGCAGAGGCTGCTTCGCGACGTCCACCGGCGCGCCCAGGACGAGGGCGGCTCGGTACCTCCCCTGTTGGTCACGGTCAGCCCCTGCGGCTCCCCGCAGACGCTGGAGTTCCTCGAGTGGCTCGGGGTCGAGGTTCCGCGGGACGTGAAACGGGACCTCCTAGCGGCGAAGGACATACTCGAACGCTCCGTGGAGCTCGCTACGGATATACTCGCCGAGGTCTGCGCCACCGCCGCCGACTTGGGGTTAACTGTCGGGTGCAACGTAGAGAGCGTGTCTTCCCGGCCCAGCGAGGTCGAAGCGTCCATCGAGCTGACGCACCGCATCGACCGAGTGCTCGCTCAGGTAGCGTGCGGGGGCTGAGGAACGAGAGCCGTGCCGACGCACGCGCGGCCCACCGGCGCTCCGCGACAAGCGCACGCGCGACCTGTCAGTGGCGTTCAACGCGCGGATTCAGTTGATGGTTCCGCGACAAGCGCACGCGCGGCCTCTCAGGCCAACCAACTACAGGCCGACCGGGTGCAAGAAGGCGCCTTCCGCAGCGAACCTTAGTGCCATGCCGGTGACCCTGCTCTCTTGGAGTGGGTATGTGCAATTTAGCCCGATTGACCCGCTCCCAATTTCCACGCCACTGTATTCCATCATGGTCAATTGCACATATATCCTCGGACGCGTGCAATCTAGTGCGGGTGACCCGGTGCCAATTGCACATCACCCCTTCCAGGAGCGGGTGACCCGCTCTTTGGGAGAGGGCGCGGGCAATCTAGCACGGGTGACCCGCTCCCAATTTCATCTTCACTGCATGAGATCATGGTCATCTGCACATACTTCCTCGGACACGTGCAATTTTGCGCGGGTGACCCGGGGCCAATTGCACATCGCGCCTTTCCAGGAGCGGGTGACCCGCTCCCGCGACGTGAGCCGGGCTTCCTGCAGAGCGGGTGACCCGCTCGCGGCACCATTTCCGGGCCACCGACACCGGGTGACCCGCCTTCGGGGTCGTTCGCTG
>JAEWRL010000133.1 GCA_023398955.1 Pseudomonadota bacterium
GCCGTCGGGCGAGCGGGCGCTCGACGCGCTGGCGGCGCCGCGGCCCTGGGGCGAGCGGGCGCCCGAGCCTCTAGCGAAGCAGGGTGAGCCGAGCTCCCGCGGCGCTCCGCGGCCAGCATCCAGAACAGATAGGCCCCCATTGCCAAGGCAGCGAGGGCGGCCAACGCCGCGGGGAGTCTCTTTCTTGTCGCTGCCACCGTCAGTCGCCCATTCCTAGCGGATCCTGGCGCGAGGGTCACGCGGCTATTCGAAGACGGAACAGACCTGTGAGGTCTCCTCGAGCCCGTTGGCCCCGTTTATCAGGCGGTCGCCCCAGGTGGTCAGGCTGCTGACGTTGAAGTTGTTCGTGATGTCGAGAGAAGCCAAATCAGCGGAGTTCCCTGACCAGGACCACCCGAGATAGCCAACACCATGCTGCTCGCTAAGCTGGAGGATCGTGTCCTCCGCGACGTCACCTCGGTCGCCGTGGTCGGCGGCGAACTCGCCCACGATGAGGGGCAGGCCCTTGGTGAGGAAGTTGGTGAAGTAGCTCGTGACGGTGCTGGCGCTCGAGTAGACGTCGTACATGTGCACGGAGAAGACGACGTTGCGGTCTGGGTCGGCTTCGAAGATGGCGTCGGCACCGCCGCCGTCCCGCATCGTGTTCGACCAGTCCTGTCCCCAATTCGGCGCATCGACGACGAGCATGTGGCGGAGGCCGCCGCTGCGCAGGCTGGCCACTGCTCCTTCATGGAAGGACGCCCATTGGTCGGAGGTGTCGTTGCCGAAGGCTTCGTTGGCGATGTTTATCATCGCGTAGGCCTCATTGCCGGCGAGCACCGTGGCTATCTCACTGCCGAGCCAGTAGGCGACGCAGTCGTCCGGGTGGGTCGCCGCGGATTCGTCGCCCCAGCCCGTGCAGTCGTGCACCTCCAGCATCGCGACGAGCTTGTTCGTCCTGGCCCAAGAGAGAATACTGGATAGCTCACTGCCGCTCGTCCGCGTCCAACGACCACCCGTCGACATGACCACCCGAACTGTGTTGGCTCCGGCCGAGGCCATGTCGGCGAACCGCTGTTGCCCGCTGTCCGTGTACCAGGCATAGGGATAGTTGACGCCGCGCATGATGAACTCATTGCACCGGCTGTCGAAGACCTTGCCGTCCCGGACGTGGAAGCCCGTCGCGGAACAGTTCGGATCACCGGAACCGCCGCTGCCCACGGTACCCCCTGCACCGCCGGTCCCACCGCTGTCCCCAGTCCCACCGCTGTCCCCAGTCCCACCGCTGTCGCCGCTGCCACCGCTGTCCCCAGTCCCGCCGCCGTCACCGGATCCGCCGCTGCCGTTGCCGCCGCTGCCGCTGCCACCGCCGCTGCAAGGCGTACCCATGTCGTAGGGGGCCGAACCCACGACGATGCAGCTCGCTTCCCCTTCCCAACCCCAACCGTCACCGTCGGGATCGGTGCTCGCGCTCTCGCAAAGGGGATAGCAGGTCCCATCGAGCTCCCTGCCCGTCGTATTGCCGGCTCCCCCGGAGGTCCCGTTACCCCCGAAGGACGCGCCGCCAACACTCGGTACAGCACCACCAGCGCCCGGCACGGCACCACCAACACCGGATCCCGTCCCGCCTGCACCCGGCATGGCTCCGCCTGCACCCGGCATGGCACCACCGACACCCGGCGAGGCACCACCGACACCCGGCACGCCGGTGTTGCCACCAGTCGTTCCGGCACCGCCAATGCCCGGCACCGCGCCACCGGACCCGCTGGTTCCGCCCGAGCCACCCAAGTCGCCCTCGCACCCCTGCCCCGTCGCGCAGTCGGCCGCACCGCCGCTGGAACCTACGTCGGATCCGTCTTCACCCCCGCTGCATCCCTCCAGTAGGAGCAGCCCGAGTACTGCCACGGAGCCTAGGCTGCGGAAGACGGGATCGCGCGTTCGTAAAGGCATGATAAGGGGTTCCTCTTCAGGGTCGAATCGAACCTGGCTCGGGCGACCGCCAATCGCGGGAGCGCTCGAGCAGACGGGTTTCCTCCCCAATGGGCGGCACCGGGCATTCCCTTCAACTTATCTGCCAGCCCCTATGCGCACCGAGTCGACGTAGAGCGACACGGGCCCGAGCTCGGAGCCTGCGCCAACGCTGCCCACCACCAACATCACCCGCTCGTTCGGCCCCGTGACCCTGGGCCCGGTGTCGATCACCAACGCTCCATCTTGCCAGACAACGACGCGGCCATCGGGCTCGGGTGAACTACGGTAGAAGGCTTCGACCTCGAACCACGTATCGAGCGGCACCGCGGGCACCGCTTCCGGATCGCTGATCCAACGCCCTTCCTCGTGAGAGTAGAGCGTCAGTCCCAGGCCACCCGCTGCCTTCGGGACCATGGTGATATCGAATACATCCTGATCGGGGTCGTAGGCCGACAGCTTGAAGATCACGCGCCCCGTCGCTTCCGGCTGACTGGGTACGTAGAACCACGCCGAGTAGTAGCCCTCCGTCAGGTTCACGTAGCGCCCCACGACGGCCTGTTCCCGCGCGTCAGTCGAGCTCAAGGTGGACTTGAGGGCATACTGGCCCGTTCGCGCCCGTTCGCTGCTTATCTCGACCGACCCGTTCCAGGTAGAGAACTCCCACCCGAATCCGTCGCCGAGCCACTCCGAGAGCGACTCCGTTTCGTGATCGGCACTCCACGGAGCGGTCGGCACGTTCCCTTCCCCAGCGCTACCCGAGGCTCCGGCAATCGCTCCGCCTCCGCCGGCAATCGCTCCGCCTCCGGCTCCGGCAGTGGCTCCGACGCCAGCGGTGGCTCCGGCTCCAGCGGTGGCAACGGCTCCAGCCCGACCCGCCTGGGCCATGGCTCCGGGATCCCCACCTTCACCGGAAACGTGCCCCACCAAGACGTCTTGGGAGCAGGCGCTCAGCACCAGGGTCAAGCCCAGCCTCGCCGCCCGCCTGCGCAAGCTCCCTGTGGCGGCAGGTCTCACGGTTGGCTCGCAGGTTTCAAAGCACGCAGGGCGACGCTCCGATAGCGCCCCTTCGGATAGCGCTCGAGGTAGGTTCGCGCGAGCTTCCGCGCGCTGCCATCGCTCCGGGCCAGCGCCGCTTCGATTCGAAGCGAGAGCGCCTCTTCGGCGAGCGGGCCCGTCGAGCCTCCTTGCTCGTAGCGGGCCAGCAGCTTCTCGGCCGCCTCTGGATCTCCCTCCCTGCGCAATGCGCGAAGCGCCGAATGCACCAACGAGGCGCGGGAGCTCGCGGACGCTTGGGGTGCTCGCTCCGGCCGTTGCAGGGACGCGACATGCTGCTGTCGCTGCTGCGTGCCTTTGGATTCGTTGGATTGCCTCAATCGGCTAGGCTGCTGCGTTGGCCTCGACCGGCTCGATTGCTGCGTCTGGCTCGACCGCTGCGTCTGCGCCAGCCCGCCAGCCCTCGAAGGCGCGCTCTCCCCCGGTTCTGGATCGGAGCCAGCAAGGGACTCTCGAATCACCTTTCGCTGATGCTCTGCTCCGGCGACATCCGTCGCATTCGCGTTCGGGCTCGCCTGCGCATTCACGTTCACGTCCGCCTGCGCCTGCATTGTCGACGCCTGCGCCTGCGCGTCCGCCCGCGCCTGCGCGTCCGCCTGCGCGTCCGCTTGCGCCTGCGCGTCCGCTTGCGCCTGCGCGTCCGCCTGCGCCTGCGTCTTCGCGTCCGCCTGCGTCTTCGCGTCCGCCCGCGCCTTCGCGTTCGCTGTCGACGCCAGTCCCGTGCTCCCCCGAGCCGACTGGCTCGCGTCTGCCAATCGCTCAGCGGCGTCTTCCCCTGCCCACACTCGGATCCCGACCTGCGCGGCAGCTCCTGCTGCCATCAACCCGATGGCGATCCCGGCAGCGGCCTTCACCCCGCGGAGGCGATGGCGAGGAGCTCCCGCTCTCACCATACGCCCAAACTCGGGCACTGGTGAGAGGACCTCACGCGGCGGATCCACAGAATGGATCAACTCCTTGGCTCTGTCGATGAGCGGTCCACCGTTCTCGATGTCGACCAAGCGCTTCATGGCCGCAACTCCACGCTCTTCCCCTTGTCCTTGGAGAGATACCGGAGGAAATCCTGACGCGCGTGGTGCAAGCGGGTATAGACGGTATTCAGCGGGATCTGCTCGAGCTCCGCGATCTCCCCACAGCTGTAGCCCTCGATCTCGAAGAGGACGAAGGCTCGACGCCGAACGCGACTCAGCTTGTCGAGCAAACGCTCGAGCTCCACTGCAGCCTCACGCCTCTGCAGTTCCTCTTCAGGGCCCCTCTCCGTCTGAGAGAGTTCGCTGCTGAAACCGTCCGCTAGGAACACGACGCGACGGAACCAGGCTCGCCTGCGGTAGTCGCTCGCGGTAAGCCGGGCGATCCGGTAGATCCATGCTGGCAGGCTGCCCCCGACAAAAGAGCCGAGCTTTCGTCTGACGACGATGAAGACCTCCTGGGCAACGTCCTCAGCCTCTGCGGCGCTCACCCCGAAGGCCCGCATCCAGCGAATGACAGGTCGGTAGAACTGAGCATAGAGGCGCTCGAAGGTTGGCAGCTCCCCCGATAGCTCAGCGGACTCACCTGCAGCGGTTCCCGAGTCGGGCTGTGAGCCGCACGGCGGCGCTTCTACCTCTACGAGGACCACTGCCATTGTTGCTTGATGGGGAAGGCGCCAGGGATCCTTCAATCGAAGGGTTCAGCTCGGACGCCGAGCTCGAGTCCGAACCAGAGACGTGGAGTGTAACCCACCGCTCCCACGGGTTCGACGACGAGGCGATAACGTCGGGGAAAGGCCCGCATCCTTGTCGCCGCGAAGAAGGACCACTGCCGACTAAGTGGCCAGTTCGCCTCGATTCCCAGCGTCGCCCCCGGGTTCAAGCGAGCCCCGGCGTGATCCTCCGCGAAGCCCTTCCCTCGCAGAAAGATCCATTCAGCTGTGAACCCGGCAGCGGGACCGAGCGCCATCGCTCCCAGGCTCCACCATCGAGCCAAGGTGATCGAAAGGGGCACCCGCACGATCTCGACTTCCGCCTCGGTGTCACCGACAGTCGTGGAGCGGATGACGGTAGAGGGGGAAAGAGCGGCGACGCCAGCGCCAATCCCCCCGGAATCATCGTGCAAGAGCACCCCTGCGCCCACTCCGGCCGCAGAAGCCGCGCTGCTCGCGCTCGTGCTCGTGCTCGTGCTCGCGCTCGTGCTTGGCGCGGCCTCGCCCAGAAGGCTCGCCTGCACGCCCCAACGCCAGCGCGCCCTCACGGGTTCGCGAGCGGGACCCGAGGCCACTCCGTCGAGGTTGAGCGCCACGAAAACGGCAGAGACACGGGCCCGCTCGAGACAATCGCGAGCCGTATCCTGCACGCTCCGAGATTTGCCCCCAACGTCGATCCGATAGCGCAGCCCGAGATCCCGAACCTGGATCCGCAAGGGTGGACCACCCCAAGGTTCGCCGCTCGATGGGCTCAGGACGGGCTCGAGCTGACTGCGCAGCAGAGCCGCGCTGGGGCATTCGTCGGCTTCGATCTCGAGATGATCGAGGGTCTGCCCGACGGCGGGTACCGTCATCGACCCTCCCACGAGGACGAGGGCGGCCCGGAGTCGTCGACTGCGTCCCATGTTGAACCGCCGCTTTATCATGGACGACCTCGGTGACCTTGTTAAAGCGAGGGCAACACAAGGGCGACGCTTCTGGGCAACTGGTCTTCTAGTCGGCCATGAGCTCGAGCCCGAGCACACGCCCTAGCGCGCCCTAGCGCGAGCACGAGCGCGGGTGGGGCGAGGCGCGCCGACAGAGCAGAGGCGGCGTGCACGTGGCATATACCCGAACCATGAGTTCGAAGTTCCTGGGATTCGTCGTGATCAGTGGGCTCTTGATGGTGCACTGTGAGCCCTCGAAGCCCGCCGCTGCCCCCGTCTCAGCTCCACCCCTGGCAACAGACAAACCGAGTGCCAACTCCGCTCCCGATGACCGTGCCCCCAACCCCGCCACGGCCTCCTCCGAGGGCGACGAGGCCTCCGAGGATGCTGTCGCTGCCGAGACAGCAGAGCAGGACACCTCCCCGGAGGTAGACGCCGATGCCGAAGACCCCGCACTCGCGAAGGTTCGCGAAGCCTGTGAGGCCCTTTGCTCGCGCTTCGACGAGTCCTGCAGCGAAAGGCAAGCTGCGGGGTGCCGCCTGCTCTGTCAAGACTACCTCGACAAGGCGTCGGGATGCGAGACCCAGTCGGTGGCCGCCATCGAGTGCCAGGCTCAGTCGGAGCGATCACTACTCTGCATCAACGTGACGCCCACGAAATGCGCGGCGCCCTTCAAGACGCTCAAGCTCTGTAGGCAAGGCACGAGCGAGACCACCCCAGCTTCGTCCACGGCGCTGCCCGAAGGGTGGGAGCGTATCACGGATAGCCAGTTGGGGTTCGCCGTGAACATGCCGAAGGGTGCACTGCTCGACCCGCTCGCAGAACCCCGCAGGTGGCACGTCGCCTCAGGGGACGCGGAGTACCTGGTGGTAGAACTCCCCGCCCCGCGTGAGCCCGTGACGTCGCGAGTCCTCCTGCGGCTGGCAACGGGGTTCGTTGGCTACCGTTGTCAGAAGGGGCTGAAGCTGCACGGACAATTCGAGATCGAAGACGAAGTCGCCATGCTCATCGACACCCGCTGCCCCGATGGCACCAAGTGGCATGGCATGATGCGCGTACAGCCAGATCGGGCGCTCATCACGGTGATCCGAAGCGCTGCGGGGAGCCCGGCGGATGCCGACAAGTTCTTCTACAGCTACGAGCGCCTCGAAACGCCAGACAACTGAGGTGCCCGCGGGTCCGCGCGGGGGGGGAAGCGGGACACAATGGGCCCCATAGCCCGCGGCCGTCTTCGCGCCTAGCCCGAGGTAGTCGAACCGCGCCTCCAAACACTCGAAGCCGCGATCGACGAGGGCCCGGCACAGGGTCTTGGAGAAGCCGGTGGAACTGGGCTCCATCCGGACCGGTGGGAACATCTTCCGTGGCCGAATGGAGCACCAGAATACGAGCGTCAGCTGCCGCGTACCAACGTTCTAATCGCTCTCATTCGGCTTGATATCCGCCCCGCAAAGGTAGTTCGCAGCGGAGACGTCTCTCAGGGCTCGCCCAAGACCGCTCCAGTCGCCACCCGTTTGCAATATCTACTAGTGGCCGGTGGCGGGATCTTGCGGAGGCGTGGGAGCGCCAGGCTTCCCGGGTTCGGGCTCAACGCCATCGTTGCCGAGCGTTAGATGCGTGCTCTCGCCGATTCGACTTCCTGCTACGCCGAAGCTCAGCTCGACACCGAAATGCACCGTCACGGGCTCACTCTTCCCGAGCGGAATCCACGGTTGCATGAACACCCTCGCTTCCCCGAGGCCCGTCCAATTGCTCTGGCGAAGCCACTGTCCGAACCTGACCCCAACTCCGAGCTCGGCTGTGGCGGCCATAACAGCCTGACTGTCGTCGTTCCATTCATCGACGCGCCCAGCCAAGCCGGGACCGAAAACCAGAGTTCCATTGGCGCCGAAGGGTTGCCCCAAGAGGACGGCGGCTTCAGCCCAGTGCTGGCTACCAGGATCACTTGTGCGCACGCGAGACCAACGCGCTCGAATCACCGATTCGCGTGGAAGCCACAGGTGGTAGGCGTGCCAGACGAACTCGAGCTGAGCTCCGGCCTTTTCGACGCCCGTCGCGTCCGTGGAGCCGTGTAGACCCCCGAGGATACCGTAGCGCCACGTTCTAGCGTTCATCAATAGGTCGCGAACGCAGTCGTGGTCTGCCAGCGCTTGGTCAGTTTCCTTCAGCGCGTCTCGCAGCTTCTCTTTCGCGCTAGCCAGCTCCCTTGCCTCCTCCTGCATCTTCTGCTCGTCGGACGCGTCGGCCACAGCTTGCTTCGCTTGCTCGACCGCCTGGCGCGCCGTTGCAAGCGTCTCGTCGGCTTGCCGGAGCCTCGCTTCCGCATCGACGAGCGTCTTCGGCAGCTCATCCTCTGGCCGGCATGTAGCATTGCCGAGGACAGGAGTCCCGAGCATCACAGCAAGCGCGGCGATGCATATCCGAAGTACCCTGGTTGCAAGCCCGATTCTCCAGTTCATCACTCGTCCTCCCCGGTGCCGCCCAGTGCCTTTGCGACAGAGGACGCATTCAAGGTCACAAGGAACAACAGATTCTCGGGTGTCATCTCGCCAGTGGCGGACGTTGCCCAGCTGAGAAGACCCGTATGCGCCACAGCAGAGCCGGGCTGACCATCCGCGCCGCGCACCGGGATTGCACGGTAGAGGTCAAACCCTATACCGACACCGATTGTGTCGTTCAGGAAGCTGAGTAATCCTGCCACCGACCAGCTCGAGTGCCCTCCTGCGTCTGGATCGACGAGAAACATCCCACCGATACTCATCACCTGGAACGGTTTGCCGTCGCGGGTTCTCAAGCAGAGCGGACTGTAGTGGGGAGCGACAGTGACTTGAAAGCCAAACTCCCCGGGTACCACGTCCAGCTCGGGCTCATACGACCGTTCGCGACCAGGCAAAGCGGGGTCGCGTAGCACGTGGAAGCGCAGCATCGTCGCCGTAAGTCCGTATCGAATGACGTCGCCGCGGGCTGTTTCGATCCTCTCCTTGCTGGCGGCAGCGTTGGCGGCAAGGGAAGACTCCCGTGTTAGAATATTCTCAGCATTCGAGGTCTCCGATAGCGCATCACCAGCGTGCTCGGCAGCCCGTTTCGCAGAACCCTCAACCTGCTGCAGACCCGCGCCCTCCGGAGAGAGGGTCACCGGGTCCCAGTCGAACTTGGTGCGCAGAGACTCCGTTGTCGACTGAGCCGCGCTACTCAATCCAAGATCGTTCACCGATTGTACGGATTTCTGGAAATCCGGCAGGGACCGCAGCTCCGCGATTCGAGCCTCCAGCTGCTTCAAGCGGGCAACGAGCGGCTCAAGCTTCGTGTGAACTGCATTCAAGGCTGCGCTAACCCTTGTCAAGTCCTCGCTACTCCACACGCAACGCCCACCCACAGGCTTCTCTCGCGTTCCCCACGGGCGCGCCAGCGCTTCGCGCCAACGCTCCAGCTCCTCGTTCGCGCTCTCGTATCCGTCGATGAACTCCTTCAGGTCCCCAGCGACACCTCTGGCCGCAGCCGCGGCGGGAACAAAGCACCCCTGATCTCGCTCCGCCGGTGCGTTTCCGCTTCCACCGTACTCGGGGGCGCAAGCTGGATGGCATCCGCTATCTCCAGCGCCGCAGCAGCTCGCTGTTCCAGCTGCGTCCGTTTCACCTGCAGCTCGTGGAGACGGTCCGCGACTACGCTGCTCACTGCCTCCACCTCATCCTTAGCATGCCCAAGGTTCTTCGCGAGTGGTGTACACGGGTCTGAAGCATCCGCAGCCAAGACCGCCGGAGCACTAGCCACAACAAACATTACCGCAGCCATCACCGCCCAAATCCTCACGTTCCTTGCTCGCGTTGTCATGCTCGCCCTCCTGCCGTTCCCGATGCACCGCCTGCATTCTCTGCCGGAGGAGATACGGCCCCTCCCGCACCCGCGGACAGGGGCGAACCCGCTGCTCCGCCTGCTCCCCCCGTTGCTACAACAGGCGTGGAATCAGCTGGAAGACGCGCCAGGCACTGAGCCACGGTCACGGGCGCAAGCGCGCAGAGTGCGGCCGCTCCACCGTGGACCGGAGCGCTATCCCCGGCCCCAGCACCCCCTCCGTTGGAGCTAGCTCCGGCGTCCGCCACGTCGACGGACCGGCAGACCCCGAGAACCTCCTCGACGGACAGCCCCTTGTCGATGGCGTAGCAAGTCGCTGGCCCCTGGACGCCATCCTCTCCGTTTACCAGGCACAAGCCGCAAGTACTGCTGCACGATGACCCGCAGGGGCAGTCACGATCACTCTGGCACTCCTGCTCGCAGTAGCCCTGCGTCGAACAAATGCTTGTCTCGCAATCCGTGTGTCGCGAGCAGCGCTCAGCCCGCTCACCGACACAGCCCGGTGCGATGAGCAGCGAGCCTACTACCGCAGCTACGCCACGCTCGATTCGCCCCCATGGGAGCGCGAAGATCCACCTCATTCCACCATGCCTCCTGACTTGACCCAACGAATCGACCCAAACCCCGCTCCTCGGCACCGGTACCGCACTCATGCCCACGAGCAACGAGTACCCAGCGTCGAGGGAACCGCTTCCGCTATCCGTGATACACAGCTATAGACTTACTCCGCAAGGAGAATGTAACACCGCAACCGAGTTCTATGCGTGACTGACGCACCCTGTACCCCCATGGAACAGCAGAGCTGCGGGACTAGATTCTCCCACCCCAGTGTCGTTCCTGGCGCATGCCTCGACCGCTCAAGCAGGTCCGGCAATGCCGATCTGCGAACGCCAGGATCGCAGCCATTCTCGTAGCGCAACGAACAAAGGCCAGCGCGTGGAGTCATGGATCTGTGTCTAGGTGCAGGAGAAGCCTCGATCCGTCACGGAATCCGCCATCGAGTTACGGCAAGTAAGACAGCTCACCACAGCACTCGGTCATCGCGACCCGGCTACAACCCGGCACCTGCGACTTCGGGTGTTTCTGAGGGATTTCGCGATGGTTTGTGGCCAAGGCTCACGTCACCAGACAGGACCTGAGGATCCCGTCGTCAAGACGCTGACGACCCCCTCGTCGCGCAGCGTCTGAGTGCCGAAGGTCGGAACAGGCGTCAGGCGGATGTCGGTCCCGTAACTGTTCCGTTAAGCACTGTCCGTGGGCAGCGGAATCCAAGGGCAGAATCTCGATGCGAGTGCGAACCCTCCCTCGCCCTATCCTCCCCCCACGAACCCCCCTAACCCAAAATGTGCCCCATAGCCCACCGCGATAGGACCCCGCACCGGCTCGGGGAACACGACGCGGAACCCGAAGCCCCTGTTCGCGGCGCGGGCACCCTCGCCACGGAAGCGCACGGTTTTGAAGTCGAGCCAGCCCACGCGCTTGCCGCCCAGCTCCGTCCCGTCCAAGGCTTCGACGCTCTGCGGCTCAGGGAAGCCTGCAGCCACGAGCAGTCGCCGGAGGTCGTGCTCGGGGGAGCCGATCTGAAGCCCCTGCACGTCGAGCTTCGGCTCTCCGCGGCGGTTCGCCTTGGGATGGCGCGTGGGAACGAAGGGGGTGCGAGACGTCCAGGTGGTGCCCTCGACGAGCAGCGGGCACTGCCCCGCGCCAAGGTCGAGGCCCGCGAAGTCCCGCGGCTGACCCACACCGATGAGCACGAGCTGCACCGGGTGTCCCCCTCGCCCCCAGACGTTGCGCAGGCCGTCCATGGCCCTGCGCGCCACGTCGTCGAAGCCCATCGGGGCATAGAGGGTCACATGGGTGACGCGGCCGTGGGCGCCGTTGGCTTCAGGCAGGACATAGGCGTGCTCGTTGCCCTCCAGGGGCACCTCACGGTCGTCCTTGCCGGCGAACACGAGGGCCGCGTCCGAGCGGCTCATCAGTGCGGCCCGGACGCGCTCCGCCACGGAGAGGCACTCCGTGAGCCGCGGCGGGACCTGGCTCGCGACAGCAAACCTTGCAACGGTGGGGAGGTTCTCTCTATGAGCCATTGTCACCCTTCGAGGCGGCGGCGTGAGGAGATCCCGCGGGCGTACGTAGTCGACCCAGTGTGAGCCCGGCACGGCGCTCCAGCCCTGCCTCTGGAGATCCCCCGTGGAAGCCTCGAGCGCGTCCATGAGGTCGCGCGGCAGCGAGGCGTCCAGCTTGTCCTTGTCCGCCTTTGTCAGCTTGGCCTTGCTCGCGTCCTTCCCTTTCGCCACGAGAGCGCGGCGCTTGTCCTCCAGGGAGCGCTCCAGCTCCTCCTCGAAGGTCCTGCTCCGCCAAGCGGCGATCTCGCTCGAAGGCTGCGGGCACAGCAACCGAAAGACCTCCGTGTCGTCTGGCAAGGCCGTCGCGGCATCGACAGGTGCTACGACGGACGAGCCTGCCACCCCGCGAGCGACCTCGCCCACCGCGACGTCATCCGGCAGCAGCCGCGCCTCTGCCCACGACTCGGCGCGGCCGAGGTAGCCCAGGCGCGCTAGCAATGTCGCGAGCACACCTCGCTGGGCTGCGGACAGCGTCACCGTGGGCCACGCCACCGTGACGACAGCGTCTTTGCCGACGTGCGCGAAGGTGTCGAAGACCTTCGTCGTGCGCTCCACGCCCTCCTTCAGCTGCCCGATCGGCATGTAGTGGCGCGTGTGGGCGGCCCGTGCTGGCGGCACCGCGTAGCGAGGCGCCTCCTGTGCCAGAGCCTCGATCAGCTCGGCCAGGGCGGCGCGCTCGATCTCGGCGCTGGCCTTGAGGTGCCAGGTGGCCACCAGCGCCCGGAGCAGGCGCCAGGAGCTCGGCGGCCACTCGACGCCACCTTCGTTCACGTGCTGGTCCCAGGGGGTCGCGTGGTAGCGACCCGTCGGGAAGCGAAGCTCGAGGACTAGCACGTCGCTATGCCTTGTATTGGACGCGGGTTACGGCGGGTTCGGCGAAGCGCTTGGCGCAGGCCTTGATAAGCTTGGGTAGCTCGGCCTCGAGCTCCTCCAGCGAAGGCAGGGCGAAGCCCTCGGGGCGCTTCACCCGCACCGGCCCTGCTGGCTCCAGATCGCAGGCGGTCCGCAGACGCAGGCCCTCGCCCAGCATGCGCTGGATCTTGTACAACGCCAGCGCGACGAGCAGCGCCTCTGCCGGGGCTCCAAGGCGGAAGCCGCGAATCTGCGCGAGATCCAGGTTGAAGTAGGCCGTTGGCTCTCCAGTGTACTCGTCGCGGTGGAAGGGGACGTGGCCAAAACCCTTCTTGGCATCGCCCTGCGGGTTCACGTCGTCGCGCTTGACGCCGCCCCCCGGCGCGACGCTGACATTGCGAGCCTCGATGAAGGAAGACAAGGCGCGGGGCAGCCGCAGCCGCCCGCCCGCCAAGTCGCTCTTGGCCAGGAAGAGCCCGTGGAGCAGCGCGTTCACGTCGTACTTGAACACCACCTCGGCCAGGCGCTGCAAGTCCACGCGCCCCTTCTCCAGCCCTCCGAGCTCTTCCTTGAGCCGGTTCAAGAACACCGCCCCCTTGCCCTCGAGGATGTAGGGGCTGTTCAAGCGGTGCGCCTCGAGCACCGAGTTCGTGAGCGGCTTGTCGTTCTCGTCCACGACGGCAACGTAGGGCAGGCCGCGCAGGGGCTCGGCCCAGTCGCCCGTGGCTTCGTCCCAGCACACGGCTTCCAAGCGGTTGGCCATGCTCTGCGCCGACTCCACGAGGAGCATGCGCGTCCCGTCGGGAGCCTGGTAATCGGCGGCACCGAGGTCGGGAAAGCCCGTGGGCTGAAAGCGTGAGCCCTGCAGGGGCTTGAGATCGACCTCGATGAGGAGGCGAGGCTTGTCGTTGAGTGCTTCGAGTTTCATGGCATGGCTCCAATAGGTGTCGTCGTTGGATCTTAGTCGAGGGTTGGGGCGGAGGTTGGGGCGGAGGTTGGGGCTGCGCCTGGGCCTGCGGATGCGGATGCGACTACTGAGGCTTCGTCCCGCTCGGGCCGAGCGACGAGCTGGCGCAGCAGGGCGCGGTCGCGAAGGTCGAGGGGGAAGAGCAGCGCCGCGGCGCTGCGCACGGCGAGCTCGCCGAGTGCCTCGAGCGGGGTCACGGCCAGGCTTACACCGCTGCCGCGAAGCCGTCGAATGGCTTCCCGCGAGGCCTCCGAGGCATGCCCTGCCGCGGCCAGCCGGTGGATGCGCGGCACGAGGGGCACGACGGGCGCGAGGGGCACGAGGGGCACGAGGGGCATGTCGGGCACGAGGGGCACAGCGACTCGCTGCGCGTCGGATGGGTTGGCCTTGGTGGAGGATGATGGACCAGGGAAGCAGAGCTTGAGGAGCGCGTAGAGCGCGCCGGGCATCGGGCTGCGCGGCTCCGCGCGGCGGCTCGGCAGGTGACGGGAGCTCACCCGCGTCCAATCGAGCAAGGTGCAGCCCCAAAGGAGATCCGCGAGGCGCTGATCGTCCACGCGGCCCTCGATGAAGTCGGCGACGTCCCCCAAGCTCGCCCCGTAGCGGCCGCGGTCAGGGTAGGTGGGCGCTCCGCTGCTCACGGCGAGGACCAGCCGTCGCGCCAACACTGCGTTGAGTGCCTGAACCGTGTTCCCCGGGGTCCAGGCCACCTCGCGGCCCGCGTCGAAGTCCCAGCGCACCTTGAGGCCGCTCTCGCTCCGCCACGTCGCGACCGGTTCGAGCTGCCGGCGCAGCGGCACGGTCTTGCCGTCCTTCCCGTACTTGCCAGTGATCGACGCCAGGGACGCGGCGAGCCGCAGCTCCACCGAGCCGTCGTCGACCTGGCGCAGCCACTCCGGGGACAGGGCCGGCACCGGGTGGAGGAAGCTCTCCTCCGTCCAGCGGGTGCTCCGCGCGAGGACCTGCTCACAGCGCCCCAGGGCGATCAGGACCTCCTGCAGGCGCAGGTTGTCGCCGTGGGCGCAGAGCTCGAAGATTGACGACTCGACCTGGCGCAGGGCCCGCTCCGCGGAAGCCGGAGCCGTGGGTCCCCCAGCGCGGCGGCGGAAGCTCTCGAGCCAGCCATCGATCTCCTGGAGCAGCCCGGCGCGGGGCTCTGCCCTCACGGCGAAGCGCGCAAGGGGGATGGCGAAGTACGCAAGCCCGTTCCGCACCTGAAAGCCATAGCGCTGGAAGGCTTGGATGCCCCTGTCGACACCCAGGCCAGCCACCGCCCGCGCGAAGTCCACACCGTTCTGCGCGGTGCGGTGCCCTACCCGCGCTCTGCCCTCGGACAGCAGCGTGAGGATCTCCGAGGCTTTCGCGGGCCGCTCCCAGAGGGGCAGCCACATCTCGGCGCGGGAGCTCGACTCGTCGTTCGCGGCGGCCGAACCGTAGCCGACGCCCGCTGTGCGCACGGTGAAGGGATAGCTCAGCGCGCCGAGGCTCTCGCGCTCCGTGCGGCGCACCGTCGCTGTGGCGAAGACCGCTGCCCCTTCGAGCATCAAGATGAAGTCCCAGGGGTTGATGAGCGAATCCGCCCCGAACCCCGTCGTGACGTTCGCCCCGCCCGCGCTGCTGGGCAGGAACTGTCCTATGGGTGCCCCCTTGACGAGCTCACTCGTCGGAGCATCCGTCAGGGCGGCCCTGAGCAGGCCGCGCGCGGCAGGCAGCGCCTGCCCGGTGGAGGCGTCGAGCACCCAGAGCAGCCGCTGCATGAAGTTGTTGGTGAAGTCGAGCCTCCCGTCGTTCCCACCGGTCCCGAGGAGCGGCGGATACTTGGGTCCCTCCGAGGACAAGACGTAAGTCGCATCGAGCCACGTCAGCGAATGGTCGGGGAACGCAGCGCGGCACGCCTCCAAGAGCAGGGCCTTCGTCTCACCGCCCTCTTTGTCGGCGATCCCCAGCTCGGTGAGGATGCGCTTGGCGACCGCGATGGTCTCTCGGTAGTCGGAGAGCCGCGCGATGGACGATGCCTCGATGACGTCGATGGCTTTGCGGTTGTCCTTCGGATAGAATCCGCTGCCCCCATTCCAGGGCGCCACGATGGGCGTCGGACGATACTCCTCCAGAAAGAACCGCTCGAGGTCGTCGGCGCTCAGGGCCGAGCACAGCACGAATCGATCCCGCCGCCAGCAGCCGCGCGCCGAGGGATCCTTCTGCTCGGCGACCAGACGGAGGATGCCGAGCGCCTTGAGATAGTGGGCCAAGGGCGTCGGACGACAGCCATCGAGAACGAGCTCAGGCATCACGGCCTCCCTTCTGCATCCTCGCGAGCTCAGGCATCGTAGACTCCCTTCTGTTCCTTGCTGCTTGCCCGCCAATCGGCGATGCGAACGACCGTCTCGAGCAGGGCCAGGCGGAAGGGCCCCAAGTCCTCCGCGTCGCGGAGCGCCAGGGTGCGCTCGAGCCAGCTCCCTTCGCCGAGCTGCATCACCGAGAGGTCGACCTTCACGCCCTCGAGCCGCGGCCCACCCGGGACCTGGACCGGCAAGAGCTCGTCGCCGTCCCAGACGCCGCGCGCGAAGAGCCGCTCGGGCTCTGGAGGCTGCGACTCCCCTGGCAAAGACCGGATCGAGACGCGCACCTTGCCGTGATGCGCCGCCACCAGGTACGCCACCAGGTCGCGGAACCGTGAGTCCCGCGCCTGCTGGGCCTCGCGCGCCTGCTGGGCCTCCCGCGCCTGCTGGGCCTCGCGCGCCTGCTGGGCCTCGCGCGCCTCCTGGGCCTCCCCAGCAGCGAGCCACGCCAAGGCCGAAGCCAACTCGTGGCGGAAGTGTCTCCGCTCTTGGGGACTCTTGAGGCGGTGGCTCGACTTCGCCCAAGGGCCTCGGCCTTCTCCCTCGGGCGGCCCACGCCGCGGGTCGTCCTGCACCGGCGCGAGGAGCTTCTGCTGAAAGACTGGATGGGCCTTGCCCACGTCGTGCCAGAGACCCGCCATGGCGAGGACCTCGGCGAACTCATCCAGCCCCACCGCTCGCGCGACCGCCGCTGCTTCATCCCGCACGTGGGCGAGGTGAGCGGAGAGCTCCACCCAGCGCCCCCCCTCGAACGTACTGGCTGGATCGCTCTCGAAGCCTTCGCTCTCGGCCACTCCGCTCGCGACCGCAGCGCTCTCACTGCCTTCCCCATCGCCCGGCTCGACCTCGGGGACGCGGCTCTTCGGTCCCACTTCACCCGTCCACCCCAGCTTGGCGTCGTAGCCCCCCGCGGAGCCATGCAGCAGCAGCACCTGGCCGGGATGAGCCCGCGTGGTCGCCTCCCATTGCTTCTCGAGAGGGTTCCAGCACCAAGCCCTGAGCTGCAACGCGACCTGGCGATCCTTCTCCGAGCCCCCGGCGAGCCTCCGGCGCTGCTTCTCGAGGCGTCCCAAGAAGTCACGGGCCGCCGCGACGCCGACTCGGCACAGCTCCTCGCGCAGCGGCTGACGCGAGCTGGGACTGGGGCTTGGCTCCTCGAAGCTCCGCCAGTACATTTGAACGTCGGTGTCGTCGCCGTCCCGAACGTAGCGGGATATGTCTATATCGTTCCCTGAGAGGTCCGCCGTTGTGTCGAAGAGATCGAGGAGATCCCTGCGACGGATCACCGGTCGAACGAGCACGGGAGCCTCGTAGTCGACCGCCTTCAGCTGCTCCGGCCCAGCTCCTGCGCCGCCCTTTCCCACCTTCACGAGCAGCTTGCGGGCCCTCTCGAGCTCGGGCGGCTCATAGGGCAGCGAGAGACCGCTCTTCACGTCGGAGGTATCCACATCGACCCAGAAGATCTCCCCCTCCTCCTCGCCGTAGCGGTTGCAGCGCCCCATCCGCTGCACCAGCGACGGCCAGGGTGCTAGCTCCGTGAACATAGTGCGCGCGGAGACGTCCACCCCGGCCTCCACGGCTTGCGTCGCGACGACGATGCGATCCTTCCCGCCAGAGCTCATCAGCACGGCCTCCTCGCGGCCCCGCTCCGCGGCGCGGAAGCGCGAGTGGATGAGCGCCGTGTCGTCCTCGGAGCGACCCTCGGCTGCGCGAAGCGCCGTGTAGAGCGCCTGGGCACGGCTCACCCGATTGACGATCACGAGGGTCAGCCCACCGCGCTCCGCGTGCTCCGCCAGGACCCGCTTCGCCAGGGCCTCGACGTACCCGCCCTTCTCGCTCTTCTCGTCTTTTTCGCTGTCCTTGTCCAGGCTCACCCCCTTCAGCCGACTCAAGCCCTTCGATGCCCCTACCCGACGCTTGACGATAGGGTGACGCAGGTCGTCGCTCCCGAGGCTCTGGACCGACCAGCCCGGCTCGGGCTGCGGATGGTCGATGGTGTTCAGCTGCCGCTGGCCGAGGGTGGCGCTCATCCACAGGGAGTGCGTCGCTCGATGAGCACCCAGCTTTCGACGAAGGCCTTCGAGCTGCGCGCTGGTCTCGATCCCGACCCCCAGCAGCTGCGTCTCGTCGAACACCCACAGGCAGTCATTGTTGAGCAGGGAGAAGTGCAGCGGCCACTTGTACCGGTTCACGGCGTAGCCGCGGTCGAGGGCGCGCGAGAGCAGCATGTCCTGCGTCCCGATGAGGATGGCGGGGCGCTCCGGGTGGTTCTCCCACTGGTCGTCGACATCACCGCCCATGAGCACGTGCACCGTGGGCACCGCGAGCCCAGCCGCCTCGAACTGCGGCGCCGCCTTCGAACACCATAGCCGGGCCGCCTCGGCCGTCTGCTGCACGAGCACCCGCATCGGCAGACAGTAGACGAGGCGAAGCCCGGTGCCGGGATCCCCGTGCAAGCGCTTGAAGAGCCAGGCGACGATCGCCGCCGCGGTCTTCCCGAGACCCGTCGGGACGTCCAGAAGCTCGGGCCAGGGCTCCGCGCCAAGACGCGCCTGATAAGGGAACGGCCGTTTGCCAGTTACGCTCTCGAAGAAGGTCTCGTAGCTCAAGGTTCCGCTCCTATGATCGCCGGGCGGGAGGTTATCGTCCCATCTCTGCTCCCAAGAGATATCGACTCCCCGCTGGGGGTGGCGTGGGACTTCGAGTGGCGGCTTCGCCACCGCATGGATGCAGTTGGCAAAAGACGGGGGGCCGCGACGGTTTGAGACTGCGAAGTCATCGCCTTCGCCACTCTAGAGCCATCTTCAATGGGGCCGCGGCCCAAGGCCGCGGTAGGTCTCGGGGCCGCCAGCGACCCACCGTCTGGGAGACAGTGTACTCGCACTGTATCAGTGTCAAGCCTTCGGCGCTCAATAGCCAAAACATCGAAACGCAGTTGCAGGCTCCCGGTCGGTGTGCCAGGGTTCGGCCATGCTCGGGCGTTCACAAGCGCATCGCCGCAAGTGCTCGGAAGGACTGGAGCTGTTTCTGGCAGTTCCCGCATCTGGGTGGTACCGTGACAACTGTGGCCACTGCATCCGTACCTGTCCGCATCGACACGACGCGAGCACGGCCCGTGATCGCGGGAACGAGAATCAAGGTCAGCCAAGTCGCGCACGAGTTCGAGTGTCGTGGCATGGCGCCGGACGAGATCGTGGAGGCGCATCCCCACCTGACGCTCGCAGACGTGCATGCAGCGCTTGCGTACTTCTACGATCACACCGAGATGATCCGGGAAGAGTGGCGGCAGGCAGAGGAGCTGGTCAATGAGCTCCAGGCCGTCTACGGAAACCCTGCTTCGTAGCTGCCAGCGAGGTGCGGCATGACGCTGCGCTTGTACGTTGATGAGTGTGTCGACGCTCGGATCATTCGAGCTCTCGTGCGTCGAGGCATCGATATCGTGACGGTTGGCGAAATGGGCCTTCTTGGGGAATCCGACGAAACGCAGCTGCAACAAGCGATCGAACTGGACCGGATCCCCGTGTCCTGCGACCACGACTTCTTGAGCCTCGCCCACGCTGGAATCGGTACCGGCGGGTTTGTTGGCTTGATATTTGTTAAGCCATCCACGGACATTGGTGCAACGATCCGGTCGATCGAGCGACTCGCGACCACTCTCCACCCGGAAGACGTTGCGGAGCGAATACTGTGGGTGCCGTGAGCTCGAAGCTTGTTCTTCGCGTGCAATCGTCCGGCGTAGGCAGTCGGAGGGATGCTGGGGAAGCATGGTCATGGCATTCACGACCCGCACCCTACGCCCTACCCCGGACAGCATTTCTGTCCCCCCTCGTCTTCGCTCTCGTCGTTTTTCTCACGGGCCGGTAGTGGGTCAGGGCGCGGTCGAGCTCCTGCGCCGTCGCGTCGCGCAAGGCCGCGGGCTCCAGGACCTCCGCTTCGGCGCCCCACCCCAAGACCCAACGCATGGCCTCGACGGTGCCCGACACCACCGCGGACACCGTGACGCTACCGTCGGGGTTCGGCTTCAAGCTTTGACTCCGCACCAGGGGAAAGTCACGGACGAGCCAGGCCACCCTCGCCGAGAGGCGCACGCGCACGCGCGTCGGCTCCCCCGACCAGGCCTTGATGGATAGCTCGAAGGCACTGCCCTCGCTCACGTCCGCGCGGTGACGAGCGGGGATGGCCGTCACCTCGGCCCGCACGACCCGCGAGAGGCGGTAGGTCCGCTTCGCCTCACGCTCCACGGCATAGCCGAACAGGTAGGGCGTATTGTCCGCGACGTTGAGGACCAGGGGCTCGACGTGGACCCATTCCGGCAAGCCGCCACGCGCCACCGAGCGGTACTCGAGGTGGAGCTGGACGCCGTGGCGCATCGCGCGCTCGATGGCCGTCAGGGCGGCGGGGTTCACCGGGGGCGCGGGTGGCAGGCGCAGGGGCAGCTGTTCGGGCTTGGCTCGGGCGCCCTGGAGCAGCGCGTCGAGCTCTTGGACCCAAGTAGAGCCCTCGAGCACCTCGAGCTCGCTCCGCGCGATCCCCAAGGCGGCGACCTGCAAGGCTGAGAGCCCCAGCGCGGGCAGGCCAGCGTCCTCCGCCAAGTACCAACGCGTCGTGCCGTACCGTGCCTCGTTCGTGACGGGAACGCCCGCCGACTCGAGGAGCCTCAGCTCGCGCTGCACGGTTTTCCTCGAGACTTCCAGCAGTTCCGCCAGCTCCTGCAAGGTCGCGCCGCGCCTGCGAGAAGCCAGTGCCCGCACCAGCTCCCACTGACGGATGAGCCTCCTGTCCCTGGCGCCGCGCCGCGCGTGTGTGCTGCTTGCTGCCAACCCTATTCTCCTTGGCAAGAGTCGCAGGGTAGCCCAGGACGAACCGAGGACTCAATACGGGCGGAATACTTCGATAAGCTTCCAGTGTCACCCTTTTACATACAGTTACGAGTGTTCACCGCACGAACGAACGCCCAGCGGCCCGAGCACATAGCCCTTCGACCGCAAGGGAAATGCAGAATGCGCTCGAGTCCTCTACGCGTTTGGCCTACCCATGTGCCGGGGCGCATGGGGATTGGATTGGATCCGGTCCTGAGTGCGCGAGAAGCCCGCGATCCGTCACGAATTCGACTGCAGCCCATGACGCTAGCCGGTACGGACAAGTCGGTCGCGCGGCAAACCGGGGATCATGCCGAATGACGCTCGCCGGAATTTCACGCCAGTCGTGGCTCGAAGCCCGCCATTCCGGACCGCATTGCGGCCCACGAGCTGTTCGTTCGCCGAGCCCCTCTCGCGTGGCTCCTCGGAATTGGGGAGGCCACACAAGTTGCATTGCGTACAAACAGATGTACGGTACAATCATGCAGCGCTCGTACAGCATCGCCGACGCACGTTCTAGGCTCGCGGAGATCATCGACGAGGTCGAAGGTGGGGAAGACGTTGAGATTGTCCGCCGCGGGAAGAAGGTGGCCGTACTCGTCTCGCCAGCCCGGTACGCTCGGATGGCTGGGAAGAAGACGGCCTTTGGCGATGCCTACGATGCGTTCATGAAAGGCAGGGACCCCAAAGTCTTCGGTCTCGAGCCTGAAGAGATAGAGGAATTCCGAGATCGCGCTCCCGGACGGACGATCGAGCTATGACAAGGTTCTTGCTCGACACGAGCACCCTCTCGCTCGCCATTCGTCGTGGTCCGGACGAGCGTGTGCTCCAGCACCTACGTGAAAACGGAGGCAGCTGTGCGATGGCGAGCGTCACCTGGCACGAACTGCGCTTCGGCGTGGGGCGGTTGCCCCGCGGAAGGCGTCAGCGTGAACTGACCGAGTTTCTCGAGGAGGTGGTCCTGCCCACGATTCCAACACTTCCTTACGATGAGCGTGCGGCATCCTGGCACGCGGACGAGCGAGTTCGTCTCGAGAAACTTGGGAAGACACCGCCGTTCATCGATGGCCAAATCGCGGCCGTTGCGCTCAGCAATGGGCTACCGGTCGTCACGGCCAATCCGAAAGACTTCAAGACATTCAAGGGCCTCGCAGTTCTCAATTGGGCCTCGAAGTAGGTACTCGTGGGCTATCCCTGCGCCTGGATCGAGCCGTCCGAGCACGATCGGAGCGCCAGCAGCGTCGCGCTCGACGCCGTCCGCCGTGCGGGCGAAGAGCAAGCACCCGCGGTAGCCCGACCCTGTCGCGCCGCCGGGGAGAGTCACCGGTCCGGCGGGTGAGGCAAGCAGGTAGCTCTGCCCGTTGCGCGAGAACAGGTGTGCTGCGTTGAGCTCCGGACCGACGCCGCCCACGCAAGGTGCGTCCGATGCGTCGAGCAGCACGTGCGCGTGGCTCCAGGTGCGGCCGTGGTCCAATGAGCGGAGCAGCTCCACACGGATGCCGAAGTCGGCCTGCAAAGGAAATACGCAGCCGACGGCGAGCTCGAGGGCGCCGGAGGCTTCGTCAATCACGGCGGAGGGCTCGGTCAAGGCGACGCAATCCTCGAGCCCATCGATGTCCGTCACGAGCTCGGGCGCGTCGGAGGACAGGGGAGACGCGGAGGGCCAACCGATGAGGGGGACCGGGTTTGACCACGGACCGGCGGGCGCGGGAGCGGTCCCGACGCGGATGTGGCCGAACTGGTAGCGCAATCGGGGTGTGTTTGGATCGACGGGATCCGGCTCGAGGATAACGTAGCTATGTGTGAAGATCTTCCATCGCGCCTCGGTACCGGGGTCGTCGATGTCCTCGACGATCGTGGAGACCTCGTGGGCGATTGTCGCGTTGGTGCAGGTGCCGCCGGGGCAATCCGGATCTCCGGAGGCGTCGATGGTAATGTTCTCGTCGGCAGTGTTGGCGATAGCGGCGAAAGAGAAGGTCTCGCCATCCTCCACGTCGAGGGACGCCCCCGTGCGCCAGGAGCTGAAGGTGGGCGAGGCCAGGAGGTTGTTCAGGGCCGCGGCGAGATGCTTGGATTGGGTCTTGGAGAGGAAGTCGTTAATGGGAAGCTGCCCGATGCGGGGCAAGGGAGGGTGGATGAGGTCCTCGACGAGCACCTCGAGGGGCGCCGGGTCGCCTGCGCTCAGGGTGCCGCTCGGCAAGAAGGTTCTTGGCTGGAGGCCTCGCTCGTCCAAGGGGGTATCTTAACGATGCCAGGCCATCGGACCTTGGAGGGTTACCCTCACTTCTCTCCTTGATTGATAGGGCATGCGTGCTGGACGACGGGGGGTCGACGACTGGATGCCACTTCCGCGAAGGGCATGATCGCTGCGGGTCCTGGCTGCAGGGGGCTGCACGAGGTGGTGCGGCAGGTCGCGGACTGAGGCATGCGCCGCGAGTTTCCGCTCGAACAGGGACCCGATGACGCCTGGTGTGCTCTCACATGGGCGGCCCATAGGTCGTCAGAGCCTTGACGCATGATAACCAATGAGGGGCACTCCGCGCGATGGCGTCTCGCCGCGCTTGACCCGTGCCAACCGCGATGTGCCCCAGTGTTCGACGCGGAATGAGTCTCCCCTTGGCGTCGTGACCGCGGCGATTCCCCTGCTCAAGGGGAGCAGAAACCATTTACTCTTCCTTTCCACCGTAGTAGAGTACTTTGATAGACGGGTCTGAATGGGCAGACTTGCATGTGAGGGAGATCGCCTTGCGAAAGGCACCTTGTGAAAGGCACAGTACATTTATGATCAACTCAAAGAGTTTCTGCGTTCTGGTCGGGCTCACCGCTACGACCATCCTGGGCTCGAGCGCTTCGGCGACCACCTATCGCCTGCAGCCCGCGTCGGGGCAACCATTTCTAACCAGCGCCACAGCAAGGTGGGACGTGATCCACAACCAAGCTAACTTCGAGGTGCTGGACGGGCGCAGCGTGGGTCTGGTTGCCAGTTCTGGCACGTGGGTGACGCCAATCCCCATAGACAGCACGAACGCGACGTGGGAGGTCCGGCAGTTTCGAACCAACGGCACTGGCACGGTGTCGACGCGCATCTGCTCGTTCACCAGTGCGGGACTATTTTCGGCTTGTAGCAGCTCTACCACTTCGAACAATGTGGGCGTCAGTGTAACGGTGCCGTCCGACGGCACCGCATACGCCCAGTCGTATTTCGACAACTCTTGTCGTGACGATTGTGAGCTGACGATGCTCCACACCATTCGCGCGGCGCACTGAGAGAAAAGCCATGAAGCTGGTTGGGATACTTGGCACCGGTGCTGCGGCCGTGACGGTTTGGTTCTTGGTCGACATTTTCTCGTCCTCGCCCGCTGCACACATCGCGGAGTCCGACCCCCGCACGAAACCTCGCCAGGTGATGAATAGCTTGGCGCATCTACCGCAGGCGACGGACGTCCCTCCCCTGGAGATCAGAAGCTCACCCGAGATTCACGTATCTCAACCAGCAGCACCGCGCAGCCGAGAGCCGAAAGTGCCCGCGCCGCAGCAAGCGGAGCAGCAGGAGCCGCTGTCCGATGTGGCGGTATTGCTGGATCAAGAATTCCTTAGCGATCCGCCCCCCAATCGAGCAGCCTACGAGCGCGAGCGGACCATCCAGGGCTTGTTCCTCTCTGCTGATCTCGGCGACAAGGGGCGCCTTGCACAGGTGAAATGCAAGGCCACCATCTGCCGCGGCGAAATCGAAATTGCCAGCGAGGCGCAGGACAACGCGGTATTCCGCCGCACCTTCTTGTCCCCTGAGTTCGCTGTCGGCGTGCAGGGTGCCGTGTCCGTCCCAGAGCGGCGCACGCTCAAAGACGGTCGAGTGATCGCCACCTTCTTCATTCACCCAGACGCGGCGCTCGAAGGTTTGCCGCCAACCGGGGACGACGAGGAACTGTAGCGCGAATACACAGCACGGCTGGCGCGGACGACCGGTAACCGTTCTTCGCGCTCTTGTTTCTCTGTTTGTTCGCGCTTTGACCCCTACCCTTTGCGTGCGACGCGGCGCAAGCGCGGCTCGTTCTTTGGCGATGGCTCCAACTACCGGACACGCGTTGAAGGGTTGTAACCCGTCGTGACGTGGGGCTCGCTCTCTCGACGGCCTCTTCAACTGCTGTCTCCTTCTGCGAAGGTCGTTCGACAATAGGCATGCGTCGGATCGCTGACTTCAAGACCGGCTGCATTGGGGGGGCGCCGGCTCCGCTTCCCTACGACGGTTGCGGTAGGGACGGCTCTTCATCGTAAGACTCGAGCCGCCCCCCGCGCGGATCCCAGCGGGCGGAACTACCGCACTGGGCTCTTGCCTTGGGTTCTGGCGTCGAAGCGCTCGGTTGGCCAAGGA
>JAEWRL010000145.1 GCA_023398955.1 Pseudomonadota bacterium
CCTCCTGCGGGGGTAACGTGTTTAGCAACCCTTACCTACCGCGGATGACCCGACCTGTGCGCCCCCATTCGCTCGTTCCTCTGCGATTCTACACGGTTAGGCGGGGATCCAATGGAGCCGCACCCATAAGTGTTTCCGATAGAGCTGACTGGGAGCGCGGCGTTCTTGGCGCGCGCGCCGCAGTTCGCCGAGCTTATCCGGCGCCGTCCGAGGGGCGGTTCTATCCAAAGGGCTGGGAGGGTGACGCGAAGCTTCCCTTCGCGGAGTGGTTGAAGGCGCTGTTCTCTGCGCACCGCGGTCGAGCAGTGCTGACCGACCCATACTTCGACCTGCCCGGTCTCGATCTGGTTGCCCGTGCCAGCGGTGGGACCGATCCGCTGGTCGTTCTCACCTGCACTCAGGTTGCCTCGGAGGATGATGCTGCCGTTCAGGAGGATCGCTCAACCCGACTGAAGACGGCGGCCGAAAGGCTGTTGCCGGTTCTTAGGGGATTGAATCTGCAGCTCTTGGACCTTCGAAGTTGCGGCGGAGGCACCAAGCCGCTGTTTCACGACAGATACGTGCTCCTGTATGGCACGGACGGTACGGTCAAGAAGGGATTCAATTTCTCCACGTCGCTTCAGTCGGCGACCAGGACGAGCCCACTCCTCATCACGCCGATTCCGCGTGATATCCTCGACTACGTCGCGGACTACGTTGCCGAACTACTGAACCCAGAAGGTGCGGAGCCTGTCGCCCAGATCGTGGTGTTGTTCCCTCAGCCGTCGGTGCGCATCAAGGCGCGGCGACAGGGGCTCTCTGTTGAATCGGCACGTTCAGTCGTTCGCTTCGTCGAGATCCTTGAAGATCGCGAGCTGGCCTCCGAACAAGATCCGAGAGTGCTGTTGCGCGAGTTGGGATACCTTGCCTCTGAGGGGCAGACGAAAGAGAAGGTTCGAATCCCCGTCATCAATGGCTCGCTTGGGGCCGTGGGCGAGTTCCTGGGCTGCAAGCCGGTGCTTGACGCTGCCGTCGTCTGGGACGGTCTGGTGCAGGCCTCGCTTGCGGGATGGCATGGAGGAATACCGTCACCCCTTGACTTCCTCTGTAGCGAAAGGCCTGCGGAAATCGCTCCATTCCTGTGTCGCTACCTCGAGGCGCATGCGCGTGGCGACCTGCGTGCCGAGGATGCCGCTGAGCATGAACGAACGCTCGCGCACGTGTTTTCCACTGGGTTCTCGGAGGCCATTCAGCACGCAGTCGCTCTTCATGACCATCACCACGAGTTTCCCATTGGGACGAACTGGCCGATTCATCATGCCTTGCGATGTACCGTCGAGTATTTTCCCAAACACATTGATTCCCTCGTCAGGGCCCTGGTGCGACACGGGAAAGCGAGCGACGCGATCCTGTCTGCCCTCGCGAAGACCCTGGCGACGGCACTAACAAGAGATTCTGTGACACTCCGGGAGGTCTTGTTGCGCTCCGAGACACACTTCTGCCGCGCGCTGTGCCTCATCACCGAGTGGCGCAGGGTACAGGGCGCCGAACTCGCATGGGAGCAGTTCAAAACAATGCTCTCGCATTGCTCTGTACCCAACCGGCGCGTCGTTCTAGCTCGAGCGTATTCAGAGATCCGTCGCGGTACCGGCGAGTATCCAAGGACCGTTCGAGAGAACGCAGAGGCGCTGAAGGCAGACGTTACGCAGTCACTCCGAAGTGCCATCGAGGGAGTATCGGTAGATGAACTGGGGAAACTGGTACCGAGTCTAGCAGGCACTTCCCACGTGGAGTATGCGGCTGCTATTCAGGCGGAGGTCATCGAGCCTCTGGTTGCTTCCAAGCATATTGAGGCATCCTCGTCGTTCGGAATCTGGGAGAGAATCCTGTCGGAAAGACGTGAAGACGATCACCTCATCCCGTCCGATGTGGAGCTTGTCCAGATCTGGGGCATGACCTACCACTCAGCCCTCCCTGAGCAGCGCCAATCCGTTCTGGAGTGCGCGAAGCAGGACCTTCATCGACACCAACGAGTCCTACAGGCGCCCCTCTTCAGTCCTCGTTCTCGCGAACGACGGACGGCCGCTACTCGCTGCACGCTATGGTGGCTACTACGCCTGTGGGCGATCGCACGGCAGTCCGCAGTCCTCAGTCTCGGCCCTGACTTGGCGACCCATCTCCAAACGGCGGTCACTCTAACCAAGGAAGAGCGGCTCGTCGAGGCAGTGGTAGGCGTGATGCAGGACGCGGTGACTTCAGCCCTGATAGAGATTGAATCGTGGCGAACGCAGTAGTGGACGGCCTATTCACGAACACCAGCGAGCGGAAGGAGCTTTTCAAGCGCAGCTTCGACGAGCGTGCGGGTAAGCTGAGAAACAGTGCGAAGTCGCCCAATAAGCTTTGCAAATCGTACAGCAACGATCCGTCGTACGGGACGGTGGATGCCACGAAGGTCTACCTGGTTCACCTCGGAGATCACCTTTCCTTTTGCAGGATGGCCTTCGAGCAGATCATGTTTGACAATTGGCCGCAGCTTTTCACGAAGCTCAACCTGCATGGCGGCCCTCAAACGACCCCTCCAGAGGAACGAGCCGCCGGGCGCCACTGCGGACTATCGATGTTCGTGGAGCTCAGCGGTATTGAAGTCCATCTCGATGGCTTGGCGGTGTGGTTTGTCGATGCAGGCACCCAGACGTGGATGTGCCCGGCGCGCGGTGAGCTGAGGATCCGCCAATCTGTAGCCTTGCAGCCGACGGCGTGGCTAGACGTGGAGGGAATCTGATGGCGATGAAATGGAGTGATGAGGCCCCTCGTTCGCTGCTTGATGCTGCCGCCCGCAGTCGGAGTGACGACCAATGAGGGCCACCAGAAATTGGGGACTCATTCGCACCGGTGAGACCTTCGAGGCATTGGTCACAACAGTCATCTTCTTCGAAGATGCCAGCGCTTCACTTCTCGGCCGCAGGGGCTGCGACGGAGGCCAAGATGCGCGTTCCGGTGACGGCCAGACGGTGTACCAAGCCAAGCACCAAGTGAGACCCACCGCGGCCAACGCAATCGCCGCCGCGAAACGTGAAGCCAGCAACATCGAGAGGTATCGCCAAGTCGGGCACGCTCGACGTGGACAGTGGGCAGGGGTGACGAACTGGGTACTGGTCACTAACGCCAGCTTCAACCCAACAGACGATCACACGTGGAAGAACGAGGTTGAGCCCACTTTCTCCACGCTGGGTCTGAAGGCGACGTACTGGGAAGAGGCCACTCTCGACGGGTACCTCGACAAGCACCCGGAGATCGATCGCGCGTTCTTCCAGAATGAGAACCGGGTATTTCTTTCCGCCCCAGAAGCGCGCCTGCGCGTCGCGGAGGATGACCCGTTCACCCAGCGCGAAGACCTTGCACCCTACGTGGGACGCGTGTCTGATTTGGCGGCGCTCGACGCTTTTCTGGTCGGAAGCAAGAGGTATCTCCAGGTGCACGCCGCGGGAGGGATCGGAAAGACGCGGTTTCTGCTTGAAGGTGCCTGTGAGATTGCAGCGAAGGGGGACTGGCAGGTGCTTTGGGCCAACGTTCACAGCATGGAGGCATCCAGCGCGTGGTTCGACGCTGTCGTTCCAGAGCGACCGACTCTCCTCATTGTCGATGAGCCCGACGACGACCGGCTGGTCCAGCGGCTCCAGGAACAGCTCGGGGGACGCGTCGGAAGGGCTCAGCAGTGGAAGATCGCTGTAGCCGTCCGCTCGGCGAAGGATCCCATCGTGCGGGCACTTCAGGACCCGAGGAGGAAGCGCTGGGTGGAGGAGCTGCTCCTCAAACCGCTCGAGACGCAAGAATGCGAGGCGATGTGCCTCAAGTTGCTGGAGACCGGCAAGCTCGCCCACGCTGACCAGACCTGGCGAGAAGCAACGGCCCGGACGCTTGCCTGCCGTTTCGATGGTTACCCGATCTGGCTGAGCCTGGCGGTTCATCTTCTCGAAGAAAAGGGTTCGCTGGCGACGCTGCCAGAGACAGCGAGCGAGTTGTGTCGTTTCTACCTCGATGAAGCGTTGAAAGCCGGACCGGCAGGAGACGGGCTTCTCCAACTGGTGCGCTGGATCGCGTTACTTGGCCCGGTGAATCGCGAAGATGAAAGTCAGATCGAGCACCTCAAGGACCGCTGTGGCTTCGCGGGGGCACGGGAGGTTCAGGACGCCCTGAGGCGGTTGGTCTTGGCGCGACTATTGCGCAAGTGGGGAGCTCGAGACAGATTAGTCGACGTGAAGCCAGACGTGCTTCGCGACTTCATCCTGCGCGATTGGTTCTGCGAAGAACGGGATTACGGAGCGTGTCGCTACGTGCCGTCCGAGGCGGCTCAGGAGCTGACCGGTGAGCTGTCGAAGTCCCTCGAAGACGGCACAGCCGGCATGCGTGGGGAGCGGGTACTCGCTGCGCTAGCACGTACCGACTTCCTTCTTCGCTATGGAGACGCGCCCGCAAACCTTGGCGCGCCGCTGTTTGCCGCGCTGAACTCGGCGCTGCCGGATATGTCCCCTTTGAAGAGGATCGCCGTCGTCGAGAAGCTCGCGGGTGTGGGCGCGTACTATCCCGAGGAAACGCTGCACCTGCTGCGTCGTCTCCGGCTGGAGGAGGCCGCCGAGGAAACCGTCGCTGGCTGTTGGGGGACGCACACGTATTCGCAAAAGGACGTGGTTCTGGCGCTCGCACACGCCTACCATCGCGTGGCTCTCGGACTCCTCAACGACGATCAAAGCACAATGCTTCTTGGCGAACTCTGTGCGCTGGTGATTGAAGAAGGCCGCATCGGTCCGATGCTCGAGCACGGCCTGCCCAACGATGGAAAGCGGGCCGATGGTATCATCCAACGTTTGCTTGAGAATGGCCCGTCCTACTGTCGCGAGTTCGGCGACGCGGCGACAGAGGTGGTGTTGCGTGACCTGAACGCCCAGTCACTGGGCGCTCTGGGCAGCGACAGGCTCAAAGCGGTGCACGCGGTCGCCAAGCCGCTCTGCAATGTGCAGCGATACCAGATCTGGAGCGACGGCCCGAAGATGCGCCTGCGGACGCAGCTCCTGCTCTCAACCCACTCCAACATGGAAGGCGCCGAGAGAGTGCTGGCCAGGATTCGGGCCCTGCTCGAGTCCGAAGTCGACGCGATCGACGACGAGGGCAAGGCTGCGCTGTGGGACATCGTGTCGGAAGCACACCGGGGAGCCAACTACGCCAAGGGGGAGTTGGTTGACGAAGACAGCGTGGCCCTCTCCGAACTGAACAAACGTCTGCGCGACGACCTGGATTGGGTAGAGAAGGTGTTCGCCCAGCGAACACCGAGCCCGCGTGAACTCCGCGCTGCGCGCAAGATCTGGCATTGGCACGCGGAGTTCGAAAAGGATAAGGATATTGGCGTTTTGGCCGCACAGCTCGAGAACGTGTACTTGTCGCATCCGACCGTCGAGCTTTTCGAAAGCCTGACTCATCGGGGGGCACGGGAGGATACTCAGCGCAGGGTCGAACACAAGGCAAGCGAGTTGGCCGTTGCGGGAACTGCGGAGATGGCGGGCTTTCTCATGCTGGCGACCGAGTACCTTGGAGAGCAGGAGGTCCCGCGCGTCTTCTCGGTCGCCAGCGCTCTTGGTCAAATCGCAACCGAGCACGAATCAGTTCGAACGTTTCTCACAGAGGGTCTGCAGACCTATCGGCGGAAATCGTGCGCGTACCAATTCGTCATGAATGGTCTCTACTCATGGGTGTTCTCGGTACGACGTCAGAATCCTGCCCGCGCGGCCGAGTTGGTCGGCAAGCTGCTTGGTGAGTGTTCTGTGGATACGAAGCTGGACATTCTCACAGCGCTCTATCGAGCGCCCATCCGGCACGATGAAGCGCTGCGTGAATCGTGCCCGGAATGCGAGCTTGTGCGGAAGCAAAAGGCCGTGTTCGTCGAGGCAAACGCGATCAGCGACTTCATCGTCTGCACGCTATGGGGATTCCGACACGACTGGGCCGGGCTGAAGACCTGCATTGAGGACGCACTCGACGCTGCAGACCGAAAGCGGCGCGCGGACGCCATGCGCGCACTGGTCAAACAGGCGCAGCAAGTCGTTGACACTGATGGAGATTCGACGCTTCCAACAGACTTCCTGGAGTGGTTCTGGCGGCAAGTTGTTGCCACCGGTGATCTTTACTGTCTTGGACAGGGCAACCAGTGGTACTTGGAGCAGGTACTGAAGGCCTTGGGCAGAGTGCCAACGGCATGGCTGGTCGACGCGGTTCGGCGACGAGCAGCCATGCACAAGCAAGCCGGGGACCTGGGGTTCGACGCGCCGTCGAAGCTCGTACGACTAGTGGAGCTCATAGGGACTGACAACGCCAGTGCGCCAGATATCAAGGACACCGTTGGGAAACTGGTGGGGATGTTCCCCGAGTCGCCGCTGATGGAACATTGGCTCCCGAAGCTGCTGGTTCGATTGGATCCTCAAGGATTGGAAGTGCCTCGCCGCCTGGTAAACGCGATCAACGGCGCGGTCACCCCCGCGGAGGTCAGCAAGCTTTCCCGGGCGGCCTGCTATTACAAGGTAGGGACACCAGCATGGCGCCAAATCGCCCGCGCCGCGTTCAACGCCTCCGTCCACTTCCCGACGGCGGACAGGGAGAACGTCTTCTACTCGGTGTCCGACACAGGACGACGATTCCGGATTCGCAATGCAGCGGAGGTGCCGAGGGACCTCACCGACGCCGTCGAGTCAGCGAAACGCAGCCTTGCTGAGGAGAACGAACCAGACTTCGTGCCATTCTGGCAATGGCATCTGCGCCGCGCGGAGCATGAGCTAGGTCACGAAGAGGAGCGGCTCAAAGAGGAGGTTTGGGCGTGATCCGATGCGATTGGAGCGGTGCGACGTCGGGCCGCTTTGGCCGCTCGACGCCTTCGCCACCGCCGAGGAAGCCGAGGCGCGCCGCGCCAAGCTCGAGGAGATGAACCCCGGCCAACGCTTCGCCGTCGTGGAGTTCTGACGCGCACGACTCGCTCGACGTCCGCCTGAACGGTGGAATGGGCTGGGAAGCCGTCGGGCCGGCGGTGCCGAAGGGGAGTCCGCGCCGGAGGGCACGGCACGAGTCGGCTTCGGCCTTGCCCTGGGAGACCGACGTGTCGCCCGCCGCGCGGATGCGATACAGTTGCCGCAGGGCTCGGCATGCCGCCGGCATCGGAAACACATGTCCACGTTCGACTCGACCAAGACCCTGCTCAGCGATCTCCTCTCCAGGGTGGTGAAAGGCAAGCTCCAGCTGCCCGACTTCCAGCGCGGCTGGGTCTGGGACGACGAGCACATCCGGTCGCTCCTCGTCAGCATCGCGCGCTCGTTCCCGATCGGCGCCGTGATGCTCCTCGAGACCGGCGGCGAGAGCCGCTTCCAGGTGCGCCCGGTCGAAGGCGTGGAGCTGCCCCCGAACACGAACCCCGAAGAGCTGATTCTCGACGGACAGCAGCGGCTCACGTCGCTCACGCAGGTGCTGAAGCTCGACAAACCCGTGGCGACGCGCGACGAGAAGAAGCGCGAGCTGAAGCTCCACTACTACTTCGACATCGAGAAGGCCCTCTGGGGCGCGCAAACTCTGGAGGACGCGATCGTCACCGTCGACGAGCAGCGAACCCAGCGAGAAGACTTTGGCCGCAGAGTTAGGCTCGATCTGAGCACGCGCGAGAAGGAGATCGATTCCTTCCATTTCCCGTCCAGCCAGATCCTGAACTCGGACGAGTGGGAGCAGGCCCTCTCCGAGCATGCTCCCCAGAAGCTTGCGCGGTTCATGAAGTTCCGACGTCAGGTAGTGGAGCCGTTCCGCAACTACGCGCTGCCGGTCATTAGCCTCAAGAAGGAGACCTCGAAGGAGGCCGTCTGCCTTGTGTTCGAGAAGGTGAACACCGGTGGCGTGCCCCTCTCGGTGTTCGAGCTGATCACGGCGACTTGGGCCGCCGATGGGTTCAACATGCGGGACGACTGGTTCGGCGGGAGAGGCAAGGGTGGCCGCCACGCTCGCTTCAGCAAGAAACCGCTGTTGCGTGAGCTCCAGCCCACCGACTTCCTGCAGGGCGTATCGCTGTTGCACTCGCTCGAGAAGCGCACGCGGGACCTCGCCGCCGGTCGGTCCGGCAAGGAAGTCACCGGCGTCACGGCTAAGCGCGAACACGTCCTTGAGATGCCGCTCGGCGCCTTCGGGAGGTGGGCCGAGCCTTTGACGAAGGGCT
Organism: Pseudomonadota bacterium; assembly: GCA_023398955.1. Lineage (GTDB taxonomy): Bacteria > Myxococcota_A > Polyangia > Polyangiales > Polyangiaceae > JAEWRL01. Next base: position 8,216 of record JAEWRL010000145.1, read on the forward strand.
ACGAGCAGGCGGAGCGCTTCTTGCGGAGTGAGGGATTCCACCACCCAAAGTTCCTTCCATATCGCACGCAGCTCACGCCTCTCGCGTCGGTGCTTGCCCACCTCGGAGAGCGCTGGCTCGAACCGCAGATCAAGGCGAAGCTCGCTCGCTGGTTCTGGTGCGGCGTCCTCGGCGAGCTGTACGGTGGCGCGGTGGAGACACGGATCGCGCTCGATGTGCAGCAGCTCCTCGCTTGGGTCAACGACCCCTCGGCGCCCGAGCCCGCCACTGTCGAAGCTGCAGGCTTTAATCCAAACCGCCTCGACACGCTCCGTTCGCGCACCAGCGCCGCGTACCGCGGGCTCTACGTGCTCCTGCAGCGCGAGGGGGCCTGCGACTTCTTCTGGAAGGCGCGCATGGTCGACCTCGATCTCGACGACGTGAAGCTCGATATCCACCACATCTTCCCGAAGAAGTGGTGCGAAGCCCAGAAGACGCCACCACGGATCTTCAACTCCATCGTGAACAAGACCGCGATCTCGTACAAGGCGAACCGCATGATCGGCGGCAGCGCGCCCTCGAAGTACCTGGCCCAGCTCCAGACGCACGCACAGGTGCAGCTCGCCGACCCCGACATGGACGCGATCCTCCGGAGCCACGCCATCGACCCCGGGCTCCTTCGTGCCGACTCGTTCGAGGAGTTCTATCTGGCCCGCAAAGCCGCCCTCCTCAACCTGGTCGTGCGAGCGATGGGGAAGGCGCCGACCGAGGAGGTCGAGCCCTACGGTGAGGAAGGGGAGGACGACGAAGCGGACGACGCTGCGTAAGATCGGAGGGGAGGGGGCTCGAATCCTGCCGCAGTTGGGTGGTGTTCAGTGGTGCCCTGTAACCAACCCTTTGCCGGCAAAGCGGCGTCTTGGCTCGCCGAGGGCACCGCCGATCTTCCCGAAACTGCGTAAGCGAGCAGCCGATGCCCGCTTGCGTCAGTTCAAGGGAAATGTCCGGGGAGGCGCCCTCGCGGCGGAGCAACCCGCACCCCGGGCTGAGCGAGCCTTGCGCTTCGCACGAAGCTCGCTCGAGCCAGAGCTCCATTGGGCATAGCCCGGCACCGTGGGGATTCACGGCTTCCGCGATAGGTCGTCTCGGATGAGGCCGGAGACTGGGGTTGCTGGCAGTCTATCCCAGACTCGCAAGCCGCCCCGTTAACGCGCTGAGATCGTCGAAGAGCTGCTTGTAGGTGGCAGTCTTGGCCGGCGCCAGCGACTTCAGCTCGTCTATCTTGCGGGCCAACATGGCAAGATCCTCAGACAAGACACCATCTGGGGAGGAGGCCCTTGCCTCGGCTAGAACGGACGCGGCTCGACGCAGCATCGTGGCCTTTGCTGCTTCCAGCTCCTGCTGAGAGCGGGTTCGGTAGGCAACGACCGCGTCTGCCGCTTTTGTTCTGCAAGGTTCGCACTGTGTGGTGACGGAATCGTTGATAAGGTCGGCCGCCGCGTTGCTCGCTTCGTCCGACACCTCTAGCGTTGCAAGTCGCCGAACGCGCGAAGCGAAGAAACGGTCCCAGATGCGGGTTCGAAGCTGTTCGCGTCGGGAGGCCAAATCACTCCCCGGACGCGTGTCACGAAGGTATGCGAGGTCGTTGCCTTCCAAGCTCCCTAGTCGCGCGTTTACCCTCTGCAGTGCGGCCTCCAAGTGCTCCTGGGTTCCCTGATCCATGTCTACCCTGGCGTCGAGCTCTGCCAGGATTTCTTCCACCTGGGTGGATCCTGGAACGGCGGCCACCGCGGCACCGAGACAGCCTTCCAGCGTCGCTACGTTCTCTCTGAAGTGGTTCGTGTAGAGGGTGCTCTTTAGTACGTCGCGCGAAAGGGGGGGGAGCAGGCGTGCTTGATAGTGTTGGTTGATAATGCTGGCGTGGGAATTCGTTTTCTGCGCCTCAAGCACGGTCAGCACGAACTCTGCCCGCGTCAGTACCTCTGTTTCAAGCCTTGCTTGCCTGGGCGAGATGGCCGTCGCTTCGTACAGAGCGTTGCGTGCTGATTCTAATTGGCTTCTGGTGATTTCGGGGCATCCCCTCGTGACCTGCGTCAGTAAACGGCGGTCGTACACATACTCGTCGAGCTGATACTCGATCAGAATATATGGCAAATTCGTGAATCGCTTTCCGTCTACGGTTAGGTACGACAGCCGCCCCTGCTTCGCGACGGCTACTTTCTTTGCGTCCGTGGCCGCCACAAACCGGGCTTTCTCGTGTGCGGCGCTTTCAATTGGCTGGGCACTTGAATCGGTGGGAGTTACCAGCAGGACCTCTGCGAATGAGGACTGAGTTGGCCGATTTGGGACCATAAACTTTTTGGCTAGGATCTTTTCGCGTGACCCGAACTTCTTCAGCGTTTTCGTGGCAGTGTCGATGATCTTGAACGCGGCCATCGCGTTTGGTCCACCAGTCATGCCGCCGAGGTCCTTCACGAGCTCATCCGTCATCTCCCAGACCTCGGCTACGGTGTCGGCGAAGTTCTTGTCAAGTGCGACGGTCTTTATCTCAAACAGCTGGGTTCCGACTGAGTTGGCATTATACGGCAATCTGGAGAGGAGCTCGTCCGCATCGGTGCCCCGGTAGGTGCCGTGGTCCAGATCAACAAGATACAAAGGAATAGTTCTGGGGCCTGATGGGCTCTGCTGAAAATCGGCGTAGATGTAGAGGTGAGAGAGGTCGCTATTTCGTGAAGTTCGGAAGCTGTCAGTCAGTAGGAGTTCCGCGTTGACCAGTCGAACTGTGGCAGTCACATAGCCAGTTGCGGGCGGCACCGCGGTGCCGTCGGCGGACGGCGTTGCCGGCAGCGCCTCGGACAAGTTGTAGTAGCCGCCACTGCAGCCTGCAGTGAGTAGAAGTGCTAGTCCGAAACGCCGAATGTACTGTGATGCTCTAAATGCCATAGCCGAGTTTCCTTTGCGCGTCCCTCGCGCTGAACGCTGGAATAGTGGCCTTCACCAGGCCGAAATGTGAACCATGCGCTGTGACTAAGTTCTTCGGACCACCAACCGTGAGCCCGAAAGAGCGCACTTCGGATCCATGTCACTGCAGCTTTTTGAGAGGTGATTGCCATAGAGGCAATTGCAAGCGATGTTCTGGAGATAGTTAGTCAAGGCATGGGTCTTCACCTCCTGATTGTTTGCCTCGCGGTCCGGTGGGTTCGGCGAGTAGAACGCCGTGCTGTCCGTGGAATACTCTCGCTCGCCGAGTCTTGCGTTGACGGTGAGGCCACTTGTCGTCTGCACGCCGCCGGTTTGAGCTTTCAGAGGCTCAGCGCGTTCGCGTCCTCAGCGCACGCCTGGCTGAGGTCCCGCCGACAGCGAACTACTCACAAGTTCCAGTGCCTGTGTTGCCTTGAATATCGCTGCTTCCGTCCCACCCTATGCTTTCCAGGTGGTCGCGTAGCGCCTCAGCTTGACACTCCGGAAGCGCGGCGTTGCCGTAGATCCTCAGCCATCCTGTAAAGCTACCGATGCCGTGCAGGGCCGAAATATCTGTCAGGGCAGTGCTATTGACCTCTATGCCCCTGCCATCGTCGACGATCTGAGTCAGTGATTCGAGCCCGATGAGATCAGTCAGGTTTGGATTACCCCGGAGCGACAGCGAGCGAGCGGCGACAAGATTTGAGAGGGAGGCCAGGCTGACGAGCCGCGCGTTGTTTTCGATCGTGAGTCCGTGAACGTTGCGGACGTTATCGAACCCGGCCAGTGTTCGTAGGCTCCCGTTAGCAGAGACTGTGAGGTTGCCCTGCAAGGACGCCAGGAAGCTGAATATCGACACGTCGTTCAATGCAGCGTTGTGCGTAATCGCGATGTCCCCGTCCACGTATGCTAGAGAAGCTAGCTGGTTTAGGTCCGTCAACGCGTAGTTGCCCGCGACCGACACGGAACCCGCCCGCTGCAGGTTATGCAGCCCTGAGAGACTGATGAGGGAATGGTTACCAAATACCTGCCCAGTGTTCACGATGTACTCCCCGATCACCAGAGCGCCAGTGACCTCAAGCAGTTGCTCAAGCCCCTGTAGGCTAACCAGTGAGTTGTTTCCGCTGATGCGGAGGGAACTGACCGTGTCGAGTTCGAGGCCTTCCAGAGATGTTAGGTAGGGATTTAGGAGGAGCTCCAGCCCCCCCAGACGGGTGAGGTTCTCGAGCCCGTGGAGGTCTGTTAGGGCCATGTTGGTCGCGGTCTCTTCCACGTCGCCGATGCGGAGCGTACCACCGACCATCGTCAAGCCGGAGAGGCCCCGGAGATCGCTAAGCTGCGGATTCCCTATTACGTGTACATTGCCTTCCGCGACCGCGAGCCCTTCGAGCCCGCTCAGGCTTGTCAGGGTAGGGAGTTGACGAAGCGTTAGGTCGTGCAAGCGCGTGAGATTTCCGAGCGCCGCAAGGGAAGTCAGGCTCTCGTTGTCAACCACGTCCAGCGAGCGCACATGCTCTAGGTTATCGAGGCCGCTCAGGCTCTCCAGGCGCGCGTTGGACGACACCGTCAGCCGCGCCTCTGGAGCGACCAGGCTTTCCAGTCCCGTCAGCGTCTGCAAACGGTTGTTCACGCCGATCGTAATGACGTCTGCGAGTCTCAACTGCTCGAGGCCGTCTAGGGACGTTAACGAGGGATTGTTGCTCACCGTGAGCATGTACACTTCCGCTAGCGCATTCAACCCTGTCATGTCGGTGATTTTGGCGTTGTCTGAGATTCCCACATAGTGACCCTCCCGTAGCTGCCAGAGGGCGCCAAGATCGACAAGCGCGTCATTGTTTCGGACAATCAGCTCAGTGTGCGTCTGGAAGAGGCTCTCCAGGCCGGTCAGGCTTGTCATGGCCGGGTTGTTCGCAACAACCAATCGATCCACCTCACCGATTTGCCCGAGGGGAGCGAGATCAGTCAACTGCGCGTTACCTTGGATGTGAATATCCGTTGCGACACCGAGGTTATTAAGTCCGTTAATGTCGGTCAGGGCGAAGTTGTCTTCGATCCGCAGTGTATTGACATCGGTGAGACCAAGTAGCGCCTCGATACTTGTCAGGTATGGGTTTCCGGAGATGGTGAGATTCCGCGCGATGGTCAGGCTTTCGAGGCCTTCCAGCGACTGGAGCGAGCGGTTCCCGTTGCCAGGTTCCCCAATTACTAGGGATCCGACTTCGACAAGGTTTTCGAGTCCCCGCAGGTCCCGTAGCTCGAACGTATTGTAGATCCGAGCGCTTTCCAGGCTGGTAACCCCGTCGAGCCCACTGAGGCTCACGAGATAATCGCCGTGGATCTGCAGGCTTCCGAGGCGACGTAGGCGTTCCAGTCCTTGGAGCGACGTGAGGCCAGTCTCGTCGATGTACAAAGAGCTCAGCTCGACAAGTCCTTCCAAGCCCGCTAGGTCTGTGAGGTGCGGCATGTATAAGATGCCCAGCATGCCATCGATGCAGGCCAGACTGGACAGCGCGCTCAGGTCGCTCGCGTTGAAGTATTGTATCGCCAAGTTTCCACGGATGTGTGTCACGCCCCTGAGTGCATCGAGCTCCACTTGTGACGTAATCTGCTGATCGCCCACGGTCACGTCACCGCACTCGTCGCATTCGGCGGATTCCGCCCATTGACCCTCGATGCACGTTTGACCCAGCGTACCGCGGTCGTTCAAGCCGCAACGTGTCGTCCCCACATCGGTCTCACCATCCACGCAGACGTCGGGGTCGACGCACACCCAGGTGTCGATCCATCGGCCGAGTTCGCACTGCTCTTCATACGTGGCGCGGCCGTTCAACCCGCCGCAGGCGCTATCTCCAGGCACGATAGTACCATTGGTACAGATGTCGGGATCAACACACTCGTCCGTGTCATGCCACGCGCCGTCCACGCATGCCTGCTCAAGGGTTGCTAGTCCGTTGTACCCCCCGCACACAGTAGGGCCTGGTCGCCGACCGTCGGTCGGGCACTCGCTTCCATCGTCCCGGAGGCCGCCGGTGCTTGCACCGCCCGCGGTCGTGCCGCTGCTTCCCGCATTGTTGCTCCCTCCGGACTCGGTCGCGCCGTACCCTGCGCCGCCATCCGGCACTTCACGGCTATCCGCTCCAGCAGCGCTCTCGGCTCCCCCTCTAGCTCCGGCGCTGGTCCCGCCCATTCCGCCGCTCCCCTGATCCTGAGCACCGCCGTCGGCGCTGCCGCTGCCCGCACGAGCCTCGTGGGATCCGGCGATACCGGCACGGCCCGCGTCCCCACCGCTGCCGCCGCTGCCACCGCTGCCACCGCTGCCACCGCTGCCACCGCTGCCA
>JAEWRL010000181.1 GCA_023398955.1 Pseudomonadota bacterium
CAACAAGGTGAACTTTCGTGGAAAGGCCGCCCCGCGAACGACCTATCCCCTGCGTCGAGGCCCCCCTTTACCGCCCGCCGCATGCTGGTGCGCCCCCGGCGCCCCGCTCCGCGCTGGCCTTCCAGCAAAAGAGCCAACTTTGACCACTGACCGTCGTTCAGTTGAAGTCGAAGCATGCTGCGCTCCCTGGAGCATGCCTCAAGCACCGTGGAGAAGTTTCCGGCGTACAGCGCCGGGCACGGGCACGGGCACGCATTCACGGACAGGCCCTAAGCCTTCAGTCCTCCGCGGGCTCTGGCCATGCGGGCGGCACCCAGAGCATCAGACCTGCGAGCGCACAGACGAGCCGTTGCTTGTCCTCCTCGGCGAGGCGCTGTCGGATCCAAACCCGAGTGTCCCCGGGAAGAATCCCACCTGCGGCCACCGTTCCTTCCTGGTCCTCGATGCGGAACCCTGCCGGTCGCCCCACGAGCCGGTCGCCGTCATCTAGCTCGTAGGCTCCGACGACCCGCCCCGAAACTCCAGCGACGGCGATGGGGCCGCCGTACTGTCCGCCTAGGTCTTCCACGTAGAAGCGGGTGAGCGCTGTGCCTGGCTCCTCGCAAATGCAGGCCAGTGCCGCCTCCTCTTCGATGACCTTTCTCGAGCCATCGAGGTCCTCGATGGTTTTCGCGGCGCGTTCGGAGCACTTCCCCTGCAGCGTCGTGCTGCCTTTCCTTCGGCTGCGGAGCTCGAATCGATAGCCCCGCTGGGGCGCGGGTCTGAAGCCGTCCAGGTCATCGAACCCACCCTTGAAGGTCAACCCGCGGTCAACCCCCCGCACGCTGTAGGGGCCGACGTCGAACGCGGCGTCTTCCCCCTCCGAGGCGTCCCCATCGCGCCCGACCGTCTCGAGCCTCTGCGTCTTCTCCCCGAAGTCGTCGGGCTTGGCGACCTGCGCGCCCCCGCATGCCGTGGTGGCAAGAGCCAGAGTCCCGAGCACGAGACGAATGGTGCGGGCTGTGGGGTCCTTCGATTCGAGCATGGTGCCTCTCTTTCCTGAGACGATGTCAAGGTCGACCGACAACGACCTTGATACCGCCTGCGGCCCGTAGGGGTAAGCCCCCTCACGCACGATTGCCCCTCACCATTCGCGCTTCCGCTCACTATTCTCTGCGGGATGGCCCATGCTTCCCTGCTCGTCGTTCCGCCCCAGCAGCGGTCCACGGAAGATGCCCTTCGAACGACGATTGCTGCGGTGGCGCTGGCACGCGGCGAGCGGACGGGCGTGCTCGTGTCGAATTTCATTGATGACGATACGAGCATCTTGGGGGCCCGAGAGCTCATCGGTTCCAGCCGTCCACGGCGCGCCACCACGGGACGTACCGTCACGGTGCACGGCCGGGTCTTGCACCAGGTGCTTGCGGTCTCCAGCGTCGATTACCTTTGCTGGGGCAGCGTGCAGGGTGACCGCTTCGAGCGGGCTGCAGAAACCTTCCGCAGTGGCTTTTCCCGGGTGGGGCTGCTCCCGGATCACCTCGGGAGCGACTTCCTGAGCTACGAGGGAAGACCGGGGACGGTCTTTGGTTACGATGCCGACGCTGGAGGCGGAATAGTGCTCGAGGCCTTCACCGGGCTCGACAATCCTGTTCTCTCGACGCGTGCCGGGCAAAAGCCGCCGCTCGCGTTGTGCGAGCTCTCTGACATCGCGGCGCCCGAACTCCTCCTCGAAGACTTCGCCAGAGGAGCTTGCTGCGGGTCGGACGCGGTTCCCCTCGGGGCGCCCCTCGAGCTTGGACGCGCCCTGAGCGTCCTTCGGGGCCCGGAACCGGACGCCACCGTTAGCGAGCGCAGCACCCTGACGGGGGCCGCCGCGGCCGTGGTGCGCGGTCCCCGGGTCAGGTTGCGCGGTGATTTCCTCGGCTCGAACTGGGCGCTCGATCGGGCCGAGGAGAGACTGAGTGAGGCAATCGGCCTCGGTGAGCTGCCGCAAGAAGAGCACCTCGAGAGACTCACCGAGTTCGGACTGCGGGGCGTGGAGGTTTCGCTCCTGGTGGACTTGGTGCGCGAGGCATTGGCCGAGGATCAGCAACGCTACCGCGGCGCTTCGAACCGCTAGCAACGAGGCGCCGGGATTTGTCTTGGCCAGCGGTCCTGCAGTTTGGGTGGCTAGCGGCCCGTGCCCTCCGCCCTGTCGGCGTCAGCCCAGAACCACCAGCGCGAGCGTCAAAAAGAGGGCGACGACTGTGGCGTGGAGCAGCGTCTGGCGCGCCTTTTTCCGTGCTCGTTGCCGTTCCATGGGGTCAAACACCGGCTTGATACCCGAGAGCGTCTCCCTCTCTCCACGCCGCGCACGGCGGAAACAGCTACCGTAGAGCCCACGGAAGAGCTCGAGGGAGCCGATGAAGACTGGCACGAAGAGGAGGGCACGGTGCTCTGCGTGCAGGCCAAAATGCCCCATCACCACTGTGGCGACGAGCGACGAGAGAAGCAGGACGATGCTCCGTCGAAGATGGCGGTTCGACCCCGAATGACTGAGATTCTGATTACGCTGTGCCCAAACATCCATCCTGTGCCCAACTGTACCATCCCAGCCCAGCTCGCCAACCCTAGCGCCACCCCGTGAGCCCATCCTCGTACTCGTCTCCGTCTGCTCCGGTCGTGGAGGGCCGGTCGTGGCGTCGTTGGTTCGTCGATGCACGAGCGGGCGAGCGCTCACCCGCCTCCATGATGTTCTTCCTCCTCTTTGGAGTGGTGGGTGGCCATACGGTCATCGAGACGGCGCGCGATGCGCTCTTCTTGGGCACGGTGCCCGCGAGGCAGCTCGCCATCGTCTACGCCGTTGTCGCGGTCCTGGCGCTCGCGGTCGTCAGGGCGAACCGAGTCCTCGCCCGCACTGTCGGCAGCCGCAATGGGCTCATCGTCTCGCTCATCGTTGCTGCTTTCGGGAACACGCTGCTGCATCAGCGGCCCCCCAGCGCCACGATGGTCTTCGTGCTCTACGTCTGGACCGCGCTCGTCGGCTCCCTCGTTCTGGCGCAGTTCTGGCTCGTGGCAGCGCGGCTCTTCACGCCCGCCCAGGGCAAGCGGCTCTTCCCTACTATCTCGGCGGGTGGCGTGCTGGGCGCCATGTGCGGTGCAGGCGTCGCAGCTGTGGCTCTGCGGTTCGTCGATTCGCAGCGGCTGCTGCTGCTCGGCAGCGCGCTCTTCTTCGGGGTGGCGCTGCTGGCCACGCGGATCCGCGTAGAAGACCAGGACCTGCGCAGGGCGAGCGAGTCTCCCGGATCGGCGCTCGGGCGAGCCTCTCTCGAGCTGCGACACGAGGTCCAGCCGCAGCCGGAAGGGTCCGCGAAAAACTCCAGCGACACGCGCCGTGTCCGCGGCTACGTGCGGCGAATCGGGGCGCTCACCGTCGTCTCGACCTCGGCGCTACTCCTGACAGACTACCTTTTCAAGAGCACCATCGCGGCGCGTATCCCCTCGGCTGAGCTCGGGAGCTACCTGGCACGTTACTACGTAGCCTTCAACGCCGCGGCCTTGGTGACCCAGGTGCTGCTGGCGCGCTGGATAGTGCAGCGCGTCGGGGTGGCATTTGCCCTGAGTATCCTCCCCCTGCTGCTCGCGCTCGGATCCGTGGGGGTAGTGGTCGCAGCTGGTGCCCTCGCTCCCGTCGTGTTCACCAAGGGAGCGGACGGAGCCCTGAAGCACTCGCTGCACCGCATCTCCAGCGAGCTGCTACAGCTACCGCTTCCGGCCGAGGTACGGGAGCGCGTCCGGCCTTTTCTCGACCTGGTCCTGTTCAGGGCTACCCAGGGGGTCACGGCGGCAGCCCTCTTCGCTCTCGCCCTGGTCGGTGTGGATTCGCCACGAGTGCTGGCCGTCGTCCTGGCGACCCTCGCGGCCGCGTGGGCATTCATTGCCATCGGCCTGAAGCGCCCGTACCTGGACCTCTTCAGGGGGGCGCTTGGCTCGCCGAGTTGGGACCCCTGGCTGCGCATGCGGGACCTGGACCTGAACAGCGCCGAGCAGGTCATCGAAGCGCTTTCGAGCCCCGAGCCACACCGCGTCATCGCGGCCCTCAACTTGCTCAATGAAGCGAGACACACCCGCTTGATCCCCGCGCTCATCCTCTATCATGAAAGCCCGGAGGTGCTGATTCGCGCCCTCGAAATCCTGCCCAGCACGACGCGGCGTGACTGGGTCGGGCTCGCAGAACGGTTGATGCGTCATGAATCGGAGGCTGTGCGCATCGGCGTCGCTCGGGCGTTCGCGCGGACGGGCCATTTCGACAAGCTCGAGGGGTGGTCCGATCGGAGCGAGGCGGTGAGCGCGCACCTCACCTTTCACTTAGCGAGTCGAGATCCTCGCGCCAATCTCCTCCAGGACGAGGCGCTCGCCAAGGCCATGCAGGGCGCCAGCGGGGAGCACGTGGAGGCCTGTCGCGCGCTTCTTTCCGCCATTCAAGACGATCCTGAGCCGCGCTTTGCGGAGGTGGTCTTGACGATTGCCCGGGACCCGCATCCCGATCTGATCGTGCCGTTGGCGCGCACCATGGCTCGGTTGCCGGATCCCAGGTTCGTGGGCTTGCTGATCCCGTGGCTCGAGAAGCGGCTTTGGCGCGCCGCGGCGCGTGCGGGCTTGGCGCGCCAAGGGGAACCAGCGCTGGCAGCGTTAGAGCAGGCCCTCGCGGATCCTAGCAAGCCCGTGCGCCTGCGCCTCCACATACCGCGCGCCGTCGCGAGGTTTTCGTCGCGCCGGGCCGCGGAGCTCCTCCTTGCTGCCCTCTATTCGGGCCAGGAGGGCGCCGTGCGCTTCAAGTCGCTGCAAGCGTTGGCCAGGATGTCGCAGCGGCGGCCGCTGGAGATAGAGCCCGAGCGTTGGATACCAGCCTTGCGTGGCAACCTGGAGGAGTTCTTCAAGGCGGAGGCACTCCGGCAAGGGGCGCTGGTGACGCTCACCACTGGTCCTGCAGACGCTCGCGAGAGCGGGGAGGTTCTGATACGCCTCTTGGGAGACAAGGTCGCCCAGGCGCGCCAACGCATCTTCCTGCTGATTCACCTGATGCATCCCGAGGAGGACATTCGGAGCGTCTCCTCGCTCCTGGACTCCAAGGACGTGCGTCAGCGCGGTCATGCCGCCGAGTTCCTGGATACGTTGACCCTGGGCCTCGATGAGTCCCTGAGAGAGCTCTTGCGCCTATTGGCCGACGACCAGCCCACGAAGGAGCGTCTGGGGGAGGCCGCCACCTACGTCGAGGGCATGGCGACGGACGCGGCCATGGCCCTGCGGGAGCTCCTCGCGGATGCCGACCGTTGGGTGAAGGGCTTGGCGGCCTACTTCGTGCTGCGCGCGCGGCTCGTCGACTTGGAGGAGATTGCCAACGAGGCTCTTCACGAGAGCGGATTGGTGGCGCCTCCTGCGCTCGATTCCGTACGAGAAGGCAGGGCATGCAATGAATGACTCGAACGCTTCTTGGGTGGAGCGCCGCCTCCTCATCGGCGCGCTGACGAGCCAGGAGGGCTCGCGCGAGATGGCGGACCGCTTGGCGGAGGCCGTCCGCGATCTTCGGGTCGAGGCGCGGCGCGTCATCTATCGGCGCGGCGAAACAGGAAGCCACGTGTACATCGTCGTCGACGGTTCGGTGCGACTGCATGCCCCTGGGGAGAGCCCCTGGATACTGCGCGCGGGCGATGGATTTGGCTTCCTCGATCTCCTCCACGAGCGGCCGCACCGCCGGACCGCCGTGACCGTCACGCCGACCCACTTGCTTGCGATCGACGGTGAGGACTGGCTCGAACTGCTCGAGGACAGTGAATCGCTTGTGCGAGCCCTCTTGACCGACCACGGGCGCGCCATGTTGCGGTACGCGGAGCGCTGGGGCGAGTTCGGCCCCTTCACCGTGAGGTGCGATCACGCACCGGCCGAGTTCGGCGCGGACCTGGGCCTCGTCGAGCGGCTCATTGCCCTCGAGAAGTGCCGCGCGCTCCGATCTTCCGGCGTGCAGCCCCTCACGAGCCTCGCCTCCCTGGCGCGCGAAGCGCAGCTCGCCGCCGGCAGCGCGTGGCGGCCCCTCCACGCCGCGCCAGAGGTCGCCTTCGTCGTCCAAGGACGCATCGAGCTGGTGGGCAGCGACGGCAACGCTCTTGCCTGTTTCGGGCCGGGGGAGCTGGTGGGTACCTTGGCCGTCCTCGGGGGCGAGACGGCACCCGGGGAGCTGCGAGTCTCCCTCGACTCGCGAGTACTCAGCGTGGCGGTCGAAGACCTCTTCGACGTTGTCGATGATCACTTCGATCTTGCTCGTTCTCTCCTTGTCCTGATGGCCTCCGAGCGCGACTGGCTGATGGGCCTCGATGCTGATGGCCGTCAATGAGAGCCCGCCAATGCGAGGAAGTCGGCCTCATGTTCGTCAGTTGCTCGTTCGCCCTTCTGCCCGCATCATGGGGCGCGTCGACGCCAGTGCTTACGCCTATGAGCCGCCTTCCGCTTCCCACGCTTGCCTTCTCCCTCGTCGGGCTCATGGGTGCAGTCCTTTCTCCTATGGGAGTCGGGGACGCGGCGGCAGCGCCTCTGGGGGAGGAGCAGGACGCGGCAGCGCCTCTGGGGGAGGAGCAGGACGCGGCAGCGCCTCTGGGGGAGGAGCAGGACGCGGCAGCGCCTCCGGGGGAGGAGCCGGGTGTGACCGCTCCCGAGCGCGCAGCAGATGCGCCCATCGAGGCTGATGCAAAGCGTGAGGTGCCGGACTACGACGGGCGTGAGGAGGGCACGTCCGTCGGGGAGGCTGCCCTGTGGGTGCCGCGGGTGGTGCTCTTTCCCGCATACCTGGCCTCCGAATACCTGGTGCGCTATCCCCTTGGCTGGCTCGCCACCACCGCCGAGAGAGAGCAGTGGCCCGCGCGTTTGGTCAACTTCTTCACCTTCCAGGACAAGGCTGCTGGTGTCTTCCCGACGGTGCTCGTCGATTTCGGACTCCGTGCCAGCGTTGGGCTCTATGGCTACCAGAACGAGCTTCTCTTGGAGGACCACGACCTGCGCGCCCATGCGGCTTATGGCGGTGACGACTGGCGCAAGCTCTCGCTCCGGAACCGCTACCGGCTCTCCGAGCACCAAGACCTCACCCTCGATACAGGCTACCTGATGCGGCCTGACTACGTTTTCCATGGCCTTGGGCCCGAGACCTCGCACGACGCACGGACCCGCTATTTGAGGCGCGATTGGGATGCGACGCTCACCTATGGCTTCGAGTTTTGGCAGACGAGCTCTCTCGAGGTGTATGCCTCGGCGCGCTCGATGCGTCTCGCAGGCGATCATGCGTGCTGTGATTCCCCGAGCCTGAGGAGCGGCGTCGAGCGCGGCTGGTTCCCCGCGCCGCGTGGCATCGGGGCCCGACACCCGCTCGCGCTGCAAGGGGGTGAGCTCATTCTCGACAGCCGCAGGCCCCGCTATCTCGACTCGGACGAGGAAGCCACGGACTTCGTCGCCCCGCCGGGGACCGGCGTGCTGTTCGCCCTGCGCGGTCTCCACGGGCTCCGTCTCGATGAGCCGCCGGGCGGCGGGGAGGGGGATGCTTATCGCGGCTGGGTCGGCTATGGCGGCACCCTGGGAGGCTTCGTCGATCTGACGGAGCAGCAGCGCGTGTTGGGGCTGCTGCTTTCCGCGGACTTCGTCGATCCCGTAGAGCGCGAGCGGGACATCGTGTTCACGGAGCTGGCATCGCTGGGTGGCGACGGGCTCATGCCAGGCTTCTTGGACGGACGCCTGCGGGATCGGAGCGCGGTCGCGGCGCGCGCGGAATACCGCTGGCCTGTGTGGGTGTGGCTCGACGGCGTGATCCACTACTCGGTAGGCAACGTCTTCGGCGAACGGCTCTCGGGCTTCGACGTCGGGAAGCTCCGCAGCTCGTACGGTATTGGCGTGAGCAGCAACCAAGCGCGGGACAGCATGTTCCAGGTCCTCCTCGCGTTCGGGACGGAAACGTTCGATTCTGGCGCCGAGATCGAAGCGGTGCGTTTCACCTTCGGCACCACGGCGGGGTTCTAAGATGCCCATGGCTCGCCAATCCTTCACCTGGCTCCCCTCGCGGGCAGGGCTCTGCGCCGTCGTGCTTGCGTCCGCATGCGCGCAGCCTGCGCGGTTCCCGCTGGCGGAACCCCTGTGGGAAGACCCAGACCGCCGCGTCTTTGCAGCCGAGCCCGAGGAGTATTTCTCTCCCTTCGCCTGGGACGCAGCGGACCAGACGCTGTTTCGACCGTTGACGCGGGTCTTCGCCGTCGACCCGGCGGGCGAAGCCGCGAACGTCAACGCCGTGGACGAAGTTCCGAACAGCAGCTGGTTCCAGAACCGCATCGGGCGGCGGCCCATGACGCCGGAGGCCGTGTATCGCGGGCCCTGCGAGCAGCAGGACGCCGTGCCAGCGCGTCCATGGACGGTAATTGGCGCCAAGCCCAATGGTGCCAATCCGGGCTTCATGATCCGCGACGCGGAGGAGGGGCGTCACCTCGTCAAGTTCGATGGGGTCGTGCAGGGCCCCCGAGCCACAGCAGCGGACGTCATCGTCTCGAAGCTCTACCACGCGGCTGGGTATAACGTGCCGTGTAACCGTGTCGTGACCCTCGAGCGGGAATGGCTGCAGATCGGTCCCGAAGCCACCGCTGAAGACGAGGAGGGTGAGAAAGAGCCTCTCACCTGGAATCACCTCGAGCAGGTCTTGAGCATGTCATCGAGAACCCCGGACGGGCAATACCGTGCCAGCCTCAGCACCTTCCTCGACGGCAAGCCCATTGGGCCCTTCACGTACCAGGGCCTTCGGGACGACGATCCGAATGACGTCGTGCCGCACCAGGAGCGCCGAGAGCTCCGCGGTATGCGTGTCCTAGCGGCGTGGGTCAACCACTTCGACTCGCGCGAGCAGAATACCCTCGACACATGGATGGAGGTGACGAAGGGGAGGGGCTACATCCGCCACAACGTCATCGACTTCGGGGATTGCTTCGGCAGCGTCTGGGAGCCACCGATGCTCGGGCGCCGCATTGGGCACGCGAACTACATCGATCTGCGCGACGTGTTCGTCGACTTCGTGTCCCTCGGCGCCGTCCAGCGGCCCTGGGATACGGCTCGGTTCGGGCCTTCCGGGGCAGTCTTTGGCTACTTCGACATCGAGAGCTTCGATGTGGACGCCTGGGATCCGGGTTACCCCAATCCGGCATTCGGTCGCGCCACGGAGCGGGACGAGGCGTGGATGGCGCGCATCATAGCGCGGATTGGAAGCGACCAGCTGAAGGCGGCAGTGCGTGCCGGCAGTCTGCCATGGCCCCTCGATGGACAACTGACGAGCATCCTCGATGCGCGGCGTGCCAAGCTCCTCGAGCGCTACCTGTTGCGGCTCTCTCCCCTGACGGAGCCCCGGCTCGAGGCTGCCGGCAGTGAAAAGGGCAGTGAGACGCGCCTTTGCCTGGACGATCTGAGCGTCGAAGGGGGCGTCGTGGAGCCGGCTGCCCGCGCCTACGGCGCCGTGCTACGCGCTCCACAGCACGCCGAAGAGCTGCTGCCTCTCGTGCCCTCCGGCAGGGATTCGGTCGTCTGCGTCGCGCTCCCTGCGGTCCCTGCAGCCAGTCCCGCGAACCCGCGCTATCTCGTCGTCGACGTCGTGGCGCATCCAGCGGGGCGTTCCGCTACCTGGCCGGCGCGTGTCCACCTTTATGCCACTGGCGCGCGCGACCACCAAGTAGTTGGACTCGAGCGCCCCGAGACCTTCGCGGCATCGCCGTGACTCGAGCTACGGGAGGACCAGCGAACTCATGAATCAGCCCCAAGCTGCCGCTAACGCCCGAGGTGCGCTCGTCCGCCGAGTGCTCGGCGTCGTCACGGAGGTACGGCCCGGGGAGACCGCGACCGCCGTCTTACTGACGCTGAA
Source organism: Pseudomonadota bacterium (assembly GCA_023398955.1). GTDB lineage: Bacteria > Myxococcota_A > Polyangia > Polyangiales > Polyangiaceae > JAEWRL01. The sequence continues at coordinate 9,890 of JAEWRL010000181.1, forward strand.
CGTCTTTGTCCTGCTCACCGCCTACTACGTCATCAAGCCGGTGAGAGAAGGACTGATCCTAGAGCTCGAGTCGGGCGCGGAGTACAAGAGCTACATGAGCGGCGCCATCGCGTTGCTGCTCCTCGTCCTTGTCCCCCTCTACGCGCGGTTCGCCAGCCGTGTCTCGCGCAATCGCCTGGTAGTGGGGGTGACCCTCTTCTTCGTGCTCCACCTGGTTCTCTTCTATCTGGCGAGCCGCATCTCGGAGCTGAGGCCGCACCTGGGTTTGTTCTTCTACCTCTGGGTGGGCGTCTTCAACATGATGCTCGTGGCCCAGTTCTGGGCTTTCGCCAACGACGTCTACAGCGATGAGCAGGGCGAGCGTCTCTTTGCCCTCGTCGGGCTCGGTGCCTCCGTGGGGGCTGCCCTCGGCGCGAAGGTGGCGGACCTGCTTGCGGAGCCTGTGGGGCGCTACAACCTGCTGCTCGTCGCGGCAGGGATGTTGTCTCTCTGCGCCCTGCTCTTCCAATGGGTGCATCGGCGGGAGAGCGGCGCCCGGGAGGCCCGCACCGATAGCGCGAAAGGCACACAGGAACGGGATGCGAAGCCTGACACGAGCCTGGCGGCTGGAGCCGAGGCGGCAACGACATCTCCGAACGGGCACGAGAAGGTCTCGCCCCGGCAGCGCGTCGCAGGAGCCTTCGGTCTCGTTGCACGTCATCGCTACCTGCGGCTGCTCGCGATCTTCTCGCTGGTCTTCACGGTCGTGAACACCAACGGTGAGTACATGCTGAGCAAGCTCTTCAAGGCGGAGGCCTTGGAGCGCGTTGCGCAGGGAGCCCTTGCAGAGTCGGCCGTGGGTAACTACCTGGCGAGCGAGTACGGGGAGTTCTTCTTCTATGTCAACGTGTGCGGCATCGTCCTTCAGGCCTTCGTGGTCTCGAGGCTCGTCCGCTACGGGGGCCTACGGTTGGCGTTCCTCGTGCTGCCCGTCGTTGCCCTGTTTGGCGGAATCGCCTTCCTCGCGTGGCCCCTCTTGGCAGTGCTACGCGTCACGAAGATCGCCGAGAACTCCACTGACTACTCGGTGAACAACACGGTGCGGAACATGCTCTGGCTCCCCACCACGCAGGAGATGAAGTACAAGGCCAAACAGGCCGTCGACACGTTCTTCATCCGCATGGGCGACGTGAGCTCCGCAGCCTTCGTGGCGGTTGGCGTAGGGGTGCTCGGTGTGGGCGTCCGCAGCTTTGCCGCCATGAACGTGATCATCATCGTGGGTTGGCTGCTCTTGGCCCGCGCCATCTTGCGCGAGAATGCGGCCATGAAGGCGCGCCACGGTGGTGAGAACGAAGAGGACGAAGCAAGGGCAGGCTGACTCCGCGAAGCGTGTTTGTCGTGCTTGGCCTGGCGCTTCGCGATCGGCGGGTCAAGTCTTTGCTCGCGCCGTGGGCCAACACTTGAGGTGGTCCGGCACCGTGATACAGAATCGTGGCGTGACGAATCCGGAATCAATGCCCAATGTGGCCGAGCTCGAGCGCTTTCGTCCGCATCTGACCGGACACTGCTACCGCATGCTGGGCTCCGTATTCGACGCGGACGACGCGGTCCAAGAGACGCTGCTGCGCGCCTGGCGGAGTCTGGACGCCTTCGAAGGGCGCTCGGCCCTGAGCTCGTGGCTCTATCGCATTGCCACCAACGTGTGCCTCGACTTTCTGGCGGAGCGCAAGCGACGGCAGCGTCCGATGGAGGAGAGTCCTCCCGCAAAGCTCACAGATGATCTGCTCCACCATCCTGAGCGGCTCGAGGTGCGCCCCCACGGCGAGTGGCTCGAGCCGATCCTGGATAGCCTGGTGCTACCGGCGGACGCCGACCCGCACGAGAAACTCGCGCTCAAACAGAGCACCCGCCTTGCCCTCGTGTCGGCGCTCCAGCGCCTGCCGGGCAAGCAGCGTGCGGCGCTGCTTCTCACCGAGGTGTTGGGCTTCTCCGCGGCCGAAGCGGCGGAGTGTCTGGACATGAGCGTCGCAGCGCTCAATAGCGCGCTGCAGCGCGCGCGCGCCACCATGCCCGAGCTCTACCCGGACGTGGGATCGCTCACGGCGGCGCAAACCGAGCTCCTCGAGCGCTACGTGCGGGCCTTCGAGGCGTACGACATTGAAGCGCTGAAGGCACTGCTCCACGAGGACGCCAAACACTGCATGCCGCCCTACTGCCTCTGGCTGTCCGGGCCGGAGGACATCGGACGCTGGATGCTCGGCCCGGGCCATGGTTGCCGCGGCTCGCGACTGTTGCCGCTGGAGGTTTCGGGTCTTCCAGCGTTCGCGCAATACCGAGCGCGCCCCGGAGGGGGCCATGCCCCATGGGCGCTCATCGTACTCGAGCTCGCCGGCGATCGTATTCAGAGAGTCACTAATTTTCTCGATACCGAACACCTCTTCCCGCGCTTCGGGCTGCCTGGCGAGCTCGGCTGAGGCCGATTTCAACGCCACTCCGCGATGAGTTTTCCGAGCTCCGCGGGTCCTAACGAAAGCAAGGCTCTTCGCGACGCGACGAGCCCTTCGAAAGGAACCAGCATGTCTATCCAAACAGCCACTCCCTAACCCGGCGGAGCCGGAACCAAACAGGGGAACTGGCAACGCCAAATGCAACCGGAGGGCAGGCTATCAGGTGTCAGCCGTCAGGCGTCAGCTTCTGCATGAAGCTGGCGAGCATCCTGCGC
>JAEWRL010000256.1 GCA_023398955.1 Pseudomonadota bacterium
CTCCGTTGTGGGGGTCACTGTTTCGCAACCGCGATTATCCACAACCGGGAGGCCCCTTCTATCCATCACACGCTCAGGTCTGGCTCCTTTTTCGCGCAATCATTGCGCCAGGGCGGGATTTGCACCCAGCTCTCATCGCGCAAGATGGCTTCGAGGAGCGCGACGATCTCCGTGGCATCGGTGCGCGCGCCGGTAGCGTCTCGCACCAGCGCGGCGAGTTCACGACTCGTTCGCCGCGGGTGCGCCAGGATGAGCGGGATCTCGGAATCTTGCCGCGACGGACTCCCGTGCCACGAGTGGTAGAGGCCCGCGAAGTAGTATCGGTGCTCTCGAACCGCCTCGTTGCCATTGTTCGCGAGCAGAATGATGTCGCCCGCGTGGTGACCCTTCGGCCCGATGGTGAGATCGCGCAGCCGCTCCTCGAACTCGACGTAGCTCGGCCGTGCATGCTCCTCGAGATGCGCACGAATCGGTGTGGTGCGCCCGTCGCCGAGGTACACCTCCATCGGTTCTCCCACACGGGGTCGGACCAGCACCATGTCCAGCGCGTCGCGTAGCGCCGGCACGCCCTCCCCGCGAGGGCTCGCGGCGTGGAACGCCTCGGCCAGCGGCACGACGTCTTCGTCGAAGCGGGGCGGGCGTGACCAGTCGCAGCGCATGCCGGGCTCGGGGCAGCTCGAGCGATCGGCGACGTATGCATAGGCCATCGCTCCTCCGTAGACGAGCACCGCGTTGTAGTCGTGCGAGTCGTCGACCTCGACCTCGAAGGGCCGCAGCCGATAGCCGGCGGTCGCCACGACCTCCGGCGGGTCGTTCTCGTCGTCCATCCCTAGTGCGTACTGGTCATCGTGCCCCACCTCCGAGTGCCCGTGGTCCGAGAGCACGATCACGTATCGATGCTCGGTGGAACCGCGCTCGTCGAGCACGCGCGCGAGCTCGCCGACCACCTCGTCGACGACCTCCCGTAGGTAGCGGCGGCGCGCGGGATCGGGGCCGTCGGGGGAGCCGTGCGCGTAGAGGTCGGCGCCGGTGAGATAGACGGTCAGGAGCTGCGGCAGAGGGTCATCCTCCAGCGCTTCGGTCAGCGTCTCGACCACTTCGCGATCGAGGGTCGCGTAGAGGTCGAAGCCATCGGCGGTGTGGCTGAGGAGCGCGCCGAACGCTTCCGCGACCACGGTGCGGTCGGCGAGGAGGAGCATATCGGCCCCACGATAGAAATGGCTCATGCTCACCCACGCCGTGAAACGCGGATCCGCGTCGCGCATGCGCTCGTAGACGGTCGGTACCGCGAGCAGGTCGTTGGCGTAGCCGTCCGCATAGGTACGGAGCACGAGCTCGGGCGCGAAGACGCTGACCGGCGCCGGTCCCGCGTAGCGCCGCTCCTCGCGGATGAAGTACTCGTTCCCCGCGACGCCGTGTACGGCGGGGATCTCGCCCGTGAAGAGGGTTGCCCAGGACGTGAGCGTCGACGTCGGGAGCGGGGCGAGCAGCGTCTCGTCGAGGTGTGCGTGCGGCAGCGTGCCGCCCTCGCGCTCGCCGCCCTCGCGCCCGTCGCCCTCGCGGCGACCCCCGAGGAGCTCTGCGAGACGCGGGAGCTCGCCGTCGCGTAGCATCTCGTAGAGTAGCGCGCGGTCGACGCCGTCGATCGCGAGGATGAGCGCGGTCGGCGTGCCTTCGGCCAACGGGCGCGCGTGGTCGTCGTTGAGCTGCCGCTCGTCGTCGCCGGCGAGCATCCGGAAGAGCGAGGGGGCGAGCCAGGCCGTCATTCCGACGGCGACCCCAATCGCAGCGAGCGCTGCGAAAAGTGCCCACATCCACCACCGTTTGCGCGCGGTCAGAGTTCGGTCCCGTTGGTGGAGCCCGCCGAGGCGTGCTCGCGAAGACGCCGACGAGGTGAGTCCAGGCTCGCCTTGTCCTTCGACTGGTGTCGCTGTCCGCCGGAACCCTTGCTGCCCTGATCCGGCTTCGGCTGCTGTCCGTCCTTGCGGGGGGACATGTCGGGCTCGTTGCCGGACGGGCCCTGATCATTCTTCCGGTTCTTTTCGGTCATGTGAGATTGTCTCCAGGTGTGCGTCGCGCGCTCCGAAGGGAGCTCCGCGGGCGAGAGCAGAATCGGTGCCCTCCGTCGAGCCGAGACCGCCGCCTGCCGCGGGTTGGGCAGCAATCGTGCCACCACGACCCTGGGTCTAGCGAACCGCCGATCGCGCTGCGGTGGCGCATCCGTCCCGCACGGGAGAGCCCAAATCGCCCCAACTGGGTCACGATAGCCAGCTCGTCACCGAGCCGTCCCCGTGGGGGCCGCAATCGGCGCGCCGCGCACCAGCGCGACGACATGCTGACCTCACGGTCCGCACACCGACGAGCGCGGCGCTCCGTCCACATCCGGGGTCGGGTTCAGCCGGGGCGCCCCTGCGGTCGCGAACGGCGTCGGTCTGCAGCCTCCCGATGCCCCAGGCGCCGGCGTTGGACAGGGCGCGGTGTCGAATGGGGCGGCCCCCCGGTGGGGGGGGCGGCGGGGTGCGGCGCGGCACCGACTGACCCTGCAAGGATCGAATCGAGCAGCTCCACCGTGCCCGACCGCTTGCCTCCCTCCTTCGACGGGGGCGACAACAAGGTCGTCCGGAAGCTCACGGCGAAGGTGTACATCGCCCGCTTTCCGGATCTCGACGAGTCCTTCACGATCCGCCCCGCGGCCATCACGCGGCTCATGGCGGCGCATTGGTCCGGGCCCGCGCTGCCGTCGCGATCGGTGGCTCCGCTGGCGCGCGCGCAGCTCGCCCGTTTCGGTAGCCGCCGCCGCCCGGCAACGCGGGGAGCCCCGAGCTCGAGCAGTCGGTCCAGCGTCCCTGTCGTAGCCTCGGCCGACGGTGGAACAGTTGTTGAGGTTTTGGTGATGGTTGTGGGCTCGACATCGTCGGCGTCGAAGGGGGTCGCCGTGAGCGGTTTCAGGAGGGTGCGCTCTTCGTTGCGAAAGACCAGCGACGGGACGCGGCCGGTGTCTTCATGTTCGCGGTTGTTCGCGAGGTCGTCGCGCCAGGCGACGGCCTGGCGATTGAGGTCGAGCAGATCGACGAAGCGACGACCGGGCCAGAAGCGCTCGCGAATGGAACGGATTCGACGCTCGACGCGACCCTTTTCGTTGGCCTTGCGGACGTTGGCGGCCACGGGGGCATGACGGCTTCCTTTGGCGGGACGGGCAAGGCCGCTCTCGCCGTCTGGCGGGTCGGTGGCGGGTGCGTCCGTGACTTGCCCGGACCGCTGAACGGGTGTTGAGGTGTGGGATCCTTGGACGTAGAAGGCGCCGCCTTGAAGCGAAAGCGCCCAAACAACGGCCGCCCTGGCGCCACCCCCGATCAGGCGACGTCGCCCGACGATGCCGAGCTCCGCGCGCTCGAAGCCGCCGCGGAAGAAGGAGCTCGCCGCGCGCGCCAAGCGCATGCGCATCCTGTGGAACGTCAGCGGCTTTCACCGAAGCGTGAAGCCGGAGGAGGTCGACGCGGTGCTGCGCGGGGCGCGTCTCGTCGGCAAACGACGACCGACGGGGGATGCGATCGAACGAGCGGTGCTCGTCGAAGACGCGCTCGTGCACTTCACGACGTTCACGGTGAACGATCGCCGCCTCACACCGGAGGTGACGATGGCATACCACTTCTGCAGCTCCGAAGTCCCGGGCATCCGACGAGTGCGAGACGGTACGGTAAGGACGATGCCCAACTGGAAGCTGTTCTCCCCGCGGGAGCGGGCGAAGCTCCTGGACCTGCAGAGGGAACAGACTCCGCTCCCTCCAGCGGTGAAGGCGATCTTCGAATGGGTTGACCAAGACCCACTCGTGTCGAAATCGGCGGTGTTGCGCGCGGCAACGGTCTACTGGGCGATGACACGCCTCATTCCGAGCTGGCAATCAGCGAGTGTCCTTCTGCACCACGAGCTTCGCGTTGGTGGGATCGACGCGAACGGCCTCTTGATGTTGACCGAAGCCACGGTGGCCCAGCACGAGCTGCTCAACA
>JAEWRL010000009.1 GCA_023398955.1 Pseudomonadota bacterium
TGGTGGGTCACTTTTGCCGAGCGAAACTGGGTCAGTTCTGCCATGCGCCGAGGGATCTAGGATACGAACATACCCACCCCGACTCCCGCGTCAGCAAGCTCCACGCCCAACTCTGCTGACCCCACCACAACCGAATATCGTCCGTGGGGGAAAGGGGGAGGTCTATCCACGGGGCCGATCAACCCACGATAGTGGACCCCCATGCGCTCGAAAACCCCAACTCCGCCCATCCAAACCTTTCATGGGGGGGAGCGCGCGAAATCTAGGTTGAACGGGCCGCCAATGCTCCACGCGGCCCTTGGTGGCCGCTCTGGCTCGAGGCGCCTCCCGCAGAGGCTAGGTTGGACCTGGCAGGGTGCGCCTGCGCCGCGCGCGGAGCTCGGAGAGGACGGCCTCTCGAGCTTCCGCGCCGAGGTGACGTTGCGCCTGGGGGAAGATGACGCGCTCCTCGCCCTTGAGGTGCGTCTCGAGCTCGGCGCGGAGGGAGGTTGCTACTGCCGCGAGCCGCTCGCGAACTGCGCCGTCTTGGGGGGCATGCTGCAGGGCAGTGAGGACCTGGAGTAGCTCCTTCAAGAGGGGCTCGTGGGCTTCGTGCTGGGCATGCATGGTCGCGAGGGCGGCGTCGAGCTCCTCGTCGAGCCCCATGAGCCGTGGCAGCAGGCTCTGCTCTTCGTCCTCGACGTGGAGGGGCAGCGCCTCGCGAAAGTAGCGGGCCACGCGCGCGGCGGCGTCCACGACCTCCTCCGCAGGGAGGTCCTGCCGCGTGCCGAGCTCGGCGGCTAAATGCGTGAAGCTGCGGATGCGCCCATGGCACTCCAGCAGGAGCCCGATGAGGTCCTCGGGGACGGTGCGACGGCCGATGGTGACGAGCACGGTTCTAGCTCCCGGTGGCGCGCAGGGCGCCCTTCGGTGGCGTTGCTCGAAGGGGTGGCTGATAGGCGCAGTCCGGATCCTCTCCCAGGGGATCTCCGCTGGCCGCGTGGGCGCGCGCGCGGCTGCCGCCGCAGACGTTGCGGAACTCGCAGCGCCCACACTTGCCCGCCAGGGCGTCGGGGTTGCGGAGGTTCAAGAAGAGCGTGTGGGTCTGGTACACGTCCACGATCGAGTCGCGGGGGAATTGCCCACAGGTGAGGGGGAGAAACCCGCTCGGGTGGATGGTGCCCCTGTGATCGATGAAGAGCACTCCCTTGCCATCCCCAATGCCGGCGGGGATCTTGCGGTCTGCCGCGGTTCCAGGACGTACCTTCATGCCTTCGGGGCGCGCCCTGCTGGGCAGCGAACCGGCGCGCTGAGCGAGGAAGCGACGGTAGTGGGGCGCTTCCGTCGTCTTCACGGCGAAGGGCGCCCGATCTGCGATCTGCGCCAGGCGCGCGAAGCAGTCCTCCATGGCGACAGCGTCGAGGCACTGCTCGCGCTGGGCCCGTCCCGTTGGCACGAGGAAGAAGAGCGACCACAGCGAGATGCCCGCGCCCGCAAGCTGATGGGCGAGGGCATCGAGCTCCCGCACCGTCGAGGTGGTCACTGTCGTGTTCACTTGCAGGGTGAGCCCCAGCTCTCGCGCCGCGTCGAGGGCGCGCCACGTGCGCGCATGGCTGCCCGGCACGCCGCGGAAAGCGTCGTGGGTCTTGGCCTGGGCGCCATCGAGGCTCAGGGCTAGGCGGCTCAGACCCGCGGCGCCGAGCTCCGCGAGCGCGGCGTCCGTGAGCTTCGGAGTTGCGGAGGGTGTCATCGCCATGCGGAGTCCCCGCGCGGTCCCAGCGCGGACCAGGTCGAAGACATCAGGGCGTTCCAGCGGGTCGCCCCCCGTGAGCACCACGATGGGAGCCGGCTCGAAGCGCGCCAGCTCCGCGATGAGGGCGAGGCTCTGCTCGCCGGTGAGCTCGAGGGGGTCGCGCTTCGGCTGCGCACAGGCCCGACAGTGCTGGCAGACCAAGGCGCACGCGCGCGTGACCTCGTAGAAGGCGACGACGGGGGCCGTGGCCAGGGCGGAAGCGGCGGTGGATCTGTGCTGTCGTTGTGGGGCAGGGGGCCCGGGCACGGTGCTGAGCATGGCGGCAACCTCGGGGGCGGGCGCGGGGGGGTGTTGAACGGAGCCGGCGCTGCCGGTATTCCTCAGGTGTTTGCTTGGGGGTCCTTGAGCATCGTGAGGAGGAACTTACATGGGCTGGTGGCCTTGACGGCGTGGGGAACGTTGGCAGGCATCAGGACGATGTCCCCCGCGTTGGCGAGCACGCTCTGGCCCGCGATGACGAGCTCCACCTCCCCGTCGACGACGCTGACGAAGGCGTCGAAGGGAGCGGAGTGCTCGCTGAGCTCCTGTCCTTCGTCGAAGGCGAAGGCCGTCAGGGTGCCTCCGCTCGTCTTCTTGAGGGTGCGGCTCACGATGGCGCCGTCGGAGTAGGTGACGAGGTCTGCAGTGTGGTGCTTGATCGCAGGCTCGAGGTTCGCGGTGTTCGGTTTCTGGCTCATGCTGCCTCCTAGGCGTGGGTGCGGCCGATGGGTGGGGTACAGCCCCGCGGACCGGCAGTGAGGACTATTGGCTCGCGCCGGGCGCGACCGCCAGCCCCCTCGGTGAAACTGGTGGCCAGAATCTCGAGCTCCCGCGTCTTATCCCGGGCAGCCTCATCCGCGGCGGCTGCTTGCGCGTCGAGGTGCCCCACGCTCGACGCGGGCAGCATCCGCAAGGCCATGGGGTAAAGGACGTTGTTTTCTTTGGCGATGTGGCTGGCGAGCAGCGCCGCGAACGCCCGGCCGTGTGCCTCGAGCGCCGCGAACTCGGAGTCGTCCAGAGCCTCCGAGCTTTGGGCGATGGCGGCCAGTGCAGCCACGTGCTGACGACCCTGGACATGCTCGTGGAGCATGACGCCAACGGGTCCTTGCTCCGGGGAGAAGCCCTGCTCCACCATCGCGGGAAAGAGGAGGTCTTCTTCCTTGTGATGGTGGAGCCCGTCGACGTACTCACGGCAGAACCGCACGAAATCGGCGATTGTTTCCCTGCTTGGCGGCGCCGCTCGCCCGCCGCGGAGCGCCGCGGAGAAGGCGTCGAGGACATCGAGGATGAGCGCGTGTTCTTCCATCAGCTTGTCGATTGCTCGAGACATGTGTGTTGCTCCAGGACGTGGGGTGAGGTTCTTGGCGGTTCAACGCCGGCTCCGCCGCGCTAGGGTTCGATACGGGCGGTTGCCAGGGCAGGCGCCGTCGCTGCGTCCACAGTGGGATCCGTGACCTCGTGAGCTGGCTTGTAGGACCAGCCCGTCTTGAGCCCAATCATGAACCAGGCGAAGGATCCTGCCCCGAGCAGGAAGAGCGTGTCGCCGACGATGCGCGCCCAGCGCAGCTGCTGAAGCAGGGGCTGCTGCAAGAACTCGGCGCTACGCGCGAACCAGAGGCCGTGGTCGACGCTCGCGACGGTTTGTAGCAGGCCAATGGGAAGCAGGCTCAGGGCTATCATCAGGCCGAGTCCGATGTTCATTCCCCAGAACGCGACCTTGAGGGGCGCTTCTCGCCATTCGCCCTCGGGACGAAGGCGGCGCGCCACGACGAGCATCAGTCCCAGAGACAAGAGCCCGTAGACACCGAAAAGGGCAGCGTGGCCGTGCAGCGGGGTCGTGTTGAGACCCTGCATGAAGTAGAGGGCGATGGGCGGGTTGATCAGGAATCCGAAGACGCCAGCGCCGACGAGGTTCCAGAAGGCGACCCCCAAGAAGAAGCGGAGCGGCCATTGATAGCGCCGCATCCACGGTGCGCGCACCCCGAGTCGATGGGTCTCCCAGGCTTCGATGCCAATGAGCGCCAGCGGGACGACCTCCAGGGCGCTGAAGCTGGCGCCGACCGCCATGATCGAGACGGGGGTACCGGAGAAGTACAGGTGGTGGAAGGTGCCGGGGATGCCCGAGACGAGGAAGAGGCTTGTCGACATCAGGATGGCGGCGGTGGCGCTGCGCGAACGCACCAGGCCGAGGCGGTAGAAGAGGAAGGCGAGGGCCGCCGTTGCGAACACCTCCATGAAGCCCTCGACCCACAGGTGCACCACCCACCAGCGCCAGTATTCCATGACGCTCAGATGGCTCTTGGCACCGTAGAAGAAGCCCGCTCCGTAGAAGAGGCCGATCGCCGCAGAGCTGCCGGCGAAGAGCAGCACCAGCTGGCGCGAGCTCTCGCGCGTCTTGAGCGCAGGCCAGAGACCGCGCAGCATCAGGACGAGCCACAGTATGAGCCCAGCGAAGAGCGCGATCTGCCAGCCCCGTCCGAGGTCGACGTACTCATAGCCCTGGCGCCCGAACCAGAAGCTCATGTCGAGATCCATCGTTTGCTGGATGCTGAGCCATTCCCCGCCGAGAGAGCCTGCGACGACGACGAAGAGGGCCACTAGCAGTGCCACGACGCCGAGGCGTTGGAAGCGGGGTTCCTTGCCGCCGACGGCGGGGGCCAAGAAGAGACCCACTGTGAGGAACGCGGTGGCGATCCAGAATACGGCGAGCTGGACATGCCAGGTACGTGTCACGGCGTAAGGCAGCCAGTCTGCCAGGGGGAAGCCGAAGAAAGCCTGGCCCTCGACCGTGTAGTGTGCGGTCAGCGCTCCGAGGAGGACCTGCAGGATGAAGAGGGCCACGACGACAGCGATGTACCAGCCGGCGGTCTTCATGCTGGGGGTGAGCTGCAGGCGCTCCAGTGGATCTCGTGCCGGCGCGGCCGGGAGCTCCTCATCATCGCGCATGCGGAAGCTGCGCCACCACACGAGGGCACCAATGCCGACGATGAGGAGGCCAATGCTCAGCACCGACCAAAGGACGTTGGCGCCGCTGGGAGTGTTGGCTACAAGCTTCTCGTGAGGCCAGTTGTTCGTGTACGTGACTGCCTGTCCGGGGCGCTCGGTAGTGCAAGCCCAGGCGGTCCATAGGAAGAAGTCGCTGAGGGCAGCGCGCCGCTCGTCGTCGGGGACTGCGTTGTTGTGCAATGCATAGTCCTCGCGGAGGCCGTCGAGGCGCGCGTCGGTGCCGAAGAGGCTGTCGTAGTGGCTTGCCACCCGCTCCATCGCCAACGCCCGCTCGTCGGACACGGTGACGGTCCGAGAGTCTGGGTCGAAGGTATTCGTGCGCATCGCCCGCGCGAGGCGTCCGTCCAGGCCCGCCTGCAACTCGGGCGCAAGCTTCGCGTAAGGCGCGCCATGCTGAGCCTCCGCCCACACCTCGCGGAGCGCCACGGCCTCGCGATGGAGCCAATCCGCAGACCAGTCAGGAGCCTGGTAGGCGCCATGGCCCCATATCGATCCGACCTGCTGCCCTCCGATGCTCTGCCAGACTTGCTGCCCGAGCAGGATGCTGTCTTCGGTGGCCAGCACCGTGCCTGACTGGCTGACGACGCGCGCTGGAATGGGTGGCGCCTGCCTGTACACCTCGCGCCCGAAGAAGCCGAGCACGGAGAAGGCGCCGAAGAGTACGACGCCGAGCGTGATCCAGAGAGTCTTTATCGATGGCATTGAGAATCGTTCCCTTGTCGTGGGTAACGCGGCCGTCAGCAGGTTTCGTGCCATGCAGTATCTGGCGCAATTTTCTGAGGTTTCGTGTGATTGGCGGGTCCAGTTGTGTGATTTTGTAACGCGTTTCGTTGTGGTGAGCACACGCCTGTGTAAAATCGACAGCATGGATCCCTTGGACGCGCTTCTTGCTGTCGCCCTGGACCTCACTGCGGGGCTCAGCAGCGCTGATCGATTCGACAGGTTGCTCGGTGCTGTGAGGCGGGCCGTGCCCTGCGACGCGACGGCACTGCTGCGGCTAGAAGGCGACGCTTTGCTGCCCGTGGCGACCCAAGGGCTCGTCGCCGACGTGCGCGGCCGACGCTACGCTTTGGCCGATCACCCACGCCTGCGCGCGATATGCGCCGCGGAGCGCTGGGTGCGCTTCCCCAGCGACTGTGATCTCGCCGATCCCTTCGACGGCGCTCTGGCTGGGGACGCCAGCGCTCTGCGACACGTCCATGCATGTCTTGGCTGCCCGCTGCGCGTGGAGGGCAAGCTCGTCGGAGCCTTGACCGCGGATGCCTTGCGGCCCAGCGCCTTCGACGACCTCGACGAGCGGCTCGTCGATTCCCTCGGTGCCCTGGCGGGCGCAGCCCTCCGCACGGCAGAGCTGCTCGAATCCCTGGATCGTGCTCTCGCGCGGCAGGGGCTGATCGCGCGAGACCTGATGCACGACGCCGCAGTCGCTCGCGGTGGGGAGCTCCTCGGGCAGAGCGCTGCGATGCGCAAGATCCGTAACGAGATCGAGATCGTGGCCTCCTCCGAGTTCCCGGTGCTCGTCACGGGAGAAACCGGGGTGGGGAAGGAGCTCGTGGTCCGGGCCATCCACGCCCAATCGAAGCGACGCCAGGCGCCCCTCAGCTACCTCAACTGTGCTGCGCTGAGCGAATCGCTCGCGGAGAGCGAGCTTTTCGGTCACACGAAGGGGGCGTTCACCGGGGCCTCGAGCGAGCGCCCTGGGAAGTTCGTCGTTGCGGACGGAGCCACGCTCTTCCTCGACGAGGTCGGTGAGCTGCCCCTCGCCATCCAGGCGAAGCTCCTCCGTGCTCTGCAAGAGGGGGAGATCCAGCGCGTGGGCAGCGACAAGCCCTTGCGCGTGGATGTGCGGGTGCTTGCCGCGACGAACCGCGATCTGCGTGATGCCATGCGCGCGGGCCGCTTTCGCGCGGACCTCTATCACCGCCTTGCCGTTTATCCTCTTCACGTGCCTCCGCTGCACGAGCGCGTCGACGATATCCCGATCCTTGCCGGACATTTTGCGGAGCTATCGCGGGTACGGCTGGGAACGGGACCGGTGCGCCTCAGCCCTGCCCTCGTCGACGAGCTGAAGTCTTATCGATGGCCTGGCAACGTGCGGGAGCTCGAGAACGCCATCTCCCGCCTCGTTCTGCTTGGGAGCGCTCGGACGGAACGTGACGAACCTTTGGTGCTGACGGCCGATGCCTTCGCAGCAGACGGCCTCGAGCGCAAGGGGGCCGTCGCTCGCGATAGGGAGCGGCACGCGGAGGACTCAGCGCCCGTCAGGTTGGGTTCGCTCCGCGAGAGCGTGGACGAGTTTCAGCGAATGATGATCCGGGCCGCCCTCGACAAGAGCGGCCAGAACTGGGCTGAAGCCGCGCGCGCTCTGGAAGTGGACCGGGCCAATCTCTATCATCGAGCCAGGCGGCTCGGCATGCGCTGAGAGCGGCTGCACCCCGCCGCGCGGCGGGATGACGCTCATGCCGTCACTCGGCGAGGACCGTCGTTCGTACCCAGTTGACCCCACCGCGGCTGTCGTGGACGGCGGCCCACAGGGAGAACGGACCTGGCCGGCGCGGCGCCGTGAAGGTCGTGCCGTAATCGTCGTTCCAGCCTGCCTCGGAATCGTAGAGCCGTACGGGATCCCGCTCGATGGCACCCGCTGAGGCGTAGTAACGGACCCAGGCCTGCTTGGAGGTGGCGTTCGGTCCGGCCAAGAGCTCTTCCCGCACGATCGACGGACGGAAATCGTATTCGGGGCAATCGGCGCTGTCGCTGCGCGTGCACACGGGGACGCACGCCGCATAGTCCCCACAGGCGAAGGAGGCGGCATCAGACGGGCCTTGGCTACGCTCCGGTGGAGGACACCCCTCGCCAGCGCAGTCGGGTATGCAGCCCAGGCCAATGCAAATGCTCGTGCTCTCGCCGCACTCTTCGTCGACGCAGCCCGTGTCCGCTGTCAGCTCGCGATCCGCCACGCGCGCCCCCGTCACTGGCGGATTGGCGTTCTCGTTCCTTGCCGCGTCGGTGTAGGTGTAGAGCGTCGAGTAGCCGGAGACGAAGTGGTCGGGTCCGCGCAGGTCACGGTCGTCGTCGTAGCAGCCGAGGGGATAGAGGAGGCCTTCGTCGGGCAATACGCCCGTTTCGAAGGCTTCCCGGTACGCCTCGACGAGACCCACCCTGCCTGCGCAGGCGGAGAAGAAGACGAAGCTTACTCCGTAGTCGTCCTCTTCGCGCTCGACGACGACGTTCTCTGGAACCTCGAACGCAAAGCGAGGGCCGGTCCCGACCTCGAGGGCGGGAGCTACGGCGGGTGGCGCTGCGGTCGCAGGGCTCGTCGTTGCCCACCGCGCTGCGAGCTCCAACACCTCCGGCGCGCAGTTGGCAATCGTCGCAAGCTGCGTGGAGGCTGGGCTCAGCTCGAGGCTCCACGGCAGCGGCCCCAGCTCGTCCCGGCAGCGTTCGAGGAGCAGCCCCGTCAACGCAAGCTGCGGGAAGCAGGAGTAGTAGAGATCACCTGGCGGATTGGTGCAGCCGCTGAACCACAGCAGCTCGAGCGGAAGGTCGCCCTCGGGCCTGCCGTCGTAGGCGAGCAGAGCCATGCCTAGCTCTTTGCCAGGGGCGGTGGACCAGACTGCCGCCGAGCTGCCCGCCAGGGCGTGCTTCTGAACGGCGAGGATACGGACGGACTGGAGCTCGCTCGGCGAATCGAAGTCGGAGCCGCAGCCTGTCACAAGGAGCGCGAGTAGGGCAGCGTGCCGTTTCATCAGAACTCTCCTCGCACGCCCAGGCTTGGAAGGATGGGTACTCCCGTCGAATAGGCCTGCTCGGCGTAGTTGTAGCTGTAGGAGACGCCTTCGACAGAGGGATTGTTGTAGGCGTTCCAGACATCGAGATAGGTGGTGAGACGCCAGACCTCGAACTGCCAGGCTTTCTCGATGCGGACATCGAGCTGGTGAAATGCGGGCAACCGCACGCTGTTCAGCTCGCCTTGCAGGGGGGCGTAAGCGCTCGCGTCGGCCGCGTAGAGCGCCGGGAGGTTCGGTGCGGCGATAACCGGGGTACTCGGGCGCCCCGAGACCAGGCGGAATCTTGCGCCGAGGTTCCAGCCGCGGCCCAGCTCATAGTTCCCGAGCACGACGAGGTTGTGCGTCTGGTCCCACTCGAAGAGGCGTTCGGCTCCCGAGGCATCGCCGCGCACGCTTCTCGAGAGGGTGTAGGCGATCCAGCCGAAGAAGCGGCCGTCGGGCTTATACTCCAGGAGGTTCTCCCATCCGACGACGTAGCCGTCCCCCAGATTCGCGTAGCGCGTCCCGCCCTCCTCGGGCACCGTCACGACGAGGTCCGTCATGTCCTTGTAGAACCCCTCGCTGCTGAGCTCGATGGCGTCGGTGAACTCCTGCTCGAACCCGAGGGCATAGTGGACGGCCTCGTTGGAGATGAGCCCTGGGGTCCCGAATACGGTATCCGTCTCGTTGAACTGCGGCGGCTGATGGTAGCGGCCAATCCCGGCTTTCAGGGCCGTCGAGAGAAAGCCAGGGCTCGAGATCGCATCGGACCGCGTGACGAGCTCGTAGCGGGCGTTCAGACGAGGGCTCAGATCCGCACGCCCCGTGTCCCGGGCGTTGTCGACACGCGCGGAGGGTATGAGCCGCAAGCGGTCGGTGGGTTGGAGCTCGAGCTCCGTGTACCAGGCGGGCCGAAAGATGGCGACCTCGACGTCCCGCTCGATCGGAGGGCGAGTCGTGAAAGGGCCGGAGTCGGGCTGGTTGGGATCGGGAGGGCGGGGCGAGCGGATGGACAGCTCGGCGTTTCCGAGGAGCATGTCCATTCCTGCGTTGAGCTTGACGCCTTTGGCTATGTTCCAGCCCAGCTCCGTGCGCGCTTGAACGGGGTAGTTCGTCAGCTCGAAGCGCAGGGTTCCAATGCCGAAGGCGAGCCGCGAACGTCCCACGGAGAGGGACGAGTAGAGATTGACGGCGCGACTGAGCTGGGTCTCGTAGAGCCCCTGGAACGTGTGAAAGCCTTGGGCGAAGCTGACGTTCCCGCCGAATCCCGGGTCGTTGGCGAATGGTTCGTCGAGCAGCAGCTTCACGCGATCATCGGAGCCGTAGAGCCGGAGGCTCAGGCGTGAGTCGCGGTCCGGCGTGTGGTCGACGATGGCCTGATAGTCGTAGTAGACGGGCGCTGTCGTCACCCCGGCGTCGAAGGATTCGAGGACTGGCCCGATCCAGGCGTCGACCCAGCTGCGGCGGGCGCCGACGGCGAAGCTCCAGTCCTTGCTCAGCGGCCCCTGAAGCAGCACCCTGCCGTCGATGAGGTCGACCTGGGCCAGCCCGTGGAAGCAGCCGTGCTTTTCCACGTCGAGGTCCTTCATGTATGGCGCCGTGCAGCGATCGTCCGGCTTTCGGAGCCCGACGTCGACGATGCCCCCCATGACGCGACCATAGCGGGCGCTGAAGTTGCCTGGATAGAAGTCGAGGCGATCGAGCAGCTCGGTGGGGATGACGCTGCGCAGCCCCCCAAAGTGGTAGATGCCAGGCGCTGCGGACCCGTCGATGAAGACCTCGGTGTCCTGCGGTGCCGAGCCCCGCACGATGAGGAGCCCGGACAGGCCCGGTGGGCGCGCAACCCCGGGCAGGCTTTGGATGCTTAGCAGGGCGTCCCCACTGGCGCCGGGCACCCGACGGATCTGCTCCCTCTCGAGGGAGCGTCGCGTCACCTCTCGAGCCGGCCGCTCCCCCTCGACGACGATCTCGATGGCATCGGTCTCAGGGCTCAGTCGCAACGTGACCGTGACGGCCTCGCCAGCGACCACCTGCTCGCTCGTCTCCACCGGGGCGAAGCCGGGCGGGCTAACGCGGATCGAGTACTGCCCGCTTTGCAGCTCAGTGAGGGAGAAGCGCCCCTGTGCGTCGGACCGGGTCTCGATCGCGCGGCCCTGCTCGTCCCGGACGAGCACAGTGGCGCCGACGAGCGGCGTCTCAGCGCCGGCAATCCTCAGAACACCCTCGAGCGCGCCCTGGCTTGGCGGGGGTGGCTCTGGCTGGGTGACCTCTGGCTCTGCGAGCTCGAACCGGTAGCGGTATAGGATTCTCACGGGGATCGGCACGCCCGCCCGCTTAGCGGGCGTGAACTCGAAGGCGAGGGCAGCCGTGCGCGCTGCCTCGTCGAAACCATGTCCGGCTCCCTGGACGACCTCCGCCTGCACGACCTTGCCCGCGGCGTCGATGGTCAACCCGAGAACGACCTCACCCTCGAGGCCCTGGCGCTCCGCCTCCTCAGGGTAAGGGGCTTCCACGAACCGAATGAGCTCCGGCACTTCTACGGAGACGCCGCTCTCGCTCTCCGCCGTGGTAGCAGCATCGGCCTCTGCCGCGTTGACGCCCGACTGCGCCGCACTACCGGTTTGTACGAGCAGCGCGGCCAAGCCGGAGGCGGCGCCGAGCCAACGATGGGGGTGAACACTCTTCATGAATCGCGGTGGAATGAACTGCAATTGTCTTCGAGTGGCCCCCATCTCGTCAGACCTTGGCTGCTCATGGGGCAGAGTCGCTGAGGACGGCAGGGGCCTCCGCGCCAAGGTGGAGGAGCGGCGCAGGGCACCGCGACACCGCAATAGCAGTCGGAAGGCCCGAAAGTACATTTGCATTCGATACTCTGTAACAACCAGTTGCGGAAGCTTAAGGTCGCTGCATATAGTTTGCAATGGCCAAGCCGCTCGGATTCGTCTAGCTCCGGCGGACTCTCGTGCTGGCCACGCCGCGCTCGTACTTCGCTTCCTCCACACCGCAATGCACGATGCCTGCCACCGACAGCACTCTCTCAGCCCCAGGACTGCCAATGACCGCTCAGCTCTCTGCTTCGCCGGCCACCGTGTCGCTCCCGGAGTTCGATGTCGACACGGTGGCAGCCACTGACTTGGAGTCCGTCGAGGCAGTGATGCGCCGCCTCGCGAGAGGCAGCCGTGTCGGTCGCGCGGGGACTATGGTCCTCGAGCAGCTGACTACAGGAGGGAAGCGCTTGCGCGCACGGCTGGCCCTGCAGATGTGTCACAGCCATGACGTGTCGAGCGACGAAGCCATCCCCTGGGCTGCAGCCGTCGAGCTGCTGCACAACGCGACGCTCGTCCACGACGACGTCCAGGATGGCGATCGCACGAGGCGTGGTCATCCGACCGTATGGGCCAAACACGGCATCGCCCAAGCCATCAATGCGGGAGATTTGCTCCTCATGTTGCCCTTCATTGCGATTGGGGAGCTGGGGCGTGAATCGGGACCGCTGATGCTGGAAGTCGCGCGCGCAGCTGCGGAGGCGGTGCGCGGCCAAGCCGAGGAGCTGGGGCTCCTAGCGAGCGGGCGGCTGGACATGGAGAGCTATCGAGCGGCCGCGGCGGGGAAGACGGGGGCGCTGTTGGCTCTGCCAGTGCGTGGAGCCCTGGTGCTCTCGGGGCTCCCTTCCGCTCGGATCGATGCCCTCGGGGACCTCTTCGTGGAGCTGGGCATCCTCTTTCAGCTTCAGGATGACGTCGCAGACCTCTTCGGTGACAAGGGACGTGCGCAGGTTGGCTCGGACATCTGCGAGGGGCGGGTCAGCGCGTTGGTGGTTGCCCAAGCCGAGCTCGAGCCGAGCTCCGTCGGCGAGCTCCTCGCGATCCTGCACACGCCGCGGGAGGAGACCACAGTGCATCAGATCCTGCACGCAAAACGACTCTTCCGGGAGAGCGGTGCCTTGCGCGCCGTGCTCGCGCAAATCTGCGAGATTGCTGCCCGTGTCTTGACGGCAGCACCGGTGGCCGCGAATCCCGCGATTCTCGGCACTGCCTCCTCTTTGGTGGATCGGTCTCTGGCACCGGTTCGCCACCTACTAAACCAGCCAGAGAGGTGGTAGCCATGAGTGGACGAGCTCTCGTGATCGGTGCTGGCCTCGGTGGCCTGGCGGCTGCAGTACGCTTGCGTTCTCTCGGGTATCGAGTCGAGGTGCTCGAAGCCGGCGAGCAAGCGGGTGGGCGGGCCCGTGTCTTCGAGCGGGACGGGTTCCGTTTCGATGCGGGGCCAACGGTGGTCACGGCCCCGTACCTCTTCGATGAGCTCTTCGAGTGCCTGGGCCGCCAGCGTCAGGATTACGTGCAGTTCGTTCCCGTGGATCCCTTCTATAGGGTGACGTTCTCCGACGGCAGCCGCTTCGACTACGTGCGCGACGAGAAGGAGCTGCTCGCGCAGATTGAGTCATTGTCGCCCGGTGACGTGGACGGCTACCGACGCCTCGCCGCCCATGCCGAGCGCATCTTCGAGACGGGCTACGTGCGCCTGGCAGACAAACCCTTCGGGCGCCTCGGCGACATGCTGCGCATCACCCCGGATCTGGTGCGACTCTCTGCCTACCGCAGCGTCTACTCCCTCGTGTCGCGGTACGTGAAGGATGAGAGGCTCCGCCAGGTCTTCAGCTTCGAGCCGTTGTTGATCGGCGGCAACCCACTCCGGGTCCCAGGCATCTACCTGCTCATCCACTGGCTGGAGCGCAAGTGGGGGGTCCACTATGCCCTCGGGGGCACCGGGGCACTCGTGCAGAGCTTGGTGCGCCTGCTGGCAGAGTTCGACGTCCCCGTGCGTCTTGGGGCTTCGGTGCAACGGATCGCAGTGGAAGGGGGCGCCGTGAGCGGGGTCCATCTCTCCACTGGCGAGTTCCTTCCTGCCAAGATCGTCGTCAGCAACGCGGATCCGACAATCGTTCACACGCGTCTGATCGAGCCGAAGTGGCTCCGGCGGAATACGCCGCAGCGTGCCCTGGCAAAGCGACACTCGATGAGCCTGTTCGTCGGCTATTTTGGCACGAATCGGCGCTATCCGGAGACGAAGCATCACACCATCGTGCTCGGGCCGCGCTACGGAGAGCTTCTCCGGGACATCTTCGACAGGCGCGTTCTGGCTGAGGATTTCTCCCTCTACCTTCACGCCCCGGGTCGTAGTGATCCCAACATGGCGCCCGACGGGTGTGACGCCTTCTATGTCCTATCGCCGGTCCCCAATCAGCAGAGCGGCATCGACTGGGAGAGCGTTGCTGAGCCATACTTCGACAGAATACTCGAGGTGCTCGAACAGCGAGAGCTGCCCGGCCTTCGTCAATCGATCGTGACCCGTTTCTCTGTCGATCCTCGCTACTTCGAGACCGAGCTCCAGTCCCACGTCGGCGCGGCATTTGGTCTGGAGCCCCGCCTCTCGCAGTCCGCCTACTTTCGCTACCACAATGCCTCACCGGACGTTCGCGGGCTCTACTTCGTGGGTGCCAGTACCCACCCTGGTGCAGGCATGCCCGGTGTCCTTTGCTCTGCGAAGGTCCTGGAGCGTGTCGTGCCGTCCCCGGGACGGCTCTCGGGGCCGATCCCCGCACCATTGGAGCCCCTTGGCTTGGTGAGTGGGACCTCGCCGTGACGACTGCGGAGCTAGTTGCCGAGAGCCAATCCGTCCTCGAGCGGCATGGCCGAAGCTTCCGCTGGGCGCAGGTTTTCCTGGCGCCGCAGGAGCGAGCCGATGCTGCGGTCGTCTATGCGTTCTGCCGCTTCGTGGACGACTGCGTCGACGAAGCGCCAAGCCGCGAATCGGCGGAGCGGGCCCTCCTCGAGATCGAGGCGATGGTGCAGGGCTCCAATCCGTCGTCGGCCCTCGTGCAGGCGTACTTGCAGGTAGCGGAGCGCCGCCGGTTCGGCGTGGGGCCGGCGCTCGACCTGATCGCGGGAGCGCGCAGCGATCTCGGCGCGGTGCTCATGGACTCCGACGAATCCTTGCGGTTGTACTGCTACCGTGTGGCGGGGACGGTGGGCCTCATGATGGCTGGCGTTCTCGGCGCGAGCGAGCCAGAAGCCAAGGAGCATGCGGTGCATCTTGGAATGGCCATGCAGCTCACGAACATATGTCGCGACGTGGCGGAAGATTTGGCGCGAGGCCGGGTCTATCTACCTGCCCCGCGCCTGCACGAGGCGGGCGTCGACCCGGAATCATTGCGAGCTCCTGGTGCAGGGGAGCGCCCGCAGCTGCGGTCCGCCGTTGCTCGGGTCGTTTCCCAGCTCATCGATGAGGCTGATGGGTACTACGCCTTGGGCCGCGCGGGTTTCAGATATCTGCCGGCGCGTGCCCGCCTCGCCATTGGGGTTGCCGCACGGCTCTACGAGGCAATTGGGCATAGGCTCCGTGACGGGTTCGCGGCGGACGCCTTGGCGGGGCGGGTGTACGTGCCGATCGGACTCAAGGTGTGGCTGACCGTTCGTGCTCTGTTGGATTGGCTGGGGACCCTGCGTCTTCGGGACTTCGTTCTCGCGTTCCGCCGGTCTACCGCGCTGACAGCGCCGTCCGGGGGCGGCGCTGCGCACGCGGGCCCGCGCGCCCCATGACCTATCGCGTCCGGACAGTCGCCGAAATGACGGGGATCCCCCGCAATACGCTGATCGCATGGGAGCGGCGCTACGGCTTCGTCAGACCGGCGCGCCACGAGAACGGCTATCGCGCCTACAGCGATGAGGACGTAGCGAAGCTGGTGCGCATCAGGAACATGACAGGCTCAGGCCTCAGCATCAGTGAGGCCGTTCGGGTCATGGAAGCCGAGGAGCGTGGCAAGGTGGGGCGGGATGACTCCCCAGTCGACCGTGCCGCCTTCGAGAGCGAGCGCGGGGCATTGCTCGCCGCACTCGTGGAGTACCGCGCCGCCGATGCAGAGCGCATCCTGGCGCACCTCGTTGGGCTGCCTTTCGAGACGCGGGTCGAGGGGATCTTCTTTCCATTGTTGAGGGAGATCGGCGAACGCTGGGAACGGGGCATCCTCAGTGTCGCCCAGGAACACTTCGCCACCGCCGTGGTGCGTGATCAAATCTCGAGCATGATGCTCGTGATGGGACAGCGCGGGCGAAGAGCACGCCACGCAGCATGCACGACGCTCCCTGGGGAGCTGCACGAGCTCGGCGCGTTGGCGGGAGCCGCTCGGCTGGCGTTGGTAGGCTACCGCGCCACCTATCTGGGTCCGAACCTCCCTGTTGATGAGCTCGCTGAGTTCTGCCACGGGCAACGTCCCGACCTCGTGTGCATCTCGGCCCTCGTGCGCCAGGAGCGTGCCCTGGTACAAGAGTATGCTCGGACTCTGCGTGCCCGCGCGCCGACGCGCGCAAGGCTCGTGATTGGCGGGCGGGGCATCAGCATGGATCCACCCCCAAACGTGGAGGGTGTCGAGTTCGTCGTAGATTGGCGCGACTTGATGACGTAGTGGCCATCAACGGCCGGCCTCATCCCTCGCGGCAACGCTGCGGTCGATTGTCGCGGGTGGGTATGGGTCGTCCGAACAGTCCAAGGCTCGAGGGGTGAGGCGGCGGCATGCGCACCAAGAGGTCTGCGCATCCGTCTGTCTGCGTGGGGCTTCCGACGGCGGGACGGTCGCCCTAGGTAAGGCCCACGATTGATTGGACGCGCCACGTCAGTGGCCCTGCGGGCGAGCGTCCCGCGATATCCGGAGCAAGGAGTAACCCATGAGCGTTTTGGTTGGAAAGCATGCACCAGATTTCACGGCTCCGGCCGTGCTAGGCAGCGGGGAAATTGTCGACGCCTTCCGTTTCAGTGAAGTAACGAAGGGCAAGTACGCGCTCGTCTTCTTCTATCCCCTCGACTTCACGTTCGTTTGCCCCTCAGAGCTCATCGCTGTAGATCATCGGATCGAGGAGTTCAAGAAGCGAAACGTCGAGGTGCTCGGCGTCTCGATCGACTCCCATCACACCCACAACGCATGGCGTCACACCGCCGTTCAGGACGGAGGGATCGGCCCCGTCAAATTCGCCTTGATTGCAGACATCACCCACGCGATAGCCAAGGCTTACGATGTCGAGAGTCCTGTCGGCGTCGCCTTTCGCGGCGCGTTTCTGATCGACAAGGGCGGGGTAGTTCGGCACCAGGTGGTCAATGACCTCCCCTTGGGACGTAACATCGACGAGCTGATCCGCATGGTAGACGCACTCCAGTTCCACGAGGAGCATGGAGAGGTATGTCCGGCGGGGTGGAACAAGGGGCGGAAGGGGATGAAAGGAACGCGCGAGGGCGTCGCCAGGTACCTGGCCGAGGAGTCTGGGAAGCTCTGAGCGTGTCGTGGGGCTCCGGTGGAGTCGGAGTCCCGCCGCCGGAATCGCGGCCCCAGATTGTCCCCGTGTGAGGAGGATCTGGGGCGTGGTCCTCGTCAGTTCGGGTTCGGCTTTGGTGTCGTCTTGCCGGAGGGGGGAAGCTCAGGCTGCTTGATGTACTCTGCGGGGATTTCGCCAGTGAGGGTTGCCAAGAACCTGGCGATGAGAGTCACCTGGTCTTCGTCGAGGTCCTTGCCGAGCTGGTGAGTCCCCATCAGCTTGATCGCGTTCTCGAGCGAGGGCTCGCTGCCGTCGTGGAAGTAGGGGGCTGTCTTCTCGATGTTGCGCAGTGACGGGACCTTGAACATCATCTTCTCGGCTTCGTTCTTGGTGACCTCGAAGCGCCCCTGGTCTTTGTCGGCTGGCCACTGTTTCACGGCGCCGAGTCTCTGGAACATGGTTCCTCCCAGGTACCGCCCGCTGTGGCAGGTTCCGCACCCGGCCTCGACGTAAGCGAGGAAGCCTTTCTTCTCATCGTCCGTCAGAACGCCCTTGTCGCCTTGCAGGTATCTGTCCCAGCGAGCTGGGGTGACGAGGCGGCGCTCGAAGGCGCCAATGGCTTGCCCAATTGTTTCGATGGTCACCGGCTCTGGAGCGTCCGGAAAGGCCTCTTTGAAGGACTCGACGTAGCCGGGAATGGAACGTACCAGGGTTACCACCGCCGTGGCATCGGGCATGGCCATCTCGACGGGGTTCAGTATGGGCAGGGTGGCCTGCTCCTCGACAGTGGCGGCGCGTCCATCCCAGAACTGCGCGAAATGACCGGCCGCGTTGTAGGCAGTCGGGGAGTTCCGTGTTCCATTCTGGGCCTTGTGTCCCGGCGAGACAGGCTTGTGGTCCACGCCGAACTTCGCCAGATCGTGACAGGTGTTGCAGCTGATGTCGTGATTCTTCGAGAGTCTGGTATCGTAGTAGAGCTGCCTCCCGAGGGCGATTTTCTCGTCAGTGAGCGGATTCTTCTCGCTCAACATCGCCATGGGCAGGGGCTGGTACATGGTGAGCTGCTCCTCGCCGATCTCGAAGGCTGGTGCCGCTAGCTGCATTGAAGTTGTCGCGAGCGGCTTCGTCTCGGCGGGTCGCTCGTCCTTGTCGCATGCCGCAACTACGGCGCCAGCCAGTAGGCTGAAGCCCAAGGTGACTGGAGCATATGTTCGCATTGCCATTCTCTCCTTGAAAGCCGTGCGGCTCTGTCGATCGGGGGGGAGGTTCGAACCTCACCGCACAGCGCTCCTTACCGCGAAGCGGGCTGCTTGTCAGCTCTGGCGGGACGGATTGACCACCCTCTGGTGCAGGTACGCCTCGAGCTCGATTCGCGTATTGAGGTTCTTCGGCATCTCGTTTGCCGGCAGCTCGAGCCAGCGTGTCTCGCACCGCTCCAGGAGAGCGCGGACGCTGAGCCTGCCACCCTCCAAGAGGGACTCTATGTGGGGGATGACCTGCCGCCGATAGACGGCGAAGAGAGGGTCCACCTGCCTCCCCGAGCGCGGCACGACCGCTTCCACTCCGCGCGAGGCGCGGAGCAAACGCAGCGCGAGGTCGAGGTTCACTTCGGGATTATCACAAGCGACGACAAGGTTTGCGTCATATTGGCTGGCCCGCAGCGATGCATGGAGCGCGGCGAGGGGGCCAGAGTCCGCGATCAGGTCGGCAATGACGGGTACGTCGAGACCCAGGAAACCACGGGTGCTGCGAGCGCTGACGGCGATCGCGTCGAAGTGGGGCCGCAACGCGTCGACGATGCGATGAAGCAGCGGGATGCCGTCTATCTGGAGCCTGGCCTTGTCGGTACCCATTCGAGAGCTGCGCCCCCCTGCCAGCACGATCGCTGCAGCCTTGTGTCGAAAGCACCAGCGGCGCGCATGGCCTAGGAAGGAAAGGGCGCTGAAGTCGAGGCGTGGCGCGTCGCGGTGCCACGGGAGCACCTGGTCCACGTGGTCGAGCGCCTCAGGGGCTTCGATCGCCCCAGACGGTTGGCACGAAAGCAGGTAGACGTCTGGCTCGAGCGTTGTGCGTAGGTCTCGGGAGCGGCAGACCACGGCGTATTCCGGTGGCAGGCGTCGCAGCAGCGCCTGGACCGCGCGTCCGAGTTCGTGCTGCGTGGCATGAACGTGGAACGAGCGAATGGAACCTGGCGGACCCGAGTCGCCTGCCTCCACTTCCGCTTCCGGTGCGATTGCCTCGACCGCGATGCCGGGCGCATCAGGACCGAGCCAGACCTGGACATAGCCTTCAGGGTTTGGAGAGCAGACGCCCTGTTCCGAGCTCGCTGTGATGCTGATCAGCGGCGCGACAGGGCTCGCGCACTGAACCATCCCCTGCACCAGCGAAGCCGTATCCTTCGGATCACCGCCAATGAGCAGGACGCCGCGCGCGCGCCATGCAGCGGAAGTGTTGGGTGCCGTAGGGCTTGGGGGTGAGCTCTCGGTTACCGGGCCGTCCACCACCTTCGAGATAGCAGCGCTGAACCCGAGCGTCACGCCGGAGAATGGCGCGGGGTGGCCTCACACTTCCGGCACTGGGACGACAAGCTCCATCCGATTCTTGCTCAACGGGTCCAACCCATGCCCTGGCTAGCGTGTCTCTGGTCCCATGACGAACAGCGATCCCTCCCGGGTTCCCGACCTGCTCCATCCGAACCCCCTCCGGCGCATCGCGCCAGACTCTACTGAGGTTGCCATCAGTCTTGCATTTGCTGGAGGAAGCTCGGGGGGCCTGTTCAGCGAGGCGCTCGAGAACTCGCTCATTGCCCCTTCTAGTTGGGATGGAAGCCTCTTTGCGAACGATCTGTTCCTGCCGCGGCTGGTTTCGGAGAGCTTCCGGCTCCCCGGGGCAGCCGATGCACCAGCGCTCTGCACGAAGCACCTGCTGAAACTCCTCGTTCATCCGCCCGCTGACCCGGCGGTCGTGGAGTTCCGTCGCGGAATCCTTCGCGAGCTGATAGGCTCTCGAGAGCTCCGGGCCCAGCTCTTGTTGCTGTACACGCGCCTGCGCCAGGTTCGCCAGCTCCTCGAGAACACGGGCGGCGGCAGAAACTGGGACCCGAACCGGCGTCAACTCGACATCCTGTCAGCCGTCAAAGCGACCATCGAGGTGATGGGAGGTGGTTTCCATGGTGCTACGTCCGGGCTGGAGCGGCTCCATCGTTTTGCTGTGCGGGTGCGGGATTCGGAAGCCTACCGGTCACTCTGTGATCTCGTTCAATTCGATTCACGGCTCGCCATCCTGAACCTGACAGTCGGGGTTGGCGCCGACGGACGGATTCGCGGTTTCGAACTTGTCTCGGTCAACGAGAACACTGCCAGTCCATTCGTCAGCTCGCCGGTCCGCCGTTGGATGGCGAAGGTGGAGCTATTCTTCCGCGGCTATCGCTTCAGTGACGGAGAGGTCATGGCTCGGCTCATCGATGCGGTGTTCTCCGGCGTGCAGGGAGATCTCGTCGCTATGATTCAGCTTTATGGGGACCTAGAGCTGTATCTCGGCATGCTGGGCTTCAAGGATCGTGTGGAAGCCCAAGGGCTCAGTCTTTGCCTTCCAGAACTCGTCGATGCAGACTCGCCCCGAGAGCTGGAGGGTCTCTTCAATCCACTGCTCCTCCTAGGCGGCACAAAGCCCGTTCCGTGCAACATTCTTACGGACCATCTCACGGGAACGGTGCTCGTCACGGGTCCCAACTCAGGCGGAAAGACGCGCCTGCTGCAGGCGCTCGGCATCGCCCAGCTCATGGCCCAGTCCGGGCTCCTGGTGCCCGCTCGCTCCGCGAAGATGGCGCTCTCGCCCGCGCTCGTCGTATCGCTGATCGAAGTCGTCAAAGCCGACCAAGCCGAAGGGCGCCTCGGGATGGAGCTCATCCGCATCCGACAGCTTTTCGAACGACTGCCGCCGGGAGCCGTGGTGCTGCTCGACGAGCTTTGCTCGGGCACGAATCCGTCTGAGGGAGAGGAGATCTTCGAACTGGTCGTCACCACGCTATCGCGGCTCCGTCCTCAGGTCTTCATCACCACCCATTTCCTCGCCTTTGCCGCCCGTCTCGAGAGAGAGCGCAAGATAGATGATCTCGATTTCCTGCAAGTGGAGTTGGGGCCCGAGCGGAGGGCGACCTTTCAGTTCGTGCCCGGGGTCGCGCGTACCTCCCTGGCAGGTCACGCCGCCGAACGGCTTGGGGTCACGCGGGACCAGCTCCTCTCCTTGGTTGACCGCAACACCGCCAACTACGAGCGGACGCATGGCGTCGGAGGTGCCTAATGCCAACCCTGTTGGCGACGCGCAAGATGTCGCCCGAGCTTCGGCAGCGCATCGAAGCGAGCGTCAGCGGCCGACGTGCCGGCGGCGTGGGGCGGCTCTCGCCACGTTGGATGATGGTGTTGAGGGGAGGGACACTGGCGACAGTCCTCGCCCTCACGTGTTGGATTCTGGCGTCCCACAAAGCGGCGGATCGCAAGCTCGAGAGTGCGCGCCAGGACCTGCTTGGGCGGTGGCGGCGTGAAGCCTCCGGGATGAGTGCCAGTGACAAGGCTCTCGTCGAGCGTGTGGCGCCGTGGGTGGAAGAGGCAACGGCAGGCTACCAGGGCGATTGGATTGGGTCGGAGCTGGAAGCCTCTTCCGCGCTTGCCGTGACGTTGAAGCGTCCCATCGTCTATTTGCGTGGGCCGCTGGAGGTCCTGAAGACTCCCTCGGGGATGCGGGAGGTGGCCGTCAGCTCGGGCGCCGACGCTCTCGTCCTCTGTCTCATCGATCCGCCCGAGGATCGCACTGAGCGGCAACTCCTCGGCCGCGTACGCTCGGCCTATGGGCGCGGCAAGCGAATGCAAGTCGCCTCAGCGCACGTGGAGCGCTTGGGAGTAGCGGTCCTGGGACTGCCATACCTGAGCGACGGCTGGGCGCAGAAGGTGCGCGAAGCATCCGACGCACGGGAGCTCTCCAGGCTTCGTGCTTCATTCGAAAGCGCTCCGCTGAAACGCGCCCGAGCCGCGGCTCGCGCGGAGCTCCTACTCCTGGCCGTGGATGAGCCGGGAGACGTTTCGGTTCCGGCTGAGCTGGATGGAGAACGCCCCCACTCAGTGCGCATCTCGCTGGTAGACCTACGCAGCCACAAGCTCCTGTTGAGATTGCGTCACGCGGTCGACCCCAGCTGGCTCTCCGCCGGGACGCGCGCCGAGTATGCGCGCGGTATGGATGACTGCGCGCTGGCGCTCGATGTGCACGGGGCGGCCGTCAGCGGAAGGTAGCGGTCTGAGCGCCGCTCGCCGACCCCAAACCGCAGTTCAGTCCATTCGAACCCCAATGCGTACGGTGACCTGCCAGTGCGCCACCCGGTTGTCCTCCAAGTGGCCGCGGGTCTCGATGACCTCCAGCCAACGAAGCTCAGAGTGCCGTGTGGCAACTCGCGCCACGGCGTTGTTCACGGCATCCTCGATGCTGCGCGTCGACGATCCCACTACCTCGATCTTCTCATAAACATGGTCGGCCATGCCGTGACTCGAGCAAAGGATTGTTCCGCGATCAACCGGAAAGCGTGGTCGACCGTAGGATTCGGCCGCGGCCGACCCCTGCGGCACGCCAGGGGAGAGGCCGCCGCAGTGACGCGGCTCGTCCACTCATTCCAGACGGAATAGCTCGTCGATGTCCGACTTGGTCAGGCGCTTCGCGCCCCCGGCGTCCTCACTGAGCACCGATGCGACCAGGTCCTTCTTCTTCTGCTTCAGTTGAAGGATCTTCTCTTCGATCGTCCCTGCCGCCACCAACCGGTAGACGGTCACGACTCGATTCTGACCAATGCGATGCGCTCGATCCGTCGCTTGCTCCTCGACCGCCGGGTTCCACCACGGGTCGAAGTGGATAACGGTGTCTGCCGCCGTGAGGTTCAATCCAGAGCCGCCCGCTTTGAGGCTGATGAGGAACACCGGAACCGCCGGATCCTGCTGGAAGTGCTCGATGCGATCCTGGCGGTCGGTGGTGCTTCCGTCGAGGTACTCGTAAGGCACATTGTCTTCGTCGAGCGCCCCCCGGATGAGCTTCAGCATCGAGACGAACTGGCTAAAGATCAATACCTTGTGCCCCCCGCTCTCGACCTCGTCGACCAGCTCGCGGAGCGCGGAGAGCTTGCCACTGTCTTCGTGGCTATACTCACGAGGCAGCCCAAGGAGACGCGGATCGCAAGCGGCCTGCCGGAGCTTCGTGAGCCCTGCCAAGATGTGGATTTGGCTCTTGGCAAGACCGACCCGTTCTACTTCGCCCATTACCTGAGCTCGGACCTCCCGCAGTACCTGCGTATAGATCGCCTTCTGCTCGGGGGTGAGATCGACGATCTTGTCGACTTCGTGCTTCGGCGGCAGGTCCTTGACGACCTCGATCTTCGTGCGGCGCAGGATGAACGGGTGAATGGTGGCGCGAAGGCGAGTCGCCTGTTTGGCATCTCCCTGGTCGATGGGTCGCGCAAAGCGCTCCTCGAACTTCTGAAGAGGCCCCAGCAGGCCTGGGCTGACGAACTCGAAGATGGACCAGATCTCGCTCAACCGGTTCTCGATGGGAGTGCCAGTGAGGGCCAAGCGGCGTTCGGCGCGCAGTTCCTTGGCGGCCTGCGCCGTTGCGCTGATGGGGTTCTTGATGTTCTGGGCTTCGTCCAAGATGGCGTAGTCCAGGCGTAGCTTCTTTAGCAGCTCGATGTCGCGTCTCAAGAGCGCGTAGCTGGTGATGATGACGTTGACGTTCTCCAGCTCGGTCTCGTACTCTCGACGGGCGGATCCATGCCAGAGCGCCACCGTGAGGGACGGTCCAAAGCGTTCGATCTCGCGCTCCCAGTTGGTGACGACGCTTGTCGGTGCGACGATGAGCGACCGCAAGGGAACGGACTTCTTCTCTTGCTTGAGGGACAGTAGCAGCGCGATGGTCTGCACGGTCTTGCCGAGCCCCATGTCGTCAGCAAGAACACCGCCCGACCCGATCTCGTGAATGAAGCGGAGCCAGGAGAGGCCCTGCTCCTGGTACGGGCGCAGGGTTGCCTTGAGCCCGCGGGGCTTCTTGGCGGCCTTGATCTCGTCGATGCTCGACAGCCTCGCGAACAGTTGCTTCACACCAGCTGTCGTCGTCGCCTTGTCCGCGTGCTCCAGAAGCTCTTGGATCCTTCCGGCCTGCGACAGCGGGAGCTTGCCGCCCCGATTCGTCGCGGCGATGAGCTCGACCTCCCGATCGATCATCGTTTGCACCCGCGCAGCGTCGAGGGGAGCGTAAGTATTGTCGGAGAGCTTGACGTACTTCTTGCCCTCCCGAAGACAACGGACGATTTCGTCGCGTTCGACCCCGACCCCCGCGCTCTCATAGGACACCTTGACGGAGAGCCAGTCAACCCCGCTCGATACGCGAGCATTCATGAGAAGGGGTTGGGAGCGCACCTTCGTTCCGACCAGGTCCTCAGGCACGTATATGGCCCAGTTCTTTGGCAGCTTGCCGACGGAGTGCGACCAGAACTTGATCGCGTTCTCACCTTGGGAGATGAACGCTTCCCCACTTTCGTCGGGAATGAGGCCGAGGTCGAGAAGCTTCTGAACCGCCGCTTGTTGAGCTACGATGTCACAACGAATGCATGTCGCGCGCTTCTGACCTTCCTGGGGAGGCCGAATGATGATGGGCGGCGAGATTCCGTCGGCGCGGATGGCAAACTCGGTGTCGCCGTAGCTGACCGAGAGCGTCGCGTGAAGCTCTGTGAGCGAACCAATTGCCCGGAAGCTGAACTCAGGCTCCAGGTCGACGACGTCGGCAACTTGCGACAGCTCCGGGAGCTCGGCACCAATTTCACCCGCCACCCTGGGCAGCCCCGTGGTGATGATGGACACGAGCTGTGATGCGGGCTCAGCGATGGTGGAACTGCGCAGGAAACGCCGCAGGGCAGCCGGAGCCACCCGCCGGTCGATGGCGCGCGCGATGCCTTCGGTAGTGTCGATGTGCCATCCGGGAGCGCCCTCGAACCAACCCCCACTTGTCAGCAGGAATCGCCGCCCGTTCCCCGGCTTCTCGAACGTAACCTTCGCGACGATCGTATCGCTCCCAACCATCTCCAAGTCGAAACGCGGTTTCAACGGCTCATCCGCGAAGCGGAGTTGCATGAGCGCTGGCTCGAGCAAGACACGCCGGTCCCTGAGATGGGGAAGCAGTTCTGCTGCATCTTCCCCTCGGATATCCACCGCGGGGTGGCGTGGGTTCCCACTCTCGAAGCGGGATAGCACGCGTAGGGCCTCTCGATCCGCGGTAGGTGCAAGCGCCTGCCAACCCAACGCTGCGCTGGGCAAGAGGGGCAAGCGTGCGTCCGTGTCGAGCACCGTAACGGTGAGACCGCCCTGGCGGACGTGCACACGGAACTCCAGGTCCAGCACTCGCAACGCACCCTCGGGCGTCAGCCACGCACCGATCCCCGTTGAGCGCGCGGAAGCGTCTGGGGTGGGAGGGGGCTGCAACCCGGGCGGAACAACGAGCTGCTGGCTCTGCGCGCGCCTCCGGCGATCACGTCGCCTGGCTGACTTACTCTCCGCAGGAGCCGTTTGGGCGGCAGGAGCAGGGGCTGGGGGGGGCGCCTCCCGGCGTGGCAGCTTTGCTCGAGCCTGATTGCGGACCGTAATGAGGAGCGCGGCGACATGCTTGCAGTGCTGCCCCGTCTTCTTGAACGCGGGGCAAGTGCAATGGGAAGTAATTCCCTCTCCGCCCAAGCGAATCGTCACCTCGTAGGGCTCGGGATCGGAGCCCTTGACCTTCCCCTGTGCTGCGGCCTTCGTGACGCCTACGCCCTCCACCACCTTCCGTTTCTCGTAGTCGAGACCCCGCAGGAACGTGCGGGCTCCAAGGAGCCTGCGGAGGCCCCTGTCGGAGAGGGTGGAAAGAGCGTCTGCCAGTGACGAAGCTTCATTCGCGACGCCGCGACTGAGGGGAGATGCTGTTTGATTCATGCGATGAACGGGGCAAGCGCCAGAGTAAGGAGCGCGGTGACTTTGATGAGCAAGTTCGCCTCAGCGCCGACTCGACTGCTGGCAAGTATGCCAATTGCCAAGGCATTGCCAGGTGTTGGTAGCGCTGAAGGACTTGACGGGGAAACGTGCGGGCCACGGATGGCCGTCGTGAGTAGCTGGTGGGCGGAGTCCGCAGTGAGCACGACGACGAGACTCGCTGCGCCAGCAACCGCGGTGAACATGGCGAGTCCGTGGACCGGCGTCGCGTGGGCGCTGCTGCTGTACAAGACCTGGAGCAGGAGCGCAAGGGCAGCAGGCCCGGCCAAAGCAAGGATGGAGGCGGGCAGTATGCGTCCCAGCGCTGTTTTTCCGGCCAGGTCCACGCAGGAGCGGTAGCTTGGCACGAAATCGCTGGGGATCTGCCAGCGGCCCCTGCTGCGGGGAAGATGCCTCAGCTGCCTCTCGATTTCGCTCGCAACGGCCCGGATGCCTCGGCTTGCGTCGATCAAACCAGCTCCAGCGAGCCCTAGCACGAAAGCGGCTCCAAGCGCGCCGACTACCAGGACCAACGGGTTGAGGTTCGCGATGGCCGCCACCGACTCGGCGCCCATACCCATACCTTGGACTGCGAAGCGCGAGGCCTCAGCTGCTGCGACGAGCACGAGAGCTCCGGTCAGGAGTGCCTGGTGAGATTGGCCCATGGAAGACGCCGATTGCCTCGTATCCTCCAGAGCCCGCGCTTCGGCAGGTAGCTCATCCGGGGCGATCATCCGTGCGCATGCGATGGCATGCTGCGTCAGCGTCGCGGAGTGGGCGAGAGCAGACATGTATGGAGCCACGGCAAGGAGAACGGCCAGGGAAGCGAGTAACGCCAGACTACCACCGGCCTGGGCGTCAGTGAGGGTGCCAAGCTGCCACGCTAGGGCGAACGCTGGCGTCAGGATCAGCAGGGCGAGCAGGGGCGCCCCGAGACCATGTCCAAAGACATGCGCAAGCAGGGGGGCCTCGCCCGAGCGCTGCGAGTCGGATAGCTCCTTCAGCGCTCGAGAGCGGCGCCGAACGCGCAGTCGCAGCAAGTGCTCTAGCGTGCAGACTGATGCGAGCACGATGGTTCCTGCTGCGCACACATACATCCAGCGGTCACCGAGCATCCAAATGCACGTCCCAGTGAGACCCGCGATCGCAATCACGTGGCTAGCGAACTGGCCGCGCCAGAGCGCACTGCTGCGAGGCGCGGATGTATCGTTCCGAGCCACGACCAACCCGAAGGCGGCACCAACGAGCCCGAAGCCCCGAACCACAATAGGCAATGACGCGAGCGCGAGGCTCGCGGCGGCGTACTGAGGATTCAAGATGTAAGTCGCGGCGGCCGCAGCGAGCCCAACGGTTGTTGCCAGGGTGGCGGTCGCGAAGTCGTCGGCTGCCTTGACAGCAATGCGCCCCACGTGGTCGCCCACGAGCCTGGCGACGACCCCTGGCGAACGGGCGTCGTCTGCATGGATCCCTGCGTGTCGCTCTACCACCAATTGCGGAGCGATTTCTGACGTGACTCTGTAGAGGCTTCCGCTCCGACAGACGATCATCGACGCCAGGGCGGCGCCAACTCCAAAGGAGGGCAGCAGCAGCGCAGAGCGGACGGCCGCGTCGCTGGCGACGACTGCCGGTCCACCGAGCCCAGCTCCCATGCCGAACACGACCCCGAACATGAGCAGCATCGCCAGTACTCCGACCGTCTCGCTGATCAGTGCCGCGGCTCCGCCGGCTCGCAGCGTCACCCCAAGCAGAGCGTCGCCCCCGGAGCGGACAGCCGAGACAGCTGGCAGCGATGCCCGTAGTGCTATGCGTACACTGAAATCCACCGCGCCACATGCCGTTGCTGCGCCAAGTCCGAGAGACAGCGCTGCCAAGAACCCTGATGCGATGCCGTGGCCGGCTCCGGAACGTGCGGCCCAGTACCAGTGAAGCGCGAAAAGTGCTGCGCCTGCCAGCCCGGCACCGAACGCTGCCCGGCGGTACTGCGCAAACAACTGAGCGTGTACCGCCCGGCGAACAGCCGCGGCGACACGACGCGCTTCAGGTGCTCCGCGCGAGAGCGCGGATACCCGGCGGCGGAGCATGAGCGCAAGGCCCACTCCAACAGCATTGATCCCACAGATCAGTCCCAGAACGGTCACGGCAGTTGGCGCAGCTACGGCCTGTCAAACGACGTCCACGCAACCCATGCGAGGATGCCGCGGCAAGCGACCGATTAGGCCACTTCAACGGGGGAACTGCCGAACTCGAAGCGACGCGACACTCATGCAGGTCCATCCGAGCGCTCGAGTCGGGACGCTCCCCCGTAGGAGCGACGTGCCTGCTGGACTGTGTCCTAGCACGCGCTTCGAGGGGGGAGCAAGCCCTCGCGTGAGCTTTGCCGGCGTGGCTCTTGGTGGCTTGGAGCGGCCCAGGGGCCAAATGCCAAGCGGAGTGCGCTGGAAGCCTCGCCCGTTCACCGTCAGGGAAGAGGAGCCTTCGACAGCCTCCGATCTCTCCTCCCACCGGCTTAGCTGGGGATGCTCTTCCCCTGCATCACCATCAGGTGGTAGCGCCCGAACTCGTTCTGTCCGAGCGTGAACAGCACCTCGATCAATAGCCGGTACGGCGTCGTCTCATCAGCGATGATGAGCGCTTCCGAGTACGAGGCGTCCTTGCCCGTTGCTTCCCGCACCCGCTGGTCGAGCCGGCGTGCTGACTGGAGCGCGTTCCCCAGCTTGATAATGTAGAGGTCGTTCGCCCCGCCGCGCTTCTCGCTGGCACCGGCGCCTGTCCGCGCGAGCGAGTCCCGACTCGGCAGCCTGAGGACCATGTCATCGCCCACGAGAATCTGCGACTTCGAAATCGTGACCGCCACGCCCTGCTCCGAAGGCTGCGTCTGCAGTAAGGAACGCGGGAGCTTCAGATCATCGCTCTGGGGAACTGCGCTGCTCGACTCCCCGAGGCTCTTCAACAAGAAGACGAGGATGATGGTCATAATATCGAGCATCGCCGTGATGTTGAGGAAGCTGATCTCTGGTTCGGCCGCACGGCGACGCCGAGCCTTTCGAAGCTCGGCCCGGAAGTGGGCGACTGAGGCGCCCGGCGCGCCGTTTCTCCCCGCGCCCTGTGTCATCGCGGCACCTTGAAGTCGATATCGTCGAACAGCACGCGGGACGGCGCAGTGAAGTCTCGCCGCAAGGCGTCCATCACAGCGACGACCGTGCCATACTCGACGCCAGGGTTCGCGGAGAGGAACGCTTGGCGTTCATCCTCGAAATCCGGGGACGCTCCCTTCAGCTTCGCGACACACCTGTTGAGCCCCACGAAGTCGTAGCGTCCATCGCGGTTGGGAATGGCGATACCGGCGCCGACCCCGTCACAGCCCGCAGCCACGTTGCCGCCCGATGCCTTCAGGGAGATCCCGTCCTCGACGATCAGCACCGTCAGGTTCAGAGCCGCACTCTCGATGTCCCTGCGGACCCCCGTACCCTGAGTAGCAGGAGGTGTGCTCTCGATCGTCGTCGTGAAGGTCACCGCGACGGTGGCGAGGACGAAGATGAGGATATTGACGATGATATCGAGGAACGGAACGATGTTGAGCTCGCCGCCCTCCTCATCGGGGCTCAACTCCCTTGGGGCAGACAGGCGGCGGATCTTCGCCCGTTGCGCGGAGCTAAGCGACACGTGGCCGTCCATGGCGAGGAGGCTTCCAGCCCTTCAACTCTGGTCGCGGCGTTGCTGGATGCTGAGGAGATTGAAGGTTCGCTCCATGGTGGTTTCCAGGTCGTGCTGAATTCCCTTGGCGCGCGTGTGTAGTACGATGTGCGCGATCATGCAGAACACGGCGATGCCGAGACCCAGGGCAGTGTTGTACATGGCTTCCGCAATGCCATTCGAGAGCATCGCCTGCTTGTCGGACTGCGACAGGCCGGGCGCTGCGATAGCAGCAAATACGGAGATGAGACCGCTCACAGTTCCCAGAAGTCCTATCAGGGTGGCGATGTTTGCGAGGGACCAAAGTGAGCCCACGCGCTTTTCGGCTTGGGGCTTGAGCTCGGACAGCTTCTCGCTCAGCGAAGCGTCGATCTCGTCCGGGCTCCCGTCATGGTGAGTAAGGCCAGCGCGGACCAACTGGAGAATCGGATAATCGCTAGCCTCGCAGAGCTTGATGGCTCGGTCAATGTTGCCGGCCCGCACGAGCTTCTTGATCTGGGCGAAGAACACCTGGGAGTTCACCCTGTACCGTGTAAGCTGAAAAATCGACCGCTCCGTGACGATGGTGAGCACGATGGCTGACACCACCAGGTTCATCACCATGAAGGTCGGGTTGTGCTTGAAAGCGGTGATGAGCTGACCCGCCTGAGCACTTTCGGCCGCCAGAAGCAGAAGCTGCATTCCCCGGTAATCCTTTCTCGGGTTCGCAAGGATCTCGAAGTGTAACCCTCCGCACACGCAGCCTGCGCTGCGAATCGGCAGGCGACTATAGCTTCTGCGGGGAAGCGCACGCAAGCCAACCTGCGCCTCGACGTGCGGTCGACGTGCCGACAGCACTCGGCACAGCGAACGGCAGCCGAGCCGGCCTCCGGCGAGCGGGCGACGACGGTAGGGTGGCCGCGCGTGGTGGACTCGACCCCTCGTCAGCGTTGATGGGAGAGGCTGGCAGGCCGGGCAAAGTACGGAGACTCCCGGCACGGCTCGCAGCCCGCTGACCAGTGGCTGTGCCGAGGGTCCACGGATCCGCTCACATTGGACGGCCGAGAATGCCTCGATCACGGCCGACAGCGCAGCCAAGCTGAACGTTTGCGGCACCAGCGCTCCCCAGTGGGCAACGACCGGTTGTTCCGTATGCGCTCATCTGATAAGCAAATCCGCTCGGTTGCGGGCCCTCGGGGCGTTACCCGGACTCCCAGAGCAAGGCGAAATACGCGAAATGCGTGAAAGTTTTTGTTGCCGCGCGAAGAACGGAGTCGGACCCAATCTCTCTTGACGGTACGGGGTCCGCTTCAGCAAGATGCTACCGCTTTAATCCAGCGAGGGTGCTGGTGCAAAGCGAGCACCTTTGAGGAAATCAGAGTACCAGCAGGCGGCCTCGGGGGCGTGGCCCGCGATGTTGGCCGAGCAACTCGAAGCAGGAGCACGGAAGGTAACCAGCTATGTCAAGTCTCTGGCACCATTATCAGGCAGGCGGTTGGGCGATGTGGATCATCCTTTTCTGGTTGATCTGCTCCATCGCCGTCATCGCAGAGCGCGCCGTCTACTTGTTTGGCGCGTCGATCAACAAGGACGTCTTCCTCGCCACGATGCAAAAGTGCATTCTGGCTGGTGACGTGGCCAAGGCAGTGAAGATGTGTTCGGCTGCCAATGCGCCGCTCGCCCGCATCGTGCAGGCCGGTCTCGTAAAGGTTAACCGACCTGACGAGGAGGTTCAGGCGGCGATGGATGAAACGGCGCTGAAGGAAATGCCGAAGATCAGCAAGCGTACGGGCTACCTTGCCCTGTTTGCCAATCTGGCGATGCTCTCGGGTCTGTTTGGCACCATCATCGGCCTCATCAAGGCGTTCGGCGCCGTCGGCGGCGAGTCGATTGATCCGAGCCAGAAGGCGCGGATTCTGGCTGAAGGTATTTCGGAAGCCATGAACTGCACGGCGTTCGGCTTGCTAGCGGCAATTACGGCTCTGGTCGGCTTCGCGTTCCTCAACGGGAAGACCCAGACTCTCGAAGATGACATCAACGAGGCCTCCGTCCAGGTGCTCAACCTCGTCGTTGCCAATCGCCAGAAGGTGAGCCTCCAGGGTGTGGAACAGGCCTAAGGCCTAAGCTACCGCTTCGAAAAGGCGAGCCCCGCTTCCCAAGAATGGGCTCGCCAGCTCGGTCTCACCTGAAAGGTTTGGGAAAGGAGCAGATATGGCCGGTATTGACGTTGGCGGTGGCCACGGCGGCAAGCGTTCGATGAACCACGAGATTCCTCTCATTCCGTTCATCGACTTCTTGTTGTGTCTGGTGGCGTTCTTGCTGGTGACAGCGGTTTGGTCTCAAATGGCTCGCATCAACGCTGATGCGAAGGTCCCTGGGCCGCCCCGCGACGATGAACCAGAGGACATCAAACCCGAGAAGCAACTGCATGTAGAGATGCGTGGCGAGCGGAAGTTCCAGCTTGTCTGGAAGGAAGGCAGCACCGTTATCAACACCATCGACGTCGAGCGCAAGCCAGTGCCCGTCGGCGACGGTGGAGACTTCAAGTTTCCGTTGTTGGGAGAGAAGATCGAGGCGGAATGGAAGCAGAGCGGCAGCCACCGCGCCCCGTCTGACAAGAAGTTCGACCAAGCAGTCCTACATACGGACAATTCCACCCCGTTCGGTGACGTCGTAGCGGTCATTGATGCCATCAACGTTCCAAAGCGTCAGATCGAGCTGGGCGGCACAACAGAAGAGATGCCTGCGTTCACCGTGACGTTTGCGGTGAACTGAGAGGGAAAGATGTCGGAGAAACCACTTTCCAGGTTCCATCAGCCGATCAGCGTTCCCGGGCGGCGGCTGCTTCACCACGTGCCGCTGGCATTTGTTCGCAAGAAGGTTGCGGGCGGCGGTGGGCGAGCTCTGAATCAGGAGATCCCGCTGATTCCGTTCATCGACTTCTTGTTGTGCATCGTCCTGTTCCTCCTGGCGAGCTTCTCCGCGACCGGTGAACTTCCGGTGGACAAGAACGTGACGCTGCCGAACGCGGAGAACGTGCTCGACATGGTGGAGGCGCCCATGGTCGCCATCACCGGTACCCAGATCCTTGTCGATGGACTACCCTCGGGCAGCACCAGAACGATCGAGGACGCGAATCGCCTCCAGCGGGTGGAAGAGCTTTACAACGTTCTGAAGAACAAGCGAGAGCTGTGGAAGCAGATCAATCCAGGTAAGCCGTTTCCCGGTGTAGCCATCCTTCAGGTTGACCGAAAGGTTTCGGCGTTGGTCGTCAAGAGCGTGTTCCAAACGGCTGCTATGGCGGGGTACCCGGCCATCAGCTTCATGGTGGGCCGAATTGGCGGGGCAGAGTAGGCGAACACTCGATCGAGAAGTGCCGTCGTCGGACTAGCTGT
Source organism: Pseudomonadota bacterium (assembly GCA_023398955.1). Lineage (GTDB taxonomy): Bacteria > Myxococcota_A > Polyangia > Polyangiales > Polyangiaceae > JAEWRL01. The sequence goes on from JAEWRL010000009.1 coordinate 32,944, forward strand.
TCGTCGACGGGGCTCAAGTCGGGCCTTGCTCGCTGACTGCGACCGACGCGCGTGAGCCGCGCCAGAGTAAGAGCGCCCCGATACCACCGGGAACGACCACGACTCGCTGTCGTTGGTCTTCACGGGCGGTACGGGGCGCTTCTGCGTTCGCGGTCAGTCTGCCCGGCAGGCCTCTGCGAACGCAGGGATTGTGATGATCCCGGGAACACGGAAGGCAAGGGCGGTGTCCAGCAGCGAACCGGCGTCGAAGCATCCGAGGGCTTGGCGGAAGAACTATTGGAGCTGGCGCGGCGTTGATGTAGTAGCTGAGCACGGATCGCGCGGGAAATGCGCCGTAGGTGAATGTGGCGAGACGTAGACGTACAGAATCCAGTACCGAACGCGGCCTTCCTAGCCTGAACCAGGCTCGGTACGAGAGGCGCCGGGCCATCATCGCTGGCAAGGTCAGGGTGCGTGCCATGCCGCCTCACTTCTGGTTGTGGCTGCTGATCGGGCTGTCCGTGTTTGGCGTCGTTTACTGGTGGATCGCTGCGCGTGAGCTTGCCCAGCAAAAGTCGGCGCTCATGGCCAAACAAAGGACCGTCGCACAGTCCCTGGGACCAAGAATCCTGCCGTTTCGCGACAAGATCGAGGCATGGGTTGCCGAGCTGGCGCACGATCCATGGCCGGGGGACGAGATCGCGAGTGAAGTGGAACTCGCGGAGGTGCGAAGGACTCCAGGGGTGTACCTGAGACTCCGGCAGGCGAATGCCAAGGAACGGGACGAGATTCCAGCGGCTGCGGCGGTATCCCTCCATGACGGTTTCACGTCGTGCTTCTTCATTCGGCGTGGGGAGGCCGATCCCCGCAGGGGCGAACCCTGCACGAACCTCGGGGATTGCGAGCCAGGGTTCCTGTGCAACGAATGGAACGTGTGCGTGCCGCCGCCGCGGCCGTATAACCTTCGTCTTGCCTATCGGGCGCTGAGGATACTCTCTCCAGAGTGGGTGGAGCAGCTGCACGAGGCGAGCAATGACCTCGAGGTTCGCGTTCAGGCACGCGACTTGGAAGGTGTTACTCAGAACGATGTCCCCATCGCGATTGAGCTGCTGTCTCGAGCGGAGTACCTGACCGTCGTACTCGACGAAACGCCCGAGGGTGGCCCGCCGCCGGCTCTTGAGGACGCTGGCGCGGAAACCATTGATCAGCGCCTGCAGCGCTCACCGCACTACGCACGCGTCGGGATTTGGGATCTGGAGTCGGAGCGGCTGCTCGTGCGTCTACGCAGGATGGCCAGCGGCACACTCCTGGCGGTAGGAACCAGGACGGGGCAGCAGAGTCGCGAGAATCTGGCTGCGCAGCAGCGACAGACGAACAGTTGCGCGCTCGCCCTTGCCGTCAAGCAGGCGATCACGGAGAAGGGAGCCGCAGCTGCCCTCCAGCCAGACCCGAACACCGAGGCCAATGAGGCGAAAGCTGCGACTAGCGAGGAATGAGCGGGGAGGGTGCGGGCTCCGCTGCGGGTGGGGCTCCCCAGCCACCCCCGCCTGGCGTGGCAATCACCAGACGGTCCCCCGGAACGACCGAGACACGAGCTCTGCCGCCCAGAGGTTCGTCGTTGAGGAACTGCTCCCCGCATTTACCTGACTGTCCGCCGTTGCAGCCGAACGGGACTGTCGTGCGCCTCTCCGCGATCAAGGAGACGGTGACGGGCGCGAGGAACTCGAACTCACGGACAAGGCCATCGCCGCCCGGGTGCGCGCCATGGCCTCCTGAACAATGGCGCAGCTCGAAGCGGCGAACTCTCACAGGGTAGCGGCTCTCGAGCACTTCCGGATCAGTAATGCGTGTGTTGGTCATATGGGTGTGCACGCCACTTGCCCCACGGGACGTCGCTGTCGCTCCGGCACCACCGGCTATCGTCTCGTAATAGCCAAAGCTAGAGTCTCCGAAGGCCAGGTTGTTCATGGTGCCTTGGCTGGCGGCGGCAACCTTCAGTGCGCCGAGCAGTACGTCGACGACTCGTTGAGAGGTCTCGACGTTGCCTCCAGCAATGGCCGCGCCGGGGTTCGGATTGAGCAAGCATCCTCTGGGAACGATTACGTTGACGGGATCCAGCGTACCGGAGTTCAACGGCAGAGAGCCCGAAGCGATGACACGCATCACGTAGAGTGTGGCGGCCAACGTAACGGCGAACGGAGCGTTGAGGTTGTTCTTCGTTTGCGAGCCAGTCCCCGTGAAGTCGACCGTTAGCCGTTCGCCTTTGACGGTCAGAGTGGCGATGATTGCCGTTCCGTCGTCAAGGCTATCAGCGAAGCGGTGGATCCCTTCGGGGAGCTCCCGAAGCTTCGCGCGCACCCGAGACGCGGCGTCGGCCTGCAGCGCTTTCAACTGCTGCTCCACGACCTGCGAACCAAACTCTTCCACGAGGGTGAGGAGGGCGAGTTCGCCCTGATTGTTCGCCGCCATCTGGGCTTCGATATCCGCGATGTTCTGTGCGGGGTTGCGGGCCGGAAAGGGTCCGGTCGCGAGTCGAGCGAGAAGCGATTCACGCTCAAACCTTTGGCCGTGGCGGACGCGGAACAGCGGCAAGAGGACTCCCTCCTCTTCGAGGGAACTCGAGAATGGAGGCATCGATCCGGGGACGGAGCCGCCAACGTCCGCGTGGTGTCCGCGGTTCGCGACGAAGAAGAGCAGTTCGCTGTTGCGGCCAAACACCGGACTGATGACTGTAACGTCCGGCAGGTGGGAGCCCCCGGCATCAGGGTCGTTGGTGACGTAAGCGTCGCCCGACGCCAAGGGCAGACGGGTAGCGAGCAGCGCCCTCACCGTCTGCGCCATGGCCCCCAGGTGTACCGGAATGTGAGGCGCGTTGGCGACCAGGCCCCCTTGACGGTCGAAGACCGCACAGGAGAAATCGCGCCTCTCGCGGATATTCGTGCTCACAGCGGTGCGCTGTAGGACCTGGCCCATTTGGTCCGCAATCGACATGACCGCGTTGGCGATGAGTTCCAGCCGAATCGGGTCTGGTGTCGACGTGGTACCCATCGCGCTGCCACACCTGAGGGCTGACTCACGAACGGTGGAAGCGAGCTTCACCTCGATGATTGAGTCACTCCGGAGGCGTAGAGTGAAGCCAGGATCGAGCGCAATGGTCCCAGTGGCTTCGAGTACGAGGGCTGGGCCGGGAAGCTCCGCGTCCGACCCCAGGTCCTCTCGGTGATACACCGGGACGTCATCGAGCCACTGTCCGCCCATGTTCGCTCGAGTGCGTCGCACAGGCCGCGTTGCACTGGTAGTGGGGGCGACGACGCAGTGGTTCGGGGGGCTCCGCGTGCCGCGCACCTCCGTCCGCTGCACGGCCATTTCGATGGGATACCCTTCTCGCCGGTAGCCGAAGAGCCGCTGGTGTTGATGCTCGAACTCGAGGAGCATCGCTTCGAAGCTCCCATAGGGAATAGTGAGCGATGTCTCGGTACCTGCGTAACGCAGGTCGACGCGCGGGTGCACCGAAATCTCCGCCGCTGTGACCCCCTCCCGCAGGAGGGAGGCTCGCCCTTTGTTGGCCAGCTCTGCGAAGGAGGCGTCGAGAGACGTTACGTTCTCGGGGCAGAATGGCTTGGAGACAGCTGCTTCCCCATGCCAGACGTTGTCCGCGAGCCCCATGCCAAACGCGGACAAAACACCTGCGAGAGGGTGGAACAAGATTGTGCGCACCCCAAGCAACGCCGCGACCGCGCAGGCGTGCTGGCCACCTGCTCCTCCAAAAACGACAAGGGCGTGATCGCGAACGTCATACCCACGAGCTACGGAGACCTCTCGGATAGCTTGCGCCATGTTCGCGTTGGCTATCGCCAGGAACCCGGCAGCAAGCTCGTCTGGCGTCAGCGGCACTCCGGATAGCGCCGACTCCTCCGCAAGCTGGCGGAGAAAGCGGCTTGCCCGTGCTCCGTCGAGGGGAAACGGGAACCTGTCCGGCACGAGCCGCCCAAGTGCTACGTTGACGTCTGTGAGTGTCAGTGCTTTCGCGTCAGTCCGACCGTAACAGAGAGGACCGGGCTCCGCCCCCGCACTCTCGGGACCGACACTGAGGCGGCCCATTTCCAGCTTGCACACGGAGCCTCCGCCTGCGGCGACTGTATGGACCCGGAGCGTCGGTGAGTGAACGCGTACGCTGGCAACGAGTGAGTCGTACTCGTACTCGAGCTCCTCCGCGACGCGGCACACGTCCGTCGACGTGCCTCCCATGTCGAAGCCAATCGCGAACCGGTGGCCAGTGGCCCTCGCCACGTGGCGGCATGCAACAACGCCTGCTGCGGGCCCGGAAAAGATCGCGTGGGGGCCACGCAGGCGTCCGGGCGAGGTGAGGCCTCCACTCGATTGCATCAATCGCACGTTGCTGCCGGGCAGCGCTCCACCGATCTTGGCGAGCCAGGTCTGCAGGGTAGGGGTGAGATAGGCGTCCAGGACCGTTGTGTCACCGCGGTTGACGAACCCGGCCCCAGCGGCGAAGTCATGCGACAAGCTGACGTTGTTGAAGCCTGCCTCCCGTGCGACCTCGCCGATCTCGCGTTCGAGCGCCGGGCAATGCTGCCCGAACAGGACGACGATGGCGACACTCTCCGAACCCGCCTCGCGGGCTGCGTGCATGGCCTCGAACGCAGCTTGTCTGTCTAGCGCGTCCACCGCAATCCCGGCAGGTCCGCCTCGGCTGCTCACTTCCACGACGCTTCTGTAGAGGGGCGCTCGCCGTCGAATATCGAGCGCGAAGAGGTCAGGGCGAGTCTGATCCCCAATCTCCAGCGCATCCTTGAAGCCCTGCGTGATGACCAGGCAACAACTGGTTCCCCTCCTCTCGAGCAAGGCATTCGTTGCCAGGGTCGTCCCTAGCCGCAGCACGCAGGGGGGGACGGCATCGTCCGGACCGAGCTGCAGGATCTCGCGAATCCCCTCCAGGAAGGCGAACTCGCTGGAGAGACATTTGGCGACGTGCAGCCGGTCCGTGTTCGGGTCGAGCCCGATGCAATCGGTGAAGGTACCACCCCGGTCGACCCAGAACTCCCAGCGGCGGCGCACGGATCGTTCCCTCACCGCGCGAGAATCGCGTATATCGCCGCACCGAGGGCAGTTGCCAATACCAGGACGAGTATCCACAGCACCGACCGCCCGCTCGTGCTGTCGGGCGCATAGACCCGTACTGCCGGGGAGGTTGTCTCCTGGTGGGCGATGGCTGCGGGGCCTGCCGGCCGCGGCATGGGGGCTGGCCCATGGCTCTCGACGCGATTTTGCAGGTTAGGTCCCAGCGGAGCCTCGACTGCGGTGAGCACGGGAACCTCCGAGAACCCAGCATCGGAGTCCGATACCGCGTCTTGGAGTTCGTCGAACGCCAGTAGCTCCGCAGCTTCCGTTGGGTCGGCGTCTGAAACGGTAACAGGGTCGGCTGAGTGCGAATCCGACCTCCGTGGCGGGCTGGGGCTCGCGCTGACGACCGGTCTCGCCCCCGCCGCTCGAGCTCCCGCGGCAGATGGTTGGCTCGGCCGAGGCACTGGAGGAGGAGGGGGCACGCGGATGGGCGCGCGTACGCCTGGCGCCGGCACGCCCGATTGCAGCGCCCCAGCCTCATCCCACGGGCCCGGGTCACTCTTGGTTTCTGTCGCCGTGCTCTCGCCCACGCCCGTCACGGGGGGAACCGCGTCTGCTGGTACCACCGGATGCGGTACTCGCGGCGTTATGGGTTCGGAGTCAGTCGGAGAGAAACCGGGCGCCGAAGAGAGCTCACCACTGCCCAGCACTGCGGCTGGCGTGGCTTGCATGATGGTCGCTTGGGGCGGCCTGGCTGGTGGGGGTGGGTCACCCGTTGGTCGGGCAGAGTTGAGGACGCCAGGGGCTTCCCCTTGCAATGCCGCGGGCAGTGGCAGTGGCGTGCTCTCCAGGCCGATATCGGAAGGATCGGGCCGAGGTGGCGAACTCTTGTCGGATCTCACCGCAGGCTCCAGAAACCACGGTGCAGACATGATATGGGTCGGCGTATCTCGGGCAACCTCCTCGGCGAACTCAGGAAACTCTGCGAGGGGCGCCCAGTCATCCTCTCCGACCTTTTGCGCCTCCGAGTCGATCGGAACCTTGCCGAGCTGGAGCGCCCGCAGGAGCTCGGACGTGGGGATCGGCCCCACGGTACGTCCACGACGTCGCAACCTCCACTGTGTCATGCAGTGCCCGCCTCGGCCCGAGTCGGATTCCTGGATTCGATCTGCTCTGCCAACGTGAGGGTCCTGGCAGCCTCATCGGCGTGCAACCGCTCGATGAGCCGTCCATCGACGACGACGACTCCCCGCCCAGCGCGCTCGCCCTCTTGGAAGGCTTCAACGATACGCGCCGCTTCCGCGATCTCCTTTGCAGAGGGTGCGTACTGCTCATTGCAGACATCGATCTGGCTCGGGTGGATCAGAGTCCTCCCATCGAATCCCATGGTGCGGCCACTGCGGCAGGTATCCAGAAAACCTTCCGGGTCTTGAATATCGAGATGGACGCCGTCGAGCACCGTCAGACCATGTGCGCGTCCGGCGAGCAGACACTGCGATAGGGACGACAGCAGGGCGGTTCTTTCTCTCGTGTGCCGCGCGCGGAGGGCCTTCGTCAAATCCGACGTGCCGACGACGAGTGTAGTGAGGCGTCCGCCTCCAGCAGCGATCCGTTCTGCATGGAGCACTCCGAGCGGGGTCTCGAGCATGCACCACATCGCGACCTGCGAGGGGAACCCCAAGGCATCCATTCGCCCATTCATCTCTTGAACGGCAGCGGCGTCCTCGACCTTTGGCAGCAGCACAGCGTCCAGGGGCACGGTAGCCAGGACTTCCAGGTCTTCGTCGCTCCAGGGCGTGCCCAGTCCGTTGACACGGACGACAACCTCGCGGTGGCCGAAACCTCCTTCGCGCAGCGTACTGATGACTTCTTGGCGCGCGATGTCCTTCTTTGCTGGCGATGTTGCGTCCTCGAGATCCAGGATGACCACATCGACAGGAAGCGAGCGCGCCTTACGGTGCGTCCGCACCGAATCACCAGGCATGAACAGAGCGCTGCGGCGAGGACGGGTTGGGAGTGGCATTGGCGGGCTCCAGATGCGGATCATCCGCAAGATCCTGCAGGAGCGAAAGGTCCGGTACCGGAAACCGGAGCTCGGGACGCAGGGAGTCGAAACGGTTGGCCTGCTTTTGTTCCGGGTGAGCGTTGCCGTCAAGGCCCGATGCTCGCACCGGAACAGCGCAGCCAAACGCTCACGGATTGGAAGTGCCGACCATTCGCACTCTTGCTTCGACTCACCCGCCGCCCGAGTGAGCCGGGCCAAAGGACCGGGGCCCTCGTTTCACTGCGCGGTCCGGAACTCGAACGTGAGTTTCCCCTCGCGGACATCGATAGTGACATTGCCACCGGCTTCGAGCGCGCCGAACAACAGCTCGTCTCCGAGCCGCCGCTTCACCTCATCTTGAATGACCCGAGCGAGCGGCCGAGCTCCGTTGTCCCGATCGTAGCCCCGTTCGGCGAGATGGACACGCGCCGCGCTCGTAAGGTCGATAGTGACGCTCCGCTCCGCCAGTTGAGCACCGAGTTCAGCCATGAACTTGTCGACGACCCGTTCCATGACCTGCGGAGACAACGTATCGAAGTGAATACGAGCATCGAGTCGGTTCCGGAACTCTGGGCTGAACGTATTCTTGAGGGCTATATCTTCGTTGCCGCGAGAGTTGCGCTCGCCGAAGCCGAGCATGCGTCGAGCCAAATCGGCCGCGCCCACGTTGCTCGTCATAATCAGGATGATGTGGCGGAAGTCCGCTTGCTTCCCGTTATTGTCCGTCAGCTTCCCGTGATCCATCACCTGCAGCAGAACGTTGAAGACGTCAGGGTGCGCCTTCTCGATCTCGTCGAGGAGTAAGACCGCGTGAGGCGATTTGGCGACCGCCTCGGTGAGCAGTCCGCCCCGATCGTACCCCACGTAGCCGGGGGGGGCCCCAATCAGCCGTGACACGGTGTGGCGCTCCATGTACTCGCTCATATCGAAGCGAAGGAGCTCGATGCCCATTGTGGAAGCCAGCTGGCGCGCGACCTCCGTCTTGCCGACGCCCGTGGGTCCTGTGAAGAGGTAGGAGCCAATCGGCTTCTCCGGTGCCTTCAGCCCCGCGCGGGACAATTTGATAGCTGTGGCGAGCTCGTCGATTGCCCGGTCCTGCCCGAACACCTTCGACTTCAGCGCGGCTGGAAGATTTCGCAGGGCTCCCTTGTCGTCCGAGCTCACCTGCCGCGGAGGTATCTGTGCCATCCGCGCGACCACCGCCTCGATCCGTACGGGCTCGATGATCATGCTCTCGGTTCCCTCCAGCTTCGCATCGGCGCCAGCCTCATCCATGAGGTCGATGGCCTTGTCCGGTAGCTTGCGATCGTGGAGATGGCGCTGGGCAAGTGTCGCGGCGGCGACTAGCGCCTCCTCCGAGTACGTCACCCCGTGAAACTCTTCGTACTTGCTGCGAAGCCCCTTCAGGATGTCAATCGTCTCTTCGAGGCTCGGCTCGAGGACTTCGATCCTCTGGAAGCGCCGCGCCAGGGCACGGTCGCGCTCCAGATGGCTCCTGAACTCCTCGAAGGTAGTAGCGCCGATACAGCGCAGCCGTCCGCCCGCAAGAGCGGGCTTGAGTAGATTGGCGGCGTCCATCGCCCCGCCGTTCACGGCCCCCGCCCCGACCACGGTGTGCAGCTCATCCACGAAGAGTATTGCTCCTTCGCGCTGCTCGAGATCGCGGAGGACGCCTTTGATCCGGTTCTCGAAGTCTCCCCGAAACTTCGTTCCTGCCAGGAGGCTGCCCATATCCAATGCAAATATGGTTGCTCCATACAAGGCCTGGGGAACGTCCTTGGCTTCGATGCGTGCCGCGAGACCCTCGACGAGTGCCGTTTTGCCGACGCCCGCGTCGCCGACGAAAAGGGGATTGTTCTTCTTTCGACGTGCGAGCACCTGAATTGCGCGCCGCAGCTCGCGCTCTCTTCCGACAAGGGGTTCCACTTCCCCTGCACTCGCCCGCTCGTTGAGGCTGACGGTGTACTGGGCAAGGAACTTCCCCTTGGAGTCCGACGAACCCTCCGCGTCTTCCTCGTCAGGGGCGCCGTCCTCGAGTTCGGGATCGCTGTCGGTCGTGCCAGCCCGTTCCACCCCATGAGACAGCAGGTTGACCACGTCGTACCTGGTCACTCCGGCTGCTTCCAGGGCCATGGCCGCAGGTGAGTCGGGCTCGGAGAACATGGCGACGAGCACGTTGTAACCATGGAGCTCATCCTTGCCGGATGATTCCACGTGGAGGAGGGCTCGTTGCAGGACGCGGTGGAACCCTCTCGATGGGCTCGGCGACTCCTCCGAACCGTCGGGACTCCGCGGGAACTCCTCGTCCAGGTACTTCTGGAGAGTCGTCTTGAGGGTGGTCGTGTTCGCTCCGGCGCCCTTCAATACCTGCAGGGTCTTGGGGTCATGGATTAGCGCAAACAGCAGATGCTCGACGGTCACCGTGTCGTGCTGGCGCCGGCGTGCTTCATGAGCCGCCAGGGAAAAGGCAACTTCTACTTCTGTGCTGAGTTTCATGGATTCGCTTTCGCGCGGGCCGACGCGCCACGGAGGCCGCGGCGCCGCCTCACTCCGCCGGTTCGGCGGTGCACTTCAGGGGATGCCCATGCTGTTTGGCGTGGTTCGTGACCTGTAGCGCCTTCGTTTCCGCGATGTCTCGCGTGAAGGTGCCGGCTACCCCGTAGCCTTGGTGATGCACGGTCAGCATTATCTGTGTGGCTTCTGTCTCGGTCTTGTGGAAGAACCTCATGAGCGTCGCCACCACGAACTCCATGGTTGTGTAGTCATCGTTATGGAACAGCACATTGAACCGCCGCGGACGCTTTGTCCTCGTGCGGTCTGCGAGAGCGAGGTCGCCTTCACGCTCGGGCTGTTGGGGCGGTTTGGTTTCAGCCATGTGGGACGAACACGGCTAACTTGGTGACAAACACACAGCCTGTCGAGCAGGGGCGTTCACGGTGCTGCAAGTCTGCATCGGCCTGCTGTTCGGTGTAAATGGTCCACCGCAAGTCAGAACATGACGCCGCGGTGGTGAACTTCTTGAGGCTCGTTCACCACCGAATGGACGGCTGGTCTGGCTTTGCCCTGCGGCAATGTGCTTCATTGCCCTGGCCTCCCCCCGCGGTCGAGAAGGCTGCGTGCGAGTACCAACGGCCGGGGCCGTTGCCCTATGACCTCAAGTAGCTGTCTTGGCCGGCTTCTTTGGCGAGGAGGCCTGCTCGTTCTCCTCGGTCCGAGTGGCTTCCCATGCGCGGTTCTTCCGGGCTCTGCGTTCTTTCTGTCGCCTGCGGCTTCGAGCGTCTTGTGGGGTTCCCATGGGCGCGTTCTAGCGCAGGGCCAGGGCTTTGTCTCCACTGTTTGCTGGACCTGCCCTAGGACGGCGCGGTCCCGCTACCAGCAGTCCAGGTGTTTCCTGATTCGAGTATGCGCTTGAGGTCGGGGGCGCCCTGGTTTGCCTTTGCCTCGAGCACCTGTCGGTTCACGTTTCCATCGTAAGTGGGGCGTTCGGCGGCATACAAGACCCCGAGCGCGACTGGGAACTGCGGAAACGGCATGCGCGCGAGCATCGTTGCGAGCGTCGAATTCGTCTCGTCGTGTACCACCAGATCCGTCTCCGCGACGCCCCGTTGGCCGATCTCGACCACCTCGAGGGCAAGCGTCCTTGGGTCGACCCGAAGCCCCCGGTTTCGATCGGCGCCGAACACCAGGGGGCGACCATGTTCCACGTGCAGCTGGTGCTCGCCTTTGGCGTCTTTCGCCGTGAAGGACTCGAACGCTCCGTCGTTGAAGACTGTGCAGTTCTGAAATATTTCCACGAATGAGGTGCCCCGGTGGGCCGCAGCTCGCAGGAGGACTTGGTTCAGGTTCGAAGCGTCGGTGTCGATGGTTCGTGCCACGAAGCTTCCTCCCGATCCGAGAGCGAAACAGGCGGGTTCCAGCGGTGCGTCGGCCGAGCCCGAAGGCGTGCTCTTCGTGATCTTGCCGAGCTCGCTCGTTGGTGAGTACTGCCCCTTCGTGAGGCCGTAGATCCGGTTATTGAAGAGCAGGATGTTGAGATCGATGTTTCGGCGGAGGCAATGCAGCAAATGGTTTCCTCCAATGCTCAAACCGTCGCCGTCTCCCGTGGCTATCCAGACGCTCAGTTCCGGATTGGCGATCTTGATGCCCGTAGCAATCGCGGGCGCCCGGCCGTGAATTGTATGGAACCCGTAGGTATTCATGTAGTAGGGAAACCGACTGCTGCACCCGATTCCGCTGACCCATACAAAGCGTTCCCGGGGAATACCGAGCTCGGGAAGCACCTTCTGCACGCTCGCCAGGATCGCGTAGTCGCCGCACCCAGGGCACCACCGGACGTCTTGATTCGAAACGAAGTCCTTGCGGGTCAGCTTGACCCCTTCGATTGGTGCACTCATGGCGAACCTCGCAGGGCGCGGCGGATCTCTGCATCGACTTCCGCAATGCGCAGTGGCTGACCCTTCATCTTCGTAAAGCTCCTGATCGGCAGCAGATACTCGCTCCGGAGCAGCATCGCGAGCTGGCCCAGATTCAGCTCGGGGACCAGGATCTCTCGAAACCGTTTCAATAGACTCCCAAGGTTCTTTGGAAACGGATTGATGTAAACCAGGTGAGCGTGAGAGACATCGAGGCCGTCCTGACGGCAACGCTGGACTGCTTCGCGAATCGCGCCGTATGTGGACCCCCACCCGAGAACGAGCAATTCTCCTTCATCGGGACCGACCTGCATCGTCTGCTCCGGGATCGCATCCGCGATCCGATCGATCTTCTCTCGGCGAAGTCGGCACATGCGGTCATGATTATCCGGGTCGTAGGAGATGTCGCCTGTTTCTGCGCTCTTTTCCAGACCGCCGATCCGGTGTTCCAGTCCTGGTGTGCCCGGAACAGCCCAGGGCCTCGCGAGGGTCACGGGGTCTCGGAGGAACGGGTGGAATCCCTCCGGCTCCGTACGGAAGCGTACGGGGAACTCTGGCAGGCTGTCCACGCTAGGCACCTTCCACGGCTCCGAGCCATTAGCCAAGTAGCCGTCTGAGAGTAGCACTACTGGTGTCATGAACTTGGTCGTCAGCCGGGCGGCTTCCAGCGCCGCATCGAAGCAGTGCGCGGGGCTCTGGGCCGCCAAAACACACACCGGCGCTTCGCCGTTTCTGCCATACATGACCTGCAGCAGATCGGCCTGTTCCGTTTTTGTAGGCAGCCCGGTGCTCGGCCCGCCACGCTGTATGTTGACGACAATCAGTGGCAGCTCGGTGGTGATGGCCAGGCCTAGCGCCTCACTCTTCAGCGCCAACCCTGGTCCGCTCGTCGTGGTGACGCCCAAGTGCCCCGCGTAGGAAGCGCCTATCGCGGAGCAAATCGCGGCGATCTCGTCTTCGGCTTGAACGGTGATGACCCCACAGTGCTTGTACCGGCTGAGCTCATGGAGGACGTCGCTGGCTGGCGTGATGGGGTAAGAGCCCAGGAACAGGTTCAGCCCCGCGCGTTGTGCGCCTACCATCAGGCCTAGTGCGAGGGCAGTGTTCCCGCCGATGTTCCGATAGAGGCCCGGCTCGACTGGGGCCGCGTCCACGATGTAACGCTGGTGTGATGCCTCGATGGTGTCGCCGAACGCGAAGCCTGCGCGGAGAGCGGCCGCATTGGCCCTCGCTAGATCGGGCTGCTTCGAAAAACGGGCCTGAATCCAGCGCAGCGTGGCATCGAGGGAGCGCCCATAGATCCAGAACATCAATCCGAGCGTCCAAAAGTTTTTGCAGCGCGCCGCTTCCTTCGTGGAGAGTCCTGACCCGCGGACCGCATTCAAAGTGCTCTTGGTGATATCGAGCGCAAGCACTTGGTATCCCTCGATGGAACCGTCCTCCAGGGGATTTGTCGCGTACCCTGCCTTCTTGAGCCCTTGGGCGTTGAAGGCATCGGCATTTGCGATGAGCAGCCCTCCCAATTTCAAGTCGGGCAGGTTTGTTTTCAGGGCTGCCGGATTCATGGCAACGAGAACGTCAGGGGCATCCCCGGGGGTGAAGACGTCCAGCGCTGCGAAGTTGACTTGGAATCCCGACACGCCGTAGGTCGTCCCGGCTGGCGCCCGGATCTCCGCCGGAAAATCCGGGAAAGTGGCCACGTCGTTGCCGCTGAGGGCTGCCGCCGAAGTGAACTGGCTGCCCGTCAGCTGCATTCCATCTCCCGAGTCCCCAGCGAAGCGGACGATGGCACCCGGGACCTTGGCCGGCGCTGGGTGTCGAGGGGCCGGCGGTATAGAGCCTTCTGACTGTGACGAATCGAGCATGGGTGTCGATGTCCTAAGCGCGGTGGTCGCCGACGGGTAGAGGGCGGCGCTGAGCGTCCTTTGGTTCTCAAAAGGTGGTAGTGGGGCTGTTGATTGTCAAGTATCCCTATGAGAATACCGTAGAACCACTGCGTCCGATAGGTCGACTGGAGGGTAATCTGACCAATGGCTCTGAGACTCCGGTACAAAGCTCTCCGTACACAGCACCGGGGCACGTGCGTAGGCCGAGCTCGGCCCCGTGGTCTGCCGCAAAGGATTGCCTCGCTGGGGCTGCCGGAAGGCACCAAGCGAGTGCTGTGGACTTCAACATCTCGATGGGCGGCATACCCCCCGGTGCCGACAGGTGTCAGGTGGAACCCGCTCCAGATCGTGTTCGCCCCCACGCAAAGAGCGCGCTGATGCGCGATCCCGGCAAAATGGCGCGAGCACGGCGCGGGGCAGCCGACTCCCTCCCGCGACCGGGGTTCTCAGCCCCTACGCTGGCCGGTCTCTCACGTGGCGTGTCGGTCCAATAACCCTGCTATGCGGGGTGCCGCAGCTTCCACGTGCTTGTGAGCCGTAGGGCGCAGTTTATCGTAGGTCTTTTTCACTGCTGCGTTCTTCGCTCGCTCCGCCCGTTGGTCGGTTATGGCAAGCAGTGCCTCAGCCATCCGCGCCCCATTCTTTCTGAGATGGTCGCCGGGGGCGTCTCCCTGCTGCAAGGCCTCCTGATAAAGCGGATCGAGCGCGTCCAGGAAGCTGTCGAGGAGGTCGCCAACAGCTTGGCGGACGAACCCGGGCTTGGCCCCTTTTACGACTTTGAACGCGGTTTTGATAGCCACTCCCGACAGCCCGGATTTCTCGGCAACCTCGCGGTCGAGCACCTCACAAGCGTCGTCGATAACAGCTTCGCGCTTCTCGGGGGTCGAGAGTTTTTCCTTCAGGCTTGGCATTATTGTCGATCCTCAATCGTCTTTCGCGGTGGAGACTGCGATTACGAGGCAACACCTAAGTCCGGCACCGTAGCCACCCTGTGCCCGGAGTCAATCGCGGAGTGCGCACATTTCCCGAGCAATCGGCGGCGATTCGTTTGCTCAAGGCCGCCAAGAGGCGCTTGCCGACTCACACGCGCTCCGGCCTGCAAGTGGCGCCAGAAACGGGGGGACCCGCCAAAACACGCGGCAACTGGCCGGTGTTCTCGGTTGGGTTGCTCGGTCGACTGGATGGTTGCAGGCTGCGGGGATTACGGAACAGAGCGGCGAGCCGTTGTGTTTGATGGCGGGTCGGGCGAACACGGGTCGAAACGGCAAAAACCTAAGCAGGTGTCACTGCGGCTGGACTTGATGCGGAGGAACCGACAAGAATCGAACCAAGTGCCACGTTGCGTCGTGCCGAGGGGGCGGCGCCACACGGCAACGCCTTGTTTGTCATCACGGCGGCGGCTGGAAGAACAAGCGGTAATCGATGGGCGCGGCCCTTCACTGATGAACCGCCAGAAACGGTAAATTCCTGATATGGGCAAAATCTTAGTTGTCGACGACCAGCGCAATATGCGCACCACCCTGGCCATGATGCTGCGGGGAGGCGGGTACGAGGTGGATGAAGCCGCGGACGGAGCCCAGGGCAGGGACAAGGGAGCCAGCGACGCCTACGACGTGGTGATCACCGATCTTCGCATGGGGGACTTCAGTGGGATCGAGGTCCTTCGGGCCGTCAAGGAGGCCCAGCCGATGACAGAGGTCATCGTGATGACGGCCTACGGGACGATCGAGAGCGCAGTGGAGGCCATGCGCTTGGGGTCCTTCGACTACATTCAGAAACCCTTCAGCGAGCAGGAACTCATCGTGAAGGTCTCCAAGGCCATGGAGAGCCGGCGGCTGCACGGTCAGGTCCATCTATTCGCCCAGGAGTTCAAGGAAAAGTACCACTTTGAGAGCATCGTCGGCCGTTCCCATGCCATTCGTGATGTGCTTGGACGCGTCGTAAAGATCGCTCCCACGGACGCGATTGTGCTCATTACGGGAGAGAGTGGCACGGGCAAGGAGCTCGTTGCTCGAGCCCTCCACGCGAACAGTAAACGCACTGATTGGCCGTTCGTTACGGTAAACTGCGCCGCGATCTCCGAGACGCTGCTCGAGAGCGAGCTGTTCGGTCATGCACGAGGGGCATTTACCGGCGCCGTCACCGCCCGCAAGGGACTCTTCGAGGAGGCGGATGGCGGGACGTTCTTCTTTGACGAGATTGCGGAGACGACGCTGAGCTTCCAGGCCAAGCTGCTGCGCGCAATCCAAGAAGGAGAGATTCGGCGCATCGGTGAGAATAAGCCGATACACGTAGATATTCGCGTCGTAGCTGCGACGAACGTCGATCTCGCCGATGCGGTTGCCGAACGACGTTTCCGGCAGGACCTCTACTACCGGTTGAATGTAGCTCGTTTTCATCTGCCCCCTCTCCGCGAACGGCGCGAGGACATCCCTCTGCTCGCGCAGTTTTTTCTTGAGAAGTATGATAAGAAGATGGGGATGCGAACTCGCTTGGCCGACGGCGTCATGGAGCAGCTGATGACCTATGATTATCCAGGAAATGTCCGGGAGATCGAGAATATGGTCGAGCAGGCCGTTGCGCTGTGCTCAGGCGGAGTAATTACTGTCGACGACATACTCCCGGAGGTACCTCGCCGAGTGTCTTCCAATGCGGGACGCACACTCGCGGATATCGTGGATGAGGCGGAGCGCCAGGCCGTTCTATCGGCGCTCCAGGCATCGGGAGGAAACCGTGAGCGGGCTGCCGAGTCCCTCGATATCAGCCCCACCACCCTTTGGCGCAAGATGACTCGGCTTGGGATCACTTACGAGAGCCGATAGCCATCGAGCAACGCCGAATCAAGAGGGCTCTTTGACTCTGCGCTAGGGAGTGTCTTCAAAGCGGAGCCCGAGCCCGATCGGTTGGAGTGAGATGCTCTTTGTCCGGTGGATGGGCTTTCCACCGAACAGAGAGTATGTTCGATCGTGGTAATGGAGCGGTTGGTCAGGCTATGTGACAGGTAGGTCGGCATATCCGAGGCTCTGACCGGCGACCAAGACCCGGAAGGGTATCACATCGACTACCGAATCAGCATTGGGTTCGTGGCGCTCGCTGACCAGATGGCGAGTGCCCTCCCCACAGGTCGCGCATACCTGGCAGACCAACTCCGGCGAGCCGCCTGCTCCATCCCTCTCAAGGAGTCTTCTGCTGCGCATCGTCGTCATGCTCACAGCCATGGTCTTGAAGATTTCGGGCTCGGGCTCGGACTCCGGGCGCCTCCGTGCCCGGGGCTCGGGCTCGAATCCCTCCTTTGAAGACGCTCCCTCGTCCGCGTCAGTGCGCCCGTGTCTATTGCCGAGCCGTGCCACAGGCGACATACTCCTGTTCCCGGCGCGCTGGATGCTTGCGGCCCCGTGCTCCTGCTCGCGCGCCACGTGAGAAGACTCACGGTGGCCGCCGGTGAAGGAAATGCGCCTTGCTTACAGAACTGTTCGATTACGATCTACCTAACGCGCTCATTGCGCGTCATCCCACGCCAGCCCGAGATGGGGCTCGGATGCTCACCGTCGGCCGCGACGGGCTCGGGCATGGCTGGATTCGGCACTGGCCGGAGCTCGTCGACAGACGGGCGCTTGTCGTGCTCAACCAAACGCGGGTGCTCAGAGCGAGGCTTCGTGGCAGGCGTGAACCCTCCCAGGGCCAGGTGGAACTGTTTCTCTTGCGCCCGGAGGACCGCACGAGTGTCAGTCGGGAGGTGCAGTATTGGTCGGCATTCGGCCGGGCGAGCAGTCCGTTGCGTTCCGGGACGCTCATCCGGGTAGGAGATCTGGAGGCAACGGTCCGCGAGCGTCGTGAAGGCGGCGAGCTCCTCCTCGAGCTCCGAGGGGCTCCCGACGTCGACGACGCGATTGAACGGAACGGAGAGGTTCCCATTCCGCCGTATCTGAAACGTCCGGTGTGCGACTCCGATCGGGAACGGTATCAGACCGTCTTCGCCAAGCAGACAGGGTCCGTGGCGGCCCCCACTGCGGGTTTGCATCTCACCTCGGCCATGCTGGATCGCCTCGTCGAGCGTGGCGTGCAGATTGCGCGAATCACCCTTCATGTGGGCGCGGGCACGTTCAAGCCCGTTCAAGCACATGACCTGGACGACCACGTCATGCACAAAGAAACCTTCGAGGTGTCGCATGCCGTTGTCGAGGCGATCAGGCGAGTGCGACGCGCGCGGGGCCCCGTCATTGCCGTGGGGACTACCGTCGTGCGGGCCTTGGAGAGCGCAGCGGACCCGGAGGAGGCGGGGCAGGTGAGGGCCGTCACCGGCGAGACGAGCTTGATGATACGTCCGGGCAATCCTCTGAGGGTGGTAGATGGCCTATTGACGAATTTTCATCAACCGAGGTCTACGCTGCTCGCGCTGGTCTCGGCATTCGTGGGGCGCGCGAGGATACTACGTGCCTATAAAGAAGCCATTGCGCGCGAGTATCGGTTTCTGTCGTACGGTGACGCCATGTGGATCCCGGAGCGGCTCCCGGAGTTGGAGGAGCCATGACTTCGAGTATGGAATTTCGAGTCAACGGCGTCTCTGACAAGGCGCGCACCGGCCGTATCTCGACGGTCCACGGGTGCGTCGATACGCCTGCCTTCATGCCCGTCGCCACCAGGGCAACCGTCAAGGCGCTCACCCCACACGATGTCGCCGCCTCGGGCGCCGAGATGGTGATCATGAACACGTACCATCTTTGGCTCAGGCCTGGGCCAGATGTCGTGGCGGAGCACGGAGGAGTCCAGGCGTTCTCTGCTTGGCGTCGCCCGGTGGTCACGGACTCCGGTGGGTTCCAGGCATACTCACTGGCCGAGCGCACGCGCGTGAGCGAAGCGGGGTTCGAGTTCTCTTCTCACCTTGATGGGCGCCGCTGCCTTTTGTCCCCGGAGGAATCGATGCGCATTCAGGGTCTGCTGGGCTCGGATATCGCGATGCAGTTGGACGTCTGCCCCGCCGGAGGCGCGAGCCGAGAACAGTGGCGCGACGCCGTTGATCGCACGACAAGATGGGCCGCGCGCTGCCTCGCGGCGAAGAGGCGAGATCAGGCCCTGTTCGGCATTGTTCAAGGCGGGACGGACATCGAGTTGCGGACGCGCCACCTGGACGTGCTCGCGGCCATGCCATTCGATGGTTTGGCTCTGGGTGGGTTCAGCGTGGGTGAGCCCGTCCCTGATATGTATCGCACTCTTCGCGAGGTGGGCCCGGGTATGCCCGCGGAGAGGCCTCGATACCTGATGGGCGTAGGTACCCCTCAGGATATCGTCCATGCGATTGGCTGTGGAATCGACCTTTTCGATTGCGTCATGCCGACACGCAATGCGCGGAATGGACAGGCGTTCGTCTGGGGTGGCAAGGTGGTCGTGAAACAGGCGCGCTATCGCTCTGATTCAGCGCCCCTCGACAGCAGCTGCGATTGTGAAACCTGCGTCTCGGGCTACAGCCGCGCCTATCTCCGACATCTGTACCTTGCTGGCGAGATCCTTGCCCATCGGCTGCTCAGCATTCACAACTTGCGATTCTATGGGCGCCTCATGGCCGAGGCGCGCGCCGCGATCACTGAGCAGCGCTACGCGGCCTGGGCCGAGGGGACTCTGGCTCGCTTGGGTCTTTATGTATCGTCGGGTCGGTCGGCGTGTCGGGTTTGACGTCGAACGGGGGTTGAGTGGTTGACAGGCAGTGCGCTCGGGTGCGGAGGCCCGGCTCGCCCGCGAGCTCCAAGTGTGTGATGGAGGCGCAGGGGTTTGCAGGTGCGGGACGCTGAAGGGGCGACGTGGTCCGCAGGTTCATGGAATACTTGGGAGAAGCATGGATCACGGCAAGAAGCCCATTGGTCGAATCTTGCTCCAGCAGAGAGCCGTCAGCCCCGGTGAGTTGGAGCGGGCGTTGACCGACTGTGAGCAAGGGGGACGTCTCGCATCGAGGCTGACGGCGCAGGGGAGCGTCAGCGACATCGATGCGTTGAAGGCGCTCAGCGAGCAGTATGGAATCCCCGGCATCGACGTGACGCAGATCTGCTTGAAGCTTTCCGATCTCGAGCTCCTGCCCCGGGAGATCGCAGAGAAGCACCTAATCCTGCCGGTCCTGAGCCGCGAGGATCGTCTGTTCGTTGCGATGGGTAACCCCAATGAACGCAAGGTACTCGACGAACTCGAGTTCGTCACCGGTCAGAAAGTGTATGCCTACGTCGCGCTCGAGGCGGCCCTCACCAATGCGATTCACGAAGCATACACAAGGAAGGCGCGCGGGGAGGAGTTCTATGCCGGACCGCGCTGCCCTCCGGAGCTAATGCGCCGCGCGGGCATGCCGGTCTCGGAGCGCGCCCTGGAACCCGGCGCGGACCGCGGTGAGCTGGACGAGCACCGGGATTCGTCTCCGCCCGCCTATGAGACGCCTGGCGTGGTCGTCGACGATGCTGTCAACAGGGTGTCGCGCGCCGATGATGTCGAGGACAGCGGTTTTGGGAACGTGTCCAAGGAGCTGAGCCGCGTCACGGACTTGCCCGTTCAGCTCGATGCGCTTGCCCAGCCAGAGGGTGCGCCGACCGTTCTCGTCGTTGACGACGAAGAGGACATCCGAAAGATGCTCACGCGCTTGCTCGTTTCGCGCGGTATGCGCGTACTGGAGGCGGACCGTGGGCTCCTTGCGCTGAAGATGGTCAAAGAGCATGCACCCGATCTGATCCTGCTGGACGCAATGCTCCCGGAGGTCCACGGTTTCGAGATCGCGCGTCGGATCAGGGGAAGCAAACGGTACGGCCACATCCCCATCGTGATGATTAGCGCAGTATACCGCGGGTGGCGCTACGCTGAGGATCTGAAACAGAGCTGCGGGGTCCAGTACTACATCGAGAAACCGTTCAGGATTAGCGATGTGTTGCAGGCCGTAGAGGGTTCCCTTGCGGCGCGCAGCAATGAGCCGTCGGCGGCCTCTTCGGAGCAGCTCTCGGCGGAGGCCGAAAAATGCCTCGAGTCGGGGGTTGCCGCGTATAAGGAAGGGCGGCTCAATGACGCGATCGCCGAGCTGAAACGGGGGATTGGGATCGATCCTCTGGCCTTCAGGCTGCATTTTCACCTGGGCCTCCTCTATGGCAAGGTTGGGCAGGTGTACGAGGCAATTGGCGAACTCGAAACCGCCGTCGAGATCAATTCACACCACTTCCCAGCTGTGAAGAACTTGGCGGTGCTCTACCAGAAGGCGGGGTTCCGAAACAAGGCTGCGGACACTTGGGGCCGGGCGCTTCGACTAGCCCCCGACGAAGCAACTCGCGAAAACATTCGCGAGCACGTCATGAACCTACTTTGAGGCTAACGGGTTCCCCGCTGTGGCCGTGTATCCATGGCTACTCTCTTAGCTCGCGGGAGCCGCATGGACCGGATCTGCCCAGAGTGTGGAGCCCCCCTACAGGCGCGGGCGAGTCAGCCATCGCTGGTGACAGGTGTTGGTCAGTGCCGCCATTGTGGTGCCAGCGGGGACGACGCTTTCCCTTGTAGTCGCACCGGACGCGCACCCCCCGCGCATGGGCAAGGGCGTGCAGAGCAGTCAGTCGCTGCGCCCCGCGGTCGGGTGCAGCGGGTCGCGGGAGCAGGTTTTGCGTCGATGGTCCCGTCGGTGCCGAGCTCGCGTTTGCAGCCGCCGAAGCGCGGACCCGGTGCTCCTGGGAAGGGTACCATCGCGAAGCTTGCATCACTGTCGCGTGGGACCGCTCTTTCTCAGCGGCCCTCCGCTCCGCGGGTGAAAGGCAGGCAAGGTGAGGGCACTCGTGCGGGGCTGCCGCCCCACTGTCGCACCGGGGCGCCACCGCTCACGATGGGAGGTCCTGACCCGCCCACGGACCATCTGGCGTCCCGCCACGCTGCTTTGGCACGTGCGGTCACCGTGCAGGGTTCGCTCCCTGGTCGGATCCCGTCGAAAGGACCGAGGATCGACCTCAGCATGGCATTTGGCGCTCCAGGTGAGCCTCCGGCAGCGGAAGAAGGAGTGCCGGTTCAGGTTTTGGACAAGACGGCCGACGCGGTCGTGGCGACGGAAGCAGGACGGCGCCGCGGCCAGCCTCGCAAACTGGGATGGAGACGCGTGTCCTTGCTGCTCACGAGCGCTGCGGGTGCTTGTCTGCTCGCCTTGGCTTACGCGCGCATGGCCGACGGTGGAGCGGACAGCTCGAGCACGGAAGCACGCCATTCCGGGGAACTGGCGTCAACGAAGGATCGAGTGGCAGGCGCGGGAGTTGGGCAGCGGGGGAGCGGCTCAGCGGATACGTCGCAGCGGGCGAAGCCTTTGAGCATGGCGGCCATCGAGGCGGTCGTCTCTCGGTACAAGGGCGAGGTGAGACGTGGCTGCTGGGAGCCTATCGTCACCCGGGTCCCCGTCGCGGCCGTGCACGTGCCCGTGCGCGTCGAAGTTACCATCGAGATCGCAGCTGACGGTCGCGTTCGCCACGCGACATCGGGCAACGATCCAACCGGCTTCACGGAGCTTTGTCGCTGCGTCGAGAAGCGAGTCAGCACCTGGCGCTTTCCGCCGAGCAGCGGTCCCACCATGACGCTCATCCCGTTCCTCTTCGGCCCCTGAAAGGCAGCGAGACGATGCCGAGTGACCGTGGGGTCCTACGCCACTTCCGGCGGCGCTCGGCCGCCAGTGACAAAAGCACTGCGCCCCGCAGAAGCAGAGCGCAGCGGTCCAAGCTGCCAATAAGCCGGGTTCTGTCGCGCGGCTTGGTCGCCCTTGCTGCGCTGGTGATCATTCCTCTGGGGCGACGATTGCTCGCCACCTCTAGCAGCCAACCCCGGGGCTTCGGACGGGCCGTCCTCGGGCGCCCCTATACGCGGCCTTGCTCCGGATGGGGTTTGCCGTGCCGCGACCGTTGCCGGCCGCGCGGTGGGCTCTTACCCCACCGTTTCACCCTTACCCGCGCGCTAGAGCGGACGGGCGGACTGTTCTCTGTGGCACTTTCCTGGAGGTCACCCTCACCGGGTGTTACCCGGCATCCTGCCTTGTGGAGCCCGGACTTTCCTCCCGGTGCGATGCACCGAGCAATCACCTGGGCGACTTGGACGCGGACAGGCTAGCAGCTAGTTCGAGCAAAATCACCGGGATTTTTCGGCGTGTAGGCGCTCGGTCCCGAGAGCCCCGTGCGCGGCACCGGGGCACGGGACCTCACTTCCCATGGATCAGGCGGCGCTCTCGACGTCCGAATCGGTGCCGGCAAGCTGACGGCCCAGGTCTCCGATGTGCGCCTTGAGCTTGCGCTTGGCCCGAGCTTCAAGCTGCCGGGCGCGCTCTCGCGAGACTCCCAGCCGTCGGCCGATCTCCGCGAGTGAGAGTTCGTCTTCTGCATCCGCCATCAATCGCTTCTCGACAATGAAGCGTTCGCGCGGGTCGAGCCCTTCGAGCGCGGCGCGCACCGCCCTAGAGAGCTGGTCGCGCACCTGCTGCCCACCGAAGCTGTCCTCCTGATTGGCATCGGGTGATTGCAGGGTGTCTACCAGGGTTGTCAGTGCGTCATCGAACACCTTGGAGTCAAGGGACACGTCGCGTCCGTCGAGACGCCGAAGCATCGCGGAAATTTGTGCCTTTGGCATGTTGAAGCGCTCTGCCAGCATCTCGTCGGCCTTATCCCCCTCGCCGACGAGATTGGTGATCCGAACCCGCTCACGCCGTAGCTTGAAGAACATCTTCGAGCGAAGCGCGCCCGAGCCCGCACTCACGAGGCTCCACGACCGGATGATGTAATTGAGCATATAGGCGCGGATCCAGTAGGCAGCATAAGTCACGAACCGGTTTCCGCGCTCGGGCTCGAACTTGCTGAGCGCATGAACGACCCCAAAGTTGCCCTCTGCAATGAGCTCCGCGAGCGGCAAACCATAACGTCGATACTTCAGCGCGATGGCCACCACGTATCGCAAGTGGGCTCGTACCAGCGCCTCCTTGGCCTTCTCGTCACCTTCATTGCACCAACGAGTGCTGATCTCGAGCTCCTCTTCACGACTCAACCGCGGAAGGTGCTGGACCATCGTGATGTAGCGGGACACTGCGGGATCGATCTCACGTGCCATGAGTGGTGCCTTTCGGTCCGGCGATACGTGCCGGCATTGTGGCTTGGGCTGTCGAGTCGGCTGAGGCCTCGGTACCCAAGCGTCGTCTGTGAACTTAGGGTGTGCTCGAATTTGTCTACGCGCGGGATGCGGGATCGGTTGCGCCAAATCGCGCACAATTTTCGGAAGTGGACTTCCGGCGTGGAATTTGGACCATATACAATATTCGGGCCTGCTGGCAGGAGCCCACGAGGGGAGGGTGCTGGTGTGCGACGACCGGTTTCGGATGTCCCATGCCCCAGCAATCTAGCAGGATTGCGAGTCCGTGCTCGCAGCCGCGTGCGAGCCGAGGTTAGCGACAGCGTGGGCCGAGCGGGCGGCGCACACGCACTGGGAAGCCGGGACGTGGCGTTTTGTCCCCCCCTGTGCTGTGGCGCGCGCAATCAGTGCGCGAATTGGTCGTCGTCGTTGCGCGTTCCGAGGGGGGCAGGACCGCAGGGGAAGCGGGCCGGGCGACGGGGCAGCGACGCACAAGTGGTGTCATGCGCGAGCGAAGCAGCGCTGATGCATGGCGCACGGCGCCGGTTCGAGTCGTCTCGTGGACGCACCCAGATCCCCTCCGGTGCCATGCGGGATGCGATGACCCGACGCTACTTCGGGCCTGCTCCCACGCCCCGCGCACTGCAGGCTTGCCTCCGCGTGCAACGCGGACTCCCCCCACGAGGGTGCCTACCTCCCGTTGACTGCCCCCCGGCGGTCAAAGCTGCGAACGCTGCCTACCATCTGGAGAAATGGCCAGCATGTCCATCGCCGCTAGGCCTGGAACGAGCTCCCGCAGCCGCAAGTGCCGGAGACGTTCGGATTGCCGAACTTGAAGCCCGATCCTGCCGCGGTTTCCACGTAATCGATTTGCGTGCCGTCCAGGTACTGAAAGCTGAGCGGGTCCACGAAGAGCTTGACCCCGTTTGATTCGAAGGATTCGTCCATGTCCGTTGGCTTGTCTTCGAAATAGAGGTCGTACTGAAAGCCAGCACACCCGCCACCAATCACCCGGAGCCTCAACCCCTGACTTTCCAGCCCTTCGCTCTGCGCGATTTCCTTCACCTTTTCTGCGGCAAGCTCTGTGATCGAGATCATCTGAAGATTCCTAGGAACGGCTTTTGACTTGGGCAACTATGGAGCGTCAGGGCGAGTTGGCAACCGGTAGGCCGCCAACGACCTTTTGGCAAAGACTTTGCCCCGAGGCTGGGCCATTGGGTAAGCAATGCTGAATGCGGCTCGCGAGTAAGAGCGTCGGGCTCATGTGGAGAGCGAATACGAGCCGGGTGGCCGATGAACTGTGGGGTGTGCCCTGCGGGGGCCGTCCGGGTCGAGGTGGTGCGAGGAGCGGGATGCAGGGCGCTCTCCGTGCTCTCCGCGGAGGCTCTCGGTGAGCGTCACGCTCGACGAAGTCGTGAGCGCCGCGCGGCTGCGTGTCGCGTCGCTCGTCGCGGAGCTCAGTGGGTACCTGGTGCTTGCCGCAGCAGACCACTTCATCGACTCACCGCGCCAGGTCACCTCCGCAGAAGTCTTGCTACAGGAGGACGGATCGATCATTGTCATCGGGGGTGAGGCTTGTGACGAGGCCCATGCCGAGGGATGCTTGCGAGCCCTGCTCGCAGAGTGCCTCGCGGTCTCCAGGAGCGGTGCGCCGGCCATACATCGCGCCGCTTCCGCGAGCACGCGCGTGGGCGTGAGCCGCTTCGTCATAGAACTCGAGGCAGCGCTGATCCCGGTGAACCGTGCTGCTTCGAGACGCGCGCTCGCTCGCCTGCATCGTGAGGTCTCAAGAGCAAAGGGAGCCAGGCTGCTCGACGAAGCTGCCGACGTTGCGAGCACCGGCATCGCGCCAGCCGGCATGGCAATGGGCCGCGGCGGTCATTGCGCCGTCGGTCGGGTCGTGGTCGCCGAAGGAGGGCCGCAGTCCGATGTGGCCGTCGACCTCGCAGCGCGCGAGGAGGAGCGGCCGCCCAGCGACGAGCCCGACCTCAGCGACGAGGCGACTCGGCAACTGCCGAAGCGGAGCACCGCGCGTCGTGAGGATGGAGGTGAGACAGTTCGTTGCGACCTTCCCCCTCCCCAGGAGCAGACTCAACGCATCGACGTGGCGTCACTCCACAGCCCCGATCCGCCCCACGTGACCGACGCGGAGGAGCCCGTGACACCCCTGGTTGAGTCCCGCAGCGCATCCGGTGGCGCCGTGCAGAGGTTCCACCGGTCGAATGCCAGCGGCGTCCCAGTGGGCGGGGTGGCTGGGCATCCCACTCGCCAAGGGGGCCAACATGGGCTTCGAGGCAGTCCCTCGGTACCTGCGGTCCCCAGTACTCACGAAGCAGCTCTCCCGACGGCGAGCTTCGACAGTGAGAGGCCCGGAGCGGTCCTGCCACCCTCGACGGAGCCCTCATCGAACAGCAGTGCGTCGCGGCCGGTGCGCTCGGCACCCCGAGTCTTCGCTCCGCGGCAGAGTGACGTCGGACAGCTTGTGGACGACTTCGCCACGTCGGATGTGCGGAGCGACAAGGAGCTCTGCGAACAGTTGCGGGAGCTTGCCGGGATTGACGGCGCGCCGGATCTCGCGGATGCGAAGGGCCGCGGATAAGACTCACAGCCGGCCCGCGGCGCAGTACGACGACAGGGCACAAATGGGGGCACATGTTGAGCGGCCGCTCGTTCATGCGAAGCTTCCGGGTCCAGAGACGGAACCCGCAGTGTGTTGGTGCAGAGCTCGATTGACGTGGACCGTGGGTATGCGATCGTTGCCCGACCATGCACGAGCAGGATCTTGCCATCGTTAAGGGCTTGGTTACCGTCGCCTGGGCCGATGGATACGTCTCTGCCGAAGAGACCCAGCTCATCGATGGGTTGCTGGAGGCGTTCAATGCTTCTCCGAGCGAAGCACGTGAGGTGCGGTTGTATGCCCAGTCCAAGAAGACGCTGGAAGACGTGCCCGTCACGGACCTCAGCTACGACGACCGGCGAGTGCTGCTGCACCATGCCATCCTGCTGACGCTCATCGACAGCGAACAACACGAGAGTGAGAAGAAGCTCATTGAGGAGCTATGTCTTCGTCTGCGCATCTCTACGGTCGAAGCCGAGGCCATCGCGGCCTCCGCCGAGGCCCGCGCGAGAGAGTTGAATGGGGCTGGGGGGGATGCACCCGACCGCTGAGCGTTTGTCGCCGTTCGCAAGGATGCCCCTGTCCACGCTCTCCTGAACCGCGCTGTTTGGCGGGCAAGCTCACGCCCTGGTAGTCTGGGCGCACCGTGTCGTGGAGCTATGCGCGAGTGAGTTTGCTTGGGGTGCTGCTCGGGGAGGCGTGCGTCGCGTGCGGGAGTCATGTGGGTTCATCCGTCGCTACAGCAACGGCGCGCATGAGAACGGGATGCGAAGGGGACGAGCGGGTATTGGCGGATCGGGCTGCAGAGGATGGGCTCGTCACCAGCAACAGCGCGGCCTTGGCGCGCCCCGCCACGACTGGGCAATGGGGAGTCTTCGATGACGGTCCCCTGTCTCCAGCGGAGAGCGCGCGCGTCATTCAGGGCTTGACCGTATCCAGGCCGCTCGAGTTCCGGCACGCAGGTGGGTCGTATATCGGTGGCGTCGCGCACCAGCTCGTTCGAGCAGAGGTCGACCAGATCCTAGAGACCCTCCTGGACGTCGACCAGATTCCCTCAGCCCTCCCGCTCACCCATGATGCGCGACTCGTGGAGCAAAGCGCCGGGGCGCTGGCTGTGGAGCTGGTTCAAGGCAACGCACTGGTGCGGGCACGCTATACGATCTGCATCTTACGAACTGAGGACAATCTGGTGCGGTTCTGGCTCGACAAGCAGCGCCCGCACGACATCCGCGACGCGTGGGGCTACTTCCGAGCGATTGGGTTCTCCGAGGGGCAGTCGCTGGTGACAGTGGCCGTGGCTCTGGACCTTGGCTCTCCGCTCACGCGCGCTCTCCTTGAGAAGCGGGTTCAGCGGGTCGCCTTGTCCTCGCCTGCCCATTTGCGAGACTACTTGGAGCCGCAGAACGTGTCCCACAGCGAGGGCAGCGTTCCGAGTCGGGTGTCAGAGTAGAACGCCAGGGCTCTGTGTTGTTCGGCGGGCCGGATATGTCACTGTCGCTTTTCCGGTTGCTAAGCCCTCGGGTAATAGTGGGGGGCATGCTCTCGCGGGTCGGAATCATCGCGTTCAACACTTATCGCGAGGCAGTGCGGGCGCGCCTGCTCCACGGCCTCTTCGGACTCGCCCTTGCGACCGGCGCATACTCGCTCGTGGTCGGAGCTCTCACGCTGGGCAACGGGATGCGCGTGATCAGCGACCTGGGAGCGGCTTCGGCATCCGTGTACGGAGTAGTCGTGGCTGTGATGCTCATGGCCACGTCGCTGCATAGAGAGCTGGAGCTCAAGACAATTTTTCCGATTCTGGCCCGACCAATTCGACGCCACGAATACCTGGCCGGAAAATACCTCGGAGCACTCTTGGTGCTGGTGGCCTTCGTGGGGGCGAACACCGGTGCGCTGCTGTTAGCCGTTGCGCAAGCAGGTGGCAGACCAGCCTGGCAGCCCATTTCTGGCGCTGCTGTACCAACGGGTCTCGCGCTTGTGCTGGCATTCTGGCGGAGACGCTGGAGCACCTGGCTTCCCGTCCCCTGGGCGGCAGCGCTGTTCGTCACCGGAGTTTGGTTGGCCGGAGTCGCTCCTGACGAGCGGGCCGTGCTCGCGCGTTCTGCTCTCCTGACGATGAGCGAGGTGGCCATCATCTCGGCCGCGGCTCTTGTCTTTGCTGCCTTCACATCTCCCTTCCTCACCGCAGTATTCACGTTCTCGGTGTTCGTGGTTGGCCGCTCCGCGGATAGCCTCGCGCAGCTCCCGGAGCGCGTATTCGGGGCTGCGATTCGGGCCACGGGAGAGTTTCTGGCGCGCGTGGTGCCAAACCTCATGATCTATGTGCCACCGCGACCGCTGCTGACGGGAGAGCAGGTGGAACCCCCGTTCGGAGAATATGCATGGCTTGCAGTGACACAAGCCATGGCGTGGAGTGTGGCCCTCCTGGTACTGGCGAGTCTCATCTTCAGGAAGCGGGACTTTCAATGAGCGCAGGACTCCGTCGCCTAACGGGCGTGGGGCGCGCGCTGGCCTTCCTCACCCTTGCGCTCGTCACTGTGGTGGCCGGCCAATGGCGTGAAGCAGAGGCGGCCATGGCCCAGAGCGACAGTGCTTTCGATCGTGGCGACCTGATCCTCTCTCTGGCGAGCGCGAGACAAGCCGCGGTCGCCTACGCGCCGGGTAGCCAAGCAGTGTCCCGTGCCTATGAGCGCATGACAGCCATCGCTGCAGGAAGTGAGCAGAAGGGAGATCGAGCCACCGCACAGCGTGCCTGGCGGGCGGTGCGGGGTGCCGCGACTCAGGTGCGGCACCTCTGGTCGCCTTTCGAGGCGGAGCGGAGGCTCGCCTCGGCCAGGTTGGCGCGGCTCAGCGAAGAAAAGGAGATGCTCCCGGCTGCCGGCGTGGCCCCGCAGGAAGGAACCGGCGCGGCGGATCTGGGAGGGGGATTAGGCCCCCTCTGGGTCTTTCTGTTCCTGGTTTTGTGCATGATTGGCCTAGTCTGGGCGGCGTGGAAGGGGTTTGCTCCGGACGGTGAGTGGCGATGGAGCGCCGCATCCTTCGGATTGCTCGTTGCGGCAACTGGCCTTACCTGCTGGCTTCTGGCGGTACATGGCAGCCTCGGATGAAAACGGGTCCGGCGGACGGAGTAGCGACGAGGTTTCGGCCTCCATAGAGCGATTCATCGTGCACCTGCGCGACGAGCGTCGCGCCTCGGGCCACACCGTCTCCGCGTATCAACGCGATCTAAGGCAGCTGCACGCTCACCTGAACGAGCGCCTGGGCCGCCCCTCGCGCTTGGCGGACTTGGACAAGCGTCGCCTAAGAGCGTGGCTGGCAGAGGTTTCCACCGGAAGAAGCGCCTCCTCGATAGCTAGGAAGATGTCCTGTGTAAGGACGTTCTGCCTTTACTTGCAGCGGACCGGGGTTCTCTCGGCGAGCCCAGCTGCCCTGCTCGGAAGCCCCAAGCTGCGCAGAAAAATGCCACTGTTCGTTGGAGTGGACGCTGCAGAACAGATCATGAAGGCCCCGCTCGAACGGCTCGACCGACTCGAGCGCGAACGGGAGCGGGACGCTGCGATGGTGGAGCTATTGTACGGTTGCGGCCTGAGGGTAAGCGAGCTGGTTCAGCTCGACGAGGACGATGTCGATTTCGGTCAGAGTACGGTGCGAGTGGTTGGCAAGGGACGCAAAGAACGACTCGTACCCCTTGGCAGGAAAGCCCGTGCGGCCCTTGAGCACTATCTGAAGGTCCGTGGCGATTTCCGCAACCCACGCACCAACAAACAGGATGGCGCCGCGCTCTTCCTGGGGCGCCTTGGCAGCCGTCTGGGGGTCCGCCAAGTACAAAACATCGTGCGGCAGGTGGGTGCGCTCGGCGCTGGACGTCCTGATCTGCATCCTCACGCTCTGAGACACAGCTGTGCTACCCACATGCTGGAGGGAGGTGCGGACCTCCGGGCGATCCAGGAGCTGCTCGGCCACGCGAGTCTCTCGACCACGCAGCGCTACACTCACCTCTCACTGGACCAAATCCTGAAAGTGTACGATCAGGCTCACCCCTTGGCGAAGCGCGCTCGAAGGGTTGGAGAGCCGGAGGACACATGAGCACCAGGCAACCTGACGAGTCATCCAATGAGACGCAGACCACGGCAGAATCCGTGATCAGCCCCTCCAGTGCGGGACCCGTAGTGGAGCGCAGGAGCCTCACGTTTGGGGCAGCCGCGCGCGAGGCGATCCGCCGGATCAGCGGCGGCGTGGGGATGTCCCTGCTGGCGACACCGGTCGTCGCCGTTCTCGAAGCATACTGGATCCGTGGGCGCAGTGCGGAAGTCGTCTCACCCTGGGCGGTATGGCTCGCATCGGTGGGGCTACTGTTCGTCCCGGCTCTCATCCTGGGTGTGGCCATTGGGCTCGCGAGCTGGTGGCTTCACCCTCATCATGCTCCGAGCGTATCGCGTTGGAGACACGCTATGAGCCCGCGGGAGCGGGTCGAACGCCGGCGGCTCGCGATGCTCGCCGTGCTGACGCCCGTGGCGGCCACAGGCACCATGGCGCTGGCGGGGCAGAGCGCGTTGGCGGTTCTCGTCATGGAGCAGGCCTCGCCAGCGACGGCAGGCGCTTTGATGGCCGGCGCCATGGCCGTTACTGCCGCTGTGCTGGGCCTTGTCACGATCCTCGTCGCCCATATCGTGGCGCACCGAGCGCCATCTTGGACGCCCGAGCCGCTGCGCTGGGCGCTGGGCGGCCTGGCCATGGCAGCAGCGATTGTCGGGTGGCTCGTCCTTGCTGGCACCACGAGTGGCGCTGGCAGCCAATGGGCGCTATTCGGGGTCTTCAAACGACAGGAGCTCGATCTTCGCGCGCCAGCCGAGCTCGTCACCTTAGCGATGGCGGCCTATTGGGGGGCTGCGCTCCTGCGTCAGCGGTTCGCCCTTGCGGCTGTGCTAGCGGTCGCGCACATGGTTGCCCTGTTCGTCACTGCTACCTCGACGCTGGATCGCGCATCGACGGCGCTGGCGGTCGAGCGCTCCGGTGCCATGGCTCGCCGATCACTCGCCGCGATGAGAACGGCGACTGATCGGGATGGAGACGGGTTCTCTGCTTGGTTTGGAGGCGGAGACTGTGATGACACGGCTCGCGAGATCAACCCGTCGGTAGACGACATTCCAGAGAACGGAATTGACGAAGACTGCTCGGGCACCGACGCAAAGAAGCTGGTACTGCGGGAGGCTGTCGAGCGTTCGAAGACTCCGGAGGAGTGGATTGAGGAGAAGCTGCCCGACGATCTCCGGCTGCTGCTGCTGACGGTGGATACGCTGCGCTACGATATCGGCTTCGCTGGGTACGGTCGGAACATCACCCCGAACATAGATAAGCTAGCGGCGCAGAGTACGTACTTCACTCAAGCGTATGCGTTGGCCTCTTACACGGGGAAGAGCGTTGGACCAATGCTGATAGGGAAGTACCCCAGCGAGACACACCGAGAGTGGCTCCATTTCAACCAGTTCACCCATCCGGAAGATATCCTCGTTGCCGAGCGCCTTCAGAAGGCCGGAGTCCGGACGGTGAGCGTGCAAGGCTATTGGTACTTCTTTCAGGAGCGTTTCGGAATCAATCGAGGCTTCGACGTAATCGACGGTTCCGCTGCTCCGAAGCAGGTTCAGGTGGAGGGGGATAGGACGAGCACTAGCCAGGCCGTCGCGGACGCCGTTCTTGCCCAACTAGCAGCGCCCGAGAACGCCGAGGGGCCTCTGTTTCTGTGGGCCCATTTCACTGATCCGCATGCGGACTATGTTCCCCACGAGGGCTTCGACTTTGGTCGCGGCGCCCGCGACCTTTATGATGGTGAAGTGGCGTTCGTCGACCATCAGATAGGGCGGATCCTCGATGCCGTGCGCTCCGGTTCTGCCAAGGATCGCACGGCCATAATGGTTACCAGTGACCATGGGGAGGCTTTCGGAGAGCACGGCATGTGGCGGCATGGATTCGAGCTTTGGGAACCGCTCGTCCGGGTGCCTTGGCTCATCCACGTTCCCGGTGTGGCGGCCCAGAAAATTGATCGACGTCGCAGTCTGATCGACTTGGTCCCGACTATACTCGATCTGTTTCGCTTGAACGCTCCAGAGAAGGGGCTAAGTGGAGAATCCCTCCTGCCAGACGTGCTCTCGCCTCCTGGACACACCCCCCAGTCCAAGATTGTATTCATCGACATGCCCGCGGGGCCATACAACACAGAGCGTCAGGCGTTCATCGAGAATGACTATAAGGTGATTGCCGCCGCGGGACGCCCGTTGGGAGTCTATCATCTCACTGAGGATCCGGGGGAGGAGCGTAACCTTCTCAAAGAGCCAGGGGTCGCCGACACGTACATCGACCGGTATAAGGCGTTTCGTAGAGAGCTCGACGTCGTGGAGTACCGAGCCCCGAAGTGAGGTGGGC
This sequence comes from Pseudomonadota bacterium, assembly GCA_023398955.1. GTDB lineage: Bacteria > Myxococcota_A > Polyangia > Polyangiales > Polyangiaceae > JAEWRL01. The sequence continues at coordinate 65,479 of JAEWRL010000009.1, forward strand.
TGGCCAGCGCGCGCGGAAAGCTTGAAGCCACCAGCCAATCCTCAGGGTACGAAGCGACGCCGCTTGTCGTAGCGGTGGCGCGGCCCGTAAGGAGAGGATATCGCCGAGCGGCTCCTCGATACCGCTGCGGGAGTCATCGACGTACTTCCGCCCTCGGCGGTCAGCCTAACCCGGCGGAGCCGGAACCAAACAGGGGAACTGGCAACGCCAAATGCAACCGGAGGGCAGGCTATCAGGTGTCAGCCGTCAGGCGTCAGCTTCTGCATGAAGCTGGCGAGCATCCTGCGCACTTCGCGG
>JAEWRL010000055.1 GCA_023398955.1 Pseudomonadota bacterium
CACCACCGATGTTGATGCCCGCGCGAGCTGGTCGGCCAGATGCCCCCTCCCTCGCGGAAGACCCTCGACGACGTCATTGGCCAGAACGACGAAATCGAGAGAAAGTTGGTAAACGTCGAGCTTTTCATCATCCAGTTCCATGCTCAGCTATCGGCCAGCGCTGGCCCCGCGTTGCTAACTTTGTCGGGCACGGGCACGGGCACGTTTACGGAAGAGCCAACCGCATTCAGGGACAGGCCCTCAGTGGTTCCCGCCGAGGCTGCAAGACCGCGGTCGGGAAGGCCTCCACCGCGCCTCAGCCCTCAGTGACAGTCCTGCAAACGCAGCGTCGCCACGGTGAGGCCGATCTGCAAGCGTTCAGGAGCGTAGTATTCTGGATACGGCTTCCCGTCGCGGTCATGCGCACCGTCCGAGCCCCAATGCCGGGCGACACGGCACCAGGATTGCACGCGGCGCCACCATGATGAAACTCAACACCCCCAGACTCTCGTCCGGTGGTACCGCGGCCCTGCTGCTGTGCAGCGTGGCGGCGGCGTGCCAGCGGACTCCAGATAACAAAACACTACCCACGGTCGAAAACGTCGCCGAACAGCCGGCAAATTTCGTCGGAAAGCGCGTGACCCTCAGCGGCGAGGTAGACGATGTTTATGGCACCCGCGCCTTCGAGCTCGAAGACGACACGAAACTCATCTTCGACGACGACGTCCTTGTCCTCTCGAAGTCTCCCATCGGATTCGGGGGTGGCGCGCTCGAGGACGACGACGATGTCGTCGTGAGCGGCACCATACGGCGGTTCGATGTCACCGAGCTGGAGCGCGATCTCGGATGGGACTTCGACCCGGAGATTGAGGTAGAGCGCTGGAAGACGGGTCCGGTGCTCGTCGCGGACTCGATCACCAAAGTGGCGCAGTACGCGCGGTGGTCGGAGAAGGACGAGCCGCTAGGGATCAATGTTGGCTACGTTGCGGTGTACCGGGAGCCCGACCCCATGGCCCTGGTCGGCCGTGAAATCGCCTTCGAATCGATTCCCGTGCAATCCGTAGCAGGAAGCGGCCTTTGGGTTGGTGCAGAAAGCCTACCGCTCTTCGTCGCGCCACCTGGGGGGACGCCGGAGTTCGAGCCCGGGCAGCTCGTCGATCTGCGCGGCACCATTCAACGGATGCCTGAGGCTGCTGCTGCCAAGGAGAAGTGGGGGCTCACGCCGGAGGCGGCAGACAAGGCGGCAAGCCGCGGCTACTACCTTGAGGCGAAGCGGATCACCAAGGCCAACAGCGACGGTGCGCAGGCGAAGAAGACAGCGGGTACCGAGGGAGCCATTACGTTCGCAGCGATGGCCCAGCAGCCCGAGCAGGCGGTGGGCAAGACGGTCAGTGGCGAAGCAGAGGTTCTCCGCGTCATCTCGGACCGAGCCTTCTACATCTCGGAGAAAAAGGGGACCGCCGCCCCGGGACAGGTCCTTGCAATCGTTCGTGAGGATGTGCCTCAGCACGAGATGATCGATATCGATGCCGGCCAAAGGATCCGCTTCACCGGGCAGGTGAAGTCCTCCAAGGACCAGGTAGCAGGCAAGCTGGAGCAGGACTCGAAAGAGGCCATCGCAGAGAGGCCCGCCTTCATTACCATGCACTGGCGAGATGTCGACATCCTCGAAAAGTAGCTGCGCGTCGAAACCATGAGGGGAGGTTCAGCCCCCCCGGCGAGCCGAGCGCATTCGTCGGGGGGCTTGTTGTTGGCATGTGGCGAGCCGCCCCACACTAGGGCTCATATGGCGTGGAATGGCGAATTGATGCCCAGCTGGCGACAGGCACGTTGCGGCGGGCACCTCCTTCGTTACAGATCGGTGGCGAAGGAGTGGATTTTAGATGACGAACCGCGCGCCTCGAGTTCTCTGGATCATGGCAGCAGGCCTCGTCCTTGTTGCCATCCTCGTCTCGTCCAACTTACTGATCCAGCTGGGGCCATTGCGCACCAGCCTCACCTCCGACAACCCATCGACGAGGGCGACAGCGGAGATGACGGTGCTGGCAGCTCGCTTCTTCAGCGGATTATTGGGGCTGGGCCTGGTCGGCATTTGCCTTGCGTGGTCGCGGGTCGCGGAGAGTTCGCTCTTCATCAGGGTGATGGAACACCGAGTGCCGGAGGCAGAGAAAGCAAGACAAAGCCGGGTGCTCAATCCAACAGGGATAGTCGCCGTCGGCTTGGGCATCGTGAGCCTGTTCTACCTGTTCGTCATCGGGAACCGGCTCCCCGCCGATGTGCGTGGGCTGATCGGACGTGAGGATGGCATCCTCGAGCAGGGCACAGCCTTATTGTTCTTGGGAGCAGCCGGGCTCGGATTTGCGGCGGTACGCTATCAACGAATGGCCCTGGATCAGCCGGCAACTGGCCAACGGCGTTCAAGGGTGTGGAGGATGCGCTGGTTCGCTCTGCTCGGCGTGTTCTTCTTTTTTGCTTGCGGCGAAGAGATCAGCTGGGGGCAGCGCCTCTTCGATTTCGGTACTCCGGCGGCTATCGAGAGGCTGAACGTGCAGCAGGAGACCAACCTGCACAACATGCTGGGCTACCTTGCAGATCACCTGTTCATCGCGGGCGTGTTCGTTTTCGGGGCGGTGCTGCCACTGCTCGCCGCGCGCTACGGCATTTGGCGACGAGCTCTGCACCGGGCCGGCGTCCCTCTGGCGTCGCAAGGATTGGCGCTGGGGTTCCTGCTCGCTTCCGCGCTACACGAGTGGACCGTGGGCGCGCTGCTCGCCCCGGCGCCGCTCCGCATCGCGGAGATCCGGGAGTTCGTAGTCGGGGCCTGCTTCCTCCTGCTGATGATCGAGCAGCTTCAGGGAGCGCGGCAGCGCGCGGCAGAGCCCGACGTCCTGGATGCGAGCCACGGCGTCGTCCCCGCCGAGTGAGGCGCCATTTCTCCTTGCTGGTGGCAGCGTCTTCCGCCCAATGACGTTGCGCGACACGACCCGGGAGCTACGACTCACGGGTGACGCTCCTCTTGATCTTGCTGGCTTGCCTCGCGGCGGTCGCGCTGCTTGCCGGAGGGCCGGAGAAGCGTGCTGCCCAGGCGAGGCAGGAGACTGCCGGTACCGGATCCGAGCGGACGCCAAAGGGTAGTCTGGCCACGGGACGCTGGCTGCTGGGGGCCGTGACGGTGGCGGTGCTGCTGTTCGTCGCGTTTCGCTTCCGCGCCCACTGGCTGGCCATCGGAGCGGCGGGTGCCTTCGCGCTGCTCCGGCGCACGCTGCCCTGGCTGCTTCGTCTCGGCCCCGGGCTCGTGCGCTTCTTCGCGCGCCGCTCACGGGCAGACGGCTCTGGCGGGGGCGCTCCGCGCTCCGATGCAGGTGGCTCGGGCGGGGCCACCCGCGGCCACGGCCGCATGACCCGTGAGGAAGCCCTCGCGGTCCTCGGTATCAAAGAAGGTGCGACCCGAGAAGAGGTGACGGCAGCGTACCGCTCGCTAATGAAGCGCATTCACCCCGACCGCGGCGGCTCGGCATACCTGGCGGCGAAGCTCAACGAGGCAAGGGATCTCCTCCTCTCGTAAAGAGCCCCGTCATCGCTGACCAGCTCGATAGATGCCGGTTACAGACGTGGTGAGAACGGGAGACGGGAAACCACCTTGTCGAGAACTCTCTAGCGCGCGCAGTCGTGGGAGTAGTCCTCCCGGATCCCCTCGTCGTTGTAGCGGCTGATCAAATAGCCGCGATCATCGTACTCGTACTCGAAGCTCGCCTGCACCGCTTCCTCACCGGTCGCCCCATACACCCGTCTTCGCACGAGCCGGCAGTCTTCGTAATAGTGATAGGCAGTGGTGACGTCGCTCGGATCGGAGGGCGAGTAGCTCTCGAGGATTAGCGGATAGCCGCGGTCGTCGAGGGTGTAGCGCTCCTCCAGATCCACGGCCGTCAACACCGTTTCATTCTCCGAATACGTCACGGTGATCTCCACGGGCTCGCCGGTGACCCAATCGGGGACCACCCACCCCGTCAGCAGCTCGCCTTCCCAGAAGAACGTCCGATAGGCATCCCGAATGACCGAGGACGTTAGGTGCCCTTCGTCGTCGTAGGAAAAGTAAGTGACCTCGGGCTCCGTGTCCAAAAAGCGCAGCTCCGCTCTGCACGGACCGGGCTCGGGGGTGTAGAAGAATGGTCCCGCCTGAGGCAGCAGCTTGCCCCGCGGCCACTCCGGACAACCGACGGTCTGGTTTCCCGACGCTCCCCCCATTTCTCCTGAATCACCAACGCCCCCTGCTCCTTGCCCGAGATCGCTGCCCCCAGCCCCGGTCGGCGTGCCCCCGGAAGCGCCAACGCTGGTGCCTCCCCCGACGTCAGGCGCCATTCCTGCCGTGCCTCCGGCGCTGACCCCGATGGCACCGCCCGTCTCTTCGGGCGCTGCACCATCATCAGAGCCGCAGCCTGAGCTCATCCCCAGGAGGACTACCAGCATGGACCACGTGGTTCGTTTCATCGATGGATCCTCAGGAGCAGTACCCTACCGAGCCGCGAGGTTCCCGTCATCACCCATCTCCTGTGGGCAGCTCGCGTCCTTTCAGCACCAACGTGACCGGCTGCGCAGTGGAGCTCGTGAAAAGGAGGCTAGTGCGATGCCTCGCGCCTGCTCGGACCTTCACGGGCTTCGCGCGACCGAGTGATATCCCATGCAGCGGGCGACTCGTCCCGTCACTCATCACGAGCTTGGTCGTCTCGTCCTTGAGGTTCTCTAGAACAATCGGGCGATCGCCGAAATTCTCGAGGAGCAGCACCACTTCCCAGTTTCCGTCAAAGGAGGGCTTCACCTCTCGAACGGCCACACTCAGGCCCTCTGGAAGGCCATCTCGCAGCTCGTACTTTGGCTCATCCGGTTGCGCCTCTCGATCGCAAGACCCTAGGATGATCGCAAGGCCAAGCAACGGCGCTGTGCCCCAGCGGCGGAGATTCACTCTTCCTCGTTGGTTGGCCACTGGTCTACCCAAACCCCCGGCATCGGCACGGGCTCGAGAGAGGTCGGGGCGAAGTGGATCTGTTCCCAGGTCCCCGTATGATCGAGCTCGAGCTGGTGGTCTCGCTGCCACGGGAGCCTGGCCATCACTGTCGATTGGCCGCCTACCGCGCCATGGACCACAACGGCCACAGCCACGGGCCAACCCTGCCCGAGCTCGCTCGGCCATGTCGGCGTCACATCGAGCTCGATGATAGCCGGCGAGTCGTCGTCGTCGTCCGGCTCGCTGCGGAATCCGACGACGCCACCCCAGCTCTCACCCGCCGTGGCGGCTCGCCACGCCGCGCTGCCGCTCCCGCACGCCCCCACCGATTCGCTCACGCTCAAGCCACCGGAGCCATCTGGAGCCAGCTCGAAGCGCCGCGCATGAGGGCCAGGGCGCGAGCTCCCCACGCCGCAGTCCTGCACCAAGGGTGCCGATGGCCCAGCAGTGTCCAAGGTGATGATCGCGCTACCCCCTTGAATGAACCGTTGACCTAGAGCCTCGGCAAGCTCCACGCCGATGAAGAGAGCTCCAGACGTAGAGGCTCCAACCATCACGTTGAACTCTCCACGACCGTCCCCTGCGAGGGGGAACAGGCCCAGCCGTGTACTCGTGGGATACTCTGCGAGCCGCAGTAGCCCATCTGCGACCCGCGGCGCGTCGTCCCGCGAGGTGTAGATACGCGGAGAACGCGGCGGCGCCGCGCGCCAGGCGACTGCCGGGTCGCTCCCGGACTGGACCCAACCGGGCACCGGATCGCCTACGGGAGAGCCCACCAGGCCTCCCTCGAAGAACGGGCTTCCGCCCGCCAACGCGGCGATACGTTCCACAAAAACCTGGTCATATCCTTCGTCGACGCTCTCGTCCTTCAGGTACTCGAGGCTAATCGTGTGTTCGCCGGGATCGACGGCCACGGCTGCCGTGCCGCGCTTCATGCGACCCGAGTCGGAGAACCGCTCGACCCCGTCCACCAGAATCCGAAACACGTCGTGATCCTGCTCCGAGTCCACCACATAATCGACGACGAGCTGTCCCACCGAACCGGCAGGCCACATTATCGGTCGTGAGATCGCGGCGCTCCGGGGTGCGGCTTGATACCCTGCATAGGACATTTCGACGGGGCTTCGCCACTCACGCGCAGCGGGCCCGGGTGTCGCGCACCACCCGCCATCGAAGCCCCCCCGGGTCCAACCCGGGATGGAGCATCCCGAAGCGTCCGTGAAGTCGTACTGTGCCACCAAGGCGCCGTTCGACACGAAGCGAACAGTATTGATCCATGCCGTATCCAGCCCCTCGTCGACGCTGCCGTTCTTCGAGTAATCGAGCCGAATAGTGTGGGTTCCCGGCGCCACGGGCACGGACAGGGGTCCCCCGAAGCGAAACCCTGATGCTCCCGCGACCACGACTCCGTCTATCGAGATCCCCAGATAGTCGGCGTCCGCCTGGCAGTCGACGAAGCCCTCGACGTAGATGTAGCCGTTTGCGTCCCAGGTCGCCTGCGTTTCCATCCACGAGGACGTCGGTTGCCCGTAGTCCCCAAGGCCGCTCTGGGACGCAGGCGGACCCACCCGACTCGTCGGCGTCAGCCCAGCCCACGCGACCGACGGCGACGCGACCAATCCGAGCAACAGAGTCAACGCGACGAGTCCACTCGACGGAAGTAGGGGTTTGGTCATAGGGATACCTCGAGGACGGTGAGGAGGCGGAGGGTAGGGGGGCCGCCAGGACCATAGGATTCGCAGGGGCCGCTGCGCAGGTCGAGCGTGACAGGCCCGGGTTGATGGGATACCAGCCGGTAGCGTTCGATGAGCCCCTCAAGACTCCGTACGATTGTCCCACTGGGGTCCGGTTCGGGCGCCTCGCCCGTGGGATCAACTATCTCCACCTGCAGGAGCTCGTGCGCCAGTTGGTCTTCGGTAGCAACGCACGCCGGAGCAATCGCGTGTGTCACGCCACTTGTAGCGACGCCTTCACAATAGTAGGAGTGCTCGCGCTCGGGTTCTCGCTTGACGTTGGTCGACTTCTGCCGCAACTCGACGGTGTATGGCACGCCGAAGGAGACCGGAACCTGGATGAGCTCAGCGAGTTTCCAACCCAGATCTGCGCTGGAGACGGCGACACAACCGCTGGTCAGGACTTCGCCGGACCCTAGCAACGCGACTTCGTATTCTACCACTCGCGCGTCGGGGCCGCCCGATGGCTCGGGGGGTTCCCCGTCCTCACTATCTATCGGGAAAGGAGTCCCATGGCACCCCACCAGCACCAAGCCCAGCAACAGCCAACGGCCCATCCGTCCGGCCGCGGGAGCGCTCACTGCCATCAGTGCGCCACGCATTGGTTCGCCACACATGCTAGCTCCGGGTCGCAGTCCGCGTCCGTCAGGCACGGCTTCGGCTGGATGGTTCGAGAGAGGTTGCACGCCGATAGCTTGTACTCCCCGTCGTCGAACGTGTCCTCGTAGGTGAGGGTGTGCCTGCCCGAGAGGTACCGCACGGCGGGAGACCCCTCTGCGGTACGATAGAGGGCTTCCTCCCGTTCATCACCGTTGCGATCGTCCTCGAACAACTGAAAGAGGAGCTCCTCCGTGAAGTTCATCGCCGGCAGCTTCTGGAAGGTCGTGCCATCCGGGTGGGTCCGGCTCGTGAGGCCAGAGAAGAACCGCTGCGTCCATTCGATTGTGTTCACCTCGTTGAAATGGCCATGGAGCTCCACGCCGTCCTTGGCCTCACCGCCACCCACCGGGAACATGTTCACGTAGTTGGGGCTGTATTTCTGGCCGAGCTTCATCCAGATCTCGTCCCAACCCGCCTCTTGGGAATCCTCACACTTCAAGTTGCAGTCGTCACCGCCGAGCTGCGGTCCGTAGATCCACGTCAGGTTCGTCTGCCAACCGACGAGCACTTCGTTCGATTGGTAGTCCGACAACGCCGATGGCAGCTGCAGCAGCTTCAGGTAGTATTTCGTGCCCTCCGCCGTACCACCAACGAATGAGTCCTCGAGCCGGCCGTAGACCTCTCTCGAGAGCTCCCACACGCGCCAACGGACGCCGTCGATCAGCTTCTCCACGGGCAAGAACTCCCAGTTCTCGAGCAGCGTCGTCCCATCCGCAGCGAGAATGGAGACGCTATCGATGACCGGGGCCCTCGAGAGCTCTTCGGCAGCGAAGATCCGCAGCTGTTGAGGCCGCGTGCCGTCGGGGCGCTCGACGTGGAACGAGAACCAAGCCTCCGGCTTTCGTGTCGAGAGTCGCATGCGGTGCGTGCTGGTCGCGATTTCCTCCGTTCCCAAGGTCTCGTCCCCGAGGGTCGAGGCGTAGGGCAAGAGACTGCAGGCTTCCCCTGGCGTCGTGCAATCTGCCTTGTGAAAGAAGAGCACGTATTGACCGTTGGCGCTTGTCGCGCGCAGCTTGTCGGGCTCGCTCGCGAACACCTTGATGTAAAGAGGAAAGCTGTCGCTCGTGAACTTGCCCTGACGATACCCTGGGAGGGACCACGTATCCGTGCAGATATCGCCCTTGCTCGTGCAGTTGGCCACGTACAGGCGCGGAGGCACGGCGACGACCTCCCCCTTGATGGGCGGGCGCGGCTTGGAGAGGTCCGTGTTGTCGTACACTTGGAAGGTGACGCCGGTGTCTGGGCCGCGGCCTCCAGGCCACAGCTGGTTCTTCGGGTTCACGGAGAACACCCAGTCCCCTGGCTCCGTAACCTTGTACCAATGCACGGCGGTCTCGTACGGGAGGACACCGGTCGCGAACCCTCCTCCATGCGCCGAGGCGAGCAAGTAGGCTTCGGCAGGGTTCATGCGAGCCGCGTGGAAGTCGAGCTCCATGTTCAGACCAAAGTGGTCCGTGATGGGATCGGAGCCAGCCAGCACGTTCTGCCTCCCGGGTGCGCGCGAGAAGCCGCTGGGGCCGGTGTTGCCCTTCAAGAGATTGAAGGCCCTGGAGATATGCTGGGGGTAGTAGGGCCAGTACGGAACACCCGGCGCCCCGTGCTGCCCAAGCAGGATGTAGTCAAGGCGCTCCTCTCCCGTCGGGTTCATCGCCTGGGTCGCGCCGCGGTCGAAGCGCACCGTGCCGGATTGATGGTCCAGTGGCCTTGTCGGAAGCGCCCCAACAACCTGACAGTTCTCACCACCCGACGCCGAGTTATCAGGCGAATACTGGGCCCCCCGCGCCGGCACGCATTGTGACGTCATCGTGTACGCCCAAGTGTCCAGCAGGCCAACCGCGTTGACGTTCGGTATTCCGCCAGTGCGATTGAACTGGAAGTCCCACTCGTTGCGCGTCTCTACAGGATCGGCCCATAGGGGCTCGGCCAGCGTGCAGGTTAGTGGCGTCGGACAGTCCAGCGCCCCCTCCCAAGACGTCGACGCGGAAGGGTTCGAGAGATCGCCGTTCATGTTGAGATCACCCAAGAGCACAGCGATGTCGTTGGGCGCCGTGCGGTGAGACATCACGCATTCCACGATTTCGTTGATACGCGTGAGCTGCGCACGACGAGGTGGCTCCGAGCCCCCATAGATTTGGTAGTCGCTGTACTCTTTCCCTAGCAAAAGCTGGTTCCCATACTGCCCGAAGGATTGGTCTTGGGCCTGCAGATGGGTGAAGAACACGTCGAGCACGAGGCCGCCCGGCGCGAGCACGCGGGCATGCCCGAGCCCCTTCGCGGCCCAACAGTCCGGGCCGTTGCAGGGCTCGTACTCCTCGAAGTGGATGGCCTTATTCACCTTCGGGTAGGCCACCCCTGGCTCATAGGTCGACACTCCCTCGCCGATGGCCCATATTGGCAGCTCGGACCCCGGCATGCGGCCAGTCGTGCTGAAACATGCCTCGTCGTTCGGGTCGATCTCCGCAAATGGCCACCGGCTGAGCAGCATCAAACCGCTATTCACTCCGGCCGTGGGGGCGCTCCCCATCGATCGAATGATATACGGGAAGTGATCCGGGTAGAGCTTCTGTACGATGACCCTCGCGTAAGCCTCGTGGAAAGCCTCGTTCAGCACGATGATGTCGTAGCCGCTCTGGCGGATCTTCTCGGCCATCAGCCGAGCCTCGCAAGCGAAGGGCTCGTCGTACGAGCTAAACAGCCCTTCCTCCTCACAGCCTGCCGCAACCTTTGTCTCCCAGTTGGGCAGCGCATGGACATTCTGGGTTCCAATGCGCACCGGGGAGCCTAGCGGAAGCTGAGCAGGGGTGCTGCACTCACACTCGAGGTTCGAGTTGCATACGCCGTCGGCACAGTGGAAGCCCGCGCATGTCTTGCCGCGGACGTCGCAGGTCGCCACGACGCCGCCGCTCGGGGGCATGGGCGTCGTGCACCGGCACACGCCGCTATGGCATGTCGGGGCAACACTACAGGTGCCCGAATGACCCGAGCAGCCCGTTCCGTCAGCGACCGGCCTCAGCGCGAGGCTGGTGGTGCCGGCCACCACTTCAGTGCATTCGCCGCCGTCGGTTGGCTGTGCGCCGTGACACCAGCAGTAGCCACGGCCGTCGCACTGTCCCGTCCCCGAGCACTGATAACCGGGCGTGCAGGCTTCACCAGCCGCGAGGTAGGCGATGGCGGGCTGCCCCGAGGCGTCGAGCGTATAATAACTGCACTCGTCGGTCGGAGCTGCACCAGGCTTTGGCTCGCAGGTACAGGCCTGGTCCACGCAGTGCCTGGACGAAGGCGACGGGCACGCGACGTCATAGGCGCACTCATCGCCCGGCGGGGCTCCCCATGCGCATTCGTCGGCATCCTCCCAGAGGCCGTTCTCGAACTCCCGAAGCATCACCGTGGTCCCGCTCCTGAGCTCGATGTTCTGGGCGAAGAACTGCCCCTGGTGCATCGTTGAAGTCCCATCACCAAGAATGATGGAACCCCGCGAAGCGATTACGGCGCCCATGAATGGCGCAGCGAGCTCCGCGGTGCCGGTGCCCAGGACGCCGACGAAGACCTCGTGTTCGGCCGACGGCAGCACCTGCGTGCCACGGAATGTGAACCCGCCGAGAACGTAGATGTACACGGCACCTGGCGCGCCAGCTAACCGCAGCTGGGCGGAAGGTTCGAACGCGAGCGATTGGAAGACGTAGCGCCCGGCAGAGAGCTCGAGGGCGCCATCGGACTTGACGTTGTAGTTGCCGTAAGCACCAGGCGCGAGCACATCGGTTCGCCGCTCCACGGAGGTCCAGATGGTAGGCATGGGCGACGGGACCTCGACCGTTCGCGAAAAGGTTCGCATGCCGGGTGTCGTGGCAGACCACTCGGGATACGAGTCACCAGGCTCCGGCGCGATGGCAGGAGCGAGCAGCGCACCGTTCACGGTGACGTTGTTCCGAAGCGTGACGAGGCCTACCGCGTAGACATCTCCAACACTTGCCTGGGAGTGCACGATTGTCGTACCAGCAGCCGCGTTGCTGCAGATAGGCCAGGGTCCTTCATCGGACGAGCGGGTAGCTATGCTGCTGTCGTGGATGACGAGGTTGCCTTCGGCTCCCAGCGCAACGCGCGACGGTGCGCGGTCCGCCGGCACGGCGATAGTCACCGCGTAGGGCGTCGTCAGAGCAGAGGAACTCCGACCCAGCGGGTCTCCCGAGTCATCTGCGGACCCGCACCCGGATACCACCAGGAGTGACCCAAGCAGCCAGGTGAGCAGAACGACGGCACTGAGCCTTGAGCCTTGAGCCTTGAGCCTTGAGCCCATCACTACCTCCTTCTTGCAGCCCAGTGCATTCACCGCACAGCCGCGCACCCGCCAGTTCAGACTTTGGTTCTCAATAACAGGTTCTGACTCCCGTGGTCAAGAGGGCTCGTCGATGATCGCTGACACTGGAAATTGCCGAGCAGTGCGGGAGCCACGTCCGCCGCTCTAGACCCTGCGGTCACGATCTAATTGGCGCGTCAGCCCGCGCTGCGCTGGCTGTAGTAGTGCGTGCATATATCGTGGCAAAGGCTGTCGGATCACGAACGGCGCACTAGATCTTCGCGCTTGATGCTTCGTCAGGCGGTGGAAATCGGAGAGATCGTAGCCGGTCGCTATCGCATCGACAGGGAGCTCGGCGCCGGGGCCATGGGCGTCGTCTATGCAGCCTGGCACCTGGAGCTCGATCAGCCGGTCGCCGTAAAGGTCCTTGCCTCCCCTGTCTCGAACCTCCCAGAGGCAACGGCGCGCTTCCGGCGCGAGGTGCGCGCGGCGGCGAAGATCCGCAGCGAGCACGTCGCCCGTGTCCTGGACGTCGGCTCCCTGAAGAGCGGCCTTCCCTACATGGTGCTGGAGCTGCTCGATGGTAACGACTTGGACACGGAGCTGCAGCTCCGCGGCGCCCTTCCTATCGCCGAGGCAGTCGGGTACGTGCTCCAGGCCATCGAGGCCCTCGCCGAGGCCCACGCGGCGGGCATCATCCACCGGGACCTCAAGCCAGCCAACCTCTTCCTCGCTCAGCGAGCCGATCGGACCCGGATCCTCAAGGTCTTGGACTTCGGGATCTCCAAGTCTAGCCTCAGCGACTCGTCGCCAGACCAGGTCTCGTTGACAACGACGGGGATGATCATGGGCTCCCCTCTGTACATGTCCCCCGAGCAGCTCAGCTCGACGCGGAGCGTCGATGCACGGACCGATATCTGGGCGTTGGGCACCATTCTCTACCAGCTCCTGGCCGGTACGACGCCGTTCCGGGGCGATTCCATTCCCGAGCTCTGCGCTGTATTGTTCAGGGACACCCCCGCACCCCTCTCACATCACCGCGATGACGTTCCGCCTGAGCTCGATCGGGCAATCCTGCGCTGCCTCGAGAGGGACCGCGAGCAGCGTTATCCCAACGTCGGGGAGTTCGCCCGCGACATCGTCGCCTTCGCCCCACAGGCGCGGATACACTGCGATCGCGCTTCCCGAGTCCTGGGCGCCACGATGAGCAGCTCGAGCGGCGCGGAGCGCGACATGCCCCGGCGCGCTGTGCCCGAGACTGGGACGGAGAGGGCCACACAAGTGGCGTGGTCTCCGGCGACGGCAGCGTCCGTCCATCGCAGGCCATGGAAGCTGGGACTCCTCCTCTTGCTCGTATCGGGCGCCGGCTTGGTCTTCTGGCTGGCGCCGCGTGCGCGGTCTGCGGATCCCCAGCTCTCGACACAGCCGTCCGCCGCCGGGTCACACGATCTTCCAGAAACCTCTCCCGTCTCGGCCCATCGTCAGCCGGAACCCTCCGTGATCACACGAGCCGCGCCGATTGAGAAGGCGCCAGCGGATAGGAGGAGCGACCTGGCAACAAGGGGCAACGGTGGTCGTGGTCCAGACGCCCAATCGTCAGTCGCGCCTGTTCACACGCAGGCGGGTAGCGGCAGACCCAAGCCCATCACCGCTCGGTCGCCGCGGGCACCTGCCGCGCCTCACCCTCCGGCGAAACCCGTGGTGGGCGCCGCACAACCGACAGCAGAGCGTGCAGGCCAACCGGCACCGCGCTCGGAGAAGCCCGCCAGCGAAGCGGCGCTCCCGGACTACGGCGGGCGCCGCTAGCCAGCGCGTCCAGCCAAGAACCCCAGATTTCAGGACGAAACCCGATGGAGCACCACCACTTCCCTCGCAGCTCCGAGAGAGCCCACGGACGCATGCACCTCGCCATTGCGGCTTCCCTTTGCTTGGCGCTCGGTTCCTCGCCAGCCCTTGCCGAAGTGAGCCGGCAGGCGAAGGCGGCGGCGGAGAGCTTGTTCGACGACGGCCTCGCCCTCATGAAGGAAGGAAAGAACGAGCAAGCCTGCTCGAAGCTCGAGCAAAGCCAGCAGATCGATCCCGGGGTGGGCACGCTGCTCTACCTCGGGGAGTGCTATGCGCGCACCGACCGTGCCGCGAGCGCCTGGGCAACCTTCAGGGAGGCCGCGTCGCTGGCGCGGGCTTCTGGGCAAACCGAACGCGCGGAGCGTGCCCAGCGGCGGGCCGCGGAGCTCCAACAAGGGCTCTCTTACCTGACCATCTCCGTTGCCGAGGAGGTACGGGAGCTGCCAGGGCTCTCGATCGAACGCGCGGGGGAGACTGTTGGAACCGAGGTCCTCGGTGTCGAGCTCCCCGTCGATCCGGGGGTGATCGTCGTGGAAGTCAGGGCCAGGGGCCACGAGCCGTACCGAGCAGAGGTCCAGGTCCCGAAGCGCGGTCGCGAACGAGTCACGATTCCGAGACTCGAGCCAGTGCCTGAAGAAGCCGTGCCCGCCCCGGAGTCCAGCGCTGCCATGACACCCCAGACTCCCTCGCGCCCTGTCGGCACGGACGCCCGCTCTGACACCTCGCCCGGGGGCGCCGCGGCTGATACCCAGCGTATCCTAGGGCTGAGCTTGGCGGGGGTGGGCGTGATCGGCATTGGAGTTGGGACCTACTTCGGCTTCAAAGCCATCTCCAACAACTCCGACGCCGAGGCTGGCTCGTGCGACGAGAAGGTCTGTCAGCTTCGTTCCGACCTGGAAAAGGTGAATGATGCGCGCTCGCAGGCTACTGTGTCGACGATGGCCTTTGCCGGGGGAGCTGCCGCTCTCGGCGCAGGGCTTCTGCTGTATTGGCTAGCGCCCGATGCCGCGGAAACCGCTTGGCGCATCCATCCAGACGTCGACGCTCAGGGCTTGCGGGTCACATTGGGAGGCTCGCTATGACGTTCCGAGCCCTGTGGCCGTGGCTCGTGAGCTTCCTCGTGCTGGCAGCGGGGAGCGCGCCGCTCTTGCAGGGTTGCCAGTCCTTGGCGGGCATCGAGGAGCGCGGCCTCGGCCCGTGCGGCGAGTACTGCGAGGCGATCATGGCGACCTGCCGTGGTGAAGACGCCGCTTACGCCAGCTTCGATACCTGCCTGGGGGTGTGTGAGCGCCTTCCCGTCGGCGATCCCAACGAACCGGCGGGAAGCAACTCCATCGCTTGCAGACTGGCGGAGGTGCGCCTGGCGGCGAACAGCGAGCCCGACGTACACTGCCCGCGTGCAGGCCCCGCTGGTGGCGGCAGCTGCGGTGCAGACAGCCCCTGCGAGAGCTACTGTACGCTCTTCCAAGACGCATGCCCCGATGCTGCGGCTGCCTACGGCGCGCTCGATGACTGCGAGGCCGCCTGCTCCGCCCTCGTGGACACGGGCAGCTTCAGTGCCCTGGGCAACTATGAGGGGGACACACTTCAGTGCCGGCTTGTTCATGTGTCAGCAGCGACCGTCGATGACTCCCATTGCGTTCACGCGCGCCTGGTACCACCAACGGCGCCGTGTACCGATCCTCCGACGGAAGCCCCCTCGTGCGAGCGGTACTGCGACCTCGTCGCTGACACTTGCGAGGGCGAGAACGCTCAGTACGAAAGCGTAGCGCAATGCCGAGCCGCGTGCGCGGAGCTCACACCGGGCACCAACGCGGATACAAACATCAACACCGTTGGGTGTCGAATCTATCACGCCTATAACGCCCTGCTCGACCCAGCCACGCACTGCCCTCACGCTGGCCCCACCGGTGACGGCCACTGCGGCCAAGTCGGCGACAGCGAGCACGCACCCTGCGAGTCATTCTGCGCCATCGCGGCTCCCGTTTGCGGTACCTCCCCCGCAGCACCCCTGGACCCGTCGACCTGTACGGCGGACTGCCGCGAGCTGCCGGGCTCAGGCCCGAACTCGCATTATACTGTGGCGCGCGGCGCGGCGCTGGGCGACACGCTGGCCTGCCGCATGGTCCACGCTGTCCGCGCTCTCCAGTCCGGGGACGCCAGCTCCTGCGGGGCAGTGGGCGGTGGAGCGCCTTGTGAATAGCGCTTCGACCTGGCGCTCCGCGGGGCTCCTCCTCTCCTTGGCCTGTAGTCCACTGGCCTGCAGTTCCGACGGCTCGGGCGAGTCCTCCTCTTCTGCCACGTGGTGTGACGCCGCACCCGTGGTGGCCGCGAGGTGCAACGGCTGTCACGCCGACGAGCCTCGGAACGGCGCACCCTTTCCGCTCGTGGAGTACGAGCACTTCCTCGCTGACCTAGAGACCCCCGAGGGCGGCTCGCTCCCGCGCTTCGAGCGCGCCCAGGCCGTCGTCGAGAGTGGCCACATGCC
The DNA here is from genome assembly GCA_023398955.1 of Pseudomonadota bacterium. Taxonomy (GTDB): domain Bacteria; phylum Myxococcota_A; class Polyangia; order Polyangiales; family Polyangiaceae; genus JAEWRL01. The sequence continues at coordinate 16,002 of JAEWRL010000055.1, forward strand.
TCCCCCGGGGAGTGAGTTCGGGAGCCTGAGCTGTGCCGAACGTGCAACGCTGCTGGGATGGCTCAGCTCCAATCCGAGCGGTCCGGAGCCAAGCTGCGACGCGGAGACGCCGACGCTTGTCCCGTGCGGGAGCGCTGCAAAATGGGACCTCGCCGACGACCCAGCGCCATGAGGCACGGATGGTGCAGGGGCCACTAGCGTGTTGGCCAGACTCCCCGCTTGGCACGAGCTCCGCGGTAAGGTAGCCGCCTTGGATCGCGCTCTCTACGGTGGACTCCTCGTCGTTCTATCCCTGCTGTATGCGTTTGCCGAGCTCGCCGAAGAGGTCTCGGACGAAGGGCAGATCGGGTTCGACCTGGGCATCATGCTCGCGCTGCGTGAGCCGGGGCAACCCCGGGAACCTGTCGGGCCACGATGGTTCGACGCCGTTTGGGTCGACATCACCGCGCTCGGCAGTCCCACCGTCGTCATCATCGTCGGCGCTGTGGTTGTCGTCTTCTTGGTGCTGGTCCGGCGCTGGACGGCTGCGGCATTCGTGGTGGTAGCCCTGCTAGGCGCAGGCGTCTTGAGCTTCGCCTTGAAGTCCGTCTATGGACGACCGCGACCAGAGCTGGTCTATCACCTGGTCACTGTCTCCAGCCCCAGCTTCCCCAGCGGACACTCGCTCCTGGCTGCCGTGGCGTACCCGACGCTCGGCAGCTTGGTGGCCGAGCTGATCCCTCGCGTTCAGCTTCGTCTCTATGTTGTCGGGGTGGCTCTCTTTCTGATGCTGCTCGTAGGAATGAGCCGCGTCTATCTCGGCGTCCATTACCCCACGGACGTGCTCGCCGGCTGGTGTGTGGGTCTCGGGTGGTCCATCGTCTGCTGGCTCGTCCTGCGCCGCTTGCGCCGGGCGCATACTCCTGGCATTGAGCCGGTAGAGCGCGAAGCAAGCTAGGCGCCTCGTAGAGCAGCGAGAGATCCCCATGTCCCTTCCCCGTTGGAAAAAGCTGTCCGAGCGCGTGGTCCATTCGAATCCCTACTGGGACTATCGTCAGGATCGCTTCGAGCTCCCGACGGGAAAGCTCGGCGACTATCACTACGTGCACACGCGCGGGTCCGCGCTGATCGTCCCAGTCCGTGAGGACGGGTGTCTGCTGCTCGTCAATCAGTATCGCTACCTCGCGGACAGAGAGAGCATCGAGTTCCCTTGTGGGGGCATCAAGAGCGGAGCCACCGCGGAGCAGACGGCACACATCGAGCTGGCTGAAGAGACCGGTTACAGCGCCGACGTATTGGTGCCCGTCGGCAGCTTCGCACCCTACAACGGAGTCGCCGACGAGACCTGCCACGTCTACATTGCCCGTGAGCTTCACCCCGGCGCCGGGGCAACACCGGACGAGACGGAGGAGTTCGAGATTGCGTGGCTCACCCCGACGGACCTCGACGAGGCAGTCGGAAGCGGGGAGGTCTGGGACGGCATGACGCTGGCAGCGTGGCTGCTGGTCAAGAGGCGCTGCCGAGAGCACCTCGCGCCCTAGCCCTGCGGCCGGAGCCCCGCGACGCGCTCGGCCAACCATCGAGCGCTCACCAAAGAGCGCATCACCCAGCTGGGCAGCGACCTTAACGCTTTCGGCGACGTCCACTGGAAGGTAGCCGATGTCATCGACGGGGTCGTAAGACAGGGACGAGCGCGGGACGCCAGGGGCGGCACAGGTCAGCACCTGCCGCCCACCCCTGGCAACCGTCGGACCTAGTCGTCAGCGCAGCTTGCGCCGCTCAACCCGAAAGCAAAGCGTCATCGATGCTCTGATTCATGGCGGTCCCGCATCAGCGACTCACCCGCTCGCGCCGCCTCCCCCTATTCCCGAGACCATTCCGCCAGCGTGAATCGGGCTTCCGCCAATCCCCCCGGCCCCACCGGTAACCCAGCCGCCCCCAACTCCAGGGTAGTAGTACTCGTCAGGGTCTTCATACACATCGATGTCTATGTTCAGCTGCCCGTTGAGCCACACCTCGATGTCTCCTACCCCAAACTGGAACGAAACCCAGCTCGTGGAGTGAGGTGACAGGTAAACCCACTGGGTATTGCTGCTTAGGAGCACGGCGTCCACGACCTCGACCTCGCCGTCCTCATTCGTTCTCTCGAGGCGCCAACCATCACGGAGGTAGATCTCGTAATCACCGGCAATGAGGTCCAGCACGATGGAAGACTCATCCAGGTAATCCTCGCTGCTCACCACATTGCTGTACTCGTATTCGCACTGATCACCGCACGCATACCGGTATCCCCATATCTGGAAGTCAGCTTGCCGCAGCGTATAGCTCGCGCCGGAAGCTGCCTGGGTCTGGAGGGGTAAGCCGAGCTTGGCCGGCTCGGGCTGCCCCTCGTCGTTTGGCGAGCTGCCGCTGCACCCTATCATCCACGCCAATACCACCGCACTACCCAGTACGATCGATCTTCTGGTCATACGCACTCCTCTGTATTCGGAAGCCGGGGCTCCGCGCTCCGGGCGAGGCTTGCACAGCACAGCCCGTGCCAACGGAACGCGACTGAATTTCCCGCACTTCGGCGGCGCGCCTGCCAACCCGTGCCGCTCCCGCAGTTGCCAGCTGTGCCACCCGCGTTGTCCCGACCCGGCCCAGAGCGGCTCAAACAGAAGCGGCGTTGGGACGTCGACGCTGGGTCATCCCAAAGGGGGCCCTGGCCCTAGGACACGAGCTCCAAGCGTCGCGGCACGGGCAGCACTTTGACGTCACGCAGCCTGAGCGTCACGAGATCACCCTCGTGGATGTCGCACCGGACGAGCTCGTGGCGTGGCATGTTCACTGTAAGCTTGTCACCGTCCGGCAAACCGACGGAGACCTTCGCGTAGCTCCCCACGCGGATGACGCGTTCGATGCGCCCGGTGCGCGAGCCATCGACGGTCGTGCCAATGACCTTCTCCAGCTTCACGTCGTGTGGCCGCACGAACGCCTCCACGACAGCGCCATCCTTGAGGTCCACTGATGCCGAGAGGGTATGCGCCGCGAAGTGTGCGCGCCCTCGCTCTACGTTCCCCTGAAGCACCTTCGCGTCACCAAGGAAGGACGCCACGAACGCGCTCTTCGGGGTCTCGTAGAGCTCCGCGGGAGCACCGGCCTGTTCGATGCGCCCATCACGCAAGAGGACGATGTGCTCCGAGAGCTCCAAGGCTTCCTCCTGATCGTGGGTCACCAGGAGCGTCGTCACCCGGGTTTGCTGGTGGAGGCGGTGCAGCCACTCCCGCAGCTCGACCCGCACCCGCGTGTCCAGGGCACCGAACGGTTCATCCAATAGCAAGAGCCGCGGGCTCGTCGCCAACGCGCGCGCCAGCGCGATTCGTTGACGTTGACCGCCGGAGAGCTGCGCGGGCAGCCGGCGAGCGAAATCCTCGAGCTGAACCAGCTTCAAGAGCTCGTGCACCCTGTCGCGCACCACCGGCTTGGGAGCACGGCGAACGCTGAGCCCGAAGGCGACGTTGTCGAACACCGTCATGTGACCAAAGAGAGCGTAGTTCTGGAAGACGAAGCCGATGCGTCGTTCGCGCACTGGCATATCCGTCACGTCTTGGCCATCGATGAAGACCCGCCCAGAATCCGGGGTCTCGAGGCCGGCGACCAGACGCAGCAAGGTCGACTTGCCAGAGCCGGACGGCCCCAGAAGGGAGGTCACGCCGTGCTCGGGCGCCGCGAACGAAACAGCGTCGACCCCAACGACCTCTCGCCGATGCCCAAATCGCTTGGTCAAGGACTCTACATGAACAGTCATGCCGTTACTCCTGCTTGCTCGATGTCAGCCCCCTGCGGCCCGTCACATCCTTCGGAGGAACGCATCTGCCACTGGGCGCGCCACTCCACCCACCCCTTCACAACCAGCGTCATCAGCGCGAGCAGCGCCAGCAAGGACGCTACAGCGAACGCCGCGGCGAATTGGTACTCCCCGTACAAGATCTCTACGTGTAGCGGCATTGTCGTCGTTTCGCCGCGGATGTGCCCGGAAACGACACTCACGGCGCCGAACTCGCCCATCGCGCGGGCGTTGCACAGGATGACGCCGTAAATGACGCCCCATTTCACCTTCGGCAGGGTGATGCGCCGGAATATTTGCCAACCGCCAGCGCCGAGGGTCAAGGCCGCTTCCTCTTCCTCGCTGCCCTGGGCCTGCATCACGGCGAGGACCTCCCGCACCACAAGCGGGAAGGTAATGAATGTAGTAGCAATGACGATGCCGGGTATCGCGAAGATGATCTTTACGCCAAGCAGCTCGAGCACCGGCGCAAACCAACCGTGAGCACCGAAGAGTAGGACGAACACCAACCCCGCGATCACCGGCGACACGCTGAAGGGGAGGTCGATGAGCGTGATGAGGACGCTCTTCCCGAAGAAATCATACTTCGACAAGAGCCAGGCGGCGGCGATACCAAAGACGACGTTGAGAGGCACCGCGATGGCTGCGGTGAGGAGGGTGAGCCCAATCGCCGAGCGGGTGTCGGCGCCATTCAATGCAGCGAAGTATGCTCGCACGCCGCTCCCAAAGGCGGAGATGAGGATCACCCCGAGCGGAACCAGGAGAAAGACGCAGAGGAAGACCATCGCCACGGCAATGAGCAGCCATCGCACGAGGGGCGTCTCAGCGGTCGCGGCCCGCGCTGTGTGGTAGCGCCGCTGCCCCAGGGAAGACGCGGAAGCCGTCATGTCGCCCTCCGCGTCCAGCGCTGAAGCCAGTTGATGAGGAAGAGCGTCAGGAAAGAGACGGAGAGCATGACGCAGGCAATGGCCGTCGCCCCGGCATAGTCGTACTGCTCGAGCTTCGTGACGATGAGCAGCGGCGCGATCTCCGTCCGCATGGGCATGTTCCCTGCTATGAAGACCACGGAGCCGTATTCCCCCATGCCGCGCGCAAAGGCCAAAGCAAACCCCGTCAGCACGGCCGGCAGAAGACAGGGTAGTACGACTCGCCGAAACGACTGCCAGCGGCTCGCGCCCAGCACCGCAGCGGCCTCTTCCAGGCTCGGTTCGAGGTTCTCCAGAACCGGCTGCACCGTGCGCACGACGAATGGGATACCGATGAAGGTCAACGCCAGGAATATCCCGAGCGGCGTGAAAGCAACATCGATTCCCAATCGGGCGAGCGGAGCTCCGATCCAGCCGTTTCGAGCGTAGACCGCGGTGAGGGCGATCCCCGCGACGGCAGTGGGAAGGGCGAAAGGCAGATCCACAAACGCGTCAGCGAGGCGACGACCAGGGAAGGAGTAGCGCACCAGGACCCACGCCACGACCACACCCAGGACAGCGTTCGTGCACGCCGCGGCCAGGGCTGTCCCGAAGCTCAGCTCGTAGGCAGCCACGGCGCGCTCATCGCTGGCTACGGTCCAGAGCTCCCTCGCACCCAGCTCCGAGGCCTTCATCACGAGAGCAGAGAGAGGCAACAGCACCAGAAGAGCCAGGTAGAGCAGGGTGTAGCCGAGAGAGAGACCAAACCCTGGCAGGACGCCGCCACGTTGCTTCAGCATGGGCCGATTACCTCCCCGGACGGTATATCTGGTCGAAGACACCGCCGTCCGCGAAGTGCTTCGTCTGCGCCGTCTGCCAACCCCCGACGTCAGCGATCGTCACCAGGCGGAGCTCCGGGAACTGCGCGGCGTACTGCTTTGCCGCTGCAGCGGTTCGAGGGCGATAGTAGTGCTTGCCTGCAATGCGTTGAGCCTCCTCGGTATACAGAAACTCGAGGTAGGCCTTGGCCACCGCGTCCGTCCCGTGCGCCTTCGCGTATTTGTCGACGACTGTGACGGGCGGCTCGGCCAGGATGCTCAAGGAGGGAACGACTATCTCGAACTTGCCACGACCCAGTTGGTTCATCGCGAGGAGCGCCTCGTTCTCCCAAGCGATCAATACATCACCAATACCGCGTTCGACGAAGGTTGTCGTGGAACCCCGCGCCCCCGAGTCGAGTACCGGCACGTTCTTGAAGAGGGATTTGACGAACCGCGTGGCTTTGCCCTCGTCGCCGGCCTCTCGATCGAGCGCGAAAGCCCAGGCCGCCAGGTAGTTCCAGCGCGCTCCTCCGGACGTCTTAGGGTTGGGAGTGATCACCTCCACCCCCTCGCGAACGAGATCGTCCCAGTCCCTGAGCGCCCTCGGATTACCCTTCCGAACCAGGAAGACGATCGTCGAGGTATACGGGGTGCTGTTCTGTGGGAGGCGCGACTGCCAGTCTTCCGGCAATAGACCAGCTCTCTTGTGCATCACGTCGATATCGTAGGCGAGCGCGAGTGTCACGACGTCCGCTTCCAAGCCGTCGATCACAGCGCGTGCCTGCTTGCCGGCGCCGCCGTGCGATTGCTTCACGGTGACCTGCTCACCCGTCTTTTTGCGCCAATAACTGGCGAAGAGCGGGTTGATCTCCGCGTACAGCTCTCGAGTCGGGTCGTAGCTCACGTTGAGTATGGTCACCTCTTTCCCGCCTGGACCTCCTTCCGAGCCGTCACCACCGCTCGCTGACGAGCTTGGGGAGCGGCTGCATGCCGCGACAAGCAGGAGCCATGCCGCGAAATGGTACGCTCTACGGATCCTTGGTTCCATGGCTTCCTCTCGGGCCCTCACAGCCCCACCTGCAGGCGGGCTACGAGCACATTCTCCTCGGGATGAGCCGAGCCTCCCGGGGTGTCTTGAAAAGCCGTGTGATCGAAGGCGAGCTGCAAGCGAGATCCGGTAACGAACCACCAGCTCGCTGCTGCTCCGAAGTTCTCAGCGGCTCCCGATGTCGTTTCAGCGTCGGCAAGGCCTGCCGCGAAGGCATCCTCGTCCACCTCCAATCGCCCATACCGCGCCGCAACCTCGATGGCTCCCCAGGTTCCGTGCTCGGGATCGAGGGGTTCCGAAACCTTCGCCCCCTTGTAGTCTGCCGTGCCCCCAAGGACGAACGAACCCACCGCTTGCCAAGCGGTCGTAGTGACCCCGCGGCGCGTCGCGTCTGCGGCGACGTGCTCGGTGCTTCTCACGTACTCGCCGAGGAGGCCGACGGGGCCAAGGTAATAGTATCCCTGGGGAGAGACCCTGGTGCGATGGCCACGAGCTGTGACGGTGTCGCCATAGGCGAAGAAGACCTGCCTTCCGGGTGTCCTCAGGGCCATGGCCGCCCCGCCTCGTTGGTCTCCGTGCGAGCCGGCAACCCCCAGGCCCAGCCCCGACAGAGCCTCGATCCCAGCCGGCACGAAGGGCCTGACGAAGACCCTTCCCTCGAAGTCTTTGTCGCTGCTCGTATCCTCTTCGATGCTGGCGCCGTCGGGACTGCCATTGAATGCTCCGGCCTGGTACTCGAGCGCTCCCGACATGAGCTTGCCTTGGAGCACGACCCCTACGTCTCGGTTCGGCACGAGCAAGCTGGGCAGACCCACCTCGGCGAAGAGATTCGCGCCGGTTGACTGAAGGAGCTCCAGCCCGATGGGCGCCTTCATCTTGCCAGCCTGCAGCTCGATCTCTGGCAGCAGGCCCACGTTGACGTAGGCGTCGAGCAGTGACAGCCGGCTTCCTGCGAACTCCGGCTGCAGACGTAGTTTGAAGAACCTGGCCACCGTGGCCCTCAGATCGAGGCGCGCCCTTCGCACCAGGAAGGTGTCGCCTGGCTCCGTCACATCCAGGAAGAACCGCCCGTCCGCTTGCACGAGCGCGCTGAGCGTCAGAGACCAATCACCTCCGCCGTCGCCGATTTCGAAGCCCCGAAACGCACTGCCCACGGGCGCCGCAGCCGGTTGCGCAGACGGCGGCGCCGTCCTCTTCTCATCAGGAAGCCCCTGACCATACCCCGAGCGCGGGAGAAGGAGGGTAATAGCGACAGACGCCAGGAGCGCCCAACTGTGCCCGGAGTATTGCATGCGGAGATGTCCGTTCGTCTGACGCATCCGGCTCGAGCGCAGCTCGACGGCGTCTGTGTTTCTCCCGTGGTGCGAAGCCCGCCTGCGCGGGTGCTCCGGCCACTTCAGTCGTCACGGCGCGGAGCTATCCGGCCGGTGCTCCTGGGGAGTCGCTGCTGGCATTAAGCAAGGAACGCACCAACCAGGAACCGCGAGGCAAACGGCCAGTATTCGCGCGATCTTTGTTGCCCAAGGGTCTTACCCTTTAAATACAACGGTCCATGCCCAGCTCATTTACTGGGAAAAGATCCCGCAGCAATGCCTGGCCAATGCCGGCGCTGGAGGGCGGGGTCGGCATCAGCGCCGCAGCTCGCAGCGGCCGCACCTGCTATGCGCCCTGCATGACCCACTCGTTACGTCCAGCGCGCCCCGTCGCTCGGCGGCTCGTTCACGGAGCACCATGAGGCCAGCTGGTGTGATCCCGCAGCTTGCCCAAGCGCAGCGGTTCTCGGACTATTTGCTGTCGAGCGGGATCGAGAATCGCCTGGAGCCCGTTCACGACGGGGTCCGCGTCTGGATCTACGACGAAGCCCACGTTGAACGAGCCAAGAGCGAGCTCGCCGTCTTTCGGCAAGAGCCCGAGAATACGCGTTACGACCGCGGCAGCGACGCACAACGGATCCGCCAGCGCGAGCGGCACGAGCAGGAAGCTGCGAAGCGCCAGCACATCGACGTTCGCACGACATGGAACCGACGCGGAGGCAAGGCGGCTGGTCGTGTCACCGTTGCCCTCGTCATTACCTGCGCAGTCCTCCACCTCGTCCTGCACTACGGGCCTACCACCCCCTTGACGGTGCAGCTCGTCAGCGCATTCAGGATTTCCCTTGCGCCAGGTCACCTGCTGACGCACCTGCAGGCTGGCGAGTTCTGGCGCCTGGTGACGCCCATTCTGCTGCACGGCAGCCTGCTTCACGTGGCTTTCAACATGCTGTGGCTCTATAGCCTCGGGTCACAAATCGAGGTGAAGCGGGGCGCCCCAACCTTTGTCGGCATCGTTTTGGCCGCCGCGGTCGTCGGGAACGTGGCTCAGTATCTGTGGGCGGGACCAAACTTCTGGGGCATGTCCGGCGTGGTCTACGGACTGTTTGGATTCGTGTGGCTACAGTCCCGGACCATGACGAACCCGGACATTTGGATCGAGAAAGGAAACGTGGTGCTCTTGGTCGGATGGCTGCTGTTCTGCATGACCGGCCTCCTCGGTCCGATAGCCAACGCTGCCCACGTGGGCGGCCTGGCTGCTGGGCTCGTCTGCGGAGTTGGCCCCTACTTGCGAGAAAGAGTCAGACGCTAACCCCGCCAGCGTCGCCCGCACCCGCGTCGGGACCAGGGTGTTTCACGGCTCACGCAAGCCGATCAGCAATCTGGTCCATACGGGAGAAGACCTCGTCCGGCCCGCCTTGGATCAGCGACTCAGGCGTCGCGAAGCCCCAGGTCACAGCACCGAATGCGATCCCGCAGCACCTGGCCGCCTCCAGATCGCGGAGTTCGTCCCCGACGAGAATAGCGCGACGACAGGGGATCCCGCTCACTGCCAGAATCCTATGCAACCTGGTGGCCTTCCCGAAGAGCGATACCCCACACTCGTAGTAGCTGACACACGCGGCGCTTTCCGGCCCAAGCAGCGAGCACACGGTCTCGCGGGAATTCGAGCTCGCGATGCCCACCACGGTGCCTCGCGCCGCGAGCGTCTCGAGCAAGAGCCTCGCCCCTTCGAAGAGCTTGATCTCATCGAGGTTGGCAGCCATGCGCTCGCGAACGTGGCGTGCGATCGATGGCACCTTCCACAAGGGGATGCCGAGGTGACGCATGGCCGCCCGTGGCCCAAGGCCGCGCAGGACCCGAGCCTCACCCTGCTCCAACCTCCGAAAGCCAAAGCGGTCCGCGACGCCGTTGAAGGCAGCCTCCATCCAAGGGATGCTGTCAGCAAGCGTCCCATCGAAGTCGAAGATGACCAGCTGGTAGTTCACTGTGGATTCGAGGTCCCGTCGAGCCTTGAACACTGCACCCCGGAAGGGGTTCGGTCCTCGGAGCCGCTACTCGGCGTCGGGAATCGCTCCAAGGCTCAAGGTGAAGACCTCATCGTCGCCCAGGGCTCGCCTCCAGACCGCCACCTCATCGATACGACCGTCGAAGACGCTTCCACCTCCGGGCAGATTGCCGATCAGGACGGGTGAAGAGTAGGCGGGGATGGTCGCGCTCGTCTCCACTGCCTCCATCACGAGCACTCCATCGATGTAGAGTTTGACGCGTTCCGCTTCCGGAAGTGTCCCATCGTAGACGAAGGCCACGTGATACCAGCGGTCGATGCCGAGCGCCGTGGGGGCGCGGAACCGATCGTCTTCGCCCGCGATGTCCACCGTCACGTACTTGGTGTCACCGACGTGGAGGGAGAAGGCCGACTGGTCCTGAAAGCCACTGCGCTTCGTTACGATGCCTGGCCATGCCCCACTCCCCAGACTATCCGGCCAGATCCACGCTGAGACGGACAATGCCGTGGAAGGCCGCAGAGCTTCGGTGTCGGGTACCTCTATCCACCCGGACCCGTCGAAGGCACCAGCGCGCCCGAAACGCCCATCCTCCGTCGTGTCGACGGAGCCAGAAAGGGTTCCATGATGTCCGAATCCAGAGGCGTCCCGGACCTCGTCCGCTGTGCCATCCCATGACGGCTCATCCATGTGGAGAAGCAGGACGCAGCCATCGATGAGGTTCCCGGTGGCCCCAGCCGAGCCGCCACCGACCGCTTCACCCCCTGCCCCGCCGGGATCACCACCGGCAGCGCCACCTCCTTGCGCAGCGCCGCCTCCTTGCGCTGCGTCGCCTCCTTGCGCAGCGCCGCCTCCTTGCGCAGCGCCGCCGCCTTGCGCTGCGTCGCCGCCTTGCGCTGCGTCGCCTCCTTGGCCCCCACCCGCCAGCGAGACGCTGCCGCCCATGCCGCTGCTCTGCCCTGCGCCGCCGAGAGGAGGCGCATCGCGCCCAGCGGTACCGGGCCCGGACCCACCCGAAGTGATGGTCCCAGCTCCTCCCTCCGTTTGGCCATTGCCACCCTCACCGGCGCCGGCGAATCCGTTACCGGCAGCACCACCATCCGACGGGGTGCCTGCTCCACCACCACTGTCGTCGCTCACGCGCCCCGCCGCTCCTTCGTCGCTTTCGGCACCGCCTCGGTTGCCGCCGCCTCCGTCCGCCAGGGAGCGGAAACCATCCCCATCCCCACAGGCACTCACCAGACCCACCAGATGGGCGATCAAGAGGTTCGCTACGGCTCGACGCATAATACGGCTGCTTCTTCTCAGGGGTGGTTGTGTAGCCTACCCGAATTAGTCCGTCAGCACCATCACAGTACAGCCAGCCCTTCAGCTGTGGCGCTTTCGCCTCACCGCACGTTAGTACCGCCCTGATTGGACACCCCTGAGCAGCACTGTCGCATTTGACGGCCCTCGTCCCGCATGCGACAGTCGGTGCAGGGCTCTGGCAAATGCGACAGTAATCCCGACGCTGGGTGGACGCCTTGCACTCGAGGCGGCTCTGGAGCTGTGCCGTGTGCTGCCCCTGCCCGAGGTCTTGACCCGTACCTTTCACTTTCTCGGGAGCCGCTTCGCTGTCGATGAGCTGGTACTCAGCTTGTTGGATCGGGGGCAGCACGTTCTTCGCACGGTAGCCGTCGTCAACGCACGAGGTGTCATTCTTCTCATCGATGAGCCCGACGTGATGCACCTTTCCGAGCCCGCCGAAGACCACCTGGTCGACCCTTCTCTGCCCGCGGTGCGACGGGTCACCCAGCGCGCACGAGGTCCCACGAACAGCTCTCAGCCGAAGGACCCGGAACGCCCCGGATTCTCGCTTATGGTCCTGCGCCTGCCCTTCGGCGATCAGGAGGTCGGAAGCCTCGTGCTGGGTGCAAGCGGAGAGGCGCGCCACTCGGCCGAAGACCAGGAGCGACTGGGCCAGCTCGAGCAGGCCCTGGCTGCCGCCATTCGTAACGGACTCCACCACCAGGCCATGCTCGATGAGCACGAGCGACTCCAGGGAGAGCACCGCGAACTGAGCGCGCGGCTGGCGAGGCCGACGCCATTCACAGCCCTTGTGGGGGCGGACGGGGGCCTGGCTCCGGTGATGGCCAAACTCCGTTCGGTCGCCGGAAGCTCGCGACCAGTGCTGCTCTTGGGGGAACCCGGTGTGGGCAAAGGCACCCTCGCACGTACCGTGCACGCGCTATCGCCAAGACGGGACGCTCCCTTCATCGAGGTGGCCTGTGGGTGCCTGGCACCGGAGCTCGCCGACTCCGACCTCTTCGGGCACGAGAAGGGGGCCTTCCTTGGAGCGATCGCGCCCCGTGTGGGGAGTCTCGAACTCGCCAACAAGGGGACCCTGTTTCTTCGGGACATCGGCGAGCTTCCGACGAAGCTTCACGCGCGCCTGCTGGCTGCGTTGCTCGATGGGGAGTTCACCCGCGTCGGGGGAGCACAGCGAGTTCGATCCAGGCCACGATTGGTGGCCGCGAGCCAGCTCACTTTGGAGGAGCTATTCGAGACGGAAGCGTTCGGTCCGAAGTCGTGGGCGCGGCTGGATGTGCTCCCGATCCGTGTCCCGCCGCTTCGCGAGCGCACCGGAGACGTCCACGAGCTGGCGCGCCAACTCGTGGCAGGCGAGGCGCGATGGCTCGGACGAGCCGCGCCGGAGCTGGGGGAGCAGGCACTGGGCGCCCTGAAGCGCTACTCATGGCCAGGGAACGTCAGCGAGCTCCGGGCGGTCATTCAACAAGCACTGCTGACGACCCGTTCGGCTGAGCTTGCCCCAGAAGACCTCCGCGGGATTGGCCCCGGCTCAACCTCGCTTACAACAGTTACTGCACCGACCCCTCCGGCCCCTCCGGCCCCTCCGATGCCAACACCACTGTCGTCCCCCGCGGGCGAGTCCGATGACCCCATCGAAACGCTCGACACAGTCATCTCCAGCCACCTGAAGCGCGCCCTGGCTGCCACCGGCGGCCGCATCGAAGGACCGGGCGGAGCCGCGGCATTGCTGGGACTGAACGCGAGCACCCTCCGCCACCGCCTACGGAGGCTCAGGATCCCCTTCGGACGCGCTGGGTCCCCTGGTGCGACTGAATGAGCAAGCGCCATTGCCCCGCGCGCGAGCTCAGGCTAGAAGTCGCAGGATGCTGGAGGGCAGCTGGACCCGTTTCGCTCTGTTCGTCTCGTACAGCCTCTTGACGGGCTGTGGCGGCATTGTTGCCCGAGACTCGGGATCGGCGGGAGGGGCGGGAGGGGCGGCGAGCAAGGACGGCGGGGCGAGCAATAACAGGAGCGGGGGCTCACTCCGGCCTCTCTTCAGAGACGTCAGCCTCGCGGTGGCGCCAGAGGTCGACGCGCTGGCCACGAACGACGTAGATCTCTTCGACGCGGACAACGATGGTGATCTGGACATCCTCGAGGTACCGGCCGGAGATGCCAGCGGCCTCGCGAGACCGCGACTCCGCATCAACGAGTCCGGCTCGTTCGTCGATCGCAGCGCCGCGGCATTCCCAGCCACCTTTAGCGGTTCCTTCACGGACGCCGACCAGGGGGATCTGGACGGCGATGGCTGGCTGGATATCGTCCTGGCCGCGCACCTTCCGGACGGGTCGCTGGTGGGTGGGGAGAACCGCGTCCTGATGAACGCGGAAGGCGAGTTCGCGCCGCAGGATTACCGAATCCCTAGTGCCTCGCGTCAGACCGTCGCTGTCGAGCTCTGCGACTTCGACTCGGATGGTGACCTGGACATCTACTTCGCCCACTCGGAACCACCGAACCCGGACCACACGCTCCTCAGGAATGATGGAGGCATCTTCGTCGACGTGAGCGCGACGGCCCTCGGTGGCCCTGGCACGGTGGCAGTCAAGAAGGTGCTCTGTGTGGATCTCGACGCTCCTTCGGAGCCGGGTGCGCACTGTGGCTCGCTCGCGCTGGACACCTGCCGGCATTGCATGGACCCGCGGCTTTCCATAGAGGGGCTTGCGAGTCAGGGGCGCCTCGACGAGCTCGAGTACGGCGACTGCCTCGAGGCTCGTCGACAGGTCGTTCCGGAGTTCGTGCTCGCCGCATCCCAAGGAGCCAAGACGAGTCTCCTGCGCCAGACGGCGCCTGGCCGCTACATCGACGTTTCATGCAACATGGAGCTCCCATTGCTGGATGGGACACCCGTCTCGAAGGCACAGTGCTCGAGCGGCATGGTCCAGGGCCGCCAGGACACCGATGTGGAAGCGGGAGACGTCGACGGGGATGGGATCGTGGACCTAGTTTTCGTTGCTCGCTTGGAGTCCCGCAACACACTCCTCCTCAACGACGGAGCCGGCGGCTTCACGGACGAGACGGCAACGCGGTGGGACGAGTCGCTCAATATAGCGAGGGAGGTGGAGGTCGGAGACGTCGATGGAGACGGGGACCTGGATGTCGTCGTCCTCCGCGGCGATCCAAACCTCAATTCTCCTGGGATGAACGCCCTCTTCCTCAATGAATCGGGGAGGCTCGTCGAGGACCTCGGTTCGACGCTGCGGGACTGGGTCGGTACGGTGAGTGACGGCGATCTCGCCGACTATGACGCCGACGGCGACCTGGACTTGGTCGTCGCGCGCCAGGGTGAGCGCCTCCAGATCCTCGAGAACCTGACCCGTTAGCGCTGCTGCGAGAGCGCGGGAGCCCTCTCCGTGCGGTGACACTTTGCGCTCAATCCCGCTGGTATACCCGCACGTAGTCAACCACGTAGTGTACAGGGAAGTGGGTTCCCGACGCATCTCCACCCGCGTTCCCACCGATCGCGAGGTTTACCAAGATGTAGTGCGGCTGGGCGAAGGGATTGCTGCCATCGGCATTGAGCATGCTCTGAATGGGGACATCGTTCATGACCGTGTCGTCCACGGACAGGACGATCCGCTCACCGTCCCAATCCATGCGCCAGACGTGGAACTTGGCGTCCCAGTCGGCGACACCGAGGTCGGAGATGGCCCAGCTCGCTCCGTCCCATTGCGCGCTGTAGGCGTTCTGGTCGGTACTGGCGCTGCTGGCGACGTTCGCATGGATACGTCCGCCGTAGTACTCCATGATGTCTATCTCGCCATTGAAGGGCCAATTGCCGAGACCGGTACCGAGCGTCCAGAACGCTGGCCAGAGCCCGGGCTCCGCCACCACGCGAGCCCGCATCTCGAAGCGGCCGTAGCGGAACGCCTGCTTGGGAGTCCAATTGTCATTCATGGTCCGCAGGCTCGCCGAGGTGTAGTCCGCGTCCTCGTAGGCTTCGCGCCTGCCTTGAATGACCAGAAAGCCTCCGACCACGCTGGCGTTCTGATCGGTATAGTACTGCCACTCGTTGTTGCGAACCATGCCGCGTTCGTAACCCCAGTTGTCCGGGTTCGGGCGCCCATCCCCCTCGAACTCGTCCGACCAGACCAGGTGCCACCCCGACGGAACGGGGACCGGGGAAGGTGCCGGCGCACAGTCCGTCGACCTCAGTTCGCGGCACAGGACGCGAGCGTCGCCCCAGTCGGCGTGATCGCTCCCATTCCCCCCGTCGTCATCGACTGCCAGGCGCAGCGACTGAACCCCTGCCAGATCGACCTCGATGGGCAGCGGCCCCTGCCACCCGCCCATACTCGCGCTCTCGAAGAGCAGGCTATCGTCGCCCCAAACCTGGAAGACGACCGAGCCCGCCCCTTTCATTTCCTCATCAATCCCCACGTCGGCCAAGAATGCGCTGCAGGCACCGCCTAGGTCGAACACGATCTCGGCGGGCGCGTGCATACCCAAGCCCCTGCCATAGCTCTGCCCATTGATGATGATGGGCCCGCCGTCGCGTTCCTCCTCCTCCCCGTTGCTCAGGTTTCGCTCGACGGGCCCCCAGCCATTGGAGCTTCCCTCGTCGCAGAGCTCGCTCAGGTACTGAATGCCTTCATCCGTACTGTCTTCGCTGCCCGCGTCCCCTGCCGCGCCACCGCCACCGGCAGCGGCACCACCGCTGCTGCCACCCGACGTCCCTCCCGACACTCCGCCAGCCCCTAGCCGCCCCCCGAGTCCCATGCTCCCTCCGGTGGTGGTAAGGGCACCGCCGTCGCCTGGCACGGCACCTCCAGCCGCAGAGTATCCCCCTTCGCCACCGGTACCGTTCACGGCACCGCCAGCGCCGCCCAGTGCTGCGCCCGTGCTACCTCCGACACCGGTACCGCCTGCCCCACTTCCTCCCAAACCGGGACCAGTCCCGCCGGCACGAGAACCGCCCGCGGAGTTATCACTCCCCGCGGCATCAGCCCCCGCAACGCCGTCGACAATGGCCCCACCGACGCCGTGTCCCTCTCCCCCGCCGCCGGTCCCCTTTCCGGATTCGTTGGGTTCGCTGCTGCAGGCCAGGGCGAGGGCTGCCACAATGCCACCGGCTAGCCGCCAAAGCTTCGGATGAGAACGCATCATTGCTCCGCGGTAGGGCAAGCAGTCTAGCGGACAGTGCTCGGCGTTACAAACACCCGAGGGCGCTGCGCCACCCCGGCTCGACAAGCAGCAATGACTTTTTCCGACGCAGCTGTTTGCTCGATGGAGCCGCAAGGCTTATCCGCCGCAGCATCCGAATCCAACGGCAGGCTCCGTGGCGCTTCGCTCGAGGGAGATTGCTGGCGCGACCGGGTCGCCAAAGTATTGTCGAACACCATGAACCTGAGCCAGGAGCTGCCGGGAAGCCGGAATCTCCCGATTGATTCGCTCGAAGAATCTCGCACAGTCTTCCCAGCTCACGGTCTCCACAGGATGCTCGGCGCTGCAGGGCACTCTATGGAAGTAGCTCGGGTTCTCCCCCATCACGGCCACCCATAAACTGCGGGCACGCCGTGTCTCCCAGCCATAACCCTTCTGTCAGGAGCGATCTCGGGCGCCATATTGAAACGGGCGCGCTCAAGAGTCAGAGCGCAGCTCGAGCGCAGACGCTCCGCGGAGAGAGCCGTCGAGACACCGCGCCTGCGCCCGCTGGTGGGTTGACTCCGCGTTGGTGCACCGCATGTCGGTTTCGGTTGACGCGTTTTCGGAGCGAGGCGCCGTCACTCAGCGCACTCCCCGCGAAAACACCCCGTGGCGGCAGCCAATCGGCACGGAGAACGACCCTGGTCGTTCTCGGGGCGTGTCAGCGCGATCGACGCGAGATCGGGCCCGCCCCTAGCCGCTGAAAGGGAAGTAATATGATGAGTCACATTACTTCCCCTAATGGATAAAGGGAACCTCGATGGATTGCTCCTTGGTCAGGCTCCGCGCCATCTATCAGACCACGCCTTGCTCGCTCGCGTGCAGGAGCTCGTGCGCTGCGACAGGCAAGTGACAGCCGAGCTCGTCGCGCACCTGGCCGAGGTCGATGCGCGACGGCTCTACCTCGAGCAGGCCTGCTCGTCGCTGTTCAGCTATGCGACTCAGCACCTCGGGATGAACGAACCGGCGGCGTACAAGCGGATCACCGTGGCGCGTCTGGCGCGACGACTCCCTGTCGTGCTGGACCGACTCGGGACGGGACGGCTCCATCTCTCCGGACTGACAGCGCTGGCGCCCCACCTGACCGAAGAGAACGCGAGCGAGCTCATCGAAGCTGCGTGTGGCAGGACGCTCCGTGAGGTGGAAAAGCTACTCGCCGAGCGCTTCCCCAAGGCGACAGTGCCGGACAGC
>JAEWRL010000087.1 GCA_023398955.1 Pseudomonadota bacterium
GGTGAGGCAGGTCCGCGTGGAGTAGCTGCCAGACGAACCGGCGGATGTCTGCCGGGGTCAAGAGGGCTGCCGGGCGTCGAGGCGCCGAGGCGAGGCTGGTGCGCACGGACTCGATGAGATCGCGCCGCGCGGCCGGAGCCAACGCCAGAACGGCCTTTTCCTTTCTGGTTCGGATGGCGCCACGCACGACGTCTTCCAGATCGGGTTCGAGCAAACAGACCTCGAGCTCGCCCCGCCCACCCGTCAGTTCGTGAGTTAGATGCCGTCGGCGGGAGGCCCGTATGGTCTCCGCCAGAACTCCCGGATCCGAGCTGCCAGAGCCTGCGATGGCAAGCGACTCCAGGATGGCGCGGAGATCGCGGACAGACACGGCCTCCGCGACGAGGGTGCGGAGGACCTCGGTGAGTACGGCTACCGTGACGACTCTCGGGATTACGTGCTTCACGAGTACCGGTTCCAGCTGCTCGAGCTCGTCGAGGAGCCCCTGCGTCGCCGATATCCCGATGAAGCTTGCCGCCCGCTCCTTCAGCACGGGTACTATTCTGTTGAGGACGAAGTCAGCCGCGCCAGCGGCCGTGACGGGATCCGGAAGCTCGAACGAGGCTTCGGGGAGCCCGTCCACGTACAAACAGGCCTCGCGTGGAGGCAGTGCCGCACCGACGTGAACGGTGGCGGGAGGAAGCGGGATGCCCAGGTCGCGTCGGAGCAGCTTGCGGGCTGTGGTGAGCGCATTCGTGAGTCCGGGGCGAGCCCCACTTCCCGCGCGCGGTCGGTCGGTGATGAGCGGCGCGAGGGCGACGCCCACTTCCAGCATCCAGCGCGGCGCCGGGCCAGAGCTGATCGGAGCGGTACCCCTCGCGATGCCCGCTGGCGGCGCGCTTTTTGGCTGGGCGGCAGCGGGTCGGCGGGAACGCTGCAGTACGACGATGGCGGCGATGCCCGCCGAGACGAGCAGGAACGGCCATGAGGGAAGGCCGGTAGCCAACCCCAGAAGCCCCGTGAACACCGCCGTTGCGATGAGCGCCTGCGGCGCCTCGGACAGCTGCGAACCGAGCTCCGTGGCGAGCGGGCGGTTGGGTACATCGCTCGCGACGCGGGTCACCAGGATCCCCGCCGCGGTCGCCAAGACCAGCGCGGGGATTTGCGTCACCAGACCGTCGCCGATGGTGAGCAGGCCGTATTGCTTGAGCGCGCTCGTGAAAGGTAGTTCCCGCCGCAGAACACCGACACCGAGGCCCCCTAGCATGTTGATCACGGTTATCAAAAACGAGGCGACGACGTCGCCTTTGATGAACTTCATGGCGCCGTCCATGGCACCATAGAACTGGCTCTCCCGCTCCAGGGTACGGCGGCGTCGTGTGGCTTCGCGGCCGTCGATGGTTCCCGCTCGGAGTTCGCTGTCGATCGCTAGTTGCTTTCCGGGCATCGCGTCCAGGGTAAAGCGAGCGCCGACCTCCGCGACGCGCTCGCTACCCTTTGCGATGACGACGAACTGAATGATGGCGAGGATGGAGAAGACCACAGCGCCTACGAGGTAGTCGCCTCGTACGACGAAATCGCCGAAGGCTTTGACGACGGCGCCTGCGTCGGCCTGGAGCAGAATGAGGCGCGTGGTCGCTACGTTGAGGCCAAGGCGAACCAAGGTCGTCAACAGCAGCAGCGTGGGAAAGCCCGCGAACTTCAGACCGTCCGAGGCGTAGAGAGCGACGAGCAGGATCGTGAGGCTGCCGGCCAGGTTTGCGGCCAGCAATACGTCGAGCAGCCAAGTTGGCAGCGGCACGATCATGACGACGAGCACTGCCATCACGACAATCCCGAGCGTCATGTCCGCGGCGCCGAAGCGGCGCCGCTCTCGTGAACTTGCCAGATCGGTCAGCATCCCATCCCCACCCTTCTCGTGTGCGCAGCTAGCTGGGGGCCGTAAATAGTGCCATCACGCCGGAGTAGAGCTGAAGGGCAGGGGCGTCACCCATGGGAACGATCTCGAACGATGACTGCATCCCCGCGACGGGCATGTTCCCGAAGCGATGGCGGATGAGCCGTGTGTCGACGTCGCCTACGCCATAGAGACCGCTACCCCTGCCGGCGCAGTTGACGTAGATCCCGAAAACTGGCGCTGCGCCGGCCAGTTCTTGCTCCATTTCGTGCAGGTGGCGCTCGAGATCAGCCCTCGCCACAGCGGGGTCCCTGACGCCAAAGGAGAGTTCGCGACCAACGACAGCCTCTTCGGAGACCATGATCCCGCTTCGAATCGGATCGACACCTTGCACCGCCCGAACAACTTGGCCGCGAGGGATCCCAGTGGCGGGTACCCCCAGGACGGCAAAGACCAGTGGGCTATCTGGCAGCCCCCGCCCCACCCGGCTGAGCACGTCCAGGGCTGGCTCCCCATCGAGCTCCAAGACCATGCTGCCGCGCACACGACTGATGCGCATGGGGTCGCAGAGAAGCCTGCAGGCTGGTGAGCTTCGCAGGAGTGGCGGCGAGGTGTGCAGGAGCAACGCCGCAATCGGAGCACGTATTACCGATCCCTTGGGATGGACTACCACGGGATCGCAACCGCCGATCGTCCCGCCGCCAAACATGCGGGCGCCAAGCGGGGTGGCGGCGAGAGGCTGCAATGCCGCAGGCGTGACGCCGTCTGGCCGGGCGAATACGAGCGCTGTGGCGCAAGCTTGGGGGCCCTTTAGGTGTCGCAGTTGCTCCGCCAGCGACTCGCAGCCTTCATCCACCGTTCTGCCGCTTCCCACGAGCGGGGTCGCCTTCCCTTGTCGCCAAAGGATGGCACTCGCTGCATCCTCTCGTTCCTGCTCCCCCTGCTCCGTGAGGACCCCCGCTCCGCTCGCGATGATCAGGGCGGTGCCCGGCAGGGCTTCAGCCAGCAACGCCCCGAGCTCGACCGCCCGCCTCGCTAGAGCACCCGAAACGAAGACCGCGCCAGCGGTCGGGGCGCTCCCGGTTATTCGCGCCTGGGCGAGATTGCGTGCCACGCGCGCAGGACTCGCGGTCTTGATTTGAGCGCTGAGCGCGGCACCCTTCATGGGGTTTCAAGGTATTTGCGCCGGCCCCCGAGCGCAAGGCTGCAGTGCGCGAACAGGGGTTTACCAACCCGACCCGAGTGCCGTAGCCTGGTCCAGACATGAACGAAGCCGGTTGCCCGGGGCTGGAGCTTCACTCCTACGGCGCGACGCACGTTGGGCGCCGGAGAAAAACCAACGAAGACGCGTATTTATGTGATGATTCGTTGGGCCTCTGGATAGTGGCAGATGGCATGGGGGGCCACGCTGCCGGGGAGATCGCCAGCAAGGAGGCCTGCGACGCCATTTGGGGGATGGTTCGGCGCGGAAAATCCTCTCTGGAGGGCGAGCCGGCGGAAGGCCGCGAGGCCCGTGCGGCTCGACTCTTGGAAGGGGCAATTCAGTCCGCGACGTACATGGTCTTCGCGATGGCGGAGCTCGACGTCGGTATGACGGGAATGGGAACCACCATCAGCGCCATGATGCGCCTCCACGATAGGGTGCTCACCGCTCAGGTCGGCGACAGCCGGATATACAGAATCCGGGGTGGCACGGAGGAACAGCTCACCGAGGATCACACGCTTGTCGCATGGCAGATCAAGCATGGCCTCATCACCGAGGACGAGGCGAAGCGAAGCCGCCAACGCAACGTCATCACGCGCGCCGTGGGGAACCGTGACTACGTCCAGGTCGACGTCGGTTGGCTCGATGTGAAGCTCGGGGATGCTTTCCTCCTTTGCAGTGACGGACTGCACGGATATCTCCGCCCGGACGAAGTGGCGGAGGTGGCGGGTTTGGGTGGAGAGTTGAGTGTCCGGCGCTTCATCGACCTGGCCAATTCCCGCGGCGGCAGGGACAACATTACTGCGGTTTTCGTGGAAGCCTGGTAGGCACTGTGCGGCAGTTCGTACCGCCGCGCTCGATCCCAAGCGCTGCCGCGTGGGGTGTTGGGGGTGCCCGTGCGGGCCAGGGAAGCGCGGCACCTCGCGTGAAAGTAGGTCCACCATTGGGGCCGGCCGATGGCAAACTGGACGAGTCTCGGCCCCGAATGGTGCGCTGGAATGTGCAGGTACTTGATTGTACTTGCCGTGGTAATTGCGCGAATTTACACGATTAATCGTGTTGCCATGGGGCGACCGTCCCGGTCCATGTCGGCAAGGTTTGCGCGAGTGCATGACCGGAGATTAGTTGCCCAACCGTGACCCCTCACGATACGGATGCGGTTGTCGGCTGCCATTGGGTTGCCGAGGAGCCTCACCAATGAAATCGAATCGCATCGGAGTACTGATGGGGGGAACATCAGCGGAACGAGCCGTTTCTCTCGCATCCGGACGTGCCGTCGCCACCGCATTGCGTGATTCAGGGCACCGTGTCGTACCTATCGTTATCGATTCGATGACGACAGTTGGTGAGCAGGTACGGGACGCACGCATCGACGTGGCGTTCCTCGCTTTGCACGGGACCTTCGGGGAGGATGGCTGCATGCAGGCGGCGCTCGAGCTGCTCGGAATCCCGTATACGGGGTCTAGCGTGCTGTCTAGCGCGCTGGCGATGGATAAGCTGAAGAGCAAGGAACTGTTTCGTCTGCACAACGTGCCCACGCCCCCCTATTACGTCGTCGACGCTGCCGTTGCGTTGGAGGAACTCCCGGACGTGCACGGTGCCTTCGGGTTTCCTGTGGTCGTCAAGCCGCGCCGCGAGGGCTCCAGTATTGGAGTGCAGAAGGCATCGACGCTGTCACAGCTTGCCTGTGCCGTAGGCGCCGCCCGCGAGCACGACCGCTGCGTGCTCGTTGAGCGGTTCATCCGCGCTCGCGAGGTAGCCGTGGGAATCCTCGACGGGCGAGTTCTAGGCGCCATTGAGGTATGCCACCAGCGAAGCCTGTACGACTACGAAGCGAAGTACACGCTCGGGCAGGCAGAGTATTTCGTTCCCGCTCGGCTGGCTCCCGCACGGTATCGCGGTGTGCTCAACCTGGCGGAGCAGGCGGCTCGCGCGGTGGATGCGACCGGAGCGGTTCGTGTCGACCTTCTCGTTACCGAAGGGATGAACGAGTACGTGCTCGAGGTGAATACGCTGCCCGGCATGACTCCGACGAGCCTGCTACCGCGGATCGCCGAAGCGGCGGGGTTCAGCTTTGGAGCGCTCTGCGAGGCCATACTGCGAGGGGCACGGCTTTATACATCGCGCAGCAGAGCGGCACATCATCTCGAGGCGGATCCGCCCCAAGATGCCGTGCTTTCACTCGCCGTGTAGGGCGAGGCTCCGGCCCTGCCGGGCTAGGGATTAGCGGCGGGGGTTGTTTCCGCGACAGCACGGAGAGCGGTCGGATGTCGATACTGGATCAGTTCGGCAACGAGGGATTCGCGCGTCTCCCAAGGCAGTATATTGCCGCGAGGGGTTGCGTACTCCAGGTAGAGATTGTCATCCGTTGCAACGTTCTGTCGACGCGCGAATCCTCCTCGTGTGGCGGTGTCCTGCAACCACGCTTCGAGTCCTTTGTCGGTGAGGAGTAGGTCGTCCAGCAGATCTGCCAAGGAGCGCCCCGTGGGGCGGACTGCGCGGATCCCCTGGAGCTTCTCGAGCCGAGCTAGGTGCGCCGCGCTAGCGACGAGTGGATGGTTGGCAGCAACGACGATCCCTTGGCCGCCACCGTAGAACAGCAGCGCGCTATCAAACTCGGCGAGCACCGTCTCGAGAATGCTCGCGAAGTCGCGGCGATGGATGTGATGGAGCTGCACCCACTGCTGAAAAACGCCGCGTGCCTTCAAGTGCGCCGCAACGGAAGCATAGAACTCCTGCGTGTACAAGCTGGCGGCACCTGCGAACCAAATGCTCGAGAGCTCGATGCTAATCAGATCATACTTCTTGGAGTCGAGGAGCAGGTAGTTGCGGCCATCGTCGAAGTGCATGCTGACGCGAGGATCGGCGAGGGCGTTGCCGTTGATGTCCGGGAAGTGGGTTGCGGCTGCCTCGGCGATCGCTGGCGAGATCTCGACGACGTGCAGACGCCTCCACGGATAAGCCGCCAGGGTGCCCAGGGTTGTCCCCGTACCCAGGCCGATGACGAGCGCGCGGTCGAACTCCTCGACAAAAAGGGATGGGTAGTGTGCGAAGAGACGCTGAGCCTGAAGCTCCCAGCCTGAATTGCCCTGGAACTTCCCATTAGTATAGAGGGTCTTCACGTTCGAAGCGTTCACCGTGACCGTCGTGATGCCCCCATGCACGTCCTCCCGCCAGAACAGCAGACGCTCAGGCTCTCGCGGGGCGTCGAAGTAGACGTTGGTTCCTGCGGTGAGTTGCAAGGGGTCCCATCCTGGCAGCTTGCACAGGGCCGCCGCGATGGTCGTCGCTAGGACCGCGCCGCTGAAGCGCCGAAAGCGGGATCCGGGTCGTGGCGCCATTAGCCCAGCTGCTACGAGGAACAGGGCAAGAATCGTGAGCGTATGTTCCGAGCCCAGCCGCGGCAAAATGACGTACCCCGTCACGAGTGCGCCGATCACGGCACCGCAGGTATTGATGGCAGTGAGCCATCCTACGAGGGAGCCGGCGTTCCTCTCGCTGGCCACGCGCTGAAGCAGCAGCGGGAAGGTGAAACCCATGAGGGTGGTTGGAAGGAAGAGGATCGTGGATGCCACGGCGCCCCGAACCAACTCGCGTCCGGCGAAGCTCGGCACGGACTCACCCAGATTAGCGAAAACGGACGGAAGGTCGTCCCAGGCCGGAAGCAGCGCCAATGTGCAGAATCCACTCGCCACGAGGCTGAGTGGGAGCGCCGTGTTGGGCCATCGGCGGTGAGCTTGTGCTGCGAGGCTCGCGGCGGTGAACAGGCACGCCAGGAAAATAGCGAGGATGACAGCGAAAGCATAAGCACTGTTGCCGATCACCACGGCCAGCAGGTGCGTGCTCACGACTTCGCTCGCGAATACAGCCGTTCCGGAGACGAAGGCGAGAGCTGCCAGCGCCGAACGGGCGTCGGGATTTGTTCGTCGCAGTGGTGGAGGAGCGCTTCCGTCGCGCGTCTCAGTGCTATCCCGTGTCGCGACGGACAGTGGACCGGGGTCGCTGTGGACTGCGCCACGAGAGCCCAGCCGAGGCCGGAGGGCGAACAGTGCCAGCGCGCCGAAACCGGCCAGCGCGCTGCACGAAGCGGCAGCCATTAAGCTTCGCGTGAGTCCGAGGCTGGGAATGACCAGGTAGGCTCCAGCCAACGCCCCGAGGGCGCCCCCTAGAGTGTTGGTGGCGTATAGAGCGCCGAGCCGTGGCTTGCGCTGACGCTCCGTTCCGAGTCCCGCCGTGAGAATCGGCAGGGTGGCTCCCATCGCCGTCGTCGGGATCAAGACGAGCGACAGCGCCAGCACCCAGCGAGCCAGGCTAAGCATCGGGATAGACCGTGGGAGCTCGCTCGTGAGGCTCACGTAAGCCGGAGTCAGCGCATCGAAGGCAAAGGGGCCAGCGGCCACCGCGGCCGCCGCGACGAACTCGGCGACTGCATAGGCAGCGATGGGACGACGGAGCCGGCGCGATAGGCGTCCACCAAGGGCAGCTCCCGCCGCGAGCCCTGTCATGAAGGCAGCGAGCACCGCGCTCGCGGCGTATGCTGTGGCGCCGACAATGGCCGTCAGGTACTTCGCGTAGGAGACCTGGGCGATTAGGCTGCCCGCGCCCGAGAGGATGAAGAGGGCCATCAAAGCCCACATCCACCGAGGGAAGGAGCGTTCAGAGTAGTTGGACATCACCAAGCTGCGCACGGCGCAGCAAGATACATCATCGTCAGGAACCTTCAACCGACCGGCAGATTCGTTGGTTCGGGCCCGATTGTGCTTGTCGCGCCCCAGTGTGCTGACTATCTTCCCGCCACTCTCGGGTCCCCATCGTCTAGCCCGGCCCAGGACACGGCCCTTTCAAGGCTGTAACAGGGGTTCGAATCCCCTTGGGGACGCCATTTCCTCCCGCCACTTCCTTCGTTTGGAGTGCTGCCGATCAGTTCCTGGATTGTGATAGCACCAAGGCTAGCGGGCCCGGTCACTCAAGACCCGCCTCTCGCGCATGTCACCCGTCGAGCGGTATCGTCGAGGGCCACCTCGGATGTGGCGGTCATAGTCGAGGAAGCGTCGGACCGGGAGCCCGAGCACAGACAGGGATGAAGCTCTGTGCTTGAGCCCTCCAGGCGTATGGCTGCGAGGCAGAGCAGCAGTCCTCTGCTAGGGAGCTTCAGAGGCTCTTCGGTGAGTTCGAGCTCTGCAAGCAAGCCAGGGATCGCAAGCGGCTTCGGTTGAAGGCACCCGCTGTCTTATCGGGGAGTGCGAGAAGGTTCCCCATCATAGTGGCGTCGATGCGGTAGCCTGCCCAGCAGGTAAGCCGGGCGTCACGATCGACCCCCGCCCGCTTCGCACCACAAGGAGGCGAGGGCAGAGACTCTGACGCCGCGGGGAGACCAAACGGTCTCGTGGTCGGGGTGAGTGGATTTGAACCACCAACAACCGGCACCCAAAGCCGGCCCTCTACCAGATTGAGGTACACCCCGGATTAGAGAGGGGCGGACTATAGCAGGACGGAAGACGGTGCCCAGCGCCGTCTGGCACGGGCTCGCTCTTCGGACTCGTGGCCGGTGTTGTTCGCCCCTTCAGTCGGGAATGGGGACCAGCTCGACGTCTAGGGCTATTGGTTCCCGCCCCGCTTCGACGCGGCGGTCCCATGGGAAGTAGCCGTCATGAGTCACCGTGACTCGGTGCTCTCCCTTCGGCAACCTCACACCGTGGGCTGCCACATAGTAGAGGGGGCCAATATACCTCTCATCAATGTACACGGAAGCGTCGCGTGGGGTCCTTCCGGAACGTTCCACCGAAAGGGTCACTGCTGGTCGCACGGAGCTCATGCCACAAGCTTGGCTGACGAGCCCGGCAACCAAGAGCATGCATAGAAGAGGAACGCGGGCGTTTCGCATCTCACTCCCACTCGATAGTGGCCGGGGGCTTGGAGCTGATGTCGTAGACCACGCGATTGATGCCCTTCACCTCATTGATGATCCGCGTACTCATGGTGGCAAGTACTTCGTAGGGGATGCGAGCCCAGTCCGACGTCATGCCGTCGGTAGAGTGAACCGCCCGGATGGCACAGGTCTCTTCGTAGGTTCGGTCGTCTCCCATGACCCCGACGCTGCGTACCGGGAGGAGCACCGCAAACGACTGCCATAGTGAATCGTAAAGTCCGGCAGCGCGAATCTCCTCGTTCACGATTCGATCCGCTTTGCGGAGGACGTCCAGCCGCTCCTGCGTGAGGGGGCCGAGGCAGCGCACCGCGAGCCCGGGGCCGGGAAACGGGTGCCGCCACAACACATCCCGCGGCATGCCCATCGCCTCGCCAGCGCTGCGGACTTCGTCCTTGAATAGTTCACGCAGCGGCTCGATGAGGTTGAGCTTCATCCGCTCGGGCAGTCCGCCAACGTTGTGATGACTCTTGATGACCGCACTGGGTCCGCGCACGCTTACGCTTTCGATGACGTCCGGATAGAGCGTTCCTTGAACGAGGTGCTGGGCATTCTCGACCTGTTTGGCATGCTCTTCGAAGACATCGATGAAGAGTCTTCCAATCACTTTGCGCTTCTGCTCAGGATCCGTAATGCCCTGCAGTGCCGCCAAGAAGCGCTGAGTGGCATCCACGACCACGAGGTTCAACTGGAAGTGCTTGCGCAGCATGCGTTCAACCCGGTCCCGCTCTCCTGTGCGGAGTAGCCCATTGTCCACGAAAATGCACACGAGGCGGTCCCCCAACGCCTTCTGGCACAGCACCGCTGCCACTGAGGAGTCGACGCCACCGCTGAGCCCGCAGAGGACGCGTTCGCCCGGGCCAACAGCGTTGGAAATCTTGCTGATTGCGTCTTCCACGAACGAGCCGGGAGTCCAGGTGGGTTCGAGCCCGGCAACGTCGAAGAGGAACGCTCGCAGCATCTCCACTCCACGTGGGGTGTGCGCTACCTCCGGGTGAAACTGGATCCCATAGAGCCTGCGCCCGGGATCGCCGATGGCCGCAAACGGCGCGCCAGGGCTGGTTCCCAGCGCAATGAAGCCGGGCGGGAGCGCCGTCAGGCGGTCACCGTGGCTCATCCAAACCGACAGTTCGTCTCCGCGCTGGAATGGCGCAAGGAGTCCGGTGGGGTCCTGTACCTTCAGGGTCGCGGGCCCATACTCCCGATGATCAGAGCCTTCGACGTTCCCCCCAAGCTGTTGAGCCAGGATCTGTAGGCCGTAACAGATCCCCAGCACAGGTACTCCGAGCGTCAGCAGAGCCGCGTCACTCCGCGGAGCCCCCTGGGAGTAGACGCTCTGTGGGCCGCCGCTGAGCACGATTGCGCTCGGCTGGAGCTCTCGGATTGCGTCGATGCTCAGCGTGCAGGGATGGATCTCGCAGAAGACGTGGCACTCTCGGATACGCCGAGCAATGAGCTGCGTGTACTGGGACCCATAGTCGAGGACGAGAACGCTCTGGCGGCCTTGCATGGCCAGCTGCTAGCACGCCCTCTGCGGGAGGAAAACGTCTGCCGGCGCCACGAACCCCACTGACGTTGGGCAGGTGCGCCCATTGCCTGCCTACGGCTCCACGGCCAATTCAACCACCGCCACATGGCCGGGGGCGAATGCCTGCGCGTGAAAGCGCCGTAGGTCCTCGATGCTGATCGGACTCCCTCCGGGATCCGGCGAGCGCCACCGTGAGACGAGCCGATGGCGGGGATCCAGATCATTGAGCAGGTGCGCTGCGGCAAAGTGTTGCTGCGCAGCGGCGGCCTCGGTCTCCCGCACGGCTCCAGCGTAGAGTCTCGCGAAGAGCCCTCGGACGTGCATGACGGCGGCTTCCCGAGCTTCCGGTGTTGCCCGGATTTCCACGATGAGTGCTGCTGCGCGTGGGCCGCCGAGGAGCGTCGCACGCGCTGTTGCCGCGAGCTCGCTCTCTTCGAGAACCGTGGAGAGCCAGCCGCCAGCACGGTTCAGGAGCCAGGCTGTCCAGCGTGCCTCGTCCCCGAGAGCCGCGCCGAAGGTCGGAAGGGTGACGCCCACGTAGGTCGCCTGTTCTTCCGACGCAGCGGCTTCCAGTCGGGTCAGGCCCCAGATGGGCAATGCCGGGGCTGGGGAAGCGGGGCAAGGGCGGCGAGCGTCCCTGAGGGGGCGCAGCCACTCCTCCAGGGTGTCCAGCAGGTGGGGCACCTGTTCCGAGCCGCCGTTGGCGAGCACTGCGACGCGCAATGGTCCCCCGAGAAGCGTGCGTAGGCGGGCATGGGCGCGCGGGAGGTCGGCGTTGACGAGCGCCTCCGGCGTTCCCTCGGGCAGAAGCCAAGACGGATGTCCTGGAGAGAGCGCCTCAAGGGACGCCCAGAAGCCTGGGCTCGGCCTTGTGCCGAGCAACGTCAGAGTTGCCGTCCTCGCGTCCATGAAGGCCCACTCCGGCGACGCGCGCCGCACGAGAGCCGACGCGAGAGCTTTGCCGACCCGGTGGGCCAGCTGTCCCAGTGATTCGTCCGTCGCGCGTCGCGCCGCGTGGGCAACGATGCCGAGGCCATCAGGGGCAATCCATGGCTCTAGCGTGGTGTCGTCACGGCTGGCGCGGGCGGCCGTCGACACAGCGAGCGCGCCCAATCCGGCGTCCGTGCTGCCCTCGAAAGAGGTGCCGCACGGGGAAGCAAGGAGCACCCAGAGCTCGGCCTGGCCCGGTTCTTCCCGCACCGCGGCGTCAATCGAGGGCCGCTCCCACTGCTCTCCGATATCGTTGAACATCCTTTCGAGCGCTGCGCCCGACACGTCGCGGTCGTCCTCCGCGCGCCACTCTATCGAGTAGCGTACTGGCTCGTCGGTACTGGTGCTCAGGGATTGCCACGAGGCCGAGGCCGCGGCGCCACGCGGATCGCTGTTTCTCAGCACCGATTCGGCGAAAGCCCAGGTGCTTTCAGCTTGCTCCTCCGCCAACTTCTGCGCCTCCTCCGCTGTTAGTCGTGCAGCCCGTGCTATCTCCGCGTGGTTCGGGCCGACTTGATGCGCCTTTGGTGTCAGCTCGACGAGAAGGCACCCACCCTCGATACTGGCCTCCGCGACGACAGCGTCCAGTTGCCAGCCTCGACCGAGTGCGCCCAGCTGTATTGCGAGCGGGGAGTCCGGCGCCCCGAGTTGCTGGGCGGCGCCCATCGCAGCTCCCGCGGACGGCAGGCGTAAGGCCACCGCCAGACCCGGAGCCCCCGCCACGGCTGGGACCGCGGCGAAACGATCGCTGGCGGGCCAGGGTGGGACCGCCAGCGTCCCGGCGGGCCAGGGGTCGAGCGCGTTCACCGCCTCCCGCACCGCGTCCAGGTAGTCGGGGCTGCCCACTGCCGCGAAGCGGATCCAGGCTGTCTGGGGGCCGAGACCAGCCAGGCCCCCGCTCGCTCTGGAGCGTTCGCCGCCTTTCGCGTTTGCGGAGGGAATTCTCGGCCCGTCCGAGAAGGCTGCGGCGCAAGACGCTCCTGACGGCAGCGTGCTAGCTGCGGGACCCGCCGTGGGGATGGGGGAACCAGTGCTGTCGCGCTTGCCGCTTGGCATGTCCGTCGCGGCGCGGGTGAGGCTTTCGGAGACGACCGCGATCGCGTTCCCCGCGTCGTCCGGAGTCCTCGTCAATGCCGAGACGTATCCGCCGCTGTCATCGAGGTGGACCAGCAGTGGACCAAGTCCCGCCTTTGCCAGGTCCGCCTCCAGCCGCGCAGCCACAGCCGCGCCGTCGATACCTCCGGGCGCAAACGCGACGGCTACGGCCGCGCTCGGGTCCCCATGGCGGGCGACCAGGATTGTCCGCGGCCGTCCGGGAAGCTCGAGCACTCGCACTTGCTTCGCGGGAGTGTCGCCAACCTCGCTCAGACTCGGCGTCGCTGGAGTCCCGCCTCCTCCCCCGCAGGCCAGCGTCGCGGACGAGACAATGACCGTGGCTAGCAAGAACGAGGGAACGAAAGAGGTGCGAGATGGCACGAGGATAGCGGTCGAGAAAGGCAGTAGGAACCGAGCCGGTCGGCTCCCGAGCGGTTATCGGACGCTGTTCTACCACACCGCGCGTGAAGTCAATGCCCCTTGGTGGCGTCGCTCGTGCCGGTCCTAGGCGGCAAGGAGCTGCTCTTGCAGTGCAAGCGCCAAGCGGGACCTAATCTTGTGCTTCTTGGTGTAGACAGTCTTCACACTGATACCCAGCGTTTCCGCGATGGCTTCAGGGGACAAGCCTTCTCCATAGTACAGCATCATGAACTCCTGGTCGCGGGAGCTGAAGCCAGAGAGGAGCACCGTGACCACCTCGGCGCGCTGCCGAGCTTCGGCCAGCTGCAAGGGATCCGGGCTCCGGCTCGAGAGCAAGTCGGTCTCGCTCACGTTTCCGCGGCAAGGCTCGCGACGGATAGTTCGGAGGTAGTCATAGGTGGCGTTGGTCGAAAGCACGCGGAGCCAAGTGCCTAGCCGCGTTCCGCGTTCCGCCTCGAAACGACGCAGCTTCCGCTTGTCATTCGCCAGGAGTTGCAGACAGAAGCTCGCGTAGACTTCGCGGACGTCCTCGGGGCCCAGGCTTGGGAATCGCCGGATGATGTGCTCTGCGCACGAGTAGATGAGCCTCGAGTACCTGGCGTTGAAATCGCGCCATGCGCTCGGGTCGTCGCCGATGAGTCCTCGGACGAGCTCGACGTCCTCGCGCGCGGAGTTCTCGGAAGACAGGCTCGCCTCGAGCGGTCGAGCGTCACGATGGAGGAAGGATGTGCAGGCGTCTGTCATTGGGCGTCCTCGATCGGGGTGGAGCGGAGCGCCATCCTCGAATGGACCCACGCCACTGCACGTCCGGTGCCATCCTCGACCCGCACGATTTCCCGAGGCTGGCGCGGAACCGACGCGTCACACCGTAACGTCGCAGCGTCACGGCACCTCAGCCCTCGGTACGCACGGGAGCGAGCCAGCGCACTGGTATACGCGCTGTGATTGAGCGCTCTCCCCCGAGCCTCCGCGTGCGCAGTCCGGCCAATCAGGCCCGTGCCGGCTCTACGACACCGCAGTGGCCAAGCGGCCCAGATGCTCTACGACCGATGGAGGTGATTGTCAGCGGCGGGCTTCTGCGCTACCCGGCGAAGCAGCCGCGGGGATTGCTGCGGTTGCTGGGCCGGTTTGCGGGTGCCTACTGGCGGTCGGGTCACGGTACCCACAAACATCTGCCTCGTAGTCTGGCATTCGCCCCTGCTCCTGTTATCAAGGCCAAGCCCTGCAACGCGGTCAGTCCGTCTTGTCGGTGGCTACAGAGATACTCCCAGAGGTTCGATGGCTTCTCACGACGAATTCCCACTGCCAGCACTCGATGGCTGGGCCCTGATTCTAGGCGCATCGAGCGGTTTTGGTGCAACCACTGCGCTCACGCTGGCCCGAGCAGGCATGAACATCGTGGGCATTCACCTCGACCGCCGCGCCACGCTCCAGAACGTCGACAGCATCGTGGGCCAGATTCGCGAAATGGGCTCTGAGGCGTGGTTCTATAACGTGAACGCGGCTGATGAGGAGCGGCGCAGTTACGTGCTGGACGACGTGCGCAGCAGGCTCGAGGAGCGCGGCGGCGGGGACAAGGTCCGCGTCATCCTGCATTCTTTGGCATTTGGTTCGCTCTTGCCGTTCTTCGCCGAGATGGGGGCGGAAATCACGAAGCAACGCCAGCTCGAGATGACCGTCGACGTCATGGCGAACAGCCTCGTCTACTGGACACAGGATGTCGTCGCTCGAAACCTCCTCGGAAAGGAAGCGCGCATCTTCGCCATGACGAGCAACGGTTCGGCTGCGGCATGGAAAGGGTACGGCGCCGTCAGTGCGGCGAAGAGCGCCTTGGAATCGCACATCCGTCAGATCGCCTTGGAGTTGGGACCGCGGGGAGTCACCGCGAATGCCATCTGTGCGGGGGTCACGGAAACCCCGGCGTGGCAGAAAATTCCGGGAGCGGAACTGATGAAAGAGGTAGCGCTGAGGAAGAACCCGCATGGTCGCCTGACGAGCACGCAGGACGTGGCTCGGACCATTGCGGCTCTGTCGCATCCGGCCACGTACTGGCTGACGGGGAACGTCCTCTACGTGGACGGCGGCGAGGCCCACAGCGGATAGAGTCTGGGCGTAAGCTCTGAGCTTGGATCAGTCTTCACTTGATTCGGTGCAGCTGCGTCGTGGTGCCGAACGCCGCGATGTGTCCACTGTCCTCGGCCACGTAGACCGAACAGTCGTCGTCGATGCGCATCCCGTCGGGAACCAGATCGCAGGGTATCGTTCCGATGAGCTCGCCGTCCCTCGGCCTCAGTACGTATGCTTCGTGTTGGGGAACGAACAATGCGCCTTGGCGCAGGTGTAGTTCCAACCGGCGCGGTTGATCCGATTCCACAGGATGACTGAAGACGTGCGAGAAGCGCGTTATCCCTGTGGAGGCATCCAGACATATGATGGTGCCCGAAGCCGTGTTTGCGATGACGCTGTCCTCGGTGGCGAGCCAACTCGAGGGGCCCTGCGCAAGTCCTGGAGCTTGCTGCCACAGAGGTCGGCCCGTGTCGCGCTCGAAAGCAGCGGCACCGAGACCGCGACTGCTTCGCAATGGGACCACGACCGCCTCGGTGCTCATTAGGAGAGCCTGGCCGGAGAGCGGTCTCTCCTTGAGCTCAACGGCCCACCGGACTTCTCCGGAGTCGATTGCAAGGCAGAGCAAGCGAGTGGGGCCTTGGCGACTCCCGGTCACGGCAAAAACCGCGTCGCGATCAGCCATTACGTCACCGGTGAACGGTAGCCGGTCGCACGTGCGCCAGGTTACCTCTCCAGTCGTCACATCGAGTGCCGTCATTGCGGATGCTCCGCCCGCGACGATCAGTAGTCGACCTGCGCGGCGCACGCGGTATGCCCCCGCGGCTGGAGCCGTGTACCGCCAACGGATCTCTCCTGAAACGAGATCGACTGCCGTGAGACGCCTCTCGCCCTCCGAGACGACGACGATCTTTGGCAGCCCTGGACTCTGAACGACGGCGCCAGTAGCGCCGCCGACCGCACGTGGAGCGAGACGAACCGCGGCACGCATCACGCCCGTATCGAGGTCATGCAAACACACTCGACCATCTGGATGAATACGGACCAGGCCGTGAGCTGTGGCAATGGTTCCCGCGCGACGTGTGGCAACGCGCCAGACGAGCTGACCCGTCGCGGCCTCGAGGCATAGGGTTTCTCTGAGTGAACTGGCAAAGAAGCGCGAACCCTGGAGAGCAATCGACCGCAGATCGAGATTCGGTACGACGGCCGTCCAGCGGGGCACGAAGCGCATCTTGCCGCCGTGCTCCCATTTCCCCTGACTGGCTACCACGCGAGGGGGTGCCGTGAAGCTACGATAGCCAGATGAACGGCTGCGCGACACAGAGTGGTCCGTCGTTAGCCGCGTGACCTGCTCGTCGAGGGCCTCGGCACTCTCGCGCAACGCGAGGAGCCGCAGGTTACGCCGTTGCGTGGCGTCGAGCGTTTCGAGATGCTCGGCAAGAGCTTCCGAGAATTGCGCCACCACCCGGGCGAAGTCGACGGGGGCGAGCTCAGGGAAAGTGATAGCCGGACCTCCGGTTTGGTGGCTGCGCTTTCCCAAACTGAAGGCGAGGGCGGCGTCACCGAGTCCCCGACGCACGCCGAGACGCAGCTCGCCAACTTCGATCCTCCTGAAGAGGGCGCGAGCTGCCTGCCAGGCCTCCATCACTTCGCCAGCGAGCTCAAGCAAGCGCTCGGCGACGAGAAACAGTTGGACTCCGTTGACGGACACCGTTCGGCCACGGACCTTCACGCGGAAGGTCGCCAGCATCAACAGCGAGTGCAGGTCCGAACGCTCGCTCTCGGGCGCCCCTCGTCCAGACTGCTCCGTCGACCGGAACTCGCCTCGCGCGCCGAGCGCGAAGCCACCGTGGACCGCCGTTGCGAACTCGCATGCGGTGTGGCGGACTCTCGCAGCCTTGGACGTGGCCTGAGCCATCAGGGCGCTCCGTGCAGCAGCTAGCGACGTCTCCAGCGTGCTCGGTCGTTGGCAACTGAGCACCTCGTTGACGGCCGAGAGCACCCCGCTCCGGAGATCGACAAGCGCAACGCGGCGCCCGTAGGTGGCGACCTCCGGCGACACCCCGGCCCGGTACACGCTGAGCAGTGCGTCGGAGCCATCGGCCTCAAGTCCCAGATCCCACGCCTCCTGTTCAGTATAGAGGTGAAGGGTGGCTCGTGCGCGTTCTCCCGCCATGAGCTCCGCCACCGCGTGGGCGAGCTCGCCAATCAGGGCGATGGCTTGGCTCTCGCCGATGCGAGCCGTGAGGTTCACCCCATCGACGACGACGTCGAAGAGGCCGTACAAGGGGCCGGTTGTTCTTTGTTGGGCGGGTGCGACTGCGGGCCGCACCAGGACGTGTATTGCCGACATCCGAGACGCATCGTAAAGAGCCCTCGCCCGCAGTTCGAAGTTTTGCGTTGGGATTGCTGAGGAGTTGGCAAGATCGGGGCAGATGACTAGGAGCGCTCGGTTTCTGCGGCGCGACGGCCGCCTTTTGATATGCGCCTTGCTGCTTGCGCTGCCTCAGCTTGTCCTGACCTGGGGGTTCACTGTGGACGACGCTCTTATCGCGGCACGGGTGGCTCATCAGTGGGTTCGTGGCTTTGGCTATGCATTCAACCCCGGTGGCGGCGTGGTCGACGCGGTGACTCCACTTGGTTGGGCGGCTTGTCTTGCCCCCTTTGCGGGCTCGAGTCCCTGGCATGCACTGATGGCGGCCCGCTGGATTGGCGTTGTGGGCTGGGCTTTGGCTGTGTGCATCGTGTTCCGCGAAGTTGAGGCGATGCAGGTCGGGAAGGGGCGTTGGTGGGTCCTCGGCCTACTCTTCGTCAGCTCACCCCCCGCGGCATGGGCGTCGTCTGGCATGGAGACCGGATTGGTGACCCTTCTAGGGGCTTTGGCGTTGCGTCCCAGCCGCGCGGCTCCCCTCGCTGCCGGAGTCGCGGCCGCACTGCGGCCCGAGATGATCCCGTGGGCCTGCGTGTTGGCTGCGGGGACTCAGGTGGCGAGCGGGCCAGCCGCCGACACGCGGCTTGCGCCGTGGCGCGCTCTGAAGGGCCTGGCTGCAGTGGCGGTTCCGGTCGGAGTAGTGCTTGGGCTGCGTGGCCTGTTCTTCGGTGCACCGACACCGTTGTCACTTATCGCGAAGCCACCCGATCTCGCGTACGGCGTGCGATACCTTCTCACGTCGCTGCTGTGGGCCGGTCCGTTCTGGTTCCTCGTGACAAGAAGCGGGTGGCCGGCGCTCGAAGGTCGGTATCGCGCCATGGCAGCCTCCGTTGTAGTGCACGCGGGTGCCGTCTGTCTGGCGGGGGGGGATTGGATGCCCCTCTTTCGGCTTTGGGTGCCTATCTGGCCGTGTTTGATCGTTCTTGGGGCAGCGCTGAGTCGCCACGCCTCCAGAAAGGGCAACACCGCGCGGTTGGTTGCGGCGGCAGTCGTGTCGCTTTCTATCGGATGGGTCAGTGCGTTGCCTGGCCGCAACGTGCTCCAGACACGAGCGGCCTGGGTCGCGCAACTGGCTCCTGCGCTCACGGACGAGGACATCGTCGGTACGCTTGATGCGGGATGGGTCGGCGCGGCTGCCCCCGGCGTAGTCGTGGACTTCGCCGGAGTTACTAATCCAGAGGTCGCCCATATGGCCGGCCCGCACCATGCGAAGCATCTCGACCGGGGCTACCTGAACCGCCGACGCATCAATGTCCTGGTCCTCCTCCTCAGTGACGCGCGTGGGGTTCGCGGGAGGGGGATAGAGCTAGTTTTCGAGCGGCCAGTCGAGACGCGGCTAGTTAGTCAGGAGGGGTTCCACGAATTCCGCGCGGTCCAGGTTATCTCGAGCGAGTTCGCCCCGCAGAGGTACCTGGTGCTCCGGCGCGATCCGGCCCCGCTTCGAGGCGCACTCGGGCCGAGCTAGGCATTCGGGATCGAGAGTAGCGCCTCCCGGAGCTGCGAGGCGCTCTGGAATCGTTGATCTGCGTCGACGGCAAGGGCTCGTTCGAGAACGGGCTGCCAAGGAGCGGATAGCGAAGCGGCTCGCAACCGGTCCGTCACGAACGTCGCGCCGTGCACGCTCTCGCCAGGCGCTGACACCGGCCAGAACGGCTCGCCTGTTGCGCACTCGAACAGGAGGCTTCCAAGTGCAAATACGTCGGATCGCGCGTCAGCGGGCGCCGCTGCTCGCTGTTCGGGAGCCATGTAGCCCGGTGTACCGAGTGCAATCCCCGGCTCGGTCAGCTCAGCGTCGTCCCACGCGATCTTGGCTACTCCGAAATCGAATAGGGTGACATGCGGCGCCCCGACGGCATTCCACGAAACGTTCACGTTGGCGGGTTTCAGGTCCCGATGAATGATGCCAGCCGAGTGCACCGCCTCGACTGCTTCACAGAGCCCCAGGGCGATGGACCACAGCGCGTCCCCGCGCAGCGGCCCGGCCCGTTCGATCAGGGCCAAGAGTGTTTCCCCCTGGAGGCGCTCGAGCACCAGATAGAAGCTTCCGTCGCTCAGCTCACCCGTGTTGAGCAGCTTCACGACGTTCGGATGTGCGATTCGTGTCAACGCCCAGGCTTCGCGGCGTAGGCGCCCGTCCGCCTGCGAATCGTGTCGCGCCGATGTCTTGAGCAGCTTCACCGCGACGGCTGCGCCGTCCGACACCCGGGTAGCGTTCCAGATGGCGCTCGAGGCGCCCACCCCAAGGCGACGACCCAGCCGATACTGGCCTGCCAACACCCTTCCCGTTTGCAGTGAGGCGGTGAGGCGGCGCGCTCGGTCACCCAGCTTCGCGGCGCGTTCCAGCGCAGCGAGCCTCATGGTCTGTCCCCTCCAAGAGCGTCGACGCTGGGCAGCAATTCCGTAGAGAGTGCTCGCTGCCACTCCGGCGCCCAATGCCGAGAGTCCTGCCGAGAGGGTGCCTTGGGTTCCGGCGATCGCACCCTGGACTGCGAGGATACTCGCTGCAGCAGCGGTGCCAACGATTGCACCCGGCAACAGAACTGGGGCGCTCCATGTCACGACGAAGTGTTGTCGCGCCTCCGAGGACTCGATCCGCACGCGTCCACGAGGTAAGCCGAAGAGCTCCGGAAGACTCGCCAGCTCAGCTTCGCGTGCGGCGGAGCAGAGCTCGCCGATGGCTGCTTCCTCATGGCGGAGGGCGACAGAGCCTTCCCACTGTGATGGCGCGAGGCGCTCGGTCATCCAACCATCTGTGGGCACGTCGCCCCCGTGGTCGCCCAGCTGGGCGAACGCTTGTGCCGGGCTTTGTGCACCGCGGAGCACGCGCGCCCACGCGGCTAGACACGTGGGGTGCCGCGGAGCGTTCGATCCCTTCAAGCTGGCCAGTCCCCGCGACTCCGCGAAACGCTGGAGCGCTTCATGCCAGATGCTTGCGGGAAGTGGTGCGGTCTCGTCTTCCAGCGCTTCGGGGGCTAGACCGAGGAGCTTCAAGAAGCGGGCGCCGGCTATGACACCGCTGTCCGCGACCACTGACAACCACAAGACCTTGACGCGATAAACCGTCGTCACCTGCAGGTCGAGTTTTGGCTCCACGGCGTTCAGCCTCGACGGGGAAGTACCCCGAGCCGGGCTTCATCGCCAGGCCTCCCTGAATCTTCGCGAGCGTGCGCCGTCTTTGTGAGTAAGACTTGGGGGTCGGAAGCTTTCGGCAAGTCCATGGAGAAGCACCTAGTCATCTTGGCAGCGGCGGCGTTCACGACGTCGATGGTGTGGGTCAATGCCGATCAGTCGGCCCACGCTGGCCCTTTGGCCGTGGTAGCAGGTGAAGTCCTCGACGTGACGGCGGACGCACTCGAGGTGAACATCGAAGCCGGGACTGCGGTCCTCGATGGAAACGTTTCGGTGAAGCTCGGCGAGCTCCGGGTCGACTGCCCCAGGGTGGAGATTCGTTATGACGATGCGCCACGAGTCAAATGGGCGAGGGGCAGCGGCGGTGTTCACGCGGAGATGCGCGGCATCGTTGCAGATGCGGCGGTGGTTCAGGTGAACGTCGCAGAGCGCCGAGTGAAGCTCACCGGAGGCGTCAAGCTCGCGCGCGGCCGAGGCTGGGTTCATGCTGATGAGGCCACCATCGACATCAAGACGCGGCACGTGACGCTGAGCGATGTAAAGGGCTCCATCCCGGTGAGCGCTCCCTCTCGCTAGAAGTGGACCGTTGCAGGTAGCACGTCTCAGGGCAAGCGGGGTCTCCCTGCGCTACGGGAAGCAAGAGATCCTGAGAGGGCTCGAGTTTGCCGCGACGGGTGGTCGTGTCATTGGCGTCCTGGGCCCAAGCGGGGCAGGAAAGAGCTCCCTCTTCAAAGTGCTTGTCGGCGACGAGCAGCTGAGCTCTGGGAGCGTCCATCTCGACGGTGTCGACGTCACGGAACTCCCGCTTTGGAAACGTGCGCGCCTGGGGATGAGCTATCTTCCGCAGGAGCCGAGCGTCCTCTTCGGTTGCACGGTCCGTCAGAACATAACGACCTTCGAGCGAGCTCTGGGAAGCAGGAAGAGGGCAGGGCGGCGGGATTGGCTCGCGGAGTTCGGCCTGGAAGGCCAAGCTGCAACGCCGGTCGATGACCTTTCAGGCGGCGAGCGCCGCCGAGTCGAGCTCATCCGAACCCTCTTGCCCGAGGCGTCGACCTACTTGCTCGACGAGCCGTTCGCCGGCCTCGATCCATCGCGTGTAGAACGAATCGGCGCTATTGTTCGTGGAGAGGCGGCGCGGGGGGCGCTCGTCCTGCTCTCCGATCACCGCATCGGGGATGTGATGTCGCTTTGCGACGAGGCATGGTTGCTCGTAGATGGCCGCATCTCCCTGCAGACCGACCCTGCAACCTTCGTGGATCATCCGGTGGTCCGAGCCCGCTACCTGCAGTGATAGTGGACGGCGTCGACAGCGAGGCTCGGCTCTGGGGCCGCGGCTCGCATGCCACGGTTCGCAGCGCCGGTTTTTCCCAGGCCAGGGGAGCGCTGGGGGCTTCCCGTTTCGTCGGCCGAGCCGCAAGAATAGCTTCCACCGATTGCCACGACACCCCAGCGTGGTGTTACACTGACCTGGCCGATGGGGCACGTCGGCGTTTGGGCATATTCAATGGAGATCAAGCAGCAACTACGCCTCACGCAGCAGCTGGTGATGACCCCCCAGCTTCAGCAAGCGATCCGGTTACTGCAATTGTCGCGCCTGGAGCTGGTGGACGAGGTCCGGAAGGAGCTCGACAATAACCCGGTACTCAGCGAAGAAGACGCTGACGGTGGGAGGGGGCGCAGCGAACCGGATGGCGAAGCGAACAGGGGGAAGTCACCAGACGACGATTCTGTCCCTCGCCACGAGCGCGGCAACGTTTCCATGGACGACGAGCGTGCAGTCAGGGAGGTCGACTGGGAGAAGTTCCTGGAGAACCGCACCTTGCAGCAGCCCACCCCAGGACAGCGCGGCGGCTTCGAGGAGCTCCCGCCCATCGAGCAGAATCTAACGAAGCCGCGGAGCCTGCCGGACCACCTGCTGTGGCAATTGCAGATGAGCGACTTCACTGATGTGGAGCGTCGTTTTGCAGAGTTGGTCATCGGGAATCTCGACGAGCGAGGGTACTTGGACCTTGCAGGCATCGAGCGGCCCGATGGTACACGGACGCCCGATCTGACTGTCGAGGATCTCGCGGAGGAGTCGGGGCTCCACGGTGATGACGCCCCCCTTGTGTTGGAGATGATACAAAACTTCGACCCAATCGGAGTCGCGTCCCGGGACTTGCGCGAATGTCTCCTGGTGCAGGCTCGAGCGTTCGGCTACGAAGACGTCGAGATCGAGATCATCGAGAAACACCTGCATCATCTCGAACGGCACAACTACCAGGCGATCGCTCGCGAGATGAAACTCTCGATCGAGGAAGTCTACGAAGCCGCCAAGGAGATTCAGAAGCTAGAGAGTCGGCCTGCCCGCAACTTCGTCGATGCCGATGACCGAACCATCGGTATCACGCCGGATGTCTACGTGATCAAGGATGGCAGCGAGTTCGTCGTGGTAGACAATGATCGCGGCATGCAGCGTCTCTTCATCAACGAAGCGTTGACGAAGCGGTTGATGCAGGACCCCACTGCCAAGGAGTTCGTCGGGGAAAAGCTGCGGAACGCGCAGTGGCTGATCAGGGCCATCGAACAACGACGCAAGACCATCATTCGCGTTGCTGAGTGTATCGTGGAGAAGCAACGGCCTTTCTTCGAGCGGGGAGTCGAGTGCCTCAAGCCGATGATCCTTCGCGATGTCGCAGAGGCCGTGGGAATGCACGAATCCACGATTTCCCGAGTGACGACCAACAAGTACATGCACACTCCGCAGGGCCTTTTCGAGCTGAAGTACTTCTTCAATTCGAGCATCCGCAGGGTAGCGAACGAGGACATCGCGAGCGAAAGCGTCAAGCAAGCAATCAAGAAGCTGATCGAAGCCGAGGACAAGTCGAATCCCCTCAGCGACCAGGCGCTCGTGGAAATGCTCGTGAAGAATGACGGCATCAAGATTGCACGACGAACAGTGGCCAAGTACCGGGAAATGCTTGGAATACTCGCTTCATCCAAACGCAAACGGCTCTTCTGATCCAGGCTTGGGCCACTCTGGCGCGACCGGCGCCGCAGGAGCCGAACGCGCAGAGCGCTCCGCGGCGCCCACGGTTGCACGGGGGGACGGAGATGTGTGGGGAATCAGGGGGCGTCGTGTGGCGGAACCGAGGTGGGATGGTTTCTAATCGGGTGCAGGACCCCCGGGTCGTCTCCGTTTGACTCCTTTGCGGCGCCAGGGCCGGCTAGGTGGCGTCCCCCCGGTGCGATCCGGTCGAGGACCGCACCGCCCACTTCGTCGGGTGTTGCGTCGGTCAGGGTCGCCGAAGGCCGGCAACTTGGAGTATTCTTGAACGACTTCCAGGAGGTCCAATGAACATCAGCATCACCTTCCGCCACATGGACGCCAGCCCCGCGATCAAGAACTACGCTGAAGAGAAGGTAGGCAAGTTGCAGA
The DNA here is from genome assembly GCA_023398955.1 of Pseudomonadota bacterium. Lineage (GTDB taxonomy): Bacteria > Myxococcota_A > Polyangia > Polyangiales > Polyangiaceae > JAEWRL01. The sequence continues at coordinate 24,082 of JAEWRL010000087.1, forward strand.
AATTCCTCAAGGAACCGATGACGGCAAAGGTGACGCTATCACTAGAGAAGTTGGCTCATTCGGCGGAGGTTCGCCTGTCCAGCGGTGGTGAGCACGTCGAAGCGAAGGAAGTCGGCGAAGACCTGTACGCGTCGATTGACAAGGTCATCGACAAGCTCGAGCGCCAGATCCGAGGAAACAAGGAGACTGCCGTTGACAAGAAGCGCAGGTCACCTGCCACCCTCAGAGCGGATCAGCCACCGAAGGCGTTCTTCGATGCCGCTGGCGGCGTACCGAAGAAGGCGGCCGATTGATCTCAGGGTCGCATCCTTGGCGCGAGGGAGAGTGGATTCCGCGGGGGGTTGACTCGGAAACCTGCTACTAGAGAGCTCGCGCTCATCGCGAGCCAGTTGGCAAGACGGGCGCGCCCCCGCACGATCCGACTCCCCAATTCGACCGCCATGCGATTCAGCCAGATCCTCAGTCCCGAGCGGATCCTCGTCGACACAGACGGTAGCTTCGTTCGTGAGAAGAACGACGTCATGCGCCTGCTTGCAGGCCTGCTGGCCACCGAGGTGGAGCTCGGGCAGGAACAGGTCGAGCTCCTACTCGTGGAGAGAGAGAAGCTCCAGAGTACCGGTATTGGTGACGGAGTCGCTATTCCACATGCTTCGGCGGATGCGGCTCCGCGGCAGGCAGCGGCGCTGATCCTTTGCCCCCTCGGCGTGCCGTTCGGAGCGATTGACGGTGCGCCGGTCACGATCATCTTCGGTGTGGTGGGGCCTCGACGCGCCACCGGCGACCACCTGCGGACGCTTGCGCGGATTTCTCGCCTTCTGCGGGACTCCGCGACGCGCGAGCGCCTGACAAAGGCGGTGTCGCCCGCGGCGGCCTTCGAGCTGATTCGAGCTCAAGACGAAGCCATGGGGTGATCCGACGATGACCGTGTACGAACCCCCCTCCGTGGCGCGCAGCATCACTACTCGCCAGCTATTGGACGATCCTGGCCTTCAGCTGAATGTGCGGCTGGTTGCCGGCGCGGCTGGTCTGGAGCGAGAGATCGGGCACCCCCGCATTCAGAAGTCGGGCCTCGCCATGGTCGGCCACATGCATGGCATCGTTCCGACACGAATCCAGGTGCTCGGAGAGACGGAGCTCAGCTACGCGGAGTCGTTGCCGCCGGAGAACCAGGTTGCAGCCGCGCGGAATCTGTTCTCTGCGGAGCTCGCGTGCGTCATGGTGACCCGCGGGATCGATCCTCCCCGGCCGTTCTGCGACGAAGCCGACTCCTCGGGTACTCCGCTCGTCGTGTGTACTGAGCGCTCCTCGACGGCGATCACGTCGATTCACACTCTGCTTGATGAAAGGCTCGCGCCGCGAACGCGTATTCACGGTGTGCTCGTCGACGTATTCGAGGTGGGGGTCTTGCTCCTGGGCAAGAGCGGCATTGGGAAGAGCGAGTGCGCGCTGGAACTCGTCATGAACGGACATCGCCTGGTCGCGGACGACGTGATCGAATGCGATTACAAGCCGCCCGGCATGGTGTTCGGGCAGCCAGCGGCCATGCTGCGACACCACATCGAGGTGCGCGGCCTTGGGATACTGAACATCAAGGACCTGTACGGAGTTACGGCCATCCGAGAGCGGAAGCGGGTCGACGTCGTCTGTCAGCTGGAGCTGTGGCGCGAGGATGCTACCTACGACCGCATCGGGCTCGACAGTCGGTTCCGCGAGATTCTGGGTGTGCCCATCCGCGAGGTCCGCCTGCCCGTGCGGCCCGGGCGCAACATGAGCGCGATCATAGAGATTGCAGCCCGCGTGGAGCTCTTGCGGCGCGCGGGGCACTTCCCAGGCAAGGATTTCATCGACAAGATTGACAGCCAGCTTGCCGGTTTGGGACCCCAGCCGCTGTCCGACTATCCTCGGAAGCCGGGCGAGGCATTCGTTCGGGCGCCCAACGAGAGCTCAGCGCCTCCGCCGGTCGACGAAGAAGGGAAGCGCTGATGTCTCCGGAGCCGCTCAGGGTCGTCATCGTGACTGGTCTCAGTGGGGCGGGCAAATCCACTGCGGTCCATGCACTGGAAGACCTCGGCTTCTTCTGCGTCGACAATCTTCCTCCTCCTGTCCTCGAGCCGACTCTGAAAGCGCTCTACAGCCGCGGGATTGCGCGCGCAGCCTTCGGCGTCGATGTCCGGGTCGGGGGTTTTTTGGAAGACGCCGAGGGCGTCATTGATGGGCTCCTCAGTTCAGGGACGGCCGACATGCGCGTGCTGTTCCTCGATGCAGCGGACGAAGCCCTGCTGAAGCGATTCAACAGCACGCGTCGGCCACATCCGCTGAGCGCGAGTGCTGCATCGCCCCAACACGAATCTGGGGCAGTTATCGACGGCATTCGGCTGGAACGTAGCCGGCTCGCTCCGCTGCGCTTGCGTGCCACATTGGTTCTGGACTCGACGGACCTCACCGTCCATGAACTCCGCAAGAAGGTCATCGAGGCCATTGCGACGGCCGAGGAGCGCGCCACGCGAATGAGCACGCGTGTCATGTCCTTTGGTTTCAAGCATGGGGTACCCTTCGATGCGGACGTCGTCCTTGACGTGCGCTTCCTCGACAATCCACATTTCGTCGAGCATCTGCGCCCACTGTCGGGGCTGGATGCTCCCGTTCGCGATTACGTCTTGGCGAGTGCCGACGCCAAGGCATTCCTCGGTCGAGCCAAGGACCTGTTGAGCTTCTGCCTGCCTCGTTTCGAGGCGGAGGGCAAAGCGTACCTGACCATTGCGCTGGGGTGTACAGGAGGTCGCCACAGGAGCGTTACCCTCGCGGAGCGCCTCGCCACCGAACTCGCTGGGCAGATGGGGCGGCGTCCATCCGTGGTTCACCGGGACCTCATACGCAGCGATTCGCTGCCGACCGCAACTGGTGAGGAGTCCCCATGAACGTGGCGCGGGGCTCCTTCATGGTTCGCAATCGGCTGGGTCTTCACGCACGGGCCGCGACCAAGCTCGTGGAGATTGCTTCGCGCTTCACGTGTGAGATCACGGTGAGTCGAGACGAACAGACGGCGAATGCAAAGAGCATAATGGGGGTGCTGTTGCTGTGCGGGTGTGCGGGATCCACGCTAGATGTCGAAGCCGTTGGCGAGCGCGCCGAGGAAGCGGTGCGCTCGATTGGCGAGCTCATCGAGAATCGATTTGGCGAGCCGGAGTAGTGGATGGGTGACGGAGCTGACAGCGTCGGGCGTCTCCGAGCAGCCCCTCAGGTCCTGCCGGGAATCGCAGGCTCGCCAGGTCTAGCGATTGGACCAGCGCTCGTGCTCGACACGCGGCGGCCCGGCGTGGTGCATCGGCGTGTCGCCAAGCACCAGGCTCAAGAGGAGCTCCGGCGCTTCGATGCAGCTGTGGAACTCGCCTCGCAGGCCCTGCTCGATGCTGCAGAACGACTGAGATCGGGGGCTACCAAAGCCGAGACATCCATCATCGAGGCCTACGTAATGATGGTGCGTGACGAGACGCTCCGTGAGGACGTCGAGCGGCGGATCTGTATCGATCGTCAGTGCGCCGAGTGGGCGGTCGATGAGGCGGTGCGGGAGATGTCGGACCAGCTCGCGGGCGCCACGGACCCCTACCTCGCGGAACGGAGCCACGACATCGAATTCGTTGGGGACCGCCTACTGCGAGCCTTGGCGGGTCACCATGGGGGTGTTCCCATTCCGGAGCTTCGTGAGCCGGTCGTCATTGTTGCGCATGACCTTTCACCAGCCGAAACGGCTGGGCTCAGCCGCGAGCATGTTCGTGCCCTCGTCACGGAGGTTGGCACGCGGACGTGCCACACGGCTATCCTGGCGCGGTCTTTGGAGATTCCCGCGGTGGTTGGCGTGCCGGGTCTGCTCAGCAAGGTGGGTAGCGGGGATCAAGTCATCATCGATGGCATGCGCGGGACCGTGACGCTCTCACCCACTCAGGAGATGCTAGAACTCGCGGATCGCAGGGCGGCGCGGCATGTAGCTTTGAGTCGCGAGCTGCGCGAACATGCCGATGAGCCTGCCGTGACCCGCTGCGGGACGCGCATTCATCTGCGAGCGAACATCGAGCTTCCATCGGAGGCGAGCCTCGTCCTCATCGAAGGTGCCGAGGGTATTGGCCTCTACCGAACCGAGTTTTTGTTCACGGATAGGGCAGAGGCGCCGGACGAGGACGAGCAGTTCGAAGTCTATCGCTCCGTTCTCGAGGCCGTGGCGCCGCATCCGGTCACGCTCAGGACCTTCGACTTGGGGGGCGACAAGTTCGCGGCGGTATTCGGTACCCGGGAGGAACACAATCCGTCGCTTGGCGTCCGCGCCGTCCGCCTTGGTCTTGCCCATCCGGAGACGTTCATGCCGCAACTGAGAGCCCTGCTCCGAGCTGCTGCGTTCGGCTCCCTCAGGATTCTCATCCCCATGGTCTCAGCCATATGGGAGCTCCGTGCGGTTCGGGAGCTGCTAGCACGTGCAGAAGCCGAGCTGGACCGTCGCGGAGTGAAGCACGCCTCGGCGGTTCCCGTCGGGGTGATGGTCGAGGTCCCGTCGACCGCCATCATGGCCGATGTCTTCGCGAAGGAGGCGGACTTCTTCAGCATCGGCACCAACGATCTGGTGCAGTATACGTTGGCTGTGGACCGCGCCAGCCACGAGCTTGCCCAACTCGCCACACCTTTTGACCCGTCTGTGTTGCGTCTGATCGACATCGTCGTGAGAGCGGCGTCTCTGCGTTGCTTGCCGGTTGCAGTCTGCGGTGCGATGTCCAACGATCCCCTTGCTGCCGTCCTGCTAGTTGGCTTGGGCCTGCGAGAACTCAGCATGGAATCGTCGGCGATTCCTGAGGTCAAGGAGGCGATCGGGAGAGTCGAGCTACGAGAGGCGCAAGAAGTGGCGAGTTCTGCCCTGCGTAGCGCCACTGCAGAGGAAGTGGAACATCTGCTGGCAGAGGCCTTTGCCCCCCGTTTTGCTGACCTTTTCGGCGATTGAAGCTGGGGAGTCTCGCTAGGGCGCAGGCTGCCCTTGCCTGGGCCAGGCGAGCTGGTTTGGGGGGGCGCCGGCCCGCTGGTGGACAGTGAGCCTTGACCATGGGGGCGCTCCCGTCAATGCTGGCTGCATATGGGGCCCGCAGCCGACCGCGCCGTGGCGCTCAACGTGGCTTGCCCGGAACCGGAACCCTGGCGGCGAATTCTCGACGCTTTGCCCTTCCTCGCTGTGCTCGTCGATGATGAGCACAGCGTCGTTGCCGTGAACGAAGCGGCGCGGCGCGAGTTCTGCAGCGACCGCGTCGATCGGGACCATTGCCCCAGCCTGCATCGCGGTCTCGAGTGCCCCTTGCAGCGGTTGGTCATCGAGCAGGTGGATGGCGAGACCGAGTTTCTCGACGAGAAGAGTGGTCGTTGGTTGACCTCGGCAGTGTACCCGACGAGCCTGCTGACGTTCGACGGCCGCCCCGTTCACCTCCTTCTGGCTCGCGATATCTCGCAGGAGAAGCATGCTGCTCGGGAGCTGGAACGTAGCCTCGAGCACCACAAGGCGCTGGCAAGGCTACTGCAAGAGCTCCAACGGGCGAGCACACCCGAATCGACGCTGCAGCTTCTGATAGACCTGGCTCTTGGGCTATCGTGGATGGGTGCTACGAGCGGAGCCGCAGCCTTCGTGCGCCGCGGCGGAGCGCTCGAGCTAGCGGCGTGCCGCAACCTGGAGGCCGCGGTCAGCGAGCAGTGCGCGCGTGTCCCTCTGGGTGAGTGCTTATGCGGCGCGGTCGCGCAATCCCAGACGGTGGTAATCACCGCTCCTGACGAGACTCTCACGGGGATGCGTGTTCCCCACCCGGTGGCGAGCCACGGGCACGCAGTCTTCCCGCTGCTTTACGAGGGTCGTGCTCTCGGTGTGGTGAACTTCTATCTCCGGCCCGGATGCGAGTTCGAGCCGTCGCAGCGCTACTTCCTCGACGCGGCGGTGGGCGTTGCGGCAGCAGCGTTGGCGGAGCAGTTGGCGCGCAGCGCGGCGCGGGAAGCCCGCGAGCAGGCAGCGGCGCTCGAGCGGAAGCTACTCGAGCGCGTGCTTGCTTCTCAAGAGGAGGAGCGAAAGAGAGTGGCCCGGGAGCTCCATGATGACCTTGGGCAATCGCTGTCGGCGCTGCTACTCGAGCTCAAATCGACGACGGATGATACGCCCAGCAGGCTGGTCAGGAGCAATATGGAACGGGCGGTTCGCGGCCTGGTGGAGAAGGTACACCGCCTGGCCTGGGATTTGCGTCCCTCCCTTCTCGATGACTACGGTCTGGATTCCGCTCTCGAGCGACACGTCGCGACGGTGGAACAGCGCAGCGGATTGCCCATCGACTATAGGTTCGTCCAAATGGATGAAATCGGCGCGCGTCTGCCGCAGACCATCGAACTCGTGCTCTATCGAGTGACGCAAGAGGCTCTGAACAATGCAGTGCGTCACGCACGAGCCAGCAGGGCGAGCGTCGTCGTGCTGCGAAGGACCTCGGAGGTTATCCTGCTCGTGGAGGACGATGGGTGGGGTTTCGATCCATCCTCGGTGCGCGCCACGGAAGCATCCGGACTGGGGATAACGAGTATCAAAGAGCGAATAGCCCTGATCCGCGGCAAGGTGAGCATCGATAGCGATCGCAGTAGTGGTACGTCGCTGAGGGTATGGGTTCCCCTCGATGGGACGAAGGCGGAGCCTTCGCAGGCGTCTCCTGCCTAGATGAGCGAGTGCAATTCTCGATCGCTTCTTGCCCAGCCCCTGACGGGCGAGGACTGGGCAAGAAGCTCGAAGGCCGTCGTCTGCTCGGACCCATTCCTGTTCGCCCTGGGCTTCTCTTCACGCCGGGAATACCAGCAAAGCACTGGGTCATCCGTACTAATTACCTATCATTGGACGAGGGCGCGCTGCGCTCGGCCCGTAACCGTCGATTTATCCGTATCGGAGGCGCCAGAAGCGGGTTAAAAGATGAATACGCCCATTGGCTGTGGGGGCGGACCCGCGGTTCGTCCCATCCGCACCACCCGACCGCGTTTGCCCGGGTGGAGATTCTTGCTGACGCTGCGGTCATAGCGCAAGCATGCGTAAACTCTCCTCCAAGAAGCATTCCCGGGCAGTGCCCGTGCAGCCGTCTGGGTGGCTCGCGTCGCGGCTGCTGCGAGCGGTGACACTTCTGTGCGGCATGTTGGCCGCGGGCTGCGGCGGGGAGGATCCCGCTCCCCCTCCAGTGGTTGCCGTCGCAGCCCGTCAACTGCAGTTGGAGCAGCGCATTCCGGACCCTGACGTGGTCAAGGCGCAGCTTCAGCAGTCGATCCATGCGGTCCTTGAGTGCACTGATTGTCACGTTCCGGCGCCGGGCAGCGACTCGCAGAGCGAAGAGTACTATGACCGCGCACGAACCCGCTGCTCCAACTGCCACGAGGAAGCGGCGGCCCGCTACGACCAGAGCGTTCATGGCACGGCAATCAGGCGCGGCGCGAGCGATGCAGCCCGTTGCGTGAACTGCCATGGCTCGCACGACATCGTCCCCATTGGGGATCCCCGCTCTCCGGTGTACGCGAGCAATCTGCCGGAGACATGCGGCCGCTGCCACAGTAACCCCGAGCTTGCCCGCGAGCTCGGTATTCGTGGGGCGGAGGGGGTCAGCCATTATCCGGAGAGCGTGCACGGCGCCGAGCTGGCAGCCGGAAACCGGGATGCTCCCTCCTGTGTCGACTGTCACGGCAAGGAGCACGGAGTATTCAGGGCCTCGAACCCGCGCTCGACCGTCCACCGCCGGAACGTCCCCGCGACCTGTGGCAAATGCCATGAGAAGGAGATCGGCGAGTTCAGGGCGAGCGTGCACGCGGCTGCCGTCGAGGCCGATGATCCGAACGCTCCGACTTGCATCACGTGCCATACATCCCACTCCGTCGTGCGCCCAACCGGCAAGTTCAAGCTCGCGAGCGACCGGGTCTGTGGCGAGTGCCATGCGGAGCGTCTGTCGGCGTACCTCGAGACCTATCACGGCAGGGCCCACGATCTGAAGAGCCTGGAAGTGGCGGCCTGCTTCGATTGCCACGGCAAGCACCGGATCCTGCCCTCCTGGGATCCATCCTCACGCCTCGCGCCGCAGAACCGTGGTGCAACGTGCCGTGAATGCCATCCGGGCGCGCCCGACGCCTTCATGAGCTTCATGGCGCACGGGGACTACAAGGACCGCGACAACTATCCGATGCTCTTCTGGGCTTTCGTCATCATGACGAGTCTGATCGTCGGAACATTCGCGATCTGGGGTGTGCACACGGCATTGTGGGTTCTTCGAAGTTACATCGTCTACCGCCGCGATCCCCGGCGATTCAAGGAGGAGAAGAGGAAGGCGCGAGAACAGATTCGTGGCCGCGTGTACGTGAGGTTTCGGGCGATCGATCGGTTCTGCCACCTACTGATCATCGTGAGCTTCTTCTTGCTGGTTCTCACGGGCATGCCTTTGAAGTTCCACGATACTTGGTGGGCACAGTGGATCTTCGACATGCTCGGCGGTGCACGACGAGCGGCGGTCCTGCACCGGGTGGGTGCCGTCATCAGTGGCATCTACTTGCTCCTTCACGTCACGAGCCTCGTCGGGCCAACATGGAGGAGGGTGCACGAACTCCGTGCCCGCGACGGACTCCCGACGTCCCGAGCCTTCCTGCGCGTCGCTTTCGGTCCGGACTCTCCGCTGCCCAATAGACAGGACCTCAGGGATCTCGTCGGTCATCTCCGCTGGTTTCTCGGCAGAGGCCCCAAACCGCAGTTCGATAGATTCACTTACTGGGAGAAGTTCGACTACTTTGCGGAGCTCTGGGGCAGTGCATTCATTGGAATGTCGGGGCTCGTTATGTGGTTTCCGGAGAAGGCTGCGCTGTTCATTCCAGGTTGGTCCGTGAACCTGGCCCAAGTCGTCCACAGTCAAGAAGCGCTCTTGGCAGCGGGGTTCATCCTTACGTTTCACTTCTTCAATAGCCACTTCCGCCTCGAGAAGTTCCCGCTGGACTCCGTCATGTTCTCTGGACGCATCAGCGAAGAAGAGATGAGGCACGAGCGAGCCCGACAGCTCGAGCGCTTGGCCCGAGAGGGCCGGCTCGACGAGATCGCGGCCCAAGGCGACTGGGCGCCGTGGAAGCGTCTGTTGACGAGCGCCTTCGGGCTCACGGCGCTCGTGCTGGGCACCGTTCTCGCCATTCTGATGTTTTGGGCGCTAGCAGGCCTCTGGTTGGGCGCATGACCCGGGGTACCGAACGCTCCTTCAGTTCTGATGGTCGCTCCTGGTGGAGCAAACGCCGGCGCGTTGTAGCTCTCGGTGTTGCCTGCGCGGCATTGTTAGTGGTCGTCGCCACTTTTGGCCTGGGCTGGCGCGCGCGCGCGAGCAGCGCCAATTGCCTTGCTTGCCACCAGCAGAGCACCATCAATGCCGAGAGCCATTCCCATAGGGAGCTAGCCTGTACGCAGTGTCACGCACTGGGCACCCTGGAGGGGGCGCAGCTCGTCCTCGCTGGGGAGCTCGGGTTGGGTGAGGCGCCCGAGGGACATGCGCTGGCAAACCGAGACGCTTGTGGCAGTTGTCACGCGCAGTCCGTGGAAGGTCTGACGTCTCTCAGTCGTACCGCTGGGCACATTGCTCATCTCTCAGGGAAGGACCCGGTGCCCTGCATGGAGTGCCACGGCTTCACGACTCACGTCGAGGAGCCCGTCGGCGACTCATGTCAGACGTGCCATTCGGGGGTCGGGAGCTTTGAACACGATCACGAGGGTATCGAGTGCGCGTCGTGTCACAACTTCCTCGCTTCGGTGGGGCCGCAGGGGAGTGAGCCCACGACCGATTGCCAGCGGTGCCACGGGGGCCTGATACACGAGGACCGGAGCGAGCGCTTTGCTCGTGTGGTACCTGGGCCACCAATCTTGCCCGAGCAAACCCACGGCAACCTACGCAGCTGTGAGCTGTGTCACAACCCTCACGCACCGGTATCGGAGGCTTGGAATAAGGCGAATCAGTGCCAGGCGTGCCACGAGTCGATCGAGCTGCACTCCACACAACACGAGGCGTGCGGCGATTGCCACGCGATCCATGGGCCACGGCCACAGATGCACGAGGGCTGTGACCGCTGCCATGAGAATGAACTAAGGTCCGTCGAGAATGCGACGATGGCGATCGAGCACAACCGCTGTGGGTGGTGTCATGAGGCTCATACCTTCGAGGCGAGTCCCCGCGGTTGTCGTGACTGTCACGCCGACCAGCAGGCAAAGCTGGCGGCCTGGGATGCCAACGAGCACAGCGTTTGCGCCAATTGCCATACCGCGCACGGGTCGGAGACGCCGAACGAAGCCTGCATGCAGTGTCACCGAGAGAACCTGGGGCATGGCCACGACGCGTGCACCACCTGCCATGAGCCGCATTCTGGTCGGACCGCTACCATCGGCTGCGCTGCTTGCCACCAGCCCCTGGTGCGGGCGCTCGCCGGGGCAGATCCAGAGCACATGACGTGCGGATCGTGCCATTCTCCGCACGCCACGGCGAATGCCGTACGCCGGTGCGGTCTCTGTCACGAGGGACCTTCGGCGCTTGCGTCCTCGGCTCCAGTCGAGCATCGCAGTTGTTCGACGTGCCACTCACCGCACGGTTTCGAGGCTTCCGTCAATGCGTGCCGGGATTGCCACGCTCGCGATGCTTTGGGGGTGCACGACAGCGCGTGCCTCGATTGTCATCAGCCCCACGGCGCGGCACCAGGCAGGGTCGATGATTGTCGAGCCTGCCATGGCGAGGTGAAGGCTGCCGACGGAAGACACGCAGCGTGTACGTCCTGTCATGCGGTGCATCAAGCTCCCTTCGAGGGGCCCGCCTGTGGTGCGTGTCACCAGGCGATGCTTTCGGGTACTACCGCGTGGAAGACCGTGGAGCACCGGCGCTGCTCGGGTTGCCACGATACCCATCAGCCGACCCCAGCTGCTGCATGCGGCACGTGCCACTCGGAACCTACCACGACTCTGGCGGGCGGAGCTCATGCTTGTGGCGACTGTCACGCCCCCCACAGCCCGCCCCGCGCGGATTGGTGGCATGGGTGTGAGGATTGTCACGCCGCTCAAGCCGCAGCAGCAGCGACGTCCGTGTCACCAACCCACCGCGAATGCCAGGGGTGCCACAAGCCGCATGACGGTGTGGTTGCCGATTGCGCTTCGTGTCATCCCAGCCCGCCTGGAAGCCACCGCATTTCCGAACACAGCCAATGCAGAGACTGCCATCAAACCCACGCCGTACGGGTGCCGGGCAAGGCGACGTGCCTCGGCTGCCACGAAGACATGGTAGATCATTTCCCGGACGCCGCACGTTGTTCCACATGCCACATGTTCAAGTAGAGCGGAGCCCCACCTGCGCGAGCTCCAGGGAGGCAACCTGTCTCCTCGCAGAGCTGTGGGAGAGGGGCAAGGGCCGCTCGAGTTTGCCGCGGTGGGAAGCTAAGGTACGCTCGAGCGCCCAGCGGCTGTTGGGGCGGTCTCCTAGTTCGGGAGTGATTCTCAGCGAAGAGGTGAACGCATGAAGGCAATGAAGAGTTCGATGGTCCCCGCTGTGGCGGTTGGTTTGGGTCTCGCCGGTGCGGGGCTTTGGTATGGTTTGGCTGACGTTGGAGCCGAAGCCCCGAACGCGGAGAATGCGCCGAAAGCAGAACAGGTGCGCTCGCCTGACCTGCCCACCGGTGCACCGCAGGGGCAGCCGGGGATAGAGGGCAGGGTGCTCGAAGTCATCGATGTCCCAAAGTACACATACCTGCGGATAGCAGCTGACAGTGGCGCGGAGCACTGGGTCGCTGTCGCGACGAGCCCCATCGAGGTCGGACAGGTGGTGGCTATTCGCGACGCCACGGAGATGAGGAACTTCGCCAGCTCGACTCTGAACCGCACCTTCGCGAGCATCTGGTTCGGTTCCCTTGCCACACCCGGTGTTCGCACCGTGTCCCCCCATGGAATGCCGCTGCCGCAAGGCTCGCCGGGGTCTCCCCACGGTGCGTCGACGGGAGGACCGGGGGCGGCGATGGGCGGTCTCCCTGCGCATCACGCGGCGCCGGTCAAGGGGGGCGATGACGTCGCGGTCGGTCAGGTGCCGCGGGCAACGAGTCCACACGGGCGCAGGGTCGCAGAGATTCACGCGCAGAAGCAGGAACTCGCCGGCAAGGCGGCCAGCGTACGCGGGGTCGTGGTCAAGAGCATGGGGGGGATTCTCGGCAAAACCTTTGTTCACTTGCGTGATGGGTCCGGAGACGCCGCGGCAGGCACCCACGATCTGACGGTCACGACGGGGGCGGAGCCGAAAGTGGGTGAGCAGGTCACCCTGGAAGGCACGGTGACGGTGAACAAGGACTATGGCTCCGGGTATACCTATCCCGTGGTGCTCGAGGATGCGCGCTTGGTGGCTGAGTGACCCCACGGTTCCCCTTCCGCAGTGGTCCGGCACCGCTCGACGCGCCGAGCCGCGCATCGTCGCCGTTGCCCTGGATGGCGGTGGGGGCCTTTGTGCTTTGTTTGGTGCCCGGACGGAACGCAGCGGGGCAGTCGGCGACTGGTGTCGTGCTTCAGGACGCGAGTGGGGATCGGCTCACGTACAGCGCGCGAGCAGCTACCTACGTGCCCATCTTTCGGCGAGCGCTGCTGCCGGGGCCAGCGGGAGCAACAGTCAAGACGGAGACCGCCGTTCCGGTGCACCAGTACGTCCTGCTGACGGTTGGCGCCGTGGACTCGCCGTGGGGAACTGACGCCGTCGACGCCGAGCTGTCCATGTGGGCAGCGGGGAATGCTGTTGATGTCGATCATCGGAGCAGGCTCGACGCCGAGATCTCAGTCGCGAGTGTTTCCCACCGCATCGGACCCGGAATGCTCAAGGTTGGAAGGCAGATCCAGACCGCTGGTGCCGCCCGCTTTGCCAGCTTTGACGGAGTCACAGGAACCCTTCGTACGGACAGCGGCATCGGCGCGACGGCTTACGGAGGCTTCACAGTGCTCCCCCGCTGGTCCGACAGACCAGGCTACCAGCAGCTCGGGGCTGCTTTCGACACTCTCGTCGAGGACGAGAGTGCGTTTCCAGAGGCCGAGCGAAGCGGAAGCTGGCTCCTCGGCGGACGTTTGTCATACGCTCGGGAAGACTTGGGTGAACTAGGGGCATCGCTCCATGAGCAGCGCGAGAACGACGAGCTGAGCCGGCGGGACTTGGGGCTGGATCTTCACTTGGATCCGCTGGAGGAGGCGGCCCTGAACGTTCGTGCGCTGGTGGACCTCGACTCTTCGGCAGTTTCCGACGCGGTGGCAACGGTGGATATCCATCCCGCGGAAGTCTGGGATCTGGCGGTCACCTATCGACGGGTCACGCCCTCTCTGCTGTTGTCGCGGCAGTCGGTTCTGTCGGTCTTTTCAGTGGACCGCTTCGACGAACTCGGTGCTGGCGCGGCGGTCTATCCGATGCGCCAGTGGGCACTCGAGATTGAAGGAGCACTGAACCGTGTCGAGTCGGGCGATCCTGGATACCGGGGGGAGGTAGGAGTGACTCTCCGTCCCGATGGGGCTGGCCGCTGGACGCTCCTCTTCGACTACGCGCGAGTCGGGGAGGACCTGAACGGATATCACTCGTTGCACATGGCGGCGAGGTACCATCTCGCACATCCTGTGAGCATCGTCGGGGAACACTATAGCTTCCTCTACGATCGTCCCGTGCGCCGTCTCGGCAGCTCGAACGTTGAGGGGGCCAGCCTCGAATGGCAGGCGGCCGAGGCTTGGAATCTTCTCCTGGGGGGGTCGGCGGTAAGGTCCCCCTACGCCAGGCTCGATGCCCAGCTGCTGCTGCGAGTCGTGTACGCCGCCGATTCTCGAGACGGGGGTAGGTGGTGAGCCCGCGAACCCGTTCGGGCTTGCTCGGGGCCGCGATGGGCACCCTGGTGCTCTTCCTTGCAGCCTGTGAGAAGCCACACGCGCAGCCGGCATTTCCCCACGTCGAACACCTCAAGGGCCACGAGTGCGGGGAGCTGGGCCAGCCCGAGTGCCTGACGTGCATCACCTGCCACACCCCCCGAAGCGGCGCGTCGCGGCTCGATCCTCCGGGTGCGGTTCGTTGCAACGAGTGCCACCAGAATGGCGCAGAGCTCCTAGCCAGCAGCATGCCGCCACCGCGGCCGGAGGCCATCAACTTCGACCACCAACAACACCTCGTACACTCGGGGATCCGAGGCCAGTGCGTGACGTGTCACCCCGGCGTCGTCGTGGATGGCGAGCCGCGGCTGCCGCCGATGTCGACCTGCTTAGAGTGCCACGAAGCGGAGTTCCAGCAAGCACGCTGTACGCCCTGCCACGTCGCGGAACACCTCGTTCAGCTGAGGCCCGAGTCATTCATGCGCCACGATAGCAACTGGTGGCGCGACCACGCGCGCTCCGCGGAGCGTTCTCCGCAGATCTGCGCGGAGTGCCACGGAGAAACCTGGTGCTCCGAGTGCCACAGTCAGCGCCGGGGGCTGCCCATCGATCAGCGACTGCCCGAGGCCATCGAGCGGCGCCTGCCGCATCCTGGCGACTTCATCGTGCGCCACGCCATCGAGGCGCGGGCGAGGTCAGCCTCTTGCCTAAGCTGCCACACCTCTCAGAGCTGCGATGCCTGCCATTTGGAGCGTGGTGTCAGCGCGGCTGGGCTCGGCAGTGTTAGCCCACATCCTCCGGGTTGGGTGTCCGGTGGCGGGTCGAGGGCGGGGCATGGTCGCGCGGCGCGACGGGACATCGTCTCATGCATGGGGTGTCATGACCACGGACCGCTCACGAACTGTATCGAGTGCCATCGAGTGGGTGGGCTAGGCGGGAATCCCCATCCTGCCGGTTGGGACAGCGCACGCTCCCCGAGCGCTGCAATGTGCAGGTACTGCCATGCGAACTGAGCACCACCACCGTCGTTGCATGGCGTCGCGCAGCAGCCCATCTTTCCCGTGGCGACGGCGATTCGTCGGCAGCGCAGCCGTTCTTGTGCTGGCTCTTGGATGTCTCGAGAGGCGGGACAACGAGGCCAGGGAGGACAACCAGTGTACCGCCTGCCACGGCGGAACCTCGGACGGTAGGGAGGGCCTGGTTGCAGCGGCACCACCTACGTCGGTCCGTGGCGCGGACGCCGCGTCCCCCCAGGCCGATGCGCATGCTGCCCATTTATGGCGCAGGGGAGCCTATGCCCTCGTGGAATGCACCGAGTGTCATATCGTTCCCAAGCAGACCTATGATGATGGGCATGTGGATTCGGCTTTGCCCGCCGAGGTTAGATTCGGGGAACTAGCTCGGAAAGGCGAGGTGGACCCGACGTACGAACCCGCGACGTCGACGTGTCGCAATACCTACTGTCATGGGACGGGGGCGCCGGTCTGGAGCGAGCCATGGAAAGGTACTGACACGTGCGGCAGCTGCCATGGTTACCCACCCCGCCCGCCACACCCGCAGGACCCTGACTGCGCTCGCTGCCATGGTGAAGTCGTGGCTGATGGCGGCGTCATCGTTCGCCCCGAACTGCACGTAAATGGGTCGGTCGAGGTGCTCCTCACGGCATGCAATGCCTGCCACGGTACGGGTGAGCTGGGCGCGCCGCCGCCGGACCTCGGCGGCAACACGCAAACCTCCGAAGCTGGGGTGGGATCTCATCAGCTGCACCTGACGGCGAGCAGTACTCACGGGGCAGTACTCTGCCAGGAGTGTCACGTTGTTCCCGAATCGGTGGAGGCGGCAGGTCACCTGGGTTCAGGCCCGCCAGCGGAGGTCGTCTTCGGCGAGCTCGCGTCCCGAGGTGAGCGGACACCCGAGTACGACGGTGCGGCGAAGACCTGCGCTGGCACGTACTGTCACGGCAGCGCGATCCCGGATTGGACTGCGCCTCGAAGTGGCGCTCAGGCGTGTGGGACCTGTCACGGACTGCCGCCGCCCGCGCCCCACCCCGACAGCGGCGCCTGTTTCGAATGCCACGGCACAGTCATGGCGAGCGACGGCAGCTTCGCGGCTCCGGAGCTTCACGTGAACGGCCAGGTGGAGAGCAGCTCGGGCTCTTGTGATGCGTGCCACGGCACAGGGGACAAAGGTTCGCCTCCTCCGGACCTCTCGGGGGAGGTGAACGATTCTGCGCCCGGGGTTGGAGCGCACGAGCGGCACCTGGAGCAATCGATCCGGCATGCCGCGGTGCCGTGCGAGGTGTGCCACTCGGTTCCCGAACGCTTCGACGCGCCGGGGCATCTGGACGACTCACCCGGTGCAGAGGTGAGGTTCACTGGTCTCGCCGTGCAGGGAGGATTCGAGCCAAGTTACTCCCCCGCCGAGCACACGTGCTCCGACACGTACTGCCACGGAACGGATACGCCTGTCTGGACCGAAGCGCGCGCCCCGGGCCGAGCGTGTGGCAGCTGTCACGGAGTGCCGCCTCCGGCGCCGCATCCAGCGAACAGCCAATGCGCGCAGTGTCACAGTGAGGTCATGGCTGCGGACAGCACTTTCGTGGCACCAGAGCGGCACGTCGACGGCGTCGTGGACGTCGATGATATGCCCTGCAACGCCTGTCACGGGCAGGGCACCATGGGGGCGCCTCCTCCTGATGTCTCGGGCGGCGTTGACACCTCCGCGGTGGGCGTTGGCGCGCACGGCGCGCACCTGAATGCGTCTGCGACCCATCACCCCGTCCCGTGTGCTACCTGCCACCTCGTCCCAGCGACTGTCAACTCGCCCGGGCACCTGGACGGTGGCAGTGCGGAGGTGAGCCTGAGCGGCCTCGGAGAAGGGGGGACCTACTCGCCATCGACCCGTACCTGCTCCGACGCGTACTGCCATGGGGGGGAAAGCCCAAGATGGACCGAGCCTCGCAGTTCGGCCGAGACGTGCGGCAGTTGTCACGGTCTTCCCCCGCCGCCGCCGCACCCGGCACTCAGTGATTGCGCCCTGTGCCACCGCAGTGTCGTCGACTCATCGCTGGAGTTCATCGACGGGTCGTTGCACATCAACGGAGTCGTCGACTTCTGAGGAAGCCGAGCGTATGGTCCGTGGGTGGTGTGCTGCCAGGCGGCCGGTTGAGGCGCGGGCCAAACGTTCAGTCCTCGGTTGACCGGCGGCCGCCGCCGCGTATAATCCGCCAGATTTTTAGAAAGGAAAAACATGTCGCTGGAAGCAGCCGCCAAGGCAGAGATCGTCTCGAACTATCGTCAGCACGAGACGGACACCGGCTCGCCAGAGGTGCAGATCGCCCTCCTCACGAGCCGGATCACGTATCTCACCGAGCACTTCAAGACGCACACCCATGACCACCACTCCCGTCGGGGACTTCTGAAGCTTGTGGGGCGGCGCCGCCGGCTTCTCGACTACTTGAAGCGTTCAGAGGTCGAGCGGTACCGAAAGGTCGTGGCCGACCTCGGGTTACGCAAGTAGCTATCGAAGCGCAGCCGGGGGACCCGTTCCCCTTAGCTGACTGAATGCAGTTCGGAGTCAGGGGCTCTTCAGCTTCGCTTCATGCGTGTCACAGTAGCTTTCGTCGCACGCATGCATCGAGGGTGAAGTCACGTCCCCTGGCGCCGCGTCAAATCCGCACGCAGCGGTGTTGCGCAAGGGAGCGCAACTATGTTCGTACGTGAATCCATTGTAGTTAGTGGCATGGAGCTGACCTTCGAAACGGGTCGGCTTGCCAAGCAGGCGCATGGCTCGATCCTCCTTACGTGCGGGGAAAGTGTCGTGCTGGTTACGGCCGTTTCGACCGAGGAGCGGCCGCACATCGATTTCTTCCCTCTCACCTGCGAGTATGTCGAGAAGACCTACGCAGCTGGCAAGATTCCGGGGGGATTCTTCAAACGTGAGGGCCGCCTGCGGGATGCAGAGACTCTCACCTCTCGCCTCATCGATCGTCCGCTGAGGCCACTGTTTCCGAAGGGCTATCGAAAGGATACGCAGGTCATCGCGACCGTTCTGAGCTCGGACAAGTCGACACCGACGGATGTCCTCGCTCTGACGGCGGCCAGCGCTGCCCTGCATATCTCGGACATCCCGTGGGATGGCCCGATTGCTGGCGTGCGCGTCGCGCGAGTCGACGGAGAGCTCATCGCGTATCCCACCTTCGAGCAGATCGCACAATCCGATATCGACCTCGTCGTTGCTGCGACCAAAGACGCGATCGTCATGGTCGAAGGCGGCGCCGACGAAGCAACCGAGGCTGACCTCATCGACGCCCTGCTCTTCGCGCAGCGCTCGGTGCAGCCGATCATCGAGCTCCTCGACAAGCTGCGGGCAGCGATCGGCAAGCCGAAGCGCGAGGTCGTCTTGCGTCAGTTGGACGCAGCGACCGCCGGCCGGATAGCGGCGTTGGCGGACGAGCCACTGCTGGCCGCCAGCAAGGTCAAGGACAAGAAGTCGCGCTACGAGCGGTATTCCGAGGTCAAGGCGACAGTGTTCGAGAGCCTGAAGTCCGAGCTTGGCGAGGAAGGCTTCGCCGAGAACGAGAAGCTCATCAAGGCAGAGATCGAGCACCGCAAAGCCGTTGTCGTACGCACCATGGTGCTGAAGGAGCGCCAGCGGATCGATGGGCGTGACCCCAAGACGATAAGGCCAATCTCGTGCGCCGTGGGCCTTCTACCGCGCACGCATGGTTCGGCGCTCTTCCAGCGCGGCGAGACGCAGTCGATCGTAACGACTACGCTCGGCACGGCGAGCGACGAGCAGAAGATCGATGCCCTGATAGGTGAGTCGTGGAAGCAGTTCATGCTGCACTACAACTTCCCTCCCTTTTGCACAGGGGAGACAAAGCCGCTTCGGGGCCCGGGACGACGTGAGATCGGCCATGGAGCGCTGGCCGAGCGCGCACTGGCACGCATGGTCCCCAACCACGAGCGGTTCCCCTACACGATCCGGGTCGTGAGCGAGATCCTGGAGTCGAACGGCTCGAGCTCGATGGCGAGTGTTTGCGGTGGGACGTTGAGCCTCATGGACTGTGGCGTGCCGCTCAAGCGGCCCGTCGCGGGCATCGCCATGGGGCTCATCAAGGAAGGTGATGACGTTGCAGTCTTGAGTGACATTCTGGGCGACGAGGACCACCTGGGCGACATGGACTTCAAAGTCTGTGGCACCGAGCGCGGCGTTACGGCCATTCAGATGGATATCAAGATCCAGGGGCTGAGCCGCGAGATCTTCGAGGAGGCATTGGATCAAGCACGCGAGGGTCGCCTTCACATCCTCGGTAAGATGCTCGAGACGCTCCCCGCGTCCCGAACGGAGATCAACCGTTGGGCACCGCGCATCACCACCGTCAAGGTGAAGCCCGATCAGATCCGAATCATCATTGGTCCAGGCGGAAAGACCATCAAGGGTATCGTCGATCAAACGGGCTGCGCCGTTGACGTCAACGACGATGGCACGGTCTCGATAGCCGGTAGCGATCCAGATGCAGTCAAACGAGCCATCTCGATCGTCGAGGGGCTCACTGCCGAGCCCGAGGTTGGGAAGGTGTATGACGGCATCGTGAAGCGGGTGGTCGATTTCGGGGCCTTCGTGGAAATCCTTCCAAACAACGAAGCCCTCCTACACATCTCTGAGTTCGCCCACGAGCGCGTCGAGAACCCTGGTGATCTCCTGAAGGAGGGGGACGAGGTCCAGGTAAAGGTCATCAGCATCGACCGCGACGGTAAGACGCGGCTCTCGCGGCGCGAGGTCTTGCCTTTCCCAGAAGGTGAAGAGGGCGAGCGGGCCCGGGAGCGCATCGCGAAGGCACGTGAGGCTGGCCCGCCGCAACGGGTGGGTGGCGATCGCGGCCGCGGCGGCGACCGCGATCGTGGGCGTGGTGGTCGCGGCGATCGGCGCCGGTAGCGCACAACGAGTCCGTCGAGGGTAGTGTCGGAAGGCCTTTCGCTTCTGGTGCTTCCCTCGACGGCCTCCGTGACCTGGGGAATCGTCCCAGTGCCTGTGCCTATGTGCGCTTGCCTATCCGGAAGCGAGCCACGACAAGGCACTCCGGTAGAGGGAGGACTCGCTGTCCACGGCCACCTCGTGCGCGAGGCTGGAGGGAGTCACGACACGCACTGGCACCCTGTTGTTCCGGAACCACTGTCCGGCACGGCGGGTCTCGTGAACGACGGCATCTCGTTCGCCGGTGAGTAGGTAGACGCGGCGGAGCCTCGAGCGACAAGCGGCGATCAAGTCTGGGCCCCGTGCTCCCAGGTACCCGTCGCTGGCGCCGAGAATGAAGAGACGGTTGAATGCTCGAGCGTCGCGAACGCCGACATTCATCGCCACGAACGCGCCCTCGCTGAAGCCGATCAGCGTGTTGCCGTAGAGTTGGACACGTCGGCCATATTTCTTTCTCAGCGCCATCAACGAGGCGTGGACGGTGTGCTGACCTGACACCCAACTATTATTCCAGGTACGCCCGCCGTTGCGGTGACCTGGACCGCTGGGACACACCAGCCACCCAAAGGGTCTGGCGATGGGGGCCCAGCGTTGGCAGTCATGGGCTGGATTCCCGCCGCGCCCATGCAGGTACATGAGGACGGGCCTGAGGCCGAGCCGTCCGGCCCCCGCTGGTTCGAAGTAGTAGACGGGACTCGTTCCCGGCACCTCGAGCTTCAGCATGCCGGCGCTGCTGGCCCTGGGTAGGGCGGGCGTGCGCGAGGGCGCATCCTCCGGCGGTGGAATGGCGAGCTCCTGCCCGATCCGCAGAAGATCTCGTTCCTGGATTCGATTGACCCGCGCAAGGCTCGAGATCGACACATCGAAGCGCATCGCGATCGAGCCAAGGGTGTCGCCGCTAACGACCGCATACCTCTGGCCCTGCGCGGCAGGGCTTGTCCCCTGGGGGCGCTTCTCCGGGATGATGAGCTCGCGACCAACGCGGAGTGTGTCGCCCCGGCGCATACCGTTGGCCGCTGCGAGCTCCGCGATGGTGACGGCGTAGCGCCTGGCAATTGCTCCCAATGTCTGACCTGACTGGACGACGTGCACGCGGCTGGCCGAGCGGGTTCGGCCCCGAGAGCTGCTGTCCTTGTCCGGAATCGTGAGCTCCTGACCAACGCGGAGGGTGGAACTGCGCTCGATTTCGTTGGCCCGCGTCAGCGCGGCGATGGTGACGCCATAACGCCGGGCGATGCCGCCTAGGGTCTGTCCTTTCGCCACGACGTGCACTTGGGCAGCATGAAGCGCTGGCGCCAAGAGGAGCAGACACAGCGGCACCCAGCTAAACGCTCGCAGCAAGGTACGCATGACGCTTCTCGCTAGCACAATCGGAGAGCGAGGAAAAAGGAACGGGCGCCATCGTCCAGGATGGCTTCGAGGCTTCAGAGGATGTCGGGAGGTGTCGGGCTTCCGTTCAGTGGGTCGCGACTGGTTCAGTGAACATGGAACAGCTGAGTCAAGGTCGCGAGGGCGACCAAGCCAGCACTGAAACAAGCGAAGTGAATCAGGTTGGAGCGGAACCCGTGGTGCTTGTTTACTTCGGGGACGAGATCGACGGCGCCGATGTAAAGGAAGTTGCCAGCTGCGAACGCGACGACGATGGTCAGGTCCAGCTCCGCAGACCAAGCGTAAGCGACGAGTCCGCCAAGCAGGAAGGTGAGGGCGGACACAAAGTTATAGAATAGGGCGCGTCGCGGTGACCAGCCGCCGTGCACCAGTGCACCGAAGTCCCCGAGTTCTTGCGGTACCTCGTGGGCAGCAGCGGCGAGCCATACGGTGATACCGACGTGTGTGTCGACGAGGAAGCTGGCTCCGACCGCTACGCCGCCCACGAAGTTGTGGATGCTATCACTGGCGAGGAGCAGGTATGTGAGGGGTTCTTGGTGCTCGGAGGTAGCGCGGTGGCAGTGGTGCCAGTGCAGGAACTGCTCCAAGACGAAGAACGCTACGAAGCCACCAGCCGCCCAAAGGAACGGCGTGAGCCCTGGCCGCCGCTCCGTTACCTCGGGTAGCATGTGGAAGAGCGCACCGCCTAGGAGTGAGCCTGCTGAGAGCGCAACAAGCGGCAGGAGCAGAGACTTCAACCGCCGTTCTGGCAGCAACAGCGTGACGCCACCCACGAGGCCGATGAGCGCCATGGCAATGCCGGAGACGATAATCCACAACAGCGGGGACACGGCGGCGGAGCCTAGTGCTAGGCAGGACAACTAACAAACGGAAACGGCCGGGTACCTGTGGGGGCCCAAGTTACGTCAGCGCGAGGCGCTTCGCGCCCAGCGGCTCAGTTCGGATCGGTTCGGATCGGTTCGGTTCGGTTCGGGCCGGTTCGGTTCGGTTCGGGCCGGAGTGGAGCCATCGAGGCCGCTGTACGGTGAAGCCCGCGGCCTTTGTTTGGGGGCCAGCTGGCCGGCCTTTCCGCTCCTGGCTGCGTTGGGCGTGGCACGCGATGGAGAACTCACTATTCCTGTTGGCGTGCGGGATGCCTGTAGTCGAGGACCCGCCAATCCCAAGGGATGGCTCGGATGCGAGCGCGGTCGAGTTTGCCGTTGGCCGTCAGGAGCATGGACCTGGTCGTACTCCAGCGGCGAGGGCGCTTGTGCTTGCCAAGTGTGCGTTGTGCGTGAGCGGTGAGCTGCGTTCCGGTGACCTCGCAGCCCGGCTGCGGTTCGACGAGCAGGGCCACGAGCTCGCCCCAGTGGGGGTCGGGGATCCCCAGGGCGCATACTTGCCGGACTCCCTCGCAGCTGACCATCGCTGCCTCGACCTCTGCCAGGGACACATTCTCGCCCCCGCTGATGATGATCCCGTCGGCCCTGCCCGCGACGTGTACGAGACCGCCTTCGTCCAGCCAGCCGTGGTCTTGCGTCCGCCACCAACCGCCTGCCTCCAGAGGCGCTGATTGGTTCGGCCAGTATCCTGTGAACAACGACGGCGACCGCACTTCGAGGATTCCGTCACGGGCCCGCACCTGGTAGCCGGGGAGCGGTGAGCCACAGTCGGAGCTGGTGCGGCCCCACGAACCTGGCGGTTGCGTCGCTACCTGGGAGCACGCCTCCGTCATTCCGTAGGTCTTCAGGAGGGGCAGTTTGCGCGCAATCGCCGCTTCGTGGAGCGCCTGATCGATACCAGCTCCTCCCACGAGCACTGCCCTCAGCGCAGGCCACGGATCGCGATCCATGCTCTCGAGCCAACCACGGACCTGGGTCGGCACCAAGCTCGTGAGAGATGCCCCCCGCAGGCGGCCCACCGCGAGCACGGACTCGGGACGGGCGCCGGGTTCGGGCAGGACCACAGTTTTTCCCGCAAGGAGGCAACGGGTAAGAACCGAGATCCCCCCCACGTGCGCGAGGGGGAGCGTCAGCAGCCAGCGGTCGCGCTCGAGCCATCCGAGCCGTTGCGCGCTGGCCGCAGCCGAAGCTACGAATGCTCCGCGAGACAACACGACCGGACGCCCCCCTGGTGTCGTGCTTCCCGACGTGAACAGGATGGCGAGGGGGACCTCTCGGTCGTCTGCGCCGGGCGGCGCCAATTCCTCATGCCGTGGTCGGATCGTTGGGTTCGCGACGAAGGCAGCATCCACGATGGCCTGCGGCTGAACCATGGTCATCTGAGCGGCGTGCTCGGCCGTTGTCAGGCGTGGATGTAGTGGCAGCACGGGGATGCCGTGCGTTACCAGGGCATAGAAGACGGATAGGGAGGCCAGCGTAGGTTCCGCGTGCCAGGCCACGGGCAGTCCGGGATCGAAGGGCCCATGGTCGCCCTGCAGGGCGCACCAGGTGTCTTGCACCCGACGGGCGAGCTCCAGGTAGGTGATCGCTTCGTTGGGGGTCTCGAGTGCAGCCACTCGAGGCCAGCGGGCGGCCGCGGCGTAGACGTCCAGACGAGTCATGGCGTCACACGCCCTCGACTCCGAGCCCTGGAGCGTCGACGGGTCGCAGCTCCGCGCCCGCGGGCCATGCAAAGGGCGCCATTGGCCAGCCCGGGGCGACGAGCCCGTGCGGCATCAGACCATGGGCGCGAGCTGGCGTACCTAGCGCCAGGGCTAGGTGGATGCACAGAGCGAACCCCCAAGGTCCTTCGAACGTATGGGTGATGACGACGTCCAGGCGATGGGCACACGCCCATGAGGCAAGCTCGACGGACCGAGCCAGCCCGAGGACGGTTGGCTTGAGCACGAGCACTCGGACGTTCCGTGCCGTGGTTGCTCCTTCACCAATCTCACCTTCGATGGACGCGAGGCTCTCGTCCAGTGCCGTCGGGACGCGTGACGGCGCCGCGGGCCAAGGGCCGTCCCACGGGACGGGTTCTTCCACGAACTCGATGCCGAAGTGTGCGGCAGCGTCGAGCCAGCGCTGGAGGTCGGAGAAGGGCCACGTCTGGTTGGCGTCGAGCCTGAGCTTCGGGCTGCGTTCGACGCTCACGCCGAGGACGCGTCGCCAACGTTCTCGCTCCTCCTCCAGAGTCTGGGTGCCGAGGCTCTTCAGCTTGAAGACGGAGTAGCCCTGGTCGAGGCGCTTTCCGACCTCTTCCTCGAGCGAGCGTGGGTCTCGCGCGGTGAGCAATGCCGCCAGGCGCCGAGGGCCTGGGCAAACGTCCTGGGGGACGTCTGGTTGCATCGAGAGCACACGCCAAAGCGGCAGCCGCGCGCGCTGAGCGCAGAGATCGGCCATGGCCGCCTCACAGGCGGCGAGTGCTGCTCGCGGCGCCGACGCAAAGGACTGCCTCATGGCAAGCCACGCCAATGCGAGTTGGGAAGGCTCTTCGGGTATCCACCAGTCGCGAGGGCGGGCAGCGCGCAAGGCCCCCGCGCACTTGACCAGAGTCTCGGAAGAATAGCCAGGAAGCGGCGATGCTTCCCCGCGACCGATAGCTCCCTCGCGGGTCAGGATCTCCACGAGCAGGCCCTCGCGCGACGACCAACTATGCTGGGCATGACGCACCCGTCGGGCATCCGCGGCCCGCCACGGTGTCAACCGAAGTTCCATGGGCTTCATGGGCGATCAGGGCTGTGTCGTGGGTGACTGGCTTGGTCGGCAGCGCGTGCTCATCCGAGCATCAATCCTAGGGTGAAGATCGCTCCGAAGGCAGCCATCAGCCGCGCCGTGTTCGTCAGCGAGCGGTTTAGCGGCTTGCCTTCGTCGCGCGCTACCCGCCGCACGAGGTGGCTTGCGAACGGTAGGGTGACTAGCGGCAAGAGAACGGCGCCGCTGACCCCAGCCGTCCGCCATAGCCAAACGGGGGTAAGGTAGGCGACGGCGAGGAGTCCCACGTACTCGGCGAACGCAAACGATCGCCCCCAGCGCACGGCCAGCGTGCGCTTGCCGGCAAGCGCATCCGTGTGGCGGTCTCGAATGTTATTGACCACGAGAATAGCCGTGGCAAGGGCCCCCGCGGGAAGCGCCGAGAGCCAGCCAATGGCGCCCACTTCCCCAGTTTGGACGAAGGCGGTGCCGCCAACAGCGACAAAGCCGAAGAAGACGACGACGAACACGTCCCCAAGCCCATTGTACCCGAGGGGATAAGGCCCTGCTGTGTACGCGACTGCCGAGATCATCGCGGCCACGCCAACGAGCCAGAGCAGAGGGCCTGCGAGGAGGGCGAGGTACGAACCCGCAGCGAAGGCGATGGCGAGCGCCGTCCATAAAGCCGCCCGCAGCTGCAATGGACTCAGCAGCCCCCACTGAGCGGCGCGCGTTGGGCCAAGGCGTTCGGTCGTGTCGGCCCCCTTCTCGAAATCGAAGACGTCGTTGGCGAAGTTTGCGGCAACCTGGAGGCTCAAAGCGACCACCAGGGCAGCGCCAGCAGCTGGCCAATGGATGCCACCGCTTCGATACGCGACTGCGGTACCGATTGCGACTGGCACGGCTCCCGCGCTCAGCGTGGCAGGACGCGCGGCGAGCCACCACGCCCTCAGCGAGCCGGGAGCAACGTCTCTGGGCGCTGCACGAGTCATGGATAGCGGGTGAACCTGGAGAAGTCCGGGGGCCGCTTCTCTACGAATGCATCGCGCCCTTCCTGCCCTTCTTCGCTCATGTAAAAGAGCAGGGTCGCGTTGCCCGCCAGCTCCTGAAGGCCCGCCTGTCCGTCACAATCCGCGTTGAGGGCGGCTTTGAGGCAACGAAGGGCGATCGGGCTGTTCCTCAGGATTTCCCTGCACCATTCGATGGTCTCCCGCTCGAGCTCTGCGAGAGGCACCACGGCGTTGACCAAGCCCATCTCCAGGGCTTGCTTCGCATCATACTGACGGCAAAGAAACCATATCTCGCGCGCCTTCTTCTGGCCCACGATGCGTGCCATGTAGGCTGCCCCGTAGCCCCCATCAAAGCTCCCGACCTTCGGTCCCGTCTGCCCGAAGCGAGCGTTGTCAGCGGCAATCGTCAGATCACAGATCATGTGCAGGACGTGGCCACCGCCGATGGCGTAACCGGCAACCATGGCGATGACCGGCTTTGGCAGCGTGCGAATCTGTCGCTGCAGGTCGAGAACGTTCAGACGCGGCGTCCCATCCGGGCCCACGTAGCCGGCATCACCTCGCACCTTCTGGTCGCCTCCTGAGCAGAAGGCCTTGTCGCCAGCACCGGTGAGGATGATGACGCCGACCTTCGGATCCTCGCGCGCATCTGCGAAGGCGCGTCCCATTTCGACGACAGTCTGGGGACGAAAGGCGTTGCGGACGTCAGGTCGATTGATCGTGATCTTGGCGATGCCGTCGGGGCTTTTATGGTAGAGAATGTCTTCGAATCCGGGGACATCGTTCCACGTAGTATCAGTCATTGGTGGCTCCTTGGACGAATGCCTCGGCAAGTGCTCGAGGCTGCTCGAGGACGAGATTGTGGCCTCCGCCGGGGAAGATGGTAGGCCCGAGCTGCTTATTCCCAGCAGCCAATCCTTTGGCGATGGCGAGGAATTTGGCGTCGAGCTCGCCCACGACGAGGCGAATCGGCACTGGTGGGGCTTGCAGCAGGTCGTGGTACGACGGCATTCGAGCCAGGCCGAAGGTCTCGAACGACCACACGAGCCCGCTGGCGGTATGGCTCGTTCGGGACAAGCGCTGCAGGTCGCGCTCCGCCGCCGGAAGCGCCCGTTGCGAAGCGAAGAGGGTCTGCGATTCCCACTCGTCGCAGAAACCTTCGACGCCTCGCTCGCGGAGTACCTGGCACCAGCGGAGATCTGTCGCGTGCCGGGCCGCTCGCTCGGCAGCGTTCGTGAGCCCTGGGTGGACACCGACGAGGGTTGCGGAGGCAAAATGCCGAGGGAACTGCTCGATCAGGCCGAGGGCGACACGTGCACCCAAGGAATAGCCAACGAGGTGGAGCTTTGTCCCGCGCGCGTCGAACCCACGGTCCACGTGCGCGAAGAACTCGGCGACGGCCTCTCGAAAGCCTCGGGGAGCAAGTGGACCCGGTGTTCGCCCGTGTCCAGGAAGAGCGGGACAGTAGCAGTTCCAGCTCGGGTGGAGGTGCTCGATGAATGGGCGAAAGGACTCCGGGGTCCCCGTGAAACCGTGGAGCAGGAGCGCGGCTTCAGCCATCGCCGATTCTCTCCAGCGCACCTGCCGCGCGACGAGCCGCGTTCAGTGCGGCCTGCGCGCTGCTGGGATCCACGGGAACTTCCAGGACGGAAGCACCAGCGTGTCCGAGAAAAGTGCGGAGCGCGGATGGCAGCTCGTCCAAGCACTGGAGGCGAGCGAAGGGAAGCCCGTAACCGGAAGCGAGAGCGCCGAAATCCGACGTGTGCGGTAGTGTCCAACCCCGTTCGAGGAGATCCCGACGAACACTCAGGGCGCCTAGAGGAAGGTGGTCGAATATCCGCCCTCCGCGGTTGTTCAGGACGACGAGGACGAGCGGCTTGTCGATGGTGGATGCGGCAGCGAGCCCGCCCACGTCGTGCAAGAAGGTGAGATCACCGAGCAAGGCGAGCACGGGGCCGCCGCACGTAGCAGCGATGCCAGCAGCGCCGGAGATGGCCCCGTCGATCCCATTCACTCCGCGCTGAGAGAAGACCCGGACGCCCGAGCTCTGCGCGGGTGCAAACCAATCCACCTCGCGAACCGGAAGGCTGTTGCCGAGGACGAGGGCCGCCCCTGGCGGCAGGCGGTGAACGAGTGCTCGGATCAAGTCCGCCTCGCGGAGCGCTGAGGTCGAAGGAGTGGCCGACAGCGTTTGCTCGACGGCCGCCCACCAGTGCGCGCAATGACGATGGATGCTCGCCAGAAAGCTGGCCCGAGGCGCCGCCCGCGCGCCCTCCGCCGTCTGGAGCTTCTTGGTCAGCATCCGGACGCTTTCAGACACGTCTGCGCACAGGACCGAAGCCGCATGCCCTCCTGGATCAGGCCACCCGCGTGAGCAGACGATGTGCAGCCGCAATGGGGCCGTCCTGTCCAGCCATCGCGGATAGGCTGCGGAGACTAGTGGACCGCCAAGCTGAAGCACAGTGTGCTTTCCGTCCGGAGGGAGTGCCGCTTCGAGCACATGGTCGACCGCATCGCAGACGTAAGGTCGCGCAGAGGATTGCAGAGCCAGCCGCGCGCCAGACGCCGTCTCGCAGAGCACGGGAAAGCCGGTGACCTCGGCGAGGGCGAAGAGCGCCGAGGGTTCGAGCTCGTCCGGACACACGCTGGCGCCGGGCGCGATGAAGCCGCTCGTCGACGACCGGATGTCCTCCGCAATCCTGGAGATGGGATCCTGCTCGGGAATCGAGCGAGCGACCGGGGCTGGTCCCAGAGCGGACAGTATGCTCGCCGCGCGGCTCTTCAGCTCACTGTCGGAGTTCAGATCGAGCGGCGGCTCGAGAGGTTTGGGGAGCGGTACATTGAGATGGACGGGCCCGGGGATGGGGGCGCACGCGCGGGCGACGGTTTGCAGGACGGTGCGGGCGAGCGCGCGCAAGGTCACCGAACTGGAATCGGGCAGCCCCAGGGTTGCCCCATGACGTACGAATGCCCCAAAGACTCCCACCTGGTCGATTGTTTGCGGTGCGGTTGCGTGCTGTAACTCCGGTGGCCTGTCGGCACTCAGCACCACGAGCGGCAATCCCGATTGACTCGCCTCCATGACGGCCGGGAGATAGTGACCGACGGCAGTGCCGGATGTGCAGACGAGAGCCGCGGGAGCGTGCAGGCTCCTCGCGATGCCCAAAGCGAAGAACGCCGCGCAGCGCTCGTCGAGGATGGCGTGTGTTACCAGGTCTTGGTTGCGTAGGGCCGCCCACGCGAGAGGCGTCGAGCGGGATCCCGGACTGATCACTACATGCGCGACGCCCGCCCGTGCGAGCGCGGATACGAGAAGCTGTGCCCAGAACGTGTGGTCAGCCGCAGCATTCACGTTCGAACACCTAGCGCTTGCAGGAATGACTGCTGCTTGAGCCTCACCTCGGCAGCCTCCAACGCTGGCGACGAGTCCGGCATGATTCCTGCTCCCGCAAAGGCGTCGACTCGGTCCTGGGCCAGCACGCCGGAGCGAAGCGCGATCACGAAACGAGCGCTGGCGTTCGCATCCAGCCAGCCAAGGGGGGCCGCGTACCAGCCACGCTCGTGGGGTTCAACCTCCTTGATGGCTTCAAGCGCGGCGCTCGTCGGAACTCCACCCACGGCGGGCGAGGGGTGGAGCCGAGCGACGAGCGCAAGGGGGTGGCTCGGGTGGCTCAGCCTCGCCACGATGGGGGTCCGAAGGTGCAGCAGCCGCGGAAGTCTGAGAACCTCAGGCGCCCGCGCTCGAGAAAGGCTGTTCGAAAGCGGGGAGAGAGCCTCGACAAGCTGTCGCACCACCAGGTCGTGCTCCGCCCGATCTTTGGTGCTGCCAAGCAGCGCTGCGGCGCCGGACTCGACGGAACCCGAGCCGGCGAGGGCCTCGGTGTAGACCACCCCGGCCTCGAGCCGAAGGAGCCATTCCGGGGTCGCACCGAGGAACGTGGCGGCGCCATGCCTGACGGCGAAAACGGTGCATCCCGGCGACTCACGCCTGAGGCGAGCGAGAAGCCACCCCGAATCGACGTGTCGATCGAGCGTCAAGCGGGTCCTGCGCGCGAGGACGACCTTTTGGAGTTCTCCACTCGTCAGGCGTGTCTGCACACGCTGGACGAGCTCGGACCAGACGCTGTCCGACGCCACCTCGACGTGCTCGATCCGGTAGTCCTGGACGGTGGTGGCCTCCCCGTCGGGCGCCAGGGTCGACAGCGCGGCGACTGCGTCCGTGAGGGATTGCCAGCAGCGAGCCTTCGCGTCGGGCTGGGATGCACGGAATGCAGCGCAAAGCGAAGCGGAGCCATTCCTCTCCACGTATAGCCAGCGAGGAAGAGCAAAGAACGACTCCGGAAAGTCCTGCCACGGTGGCTCGCGGACCATGCCTGGGGCGAATGACAGGCCGCCAACGAGGCGCGGCGTTATGGTGGGCTGGCCAGGGAGAGACACTGCCTTCACGCGCCTCAGGAGGTGCTCGGAGGCTGTGACCAGCGTCGGAATCCGATCGGGCCCCGCTGCCTCGAGCTTCGCGGCGTTGCCCAGCGCGACCCAGCGCTCGCCACTGGGTTCGTCCCACAGCATCGTTGGTGACTCTCCAAGGAGCCGCTCGCCTTGCTCCCAGAGGCGCCGAGTGAGGCAGGGGGGGGCGGGCGCCGTGGCGACGACCCAGTCGATGTCGCGGGACACGCGGGTGCCGGGGCGGTGCCAGACTGCTTCACGCGAGCCAACGTCCGGGCCAGGACTGGCGGGCATGGCATGAGGCGATGAGCTCATGATTCAGCGGGGCGCTCCGCGAGGTACACGTGACAAGCACCGAAGCTGAGGCGAAGGAAGTGCGCGTTCGCGAGACCCGCTTCCTGCATCGTTGCAACGAACTCCCGCGGGGGGGGGAATGCCGCGATCGAACGCTGCAGATAGCGGTACTCTCGCGATCCACTGAGTGCCGCCCCGATCCACGGAACGACGGTACGCACGTGGAAGCGCGCCATGGGACCCAGCACGCCACCGCCGGGCTCTGACAGCTCGAGGATGGAGACGCGCCCCCTCGGTCGGAGGACTCGACGCATCTCCCGCAAGGCAAGTAGGCGGTCAGGCACGTTGCGGATGCCGAAGGCCATACAGACGCCGTCGAAGCTGTCGTCGGCAAACGGCAGGTTCTGAGCGTCCCCCTGGACCAGCTCGATTCGAGCCGCGAGGTCCGCGCACGCGACCTTCTCTCGGGCGACATCCAGCATGCGTGCCGACGGATCCACGCCTACGATGGTGACCGACGGGAACTGCCGGGCAGTTACTACGGCCAGGTCGCCGGTTCCCGTCGCGATATCGAGCACGCGGTTCATTGGGGTCGTCGCGAGTGCGGCCGCGGTCTTCCGACGCCAGCTCTGATCGATGCCGAGAGAGAGGATGCGGTTCAGAAGGTCGTAGCGCGGCGCTATGGCGTCGAACATCGCGCCGGACCCCTCGGGGGGGCGGGCCGAGCTCACGTCGCGCGGCATCTTCGAGGATGTCATGACGGGTTCCTTTCGGGCATGGAATCGTTCGATGCTTCGAGGATCATGCTCGGATCGACGGTTTCCCCGGCAACGAGATGGCTTAGCAAGCGCTCTCCCACCTCGGCGATACGGCAGAGCCGATCGAGCTGAGTACGCTTGAAGGCCATGTGAGGCTCTGCGTCTGGATCGCTCGCGGCAATGAGCTCCCTGCTGCGGCGCAGCACCTCGATGGCATCCCGCACCAGCTGCAGCTCACGCTCGCGAAGCACGCGTAGCACCAGGCGATAGACCCGCGTTTCGGCCTCGTAGAAATCGCGACGCTCCCCGGGGCGCCAGCTCTTCCTCACCGCCCCCCAGCGCTGCAGCTCGGTCAGCGTCATGCTCACTGCGCCAGCGCTCATCCTCAACCGTTCTCCGAGCACTGCCGCCGAAACCGGCTCGGGCGACAAGAAGAGCAGGCCCCAGATTCGCCCCATGGCTCGCTTGAAGCCCCAGAAGTGCATGAGCCGCCCCAGCACGTCGGCAATCTCCAGCTCAAAGCTGGACAAAGTGGGCGAATCCGAGGGACGAACTAAGTGGTTCAAAACTTTCTGAAACCTAGGTGGTACAGGGTGAGTTCGTCAATAGGCAGCGAATTGGGAGCCGCAATCCGCTCGAGAAAATCCGACGGGGCGGCCGGAGGGCCACCTAGCCCACGCGGCGAACGCCGCTGCGTCGGGTTCGGGGGTGCGGTGTCTTGGGTGGGTCCTGCTGGGACCTCTCTCGTGCTGCCCCCCCTCGGCCGCGCGACGGAGCAGCCGACTGGGCTAATGCCTGGGGCGCGGCGCTGGCGACGCGGGCCGCCCGCTCGAGGTCTCCGCGCATTTCGAGCAGGAAGCGGCTTGGTAGAGACGGCTGCAGTTTGCCCCACTTCAAGCGGTTCTTGCTGAGGGTGAGCGTCAGGGTCTCTCTCGCGCGAGTGACGCCCACATAGCAGAGGCGCCGCTCCTCGGCGATGCCTGTGCCGCCGTCAAGCACACTCCGCTTGTGAGGGAGGAGACCTTCCTCCATGCCCACCATATAGACGTAGGGAAACTCGAGGCCCTTGGCGCTGTGCAGGGTCATCAGTGTCACTGCGTGACCCTGGCTGTTCTTCTCGCTGTCGCGGTCGTCGTCGCGATCGGTGAGGGCGACCTCATCGAGGAAGCCGAGCAGCGAACCCGAGGGGCCAGCGGTGGCCTCGTAGCGGGCTGCGGCGTTCGTTAGCTCCTCAATGGCTAGCCAGCGCGCCTCGACGTCGGCTTCCGTCTTGTAACTACGTTCCAGCTCGACGCGATAATCGACGGCCTGAAGCAGCTCTTGCAGTAGCTGGGATACCGGGAGCTGGTCAGCCCGGGATCGAAAACCATTGACCAGCTTGGTGAATGCCTCGACGCGGCGAGCAACATGTGGCGCGAGCAGATCGTCACCCTCTGCGTGAGGCAACACGTCCCAGATGGGCTTGCCAGCGCGGACAGCGACGTCGAGCAGGGCCTGGACCGTGCCTGTGCTGATCCCGCGCGGAGGCGTGTTGATGACGCGGAGCAGGGCGACCTCGTCACGCGGATTCGTCAGCACGCGCAGGTACGACAGCACGTCCTTGATCTCCTTCCGATCGTAGAATGATTGTCCGCCGACGAGACGATAGGGGACTCGAGCCTTGCGCAGTTCTAGCTCGAAGACACGTGGCTGTTCATTGGTCCGAAACAGGATCGCGAAATCGCTGGGTGGCTTTCTTTCGCTGCTGTCCGGATCGATATGGCTGCGGATCTCCTGGACGACTGCCTGAGCCTCGGCCGTCTCGTCCTCGAAGCGCAGAAAGCGCGGTTCGGGCCCGCCCTGACGGTAGGCCCGCAAGACCTTGCTGTGCCGTTCGGTATTCCGGGCGATGAGCGTGTTTGCCAGCTGGATGATGGGCGCGCGTGAGCGGTAGTTGTCCTCCAGGCGCACGACCTTCGCTTCGGGCCAATCGCGCTGGAAGTTCAGGATATGAGCCACCTGCGCTCCACGCCAAGCGTAGATAGACTGGTCATCGTCTCCGACGACACAGATGTTTCGGTGCCGCTCGGCAAGGGCACGAGCGGCGAGGTATTGGAGGCCGTTCGTGTCTTGATACTCGTCGATGAGCAGGTGATCGAAGCGGCTCGCCTCGGCGAAGCGCACCTCAGGGTCTTGCACGAGCAGCTTCTGGGTGAGCAGCAGCAGGTCGTCGAAGTCCACGGCCCCCGCGGCTTTCAAGGATGCTTGATACTTTGCGTAGGCCAGGGCAGCGAGCTGCTCGCGATCGTCCCCGGCCGCCTCGAGCGCCGCTGGCGGGAGGAGAGCCTGATTCTTCCAGGTTCCGATCAGGTTGAGGAGCTCTGACGGCTTGAGTTTGGCGTGGCTCACCCGAACGTCCCGAAGGGCACTCCGCGCCAGCGACTCCTGGTCGCCCCGATCGTAGATGGTGAATTGCGATGGGTATCCGAGGCGGCCGATGTGCCGGTGCAGCACGCGAACACACCAGGAATGGAAGGTACAGATCTCGGGGGGCCGAGCGCGGTCCCGTGGCCGCTTTCCGAGGAGAGCGATCGCGCGCTCCCTCATCTCGCGGGCGGCCTTGTTCGTAAAGGTCATGGCGAGGATGCGATCGGGCGCAATACCCGACCGGATGAGAGCGGCGATTCGATAGGTGATGACGCGTGTCTTGCCCGTACCGGCTCCCGCCAAGACGAGCAGTGGCCCCGACAGCGTCGTCACTGCCTCCTTCTGCGCAGGGTTGAGGTCGTGGGCGGACACGTCCCGGCCAATATGGAGGTAGCGCCGATGGGTCAAGGCGCCGAGTTCACTTCGGCCATCCGGTTACGGTCATGTGAGCCACGGACTCGCGCATTCGCGGAGCTCTGCGCCAAGATGGCTGTCGTGACCGATCGAGCTCCCCTTTACCAAGAGATCCACGGTGACGGTTGCCCCATCGTGCTGGCGCACGGTTTCGGCGGCAGCGGCCGGAACTTCGGTCCGCAGGTGCGGGCGCTCCGCGACCGCTGGCGCATCAGTGTCTTCGACGCTCGCGGTCACGCTAGGAGCCCCGCCGAAGACGCCCCGTCGCTCTACACGCCCGCCGCGACTTTGGCCGACTTCGCCGCGGTGGTGGAGCGCCTTGGAGCCCCTTCGGCCATCGTCGGCGGCTTGAGCATGGGCGCAGCCTCTGCCACGCGCTTTGCCCTTGCGTATCCAGAGCGCGTGCGTGCCCTCGTGATCGCTGCGTTTCCTCGTGGCGATCAGGCCTCACGCGATTGGGCGCGAGCGCTTGCACGGCAGCTCGAGCAGAAGCCGGCGCTCGAGGCGCTCGCGGCCGTGTCGCACATGCTCGGAGCGCCCCTGGCGGGCGCGGACCTTGGGCTCGTGGCCCGAGGTCTCGCGGAGCACCCCGTGCATGGGCTGCGTCATACCTTGCGTGGACTCTTGAGTCAGCAGACAGCGGTAGCCGAGGTCGCGGAGGCGCTGTCCGAGATGGATTTCCCCATCCTCCTCGTCGCGGGGGGACTGGACCAAGGAGCGCTGCGCGCCGCGGCGGCGTTCGAGCGCCATTGCCCCAGAGCGCGGATCGCCGTCATTCCTGGTGCCGGGCACGTAGTGAACCTGCAAGCGGCTCCAGCCTTCAACGAGCGTCTGCTCGCCTTTCTCCGCGAGCACTCCGCGTCGCTAGAATGACTGGGCGATGACGCCCATGAGTTGCAGTGTCGCGTAGACGATCCCGCTGACGACTCCCAGCGCTGCTCCGATGATTGTGAGCGTCTTCGCGGTCTTGAGCTTGCTCTCTGCTTCGCGGGAATTGCCTTCGGCGGCGAGTGATTTTGCCTGCGCCGCGAAGACGGCGCCAATGATTGCCAGCACGTTGCAGCAGCACAGGGCGGCAACGACAATGCTGATGATGAGCCAGTTGTTCGCTTCGTTGGCGAGCGCTTGGTCGCCAGGGGGACGCCCGCCGTAGCCGTACGGGGAACCTGGGGGTGGTGCAGGTTGAAACCCGCCAGGGCCCGCCGGGGGAGCGCCTCCCGGATGGTTGAAGCCTCCGTGCCCTCCGTGCCCGCCGCCACCGGGTGGACCATATCCGCCTGGTCCACCATATCCGCCTGGTCCACCATATCCGCCGCCGGGCGGGCCATAGCCACCCGGTCCGCCATAGCCTCCTCCCGGCGGCCCGTAGCCGCCCCCTTGAGTTCTGAGTGCCCCATGAGGGTCGTGCTGCATCTCCGAGGTGTCCTCTCTACGCTTTCATCCCTGCGGCCCCCCCCGCTCGCACCTTCGGCACGGCGTAGGAGTGGCTCGCTCGCGTGGCTAGCCAGTCCGAACCGCACCAGGGTAGATCGGATCCCGCACTTCCGCCTAGCGGCTCGTCTTGTGGGTCACCAGGCCTAACTCTTGTGAATTGGCATTCACGGCTTTGGAGCAAGCAGTCGGTACGCGAACAGCACCGTGCCGTTTCCGGAGAGTGTGCGCGTTTCCGCGATGAGCTCGACCGCCTCGGGCCGTCGCTCCAGGGAGCAAGCCCTCACCGCTGCCGAGTCGGCGCCGCGAGCGAAGGCCAGCTCTTCTCCTGAGTTCCGATCGCGGAGCCTAAGCTCGACCCCCCGCTCGGCGACATCCGCCAGAGCGACAGTGACGTCTACGCACCGCGCCACGGGCAAGGCGAGCGGCACCTGGCGGAGCCTGGACGCACTCAGCTCGAAGCGCTCGACTTTTGTCACTTGGGCAATAGAGCGAATCACACCACGCCCCACCATACGGGTCAGCAGGCGGTTCGCGGCAAGCGGTAGGTCGCGAAGGACTGGCGATGCTCCGCGCACATCCCGCAGCTCCAGAGCGATGGGCGCCCCTGGGCTCTCCAACTGTAACTCCAGGCGGGCACGCACGGACTCCGTACATGCAATGAGGAGAGCGGCCGGAGCTCTTCTAGTGCTCGTGCCGAGAAGCTCGCCCTCGGTTGACCACAGGCTTGCTGTTGCGCCTCGCGAGGGCCGCCCCGCTAGCACGTCGAGCCGGTGACACCCCGGCGCGAGATCGAGGGGTATGGAGACTCGCCGTCGCTTGGTTGTCATCACGCGGGTCCACGAGGGTGTCTTCTCGTAGCCACGGGCCAGCAGTTCGGTGAGAAGGCGCTGGCGTTGGTGATCGAGGTCGCCGACAGGGGCGAGGTCGAGCCGGACGTTAGCCACGTCGAGAGCCGTCTCACCTTCGTTTACGGACGTAGAAAGGACGAGGGCAGTCGTGCCGCGTCCGCTCTGCGGGCGAACACTGAGCGTGAAGCCACCGTCATTCGGCGCGCACACTATCGCGAAGCGCTCGCGACCACTGGCCAGGGCTCGTCCCAGCAGGCGACCCTCCAGGTCGTGGATCGCGACGTCCAAGTGGCCAACACGTCGGTCGGGCATCAGCAAAGCATCGACGCAGCGATGCCCGCGCACGGTCGCAGACACGTGCGTGGCGACTCGCGAGTCGGTCGGGAGCACCTGCCGACTCGTCACTGTCCATTCTCCCCCGAGCGCGTCCCGGTGCTCCGCGAGCCTCGCGGCGAGATTTGGCCAGCGGGGATCCTCCAGTTCGGCAGGGGGCGCCGCCTCGTCCGGAAGCCCCAGCTGCCGACGTACGGCGTGTGCCTGAGCGGCTGGGATCAGCTGTGCTCCGATGGCTACTAGCCCATGCCCTGCGACGACGCGGGCGGAAACGTATAGCTCCTGCGAATGGGGAGGACACACGAGCAGCTCGGGTCGAGGATCCCTCTCCTCATTCGTGCCTAGCACCGCTCCGTCGTCGGAATACGCGAAGAGGTCCAAGTCGGAGACTGAGGGGCTAGCCCGTCCGAGTAAGCGAACGCAGTCATGGGCGGGGATCGCCAGTCGGGCCCCGATGCGGTCCCCCGGCGCTGCCGCGCCTACAGCGACGGAGCGGAGTCCTGCGCCGCCTCCGATGCGGCTGGGTTCAAACAACGCGGAGAGGTCCGGGGGCTCGTCCAGGACCATGATGGTCTCCGCCGCGGGTTCGGGAGGAGCGCTGCGATCTGCCGAGGTGGGCGTCGCGGCGCAAGCGAACCCGCACAACGCCAGGAAACCCGCTGCGATGCGGCACCCAGGTCTACGCACGTTCGCGCTCGAGGTCCCTTTCATTGTGATTCTCCTGCCACAGCGGCGGCCTCGTCCACCTGCCAGATCGCCAACAGCCACACCGCATCCCTAGGAAGCGCGCGCACCTCCATCTGGACGGTGGGGGACCATCCTGCGCAGAAAGCCAGTGCGGTCCCCTCGCCGGGCGCTTCGGACGAGTTCAGCACATGGCGGGTCCCTACCTTCGCGGCCAAGTCGAGCGCTATCGCTGGGCCACGCAGCGGGGCCACTGCTGCCACGTAGCAGGCGTGAGGAATGACCTCTACCCCGAGCCCAGTCGTGCCCGCCACTCCCAATGAGTCGAAGACTGGCGTGCCCTGGAGCCCCGATACTTGCTGGCGGTGCACGGCGAGGGAGAGCGCGGCGCTACCCTCGGCGCCCCAGCGCTCCAGCAGAGGCACAGGCACAGCCCAACGCGCCCTCACTGCGCTGAGGCTTCCAGTCTGCGGCATGCCGACGAATCGAAGGCGACCCCTCGTCGGACGAACGACGCAGGCCCGCAGCTCGACATCGAACCCCTGGGAGATGTCGAGGGAAGGGGGCGCATCGCCGTCGGGCCAGCTCAGTTCCCCGTCCAGGGGCATCCTGCTCTCCGACGGTGCAGGGTCAAAAAGGCGGAGGCGATAGCAACCGGGGCCAAAGTGCAGGAGCTTCTCACCCGTGCCACCGGGACCGACCTCCAGGGTGAGACGGTCGGTCTCAGCAGCACCTTCCAGATGGAAGGTGCGTTTCGCTGCTGCCAGACGCTCCTCGACGCCGCGCACACCGACGACGATCGGCGTTGCCTGCTCGGACTGGATCGGGCCAGGATCTCGGCTCTTGAGGTACCTGTAGGCGCCGGGCAGCGGCACCGCCGACTGAACGATCAACCGCTCCACGATGCCCCGGGGAGAGAGCATCTCGACCACGGTGCCCCAGAGCTCATGGCGTCTCGTGCCACAGCGCGTCAGCTGTGCCAGCCCCCCCTCGCTCTGGACACGGGAAATGCTGCGCCCGAGGGGGCCCAGCGGGCTTGGGACTCGCAGGGCGAAGCGCGAGTCGAGCGAAGACAGCACGACGATGGTGGAACAGGGGAGCGCGGAGTCCCGCAGCGGGGCCGGTCCGGGCACGACGACTGCGATCTCCGAGCGCTCGAGGAGCTGGGGTTCGAGCCGCTGGACGGGGTAGTGTGCGGCCAGCCGCGCCTCGAGCCGATCCGCATCAGCGAACACCCCTGCGGCCACGAGCGCGGGGCAAAGCACGATAGCGAGAACCACCACCGTGCCGAGCGGCGTAAGCATGCCGGTTGGCATCCACGTTCTCAAGCGTCAGCCCTCGACCGTGCGGAACCGGGATGGCTCGAAACTTCTGCGTTCGCCGTCCCAAACGAACAAGCAGCTCGAACCCACCTTTCCGAGTGTCACGGCCGTGACCAGGTACGCGAGTGGATACGCAGGCCCGCCGTCGCCGCCGAGGGTCATCGCCTTGGCGTCCTCAGCGCTGAAGTAGGCCGCGCCGTCGACGTGGGAGTGGAAGAAGACCTTGACCGGCGTGCCGGCGGCGGCCATCTCCCTGACTGCGTTCTGAAAGCGCAGCGCGTCCACCTCGAAATAGTCCCTTCCAGTCCGCGGGTGTCCCTTCGGATCGACTCGATGGTACTTGTCGGCGAGGTTCTCCAGCTCGACGACGCCATTGACGTGAAGTGGGTCCGCGGCAGGCCCCGTCAAGTATCCGCAGGCCTCCTGTCCCCGCTCGTAAGCTGCTATGGCGATCGATTCGACAGCGCCCAGCACCGAGGTGGTCATGGTCAGGGCGCCGCATGTCCAGGGCGCCTCCAGGCAACGCTCTTTGCCTACGCCAGCCAGGGGGGCATCACTGCGGAGGCCCAGTGCCTGCTTGATGGCGACGAGTGCATGCCACGCACCCGTCGCAATATCCAAGGTCTCTGCGAACTGGAAACTAGGCGAGTGGGGCATGGGAACCGCTTCGCGAGCTGCTCCGTCCAGGTTGCGGACCCCGCACCGCACAAGGTACTCGCGCTCGACGTTGCGGGCGAAACCGCGGCAGCGAAGGGTGACGACGGAGTCTTCCAAGGCGGACTGCCCAGCCTGTCCCACTTCAGCAAGCTGCGTCTGTCTTGCGTAGCGCTCTGACACCGCCGTTCAGCCTCCTCCCGCCATCGCTGGCACGATGCTCACTTCATCACCGTCGCGCAGCCTGGTCTCCAGCCCATCGAGGAAACGCACATCTTCCTCGCCTACGTAAAGGTTCACGAAACGTCTGACACCGTTCTCGTCGAGTAGGCGCTCTCGGAGACCCGGATGAAGCTCCTCCAAACCGTCTATTAGGCTCCGGACGTCCGTGGCTTGCAGTTCGACCTGCTCGGAGCCTCTCGTGAAGCGACGGAGAGGGGTCGGGATGCGAACGATGACTCCCATGGGTTGCCTTTCAAGCTGTGCATTCAGCTGCAAAGTATCGTGACTCGGTCGTGTCGTGGATCGTGGGGTCGCTGCCGCATAGCGCGCAGCTTGCTCGAGCGCTGACGGGGACTCTGCGCAACAGATCGCGCTTCCCCTCGTAGCTGTACAGGGCGCCAGAGGGGTCGGCACCGTGTAGATAACGGAGCGCGAGGTCGGCCATCAGTGCGCCCATCATCCCGACAACGGGTCCCATTACGCCCGCACTCGCGCAGTTGGGAGCCGCCTCGTTCGGAAGCAGGTCCTCGAAGAGGCAGCGGTAGCAAGGCCTACCTCGAGCGGCGACGAACCACGCCGTTCCCACCCACCGGATCGCGGCTCCATGCACGATCGGTTTCTCTGCGAGCCGGCACGCATCGGCGGCGAGGAACTTCGTAGCGAAATTGTCCGCCCCCTCGATGACGATGTCCGCGTCTCCGACAAGGGCGAGGGCATTGTCCGGCAGGAACCGAGTGCGCACCGCTTGGAATCGCTCTTGGGGGAAGCCCAGCCCCTCCAGCGCACGGGCCGCGGCGTCGAGCTTGTCACCGCCGACGTCC
This sequence comes from Pseudomonadota bacterium, assembly GCA_023398955.1. Lineage (GTDB taxonomy): Bacteria > Myxococcota_A > Polyangia > Polyangiales > Polyangiaceae > JAEWRL01. The sequence goes on from JAEWRL010000087.1 coordinate 64,610, forward strand.
GCCTCTTGATAGAGCAGCTGCCGGTGGAGGTTCGAGAGCTCCACGATGTCATCGTCTACTGCGATGATTCGGCCGATGCCCGCGCGTGCGAGGGCCATCAGCGCGGGGGTGCCCAGGCCTCCCGCCCCTATGACCAGCGCGCGACGCTTCGCCAACGCGGTACCAACGGGGCCGTCGCTTCGGGCTGGAGCGTGCGGAGCCCCTTGATCAACAAGACCTGATCCGCCGTCCTCAGATGACATAGACGTAAGGCTCCGCCAGTTGTTTGCGGAGGCCCAGGGCATCCGCACGGTCACAGATGTCTGCGATCGTGATGGAGTCGAAACAGGCCTCCACCTTGGCTGCGAGGTCTGCGAAGATGCTTTCCGCGACGCGCTGGGTGTCTTGCCCGGTAGGCCGACGCGGAGCGCTTTCGCTGCGGTCGCCGAGGGTCATGGGCCCCTCGAGCGCTCGAACGACGTCTCCGAGGGGTATCTCCCGCGGCGATCTGGAGAGATTATAACCGCCTTGGGGACCACGTTTGGAGCCGACTATCCCGGCGCGCTTCAGGTCCTGGAAAATCTGCTCGAGAAAACGTGGTGGAATGCCCTCGCGCTCCGCAATGTCCTTCACCTGGGTGGGCCCGCCATCGCTGAAGTAGGCGATGTCAAACAATGCACGGATTGCGTAACGTCCCTTGTTCGAGAGCTTCACGAGCTTATATGTGCATTCCCGCATCGGCATTGTCAAGAATCTAGGAGCAGTCGAGGCGCGCAGCACGGCTGGACCAAGCCCAGGATTCCGGTGTACCAATGGAGCTCTGGAGGCAGCCGTTGAGCACGCTCGTACTGACACTCATTGGGCCGGATCGGGCGGGTTTGGTAGAATTGCTGGCCGACACCCTGGCAGCTCACGGCGCGAACTGGTTGGGAAGCCGCATGTCGAGGCTCGCCGGGAAGTTCGCCGGAATCCTGGAGGTAGAAGTCAGCGCTTCGCGTGCCGAGAGCCTGCGGGCAGCGCTCGACGCGCTCAGCGAGCGCGGGCTCCGCATTGTCACGGAGCCGAGTGAGGGCAGCGCCATCGCCCCCCACCGCACCTTGGGCCTGGAGCTCGTCGGACAGGATCGTCCGGGGATTGTGCGCGAGATATCGCACGCCTTGGCCGAGGTCGGCGTCAACGTCGAGGAGCTCGAGACCTCGTGCAGTCCCGCCCCAATGTCGGGCGAGATGCTCTTCTCGGCGGCGGCGCGTGTTGCCTTGCCTCCGGGGGTATCGCTCGAGCTGCTCCAGCAGCGGCTCGAACGCATCGCGAGTGATCTGATGGTAGATCTCGAGATTCAGGACGCGGCGCCGGTGCCTTGAGTTCGCTCGCCGCGCCGGAGTTCAGGTTCCGTAGAGCGCCTGCAGCTGATCGCCGTACTTGGCCAGCATTCTGTGGCGCTTGAGCTTCAAGGTGGGAGTCAGCAATCCCGACTCCACGGTGACGTCATCGTCCACGATAAGTACCCCCTGCGGGCGCTCATAGCTCCGGAAGGATGCAGCGATACTCTTCACGTGATTCCACAAATACTCGCGGAGTTCGGGTACTTCATTGGGGCTGCCCGCCAGGACGACGCCATTGGCGGCAGCCCACTCGCGGACCTGGGTAGGGTCGACGACGAGCAGCACCACGTTGTAACGGTGGTTCGCGCCATGAAGCATCGCCTGTGACACCAATGGCACCATCTTGAGCTGCTCCTCCAGGGGGCCGGGTGCAACGTACTTGCCGTTCTCGAGCTTGTACTGCTCCTTGATGCGCCCAGTAACGTGGATGAAGCCGTCTGCGTCGACGTGGCCGAGGTCTCCGGTGCGGAGTCCACCGTCCGGCCTTAGGGCCTCCGCGGTCTCGTCGGGCTTGCCATAGTACCCCAGCATGACGCCGGGCCCGTGCACGATGAGTTCACCCTCGCCGCCCTCGGCACCCGCGACGTTGGTATCTACCGAGACGGTGACCCCGGGAAGGGCGCGCCCCACGGTTCCCGCTCGATGAACGGCGGGGGTGTTGGCGGCCACCGTCGGTGAGGCTTCTGTCAGGCCGTAGCCCTCGTGAACCCCAATGCCGAGCGCCCCCATGAACTGGGCGACCGCGGGATTGAGTGCGGCGCTGCCGCTGACGGCAAAGCGAAGCCGCCCACCAAACTTCTGGCGTACTGCTGAGAATATCAGGCGGTCCGCGAGGCGCAGCGACACCCGTTGGCCCACCGACAGCCGTTCTCCTGCTTCTCGTTGAGCGTGGGCACGCACCCCGGCCTCGAAGAGGAGGCGTACTGGCGCGGGTTTGGCGCGGATCTGTTTCTGAACACCCTCGTAGATGCGGTTGAAGATGCGGGGTACCGCCACGAGGATGGTGGGCTCGACCTCGGGCAGGTTGCGGACGAGGTACGGGAGCTCGTCGTTCAGCGCGATGGAGCAGCCGCGGCTCAGCAGCGTGTGGAGCTCGGAGGTCTGGCCGTAGGCGTGTGCCCACGGGAGAAAGGAGAGGGAGCGATCCCGTTCCGAGATGGGGAAGATGCTACGGGCAGCCGAAGCGTTCGAGGCGAGGTTGCGCTGGCTAAGGAGCACGCCCTTTGGCGTTCCCATCGTTCCGGAAGTGTAGATGATGGCGGCCACGTCGTTGGGGCGCACGGCATCAGCCTGGCGCTGCCCTTGGGTTTCGGAGACGAGGTCTGCCCAGGATAGGCCTGCATCCGGACTGTCGCCGAGGGCGACGACGTGCTCGAGCGCCGGCAGCTGACTCGAGCGTTGTGCCAAGGCGGCTCGGATGCTCTCCGTGCCTGCAAGCACACAACGAGCGCCGGAATCGCGCACGATGTACTCCCACTCGGCGACCGTCTGCGCGGCGTACATGGGTACCAGTGCCGCCCCCACTCCAGCGGCGGCGTAGCAGGTCACGGCCCAGGGAATACAGTTCTCTGCGACGATACCGACCCGATCGCCCCTGCCGACCCCGAGTCGGGTCAGTCCAGCGCGGCAGCGGGCGACGAGGACAGCGAATTCCCCGTAGGATGTCCAGGTCCAGCCTGCTGTCGTGCGCACCCCGAATAGGGGGCGCTCTGCGAATCGCTGGACGCTATGAGCGAGGATCTCGTTCAGGTTCTGGAAGTCTTCCGCCATTCCGTGCGCCGTGGGAGAGTGCAGATCAGTGAGTCAGTCGTCCGATGTAAACCCCTGACGGGGGGGCGGACCGAACCATAGGGAGGCTCGTTCGCCGGGTCAATTGCTCTCCGCGTGCTACCGTTTGGCCGCCGCCGACGGCGAAGAACACGCGATGCCGACCTACAGCCTCATCACATTCGGCTGCCAGATGAACCAGCACGACTCCGAGCGCATGGCGGAGGTACTGGACCGGGCTCACTACATTCGCGTCGAGGAGCCCGCGGATGCGGACGTCATCGTGCTCAATACGTGCAGCGTGCGTGACAAGGCAGAGCAGAAGCTGCGGAGTGAGGTCGGCAGGCTCGCCATGCTCAAGCGGCGCCGACCTGGCATCGCGATCGTCGTGGCCGGCTGCGTCGCGCAGCAGGAGGGAGAGCGGCTGCTCTCGGCGGCGCGTGACATCGACCTCGTACTGGGGCCGGACAATCTCACGGAGCTCCCCGCGCTGCTGGCAGCTCGGGAGATTGGCGCGCCGGGCGTTGTCCGTGCAGAATTCGACGTGGACGCGCCACGCTTTCTCGCAACGAGTCCCGAGCCGGGCAAGGCTCGACCGTCGGCATATGTCACCATCATGAAGGGTTGCGATGAGCGCTGCTCTTTCTGCATCGTTCCCTACACGCGCGGCCCCGAGCGCTACCGCCCCTCTGGCGAGATCGTCGAGGAAATCTCGAGCCTCGTTCAGGCCGGCGCGCGCGAGGTGACGCTGCTCGGCCAGACGGTGAATAGCTACCGGGATCCGGCGGCGCGGCTCGGGGTGGCGGATGGGGTCGGGGAGTCACCGTGGCGCCACACGACGCTCCGAGCGGCGCAGCAGGACGAGAGCGAGTTTGCGGCGTTGTTACGGCGCATAGCAGGTGAGGTCCCAGGGCTGGCGCGGCTCCGTTACACCAGCCCGCACCCGCGGCACCTCACGGTTTCACTGATCCGGGCGCACCGTGACTTGCCAGTGCTGGCGCGGCATGTGCATCTGCCCGTACAGTCGGGCAGCGACGCCTTGCTGCGCCGCATGATCCGCCGCTATTCGCGAGACGAGTTCGTGGAGCGAGCGGGGTATCTACGGAAGACGATTCCTGGGCTCACGCTTTCCACGGACGTCATCGTCGGGTTCCCGGGCGAGACTCGGCACGATTTCGAGCAGACGCTTTCGCTCGTGGAAGAGGTCGGCTTCACCGGGCTCTTCGGTTTCAAGTACTCCCCCCGACCGCGGACCCCAGCGCTCAAGCTTGGCGATGACGTGCCCGAGACCGAGAAGGCCGCCCGCCTTGCTGAGCTGTTTCAGGTGTCGGAACGACTGCGGCGCCAGCATTTGGCGGGGCTTGTCGGCACACGCCAGCGCGTCCTCGTCGAGGGGCGCGGGAAGGACGGGCGGTACGAGGGCCGCACGGATCGCAACGAGATCGTACACGTCGATTCGCCCGTGGGGCAGGTGGGGCAGGTGGTCGAGGTCGCAATCACCGCGGCGTTCAAGAATTCCCTCGAAGGGCGTGCCGTGTGCCCACCGGAGGAATCTCCGCCCTCCAGGTCGGCGTTGCGTGCGCCGGCATCTGCGTCCGGTCGCCGGAGCCTTCCCGTGATGTAGGGGCGAATCTACACGCTCTAGAGTGAAGGAGGCCCCATGGCATTGGTCAAACCCTTCCGGACTCACGTTCCGGACATCCATCCCTCGGCTTGGCTCGCGGAGACCGCCGTTCTCATCGGCGACGTAGCAATCGGTGCCGAGAGCAGCATCTGGTACGGCGCGACGCTGCGCGGGGACGTGGGGTGCATCCGCATTGGGGCGCGGAGCAACGTCCAAGATGGCGCGGTGATCCACATGACCACGGACCTGTCCAACACAGTCGTGGGGGACGAGGTGACGATCGGGCATAGTGCCGTACTGCACGGCGCGACAATCGGCGCTGGCGTGCTCATCGGGATGGGGGCCATTCTGCTCGACAACTGCGATGTCGGAGCCGAGGCAATCGTCGCTGCGGGCAGCCTCGTTCCCACAGGGATGAGGGTGCCGCCGGGTACCCTGGTGCGCGGGCAGCCGGCACGCGTGGTGCGCGAGCTGTCCGCCGAAGAGCGCGCCATGGGGCGCGAAGGGGCCGAACGTTATGTGCTCCTGGCGCGCCAGCACCGCGGGTGAGCGCCACGAGCGAGGTGAGCAGGGGGCGCGCTAGGCGGCCCGCGGCAACGGAGGATCCAGCCGCTGTCGGAGAATCCGCAGCGCGCCTTCGGCATCCGCAATGTGTTCGAAGACCGGACGTAGGCGCGGGCTGCGAGTGAGTTCTCCGAAAGCGCCGCTGGCCGCCAAGGCGCGCGCGCGCGGGCCATCCAGCACGAGGAAGACGTTGGTCTGACCTGGTGCGGCCGGGGTGTCGATCACGTCTACGACGCGTGAGCGGCTGAGATGCAACTCCTCGCGCCCGCGTTGGATCAAGACGCGACGGTTCGTGATGAGGTAGTGGGTGTCCCCGTGGGCAGACGCCCGCCGCACCACGCCATCGTAAAGGATGTAGGCGGCAGTTCCCGCGATGACCGCGCCGGCCAACGACATGCCAAGGGCGAGGGCCCAGAAAGCCAGGGAAGTGGCCGCAAGTCCGGCCTCGACCAACCCGTAGAGGATGGGCAGCCCTGTGGTCACCAGCCGGGCGATGACCCCGACGAGGCCCAGCGCAATGATGGCGAGCAGCCACTCACGCCGGCCTTGTGGCAGGTACACCCGCCAGCTTGATGCAGGTCGAGCGGCCCAAAGCACGCGCTCTCCATGGTCGAGGCGCTGGGTCAGGGGGCGGCTGCTGCGCCCGATGGGTGCCACGTCCTCAGCGCCACGAATGATCGCCCAAACGCGATCTGGGGCCAAGAGCCCAGGAAGCTGCATGGTTAGGCGCCGACGCAGCGCGCCCGTTGGCACGGCTCGCACGAGCTGGAGGGAACCCACGCCGGGATGATGACGGCTCCAGAAAATCCGAGCGAAGCTGATGCTCCGCCGCTCGATACTGCGCCGGAACGGGCCGCGCTGCCAGATGACATGGTTCTGCGTCACCACATACTTGACTTGGGAGAGCCACCACTTGGGGAGCACGAGGCAGAGCACGCCTAGGGCGGTGCACCAGGCCGCGTACAGCAACGATGGCGCCGGCGACGCCGCGAGTGCGTAAACCTGAGTGACGGCGAAGAGCAGCGAGACGACGGCGACGAGCAGCAGCAGGCCCGCCGTCACACGGAGCCCAGTCGGCGTCCTGACCTCGGTAGGGCCGCCGCTCCAGATCACGCTTTCACCGAACAAGGAGTCGCGAGTCACGTCACCTCACACTCCCTCATGGGGTACTAATCAACAGAGTGCACCGTTTTGGTGGATTTTTCCAGGCACGTTTTCGTGGAACCGGAATTGCCTCTCGTGTTCCTTCATTCCGCTCGTGGCGTATGGTTCTCCTCGTTCGCGCCGCAACGCGAAATGTTGCGCGCCTGGCAGCACTGGTGCTTGATCTCATCCAAACTGTACCCGGCCGGCAGCGCCGCAGGCGACCCCTGTGAGCGATGGAACAATGGACCAAGCCAAACAGCTGGCGATCGGTGCGGGTGGCTAGCCGCTCAGTCGTTACTCGAGGGAACGAAGACGACCTCAAGCCGCCGATTCTGGCTGTCGGCACCACGGCTGCCGGGGGTGACGATGGGCTGAGCGCCGTCGACTTGCTCGCTGGCGAGGCGCTTCTTCCCCTCCGGGTCGAGCAGTTGCCTCGCTTGCTCGAGGAGCGCCACGGCATGTGCGTCGTCTTCCCGCGCGCCTGAGTGCCAGACGAGGAGCAGGGAGAACTCCGGATGAGCGGCGGCGGTCTCTGCCAACACGGCCAGCTTGCGCTCCGTCTCCGCGCTCAGCACGGATCCATTCGCCGGGTTGCCGAGCAGGACGACGACCCCACGATCGTCGCGATACGGGTGCAGCCCCGGTAGCGCGCCCAGGTGGACGAGAAGCGCATCGGCGAGTCCTGCATTGGGCAAGGATCGAGTGGTCGGGCGCCGCGCGAGCGTCAACTGGTCCAAGCAGGCGGCACGCAGGTGCCGGCTCGCTTCGATGAGTGCCGCCGCCGCGCTGGACTCCACCCGTGAGAGCTGTTCGTCGATCTCGGTGAGTAGGCTGCTCGTCTGCTCGTGGCGCTGCTCCCTGATCAGCGTCTCCGAGATACAGAGCAGCTTAGCTTCGGTGAGCAGGGCCCGCGCAGCGGCGCGTCGGGCGCGTTCCCGTGCGGGGGCGGCCGCAGCGACCGGCTCGAGCGGTTCTTCATCGCGAAGAACCTTTGCCCGCAACTCGAGGTTGCGCGCCTCGGCCTCTAGCTTTGCTTGCTTTGCCTTGAGCTCCTCCAACTCGCTTTCGAGCTGCTGCTGGCGCTCGGCTGCGCGCGCGGCCGCCAGCTCGGCCCTCGCTTGTCGCGCAAGGACGAGCGCCTGCCGGTAGCCTACCGTCGCCATCTGGCTCAAGTGGGCTGCGCGCGCGCGGTCACCCGCGTCCCAGGCGCTCATGGCGTCCCCGGCGAGCTGTTCTGCCTCGGCAAAGGCCTGGGGCGCCGTTGCTCGCGAGTGCTGGACCGCCGGGCTCTCGCGCACCGACTCCATTTGGGTCAGCGTTTCGGGACGCTGCGCCGCGCCACAGGCAATGAGCAGCACTACGCTAGGAAGCCAATACGTGCGGCGTGCCATCAACGCAGGCTCTCCGTGTTTCGTGCTTCCTCTCGCTGGAGGGCGCTGCGCGCCCGTCCAACGCGCGCCAGAGTTTCCTCTAGCAGCGCACGGGCCGTCGCGACGCGCTTCTCGAGCTCGATTGCCTCGGTTTGCATGGCGACGAGGCGTGCTTCGGCCCGAAGGGTTCGCACGAACTGGCGCGCCAGCTCGTGCCAGCGCCGGGAGAGTGCGTCAGCTCTCTCCGCCGCAGCCCGGTCGTTGCCGTCGCGGGCTGGTGCGGCCTCGCGGGCCGCCTGCGCAGCCTCCAGGAACGGGTGGACGGCGGCCTGCTCGGAAGGGGAGAGCTCACCGAGGTCGGGGCCAAGCACAGCCGCAGCCAGCTGCGGCTCCTGTGCGGAGGGCTGTCGAGTCGGGGTCTTGGCAGCGGGAGTCGCGATGGCGACGTGCGCCGAGCCGGCGATTCCTGCAAACATCAGGACTGCCACACGAAAGGGGGACGGGGGCACTGGCACCTGCCAACGAAGCCACGGGACCGACGGCAGGTCAAGCGGGCGATTCCGAGAGTCGACGAGAGACGCCCACACCACTCGAAGGGACGGCGCGCTCGCGCTATAGACGCCAGTCGTGACTACGGATGGGCGCCCCAGGCGCGCGAGCTGGGACGAGTACTTCATGGCCATCGCTCGGGAGGTCGCCACGCGATCGACGTGCTCGAGAAAGCACGTCGGAGCGGTCATCGTGCGTGACCGGATGATCCTGACGACGGGCTACAATGGGTCGTTGCGGGGCCTGCCTCACTGCGACGAAGCGGGGCACATGATGGAGGATGGGCACTGTGTGCGCACCGTCCATGCCGAAGCAAACGCCCTCGTACAGGCAGCGAGGAACGGGGTCCGGGTCGATCGGGCGGACATCTACGTGACGGCGTCCCCCTGTTTCGGCTGCTTCAAGCTTGTCGCGAACGCAGGCCTGCAGCGCATCGTCTTTGGCGAATTCTACCGGGATGAGAGGATCTTCGAACTGAGCCGTGCGCTCGGAATCGAGCTGGTGCATCTCCCAGTGCCTGAGGTCAGCGGGGAGTGACCCACACACCCGAGCGAAGCGGCGCTAGACCCCGAACAAAACACAAACGACCCAATCCCGCTACCGGAACTGGGCCGCTGCTCGCGCAGGGGGAGCGTCAGCTAGCGTCGTAGTTGCAGCGCTTCGCGTACTCGAGAAGCCCCATCTTGTCGATGCTGCGGAGATCGCGAGTGGTCAGCTTCAAGGCGATGAATCGGTTGAGCTCGGGCACCCACAGACGCTTGCGCTGGACATTCACCTTTTGCCAGCGGCCGGTCTTGACGTTCGAGTGGGAGACGTTGTTGGCGCGCATGCGGCGCTTCCCGGTGAGATCGCTTCGTGCCATGAGAGGGCGGGAACGTAATCGAAGAGCCACAGGCGTTCAAGGACGAAACACACGGTTCCGCGCTTTTTGTCGTCTGCCCAGCTGGCTTTTCGGGGGCTTGCTGGGCTTTTCGGGGGCTTGCTGGGCTTTTTGGGGGCCTGCTGGGCTTTTCGGGGGCCTGCTGGGCTTTTCGGGGGTCCAGCCAAGCGGGCGTGCGGATTACGGAGTCACCTCCGCTAGCGCGGCTACCAGTTCCCGGCAGAGCTGTCGCGTCTCGTCGAACCCGCTCGTTTTCGAGAGCGCAGTCTCATTCATGTAGAGGCGCCGCGAGAGCTCCACCTGGATCGCATGCACCCCGTGGCGGGGTCTGCCGTAGTGGCCGGTCGAGAACCCGCCGCTGTAGGGGTTGTCGTGGGCGAGGCTCAGGCCACGCGCCTGGGCGAGGCGCTCCGTCGTGCGAATGACGGCAGCGCTGGCAGTCGTCCTCTGCCGAGTACCCGGAACCACATCGGCCCGCACCGACGTCACCCCGGCCCGACTCGACTTCCCGACGCTGGGCATCGAATGGGCACAGAGCAAGATCGCATACCCGAAGCGGGCACGCTTTCGTTCGATGAGCCCTTTCAGAGCCGCGTGATAGGGATCGTAGAAGTCATGCAGTCGGCGTTCGAGCTCCGAGTAAGGCAAGGGGCCATCGACGAGGGCTGCCGTGCCATCTGTCGTGGAGCGCCAGATGAGGCCGTGGGGATTGGCGCGTCCGGCTCCCCCGCGCACAGTGAGGGCGTCGACCTCGGCGCGACCCCGGTTGAGGTCACAGACGTAGCGACTCGCATGGGCAACGAGCAGCGTTGCCCCGAGCGCGGGCGCGTCCGCGTACAGCTGATCCACATAGAGGTCCGCGTCGCGTCCCATCGCCTGTCCGGAGGCGGCCAACGTGGCGAGAGTCTCGGGATCCACATACAGCCCCGCGTGAGGAACCTCAACGATCAGCGGGCACTCCCCTGCCTCGGGTTCGAACACGGAAAAGGGGCCCACCGCGCCAGGATACACCGACGCGCCGCCAGACCCTAGCCGCGTGGATGGGAGAGCCGGTGGGCTCGACGGACATGCTCTTGGGTTACGTGGGTGTAAATCTCCGTGGTGGTGATGTCGGCGTGTCCCAGCATCGCCTGAACGCTGCGCAAATCTGCCCCGCCAGCCAGGAGGTGCGTAGCAAAGGAATGGCGCAGCTGGTGCGGGTGAACGGCTGTCCGGAGTCCGGCCCCTGCGGCATAGCGCCGAACAATCTTCCAGAACGCCTGGCGGGTCAGGGCGCCGCCGCGCGGTGATTGGAAGAGGAGCGGCTCCCCGGCACGAGGCGCCGCCTTCGCTCGCCGCGCCGGGGCCGCCTCTCGGGCACGAAGGTAAGCTTGCAGGTGGTCGAGGGCGAGCTCGCCAAGTGGCACGAGCCTGCGTTTGCCTCCCTTCCCAAAAGCAGCCACGACCCCTCGAGAGAAATCCACGTCACCGATCTTCAGGGAAACCAACTCGCTGACACGCAGTCCCGCGGCGTAGGTCATGCTGAGCATGGCGCGATCGCGAAGCCCGCGCAGTGTAGCGATGTCGGGAGCCTCCAAGAGGCGACGAGTTTCCTCTTCGGAGAGGGACCGGGGCAAGCGCCGCCCGAACATGGGCCGCGCAGCGAGGCGAGTCGGATCCGTCTGCATCTCGCTTTCTGCTACCAGGAACCGAATCCAGCCCCGCAGAGCGGATAGGTGTCGAGCCATGGAGCGGGCGCCCAGGCTGGAGCGCCCGAGCGCGGCGAGCCAGTTGCTCACGAGCTCATGGCTGATATCGCCTGGAGTCAGGACGGCCTCCTGCTCGGCAAAGTCGACAAACTTGCGCAGATCGCGCGCGTAGGCTTCGACCGTATGCGCGGATAGGGCGCGTTCGACGCGCAAATGGTCCAGATAGAGGTCTATGAGCGAGTCCAACGCCACGCCTACAGGGTAGGGCGGAGCACCAGGTTTTGCGAGTTTACCGCGGAGTCAGCTGACTGAACCGTTCCGGCGCGCCTCGGCGTGCCAGCTGGTCCATCGAGCATGATGGACCGAGTCTCGCGGCGGATGGAAAGGCCAATTGTTCTCAGACGGACTGACTGTTCAGAGAGTCTGTGCAGCTCGTGCTGCTCCAGCTGCCTGCAGCATCGCGCGCAGTAGGGCACGCGGATCGTCCTGCCGCATGAGCGCCTCCCCGACGAGGGCCCCGTCGGCGCGCGACGTGGCCACCTCGGTGACGTCCTCCGGTGATGCGAGGCCCGAAAGGTGAAGAGCAACGATGGGCTCGGGAAGCGCATGCAGGACCTTCGTGGCCCGGGCCCTATTCATGGTCAACGTGTCCAAGTCCCGAGCATTGACTCCCACGACTTCGGCTCCTGCCTCAAGGGCCGCTGTCGCCTCCGTGGCGGTCGTCACCTCGACGACGGGCACCAGGTCCCGCGCCCTCGCGGCAAGGATGAGGCGCCTGAGCACAGTCATCTCGAGGCATCGCACGATGAGGAGCGCCGCATCCGCGCCCCAGGCTCGGGCGGCATCCAGCTGTGTCTCGTCGATGATGAAATCCTTGCACAGGAGCGGCGACTGCGAAGTTGCGCGGGCGGTCTCCAGGTCGCGGTAGCTGCCACCAAAGAAAGGGGTATCAGTGAGCACGCTGATCAGCGCGACGCCCTCTTCGGAGTAGCGAGCCGCCCGTTCAGCCACCGAGAGTCTCGTCGACAGCTCGCCCGCCGACGGGCTCCTGCGCTTGATCTCCGCGAGGAGGTGGAGCGGTTGCCCCGGCCCACGCTTCAGCGCGACGGGGCGGCGAGGCGGAGGCGTAGGGAGACGCTGGCCGCGCAGCTCGCGAACGTGCTCGCGCTTGCTATCGAGGATGCGATCGAGCAGTCCGGTCATGGTTGTCGCGAGACCCTCGAGACGCTGCGCGCCTCCGCGGCGCTCCGCCAGCGCTCTAGGACGCCCGTGACCGCTCCCGAGTGCAGGAGCTCGCGGACGTGATCGGCAGCGGCCTTTGGAGCGAGTTCCCGCACGACCACAAGAGCTGCTGCCGCGTTGAGAATGACGGCATCTGCTGCCGGGTGCGGGTCCCCCCTCAGGATCGTCAGGAGTGCTCGCGCGTTCCAGCTGCTGTCCCCGCCGTTTATCGCGCCTGGGGGGCTGCGGCTCAGGCCGAAATCCTCGGGGGCGACGCTGAAGCTTCGAATAGTTCCGTCCGAGAGCTCCGTTACCTCGGTCTCGCTGAACGGACTCACCTCGTCGAGGCCATCGCGCCCGTGTACCACCCAGGCGCGCCGGCAGCCGAGTCCGCGTAGCGCTTCGGCGAAGATCCGGCGCATCTTGTCGTCGTAAGAACCGAGAAGCTGATGGGTGGCTCCGGCTGGGTTACAGAGCGGGCCCAGGGCGTTGAAGAGCGTGCGGATACCCAGCTCCTTGCGTGCCTGCGCGGCGTGGCGCATCGCTGGGTGGTGTCGGGGCGCCATGAGGAAGCCGATGCCTACGTCCTTCAGAACGTCGCCAGCGCTGGTCGGATCCAGATCAATGGGAATACCGAGCGCCTCGAGCACGTCGGCGCTGCCAGCTCTACTCGACACTGCCCGATTACCGTGCTTGGCGACTGGAATGCCCGCCGCTGCCACGATTACGGCGGCGGCGGTCGAGAGATTCAGTGACCCTTGTCCGTCACCCCCCGTGCCGCAGGTGTCGACCACCACGGGCAATTCATGCTTGACGGGGATCATCGCTTCTCGCATCACGCTCGCCGCAGCGGCTATGGTCTGCGCTTTATCGGGCTGCATGCGCAGGGCCACGGCGAGTCCTGCTACCTGCACGGGCGTCCATGCACCGGCCAGGACGGCGGCCAAGGCCTCTTTGACGGCCGTTGGATCAGCCCCCGAAGGCGCGCTGAGGCGGTGGAAGAGATCCGCGAAGCGGGGAGATTGCAGCTCGGTCATAGCGACTTCAACCAGTTCTCGATGATGCCCATCCCATGCATCGTGAGGAACGACTCGGGATGGAACTGGAGCCCGTAGACAGGTAGGGCCTCATGCTGCATCGCCATGATTTCCCCGGTGCTCGCCCTTGCGGTCACCCTCAAACACTCGGGCAGCGTGCGCGGATCGACGACGAGCGAATGGTAGCGTGTCGCTTGGAAAGGGGAGGGAATGGACGAGAAGATGCCCGTACCGTCATGCTCGATCTGCGAGGTCTTGCCGTGCATGAGGTGCGGCGCGCGGATCACGTCACCGCCAAACGCCTGACCAATGGACTGGTGTCCCAAGCACACGCCAAGCAGCGGGATGCTATCCCCCAGCTCCCGGATGACCTGCAACGTGACGCCAGCATCGTCCGGCGTCCCTGGCCCCGGGGAGAGGAGGACACCGTGGGGCTGGCGGCTCACGACTTCAGCTACTGTGATGCGGTCGTTCAGGTGAACGTCGCACTCGGCGCCCAGCGTGAGCAGGTACTGGACGAGGTTGTAGGTGAACGAGTCATAGTTGTCGATCACCAAAACCCGGCGCTTCACGCGCCGAGCGTTGCACTGGGGTGAGGCGTGGTCAATCCTCCCCGACCAGGATGCCGCATCGTTGGCATTGCGCCGCGCTCTTACCCTTCGATTCCCGCCACGCTCCGGTAGCCTCGCCAATCGCTTCCGAAATTTCGCGCCCCGCAGCGGGCCCCGGTACGATCGCCATCATGTTGGAACGTCGTCGCTCTCCACGTCAGCCCACGGACATCTTCTTCAATAAGTACCTCGACGGTCATCCGTATCTTTGTCGCGCTCTTGAGGTGTCGAAGAGCGGCATCTTGGCTCAGACTCACATAGAGCCTGAGCGGCAGGCCGGCGCGTTTCCTGTGGAGATTCGGTTTCCAGGGCAGGAGCGGAGCCTTTGGCTTTGGGGCCGCTCCGTACGGCGCGGCAAGTCGCGGCAGGCCATCGAGTTCGTCGGTGTCCGCCGGCAGGAGCTAGAGCGCATCGAGCAGGCATTGCAGCCGACCGGTTGACTCGTTGGTGTCCGAGTGTTCGGGTGCGCGAGGTGCGATCTCCATTCCACTGCTAACGCAATATGTTGACTTGGATGCTTTGTTGAGGCTCTATCGTCAGCTCGTAGCCAGGTTTGGGTCCATTCAGTTCTCCAGATCAGCATCTGGGCCATCTCTTCGCGCTTGCCGGGGCGAAAGTTGCCCGGTAGTGTGCCCGCCAGCTTCCGGGTACCACCGGCATGGCCGGCTGACCTAGCCCCCGGGGGCTCTGCCCAATGGCCGACGAACGCAAGCCCAAGATTGATCTAAAGTCACGCCTCGGTCGGAAGACGGTGAGCTCCCCAAGCGGGCCATCCATCCCGCCACCCGTGGGTGTGTCTCGTTCCAGTATTCCTGTTCCTCCATTTGCGGCTCAGCCGAGTGCGCGGAAGGTCGACGTCAACGATCCCTATTCGGCCGTTCAGGCGAGTGTGGCCCCGCCTCAGCCGCAGGCCATTAGGGTCGAGATGGGTGAGGAGGTCATCCAGGCGCAGAAAAAGGCGCGCGGAAAGATGATAGCCGCGGCCGCCGTGACGGCGCTCGTCGGAGGAATCATCGGGTTTGCCGTCGGTGGTGGCAGCGAGCGTTCGAAGACGGCCGAGGTTGCCATTCAAGGCGCCCGTGACCTGGCGCAGGAAATCGACAAGGCCAACGCTGTCGCCGAGGAGATCGCCGAGGTGCTCAAATCGGCGCAGTCGAAGCTGGCGAAGGGCGAATTTCCGGAGGCGGAGGTTTCGAAGCTTGGTGGCCTCCGGATCCCGTTCGAGGGCATCAACCTGACGGGCAAGGGTATTGGTCGTTTCAAGGGTCAGCTTGTCAGCGCCCTCATCGACTACACGGCCGCCGTGGAAACCGCCAACGACCAGAAGGAGAAGGTGCAGCGTATCCTGTCGGGCAGCAAGAAGGCCATCGAGGAGATGCTGAGCCAGAAGGATGACCCGACGGTGCGGTGGTCCGTCTATGTTACGCAGGGCCCGTATGGTCCCTGGGCGAACATGCAGCCACTGCCGAAGCCGTTCCCGGTCAAGAAGAAGGGGGACGACAAATACAAGTGGCCTGACGAGTTCGAGATCAAGGAAGGCAATCAGACCCACAAGCTCTCGCTCTACCAGCGCGGCACCCCCACCGGTGAATCAGCACTCATTCCCGTGGCTCCCACCACGCATGATCTCGTCTGCCCGTCGGACACTCTCTTCAAGCTGGCGCGTGAGCTGCGCGAGCTACAGACCTCTATTCGTGGTGAGAGTAGTCAGATGCCCGACGAAGAGTCGGCCGGAGTGTTGAAGAGCGGTCAGGTCATCATCGAGATGCTCAAAGGCATCGGTCAAGGCGGCTGATCGGCTGTCGCCCCCCCGCCGCGTTGCAGGGCACAGGGCGACCAGCGGCAGGTAGCAGCTCTAAGGGTTCATGGCTCGGTCAATCCGCTCACGTTGTGGGGGGTGAACGCCGAGCCGTGGCGACGAGTCTTGGAGTGGCTGGGCGGTTCGGAGCGGGTAAAGGGTGGAGCTGCACAGCGCGGGGTCTGGGCGACTTCGCTTCGGGTTGGGGCATATCGATGGGCCAGCTTGCCCAAGCCTTCGCAGATACGGAAGGGGACGCTGCTAGAGGCATGTCTCCGTGGCTTTGGCTGAACCCGGAGCTGTTCGCTGATGAAGCGCCCTGAGGAGCATACCGCCAAAGTCCAGAGGCGGCGAAACAGACGATAGGCACCAGGTAGGTGGCCCGCAAGCTCTCCCCAGACTCCACACATGCTGACGACGAACTACCCCATCGGTTACCCGTCGTTTCAGCAAATCCCGGAGCTTCTCGTGATCGAGCCTATCGAAGAAGCTCTTGGTGTCCACCCCGAGCACTCAATGGATGAAGCGAGCGCGGCCACGTACCAATCCGCAAACAAGCGAAGACACTTCGCCAGGAAGCTGGCTGGGCACTTCAACTACTACGGCATGCAGGGCAACTCCCAAGCCCTCAACCGCTTCGCCTACGAAGAGCCACGGCTTTCTTTGGTCCCGGCTAAGCCGGCTTAGCAAGAGCCGAAACCGTTCGATTGCGGAGCTGCCTGTCCGGGCTACGAAGAGCTGAAACCGTTCGATTGCGGAGCTGCCTGCTGCGCGGTCTCGCGGCAGATCTCCACGCGCGCGACGTGCCGCTCGTCGGCGTCGCGCACGATGAATTCGAAGCCGTCCACCTTCACCCGGACGCCGACGGCTGGCACCCTGCCCAGACGTGCGATGAGGAAGCCGCCGAGGGAATTGTAATCGTCGCTCTCGGGGAGCTCCGTGCCGAGATACCGGGAAAGCTCGATGATGGGGATGCTCGCGTCGACCATGAGCCTGCCGTCCGCGAGCTCGACGATCAGTGAATCCTCCTCGTCGTGTTCATCGCGGATGTCGCCCACGATCTCTTCGAGGAGGTCCTCCAGGGTGACCACGCCCGCTACGGCCCCGAACTCATCGAGGACGACGGCCATGTGCTGCCGATTCTGACGCATGGCCTTGAGGACGCTGGACGCGCTCTGTCCTTCAGCGATGAACGTCACGGGACGGCGCATCACTGGGCCAAGGCGGAGCTCCTCGAGCCTACCCGCATTGACGAGGTATCCCATCAGGTCCTTCACATGGAGGACGCCGACGATGTTGTCGATGCGTTCGCGGAACACGGGGTAGCGGGAGTGCTCGCTTTCCGCCACCTTGGCCAGGATCTCGCGCGGCGTAGTCTCGAGCTCGAACCCGACGATCTGTGTCCGAGGCACCATGACTTCCCCGGCGGTGGTGTCACCAAAGTCCAACACGTTGCGGATCATTTCGGACTGGTCGTGGTCCAGGGAGCCGTTGCGTTCCCCCTCCGTGACGATGTACTCGACCTCGTTCTCGGTCACATCGGCGCTGGGGGCGGTGGGCTGCGTCAACGCGCGCCCCATGAGGCTTCCAATCCAGGAGAGCGGCGCAGCAATCGGCGCCACCAAGAGCTCGAAGGGCCGAAGCAGGCGCACGAGCAGGGGCCCCGAACGGTCTGCTGTGCGGTTCACGACGAATCGCGCCATCTCCGCGGGGACGCTGTAGGCCACGAGGGCGACGGCGAGAGCTAGGAGCGGCGCCGCAGCGACGCCACGGCGGCCGAGATCGTCGTAGAGAAACAGGGCCGAAGAGGCGATGCCCGTGACCCGCAACACGAGCCAGCGCGCCTCGATGGCTCCGCTGCAGCGCAGGTAACGTTCGAGGGCCAGCCGTGGAGTACCTTTCAGGACCTCCAGGAGCGCACGCTTGCGTGCCGCCGACAAGCTGGCCATTGCCGCTGTGGGGGCAGAGAAGACCGCTGCACCAACGGCAGGCAGGGCGGCGACGAGAGCAGATACGAGGGTTGGTGAAGACTCCAATGGGGTCTATTCGCCTCCTGCGAGTTGGCGAGAGCTGCAGTTCCAGGAAGATGTAACGGCCGTATCGCCGCTGGAGCAAGCGATCCTGGCTTGTTGCGAAACTCTCGTCCAAACGTGATGGGTTTTGCTCGGATGGCCGGCGCGCCGCTGGTGCCGGAGCGCGGCCCGCGGGGAGTCAGCTGTTCGCATTGAAGCCTCGAAGTACGCGGTAGCTACCCTCGTGGAGCCAGCCCAAGGCCACTAGCTCGTCTCCAAAGAGCCAAGCGAATGGCAGCGTCGTTGCGGCATGCTCGAGGTTGGGAAGCGTCGTGAAGTGGTCGGGGTTCAGCAGCTTGCCCGTGCGCGCCCGCGCAAGGCCCAGCTCCGTGAGTTGAGCACTGGGAAGGCAGCGGCGCGCCGCGTCTGCCAAAGCGAGCGGCTCTGGAGGCTCGCCCGCTGGCGGCCAGGGGCAGGCCTCGCGGAGAGAGAATGCGCCGCTCGAGGTTCTCCTGAGTGCCTTCAGGTGAGCAGGGATGCCAAGGCGACCCCCGAGGTCGCGCGCCAAGGACCGCACGTAGTATCCCTTAGAGACGCGCAGCTCGAGGGACACATGGGTATCAGACCACTCCACGGCCCGCAGTGAGTGCACGTGAACGTCGCGGTCCGGCAGCTCGAGGGACTCACCGCGGCGCGCGGCGCGGTGCGCCACTACGCCACCTGTCTTGATCGCGCTGAAGCTGGGAGGGCGCTGCGCCCGCCGCTGGCGTTCCGCGTCGACCGCCGCGTCGAGCGCTTCAGTTTCGAGCCAGCCCGGGGGGAGCTCCACCTGCTCGGTGACCCGTCCTTCGGCGTCGAGGGTATCCGTTGCCACACCGAACGACACGCGCGCGGTGTACTCCTTGTCCTGACCCGAGAGGTGCGCGGAGAGCTTGCTGGCTTCCCCGACCATGAGCACGAGCACGCCGGTTGCGTCCGGATCGAGCGTTCCAGCGTGGCCTATACGACGCGTGCCGTAAAGGCGGCGCGCCTGCGCCACCACGTCGTGGCTCGTTGGACCTCGTGGCTTATCGACGATCACGACGCCGGTCGGCGCCTTGGAGCTCTCTCTCGCCATGGCACGTGGTGCTCGCGTGCGAGCGTCAGCCTTTCCAGACATTGCGCCGTCGGGCGAGCTCGCCGTCGAGGAGCCGCTGGACCTCGCTTCGCACCCGCTGACTGAGCTGACCAACGAGGAGGTGATCATGCTCGGCCTCCGGACCGTAGTCGGAGAGGTCTATCGGGGCAGCGAAGGCGATCTTCCACTTCGTAGGGGCTGGGATGAGACCGAATGGACCGAGCCAAGGGAAGGTCGGCGTTACAGGGAGGTATGGCAACCCGAGCAGTCGCGGCAGATAGTCCAGGCGGTAGACCATCGGAGCCGTTTCTTCGGCGCCGACGATGGCACAGGGTACGATGGGGCTCTGGGTGCGTAGGGCGAGGCGCACGAAGCCACCGCGACCAAAGCGCTGGAGCCTGTAGCGTTCGCGGTAGAGCTTTCCGATACCTTTGAGGCCCTCGGGAAAGGCTGCCAGGAGCGCTTCGTCCTCCCGGAGCAGGCGCTCGCCGTTCTCCTGACACGCCCTGACCGCGCCGAGCCGCGAGGCGGCCGTTCCGACGAATGGTAACTGGTGGACGAAGTCCTCGCTCAACCAGCGCAGGGGGCGCCGCGTCGGGTGCTCGAGGCGCATTAGTGTGCGTAGCATCAACCCGTCGAGGGGGACCGTCCCCGAGTGGTTCGCGACAAGTAGGCAGCGCCCCGCCTTGGGCACGCGCTCCAAACCCTCGTGTTCGACCCTGAAGTATTTGCGGTAGAGCAAGTCGAGGAAAGGGATGACCCTCCGCTCGAACTCGGGATCGAGGCCGTAGCCGTCCTGGGGCTCTGGGTTGCGGTGTGGTTGAGGTGACCAATGCCTGAGGAAGAACGGACTCGCGAGCAGGCGGCGCTGGGATCGGGCGCGAGGGTCGGATACCTCCAGCCGCTTTTCAGTCGCCTCCTTCTCGGCTGCGGCACCCGTCGATGCGTGGGACATGGCCCTGTCGCTGCTTGTCGTGGCGTTGGGCTGGGTCGCGATGTGCTCCAGGTGAAGCATGCGGTCGAGCCGCTCCTCAAGGGCCTGCATCTGCCCCCGGACGTCCTCGGCCGCGTGTGCGTCGAACCAGCTCTCGCCTGTGATCTCCGGCTCGTCCGCGCCCGCGGCTGATGAACCGATCGCGAACCCCGACACGGGATCGATGGTGGGTGCTGGAGTCCAGGAGAAAGAGCTCGGCTCGGAGGTGGGAGGAGTCTTGTCGCGCAGGGCCGGACGCCACTTTGTCACCATGCCATGGCTCATGTCGAAGGACTCGAGGCGCCGCTGGCGGCGGCGGAAACGCATGCCGAGTCTCCCAGGAGGGGGCCTATTCTCGTTGGTGCTCATCGAACTGTGTGGCTCGCTGCCAGTCCCGCGAGGGGCGGTAAGGGTCATGGCGCTGGGGTGGGTACGAGACGCGCAGCGCGCAAGCGCCTTGCACTCGCGAACTCCGAAACCGTCTCTGTAATCGTGTAGAAAGGATCGAATCCAAGTGTCTTCCGCGCCAGGGAGGTGTCCGTGACGCAGAGGTACTGGAGGTGGTCGAGGAAGCTTGGGGGAGCGCTGCTGAGGCGAGCTGCCCAGAGGGCGCTGAGCGCCGCTTCTACGAGGACGCGCGGCATGGGGAGCGCACGCGCGCCAGCGCTCTTTATCATCTTCGACAGGGGCAATACGCCCCGGCTTGCGATGTTGAAGATGCCGGAAGCGTCTGCTTCGACGGCGAGTCGGAAGGCGGCCACGGCATCCGCTTCGTGAAGCACCTGCCACAAGGGATCGAACCCGAGGATCGTTGGGATCCCCCGTAGCGAAAGGTACCGGGTCAGTACGTTGGTGACGGTGGGTCCAAGTATCGGAGCCGTGCGGAGGATCGTGGCTAGACGGCCACTTCCGGGGCGTCCGAAGCGCAAAACCTCTTCCTCTGCATCAATCTTGCTCGCGAAGAAGAGATCGCGCTGGCGCGCCCCCAACGGGTGTCGTTCGGAGATGTAGTTTGGGTTATTGGGGCGTGCGCCGTAGAGCATCGTCTGGCTCCACATGACAATCTTGCGCACTCCGGCTCTGCGACAGCCATTGACTAGGTGGAATGTGCCGACGCTTTCGAGCTCGTGGCTAAGGATGGAGTCCGCGCGCGGCGATGACCGGAAGGCGAGGTGGAGCACCGCCTCCACGCGCTCACGCACCAGCGCGTCGGCGAGTGTCGGCGCGCTCCGTTCGTCAGCGAGGTCGAGCTCGCAGTGCGTCGTCTTGGAGCCCGCCGTCTCTGGCTTTGCCACATCGAGGCAGACGATGCGTTCGACGGCCACGTCCTCTTCCAGCAATCCCACCAGGTGGCGCCCGAGGTGACTTGCCGCTCCCGTGATCCCCACGACCGCGGGCATGTTCAGCGGGCGCGCCTCGCGCTCGCGGCTGGCGCGCACTTCTCGGGGGGGCGTCTCTCGATCTTGCACTAGCTCGTCGGACGGGACACTGGCCATCGCTCAGGGGCACGGTAGTTCAGTCGCAGCAAAAAAGAAGGCTCCATTTGTCCGGTCCGCACATTCTTGTTGGCGGGGCGAGCAAATGTGCGCGGCATCCCGGAGAAAAGCGCCGGCTGAGCGACAAGGTGCGCGTCCTTCCGCCAAGCCGTCAATTTGCTGACCTGAGAGGCCGGCGGGCCGCGCTGGCAAGCGACCTGTACCGGTTAGTCAGCGATGGCGATGCGATGATCCGACCTCCGTTGTTGCGACATGGAAGCGAGCGAGGTCCGTTGGCGGTCAAGGAGCAGCTCACCGGACCAGTGAGGCTCACGGACCCGGTAACCAACCATCCATCCAGTTGTGGTGGACCATGCTGAAGCGCGTGCTGAATCGACATCCATACATGTTACCGCACAGTGAGGAACGGTGCGCTGACACGCGCGCGGTCACTTCCGGGCCAAGTTACAATGGTCTCGATGTGGTCGAGCGTGCGTCCTAGAGCGCAGTCCTAAGAGCACAACCCAGAGCATACGACGGAGAATCAGGGCAATGGCGACCCGCGAAAACCCAAATGTACGGGTGCGCCCGTGCGAGCACGAAGATAGACTGGAGCAAGATGGCTGAACCCCGTTTGCATCCGGCAATGCGCGTCGGGCCCTACGAGCTCCTTGAACGCATTGGCAGCGGCGGGATGGCGGAGATATACGTCGCGAGGGAGAACACTGCCGAGTCCCGACTCGGTCGCGTTGCGATAAAACGGATCTTGCCGCAGCTAGCCAAGGACCATCGATTCGTCGCAATGTTCTGCGATGAGGCGCGGATCTGCGCCGCGCTCTCGCATCCGAACATCGTCAGGGTCGTCGACTTTGGCGAGCACGATGGCGACCTCTTTATCGCCATGGAGTACGTCGAAGGGGTCTCTTGCGCGAAGCTGCTGCGTGCAGTGGCCGCGCGGGGGCAGCGCTTTCCCATCGGCGCCGCGCTCTACATCATGGAACAGGTGCTCAAGGCGCTCGAGTATGCTCATGAGGCGCAGGACGAGCATGGCCGCGCGCTGGGACTAGTTCATCGGGACGTCTCTCCGGGGAACATCATGGTCAGTCGCGCTGGCGAGGTGAAGCTGACGGACTTCGGCATCGTCCGTAGCGAGTTCGTGGCGCGGCGCACGTATCCCGGGGAGTTGAAGGGCAAGATCGGCTATATGGCGCCGGAGCAGGTCGTTGGCGCCGAGGTGGATCGTCGAACCGATCTGTTCGCCATTGGCATTGTCCTCAGCGAGATGCTCGTTGCACGTCCGCTTTTCCCGGGTCCCTCGGAGATGGAGATCCTCACCCGTATCTACGAGGCGAACATCGACGTGTTGGAGCACCACGGCAAAGACTTGCCAGCCTGCCTGCTCCAGCTGCTGCGGCGCGCGCTCGCGCGGAGGCGAGAGGATCGCTTCCAGAACGCTGGGGAGTTCCTGCAGGCAGTAGCAGGTGTGGCCGGCGAGCTCGACTATGAGGTGGACGAGCGCCTGCTCCTGCCCTGGTTGACCGCGCTCGCCGTGATTCCTACCGGGAGCGGCATGCGCCAGGCGGCTCGGCTGCCCGGCAACCCCGTTGTGACGGAACCCGGGTCGGTGCTGGCCCGAACGGAAGCTGCCGACGTCGAGCAGCTGTTGCGGCAGCCTCTCGTTCCGCGGCGCAGCCGTCCTGCGACCGCTGGCTCGGGCTCTGGACTCTCGCTGCTCGATCGACCGGCTCGCAGCACTCGCCGCATCTACCGTGTGCGAACCACGCGCGGAGCAGTGGGAGTCTTCTCCCTTGGAGAGCTCCTCGAGCAGGTCGCCACGGGCCGCCTAGGCGCAGCCGCTACGGTTCGCACGAGCGAGGGCCGAACTCGGCAGCTCGGCGAGATCCCTGCCGTAGCGCGACTCCTCAGCGGGGCAGCTTACCGCTTCGGGACTCCCAGCGACGACCAAAGTTCCTGGGCGCAGCCCATCGAGCGTTGGCGCCTGCCTGCGGTGCTTTATCGAATGTGTGGCGGCCGCGCAAACGGCATGCTGAGTGTGCGGGATGGGGAATTCGAGAAGCGTGTCTTCTGGGTTGGAGGCGTACCACGCGCCATCAGCTCTACCTCGAGCCAGGAGTTGTTCGGGGCTCGCCTTGTACGTGCTGGTGTCATCTCGGCGGCGCAGCTCCAACACGCCCTCGACAGCATATCGGAGACCTCCCACCAACGGATCGGGGAGGTGCTCACCATGCGGCGGGATCTGGACTCGGCGGAGCTCTTGCGGCAGCTCGTCCTTCAGTTCCGGGATCGGTTCGCGGACCTTGGCACTCGAGGTCGAGGACAGTTGGTCTTTTTCCCGGACGTTAAGCACGAGCTTCCGCTGCCTCAGTTCGCGGGGCCCGAGCTCGTCACCCGCATGGTGCGAGCACACTACGGTGATGGGGAGATCGAGCGCCTGCTCGAGCCTGCGCACGATGCGCCCTTGGCGCCAGCACCCAACCGGCTGTTGGCTCTCGAGCGTCTCGGCCTGGACGCCGACGAAACGCGCGTCCTCGAGGCCGCGCCCGGAGTGCTGCGCATGGATTCTCTCTACGCAGCGGCCGCCGAGCGCTACGAGATCCCGCCCGAGGTCGTGCGGCGCGCGATCCTGATAGGATTGTCATCGGGATGGATCGTCAGTCCCGCGTGGTAGTGGGTGGCAGTCCCGTGCTCGAGTGACGCCCCGTGCGACGACCCTTGCGGGCTGTGCGGGCTGGTGACGAGCCGCTGAAGCGGGCGTTCGCGCTGCACGTCGCAATTGGCCAAGGGCACGAGGTCCGGGGATGCGGGGATGCGGGGATGCGGGGATGCGGGGATGAGCTTGACGCTCTCTTGCGGCGCGTCCCTCACTGCGCTGCCGATCTGGTGATAGTATGCTTTGAGGGGTTCGGTGATGTGCGCGGGCGGGACGGGCGCAGAACTGGGACTGCACGAGGGGAAGCAGATTGACTAGGTTTCGGTCCATGGACCGGTTGGCGCGCCAAAAAAACGACGCATCCCCGTATTTTCTATTTGATGTTGTCCTGCAACCTCATGCACGGTGCTTCTGGGTGGTTGGCGCATACGCGTTGTTGGAACAATGAGTTCCGAGTACCACCCGAGCTCGAGCAACAAACAAGGAAGTGAGCCCCGGGCAGCGGCCACCGCCCGGAGCTCGCTGACTCCAAGAGCATAACAAGGAGACAGCATGGAGACCTGTAGCACACTGAGCTTCTATTTGGGAAACACCAACGTTCCCTGGGGAAGCAGTTCCATTCGCCAGCAATGGCGCTGGAGCGATCCCCAGGAGGTGCGACCATGAAGCACATCGATGACGATGCGCTGCGGCGCGCCGAATACAGCCGTGGAACTCTACTCACGCGGGCCACTGGGTCGCTCCAGGGCATCGCTCGGCGAGCGGACGAGCTGCACTGGGACGATCCGGGGCTAGCTGCCGCGGAGCTCCGCGGGGCTGTGTTGGAAGGGCTACTCGCGTTGGCACAGATGGCGGAGGTTGCTGGCTTCTTCGACGGGATGGCAACGGTCCGCTTTTGTAGCCTGGACGACGACTGAGCCAGCTTCGGGGCGCTGCTCCGCTCACGAGGGCTGCCGTTCCGTGGGGTAGGGTGGCGAGCCGCACCGCGTGCCGTCCCGACAGTTGCGGCATGGCTCGAACTCGGTGGGCACGCGCAGGCGGGTGGCTGGTTCGCCGATGATGAACAGGGCCATGGCTCCCCGGACATGCATTACGATGTCCTGCTTCAGGTGCGGTGGGGGAGGTCTGCCCGGGGCGCGGCACGGGACGCATAGCCGTGCCGCGCCATGACAGGCGCCGCCTCCGCCGCGCGAGCTGCGCTGCAGCCCTTGCGCTCAGCGCCTGAGGCTCGTGCACTCTGGTCACGGCGCAGGGGCGGGATAGCCCCTGTCTTCAGTCATCTGTTCGATCCATGCACTGACAATGGCGACCCCCTCTTCGTCGACGAGGTGAGTCCCGAGGGCGGGCATGGCCGTCTCGGAGCCGCGCACGCGCATCCTCACGACGGAGAGACTGCGCTCTGGATCCAGAGGCATGAAGTCGTAGTAGCCCCCGTCCGGGATCTCGAGGCCGGTGAGCTCAGCGTTGGGGCTCGGGGCACGGTTCACCCCCGAGCTAACGGCGTCGGAATCGAGCGGACTTGTGAGTTCGCCCACCTCCAGTCGCAGGAAGAGCCCGCTGGGGCGCCCCGTCGCGTTGACGGTTTCGTTGTGGCAGCTCACGCCGCAGTTGGCGTGAAGATAGCCGAGGGCCGCCTTCTCCACTTCGTCGCCAGGTATGGCCGCGGATGACAGGTCGAGCCCCATGGGGAGGCCGTCGATCAGGTCGTTCTCCAACAGCCATTCACGAGTGATTCCGCTGGCACCTGGTCCCAACATCAGGAGGTCCCATCCGAGCACGAAATCGATACGTCCCGAGTGGCATGCCTTGCATTGCTCACGACTGGGGACGCCATGGCCCGTGCCGTGGAGGTTCTCGAGCCCCTCGTTGTGTTGGATGGCCTCGGTACCGTCTTCGTTCCAGATGTAGGTCGTGTAGACCCAGCCCAGCTCGTCTTTCCGCAGAAACCTCGTCTCTCCCAGATGCTGCTGGCCCTCGGGGCCCACGTAGAAGGTTTTCCAGAAGCGGGTCCCCACGGGATAGATAAAGTCGTCGGGATCGCTCATGTCGATCCGGGCTCCCGCTGGCAGCGCCATATATCGCTCCTTCTCGGCGCCGTCGCTCCAAAGCTCGAAGGCTGGCACGTAGGCGTGGACCCCGCAGGCAAGGGTGCGCGCTTCCCAGTCACCGTACAGGCCGGTGCAACGGAGGTCTGCAGGGAGCACGGCCCCTTCCGGGATGTCGCAGTCATCCGGCGCCCGGAACTCAGCACAATCGCTGGGTGATCCAGCGCTGCCCGCGACTCCACTGCTGCCGCCCCCCGCTGTCCCGCTGCCGCCCCCCGCTGTCCCGCTGCCGCCCCTCGCTGTCCCGCTGGCGCCCCCCGCTGTCCCGCTGCCGCCGCCCCCCAGAGCGCCGCCGGTCGCAGCCGCCAAGGCACCTCCAATAGCGATGCCGCCACCGGTTGCGTCAGTCGCCATGGTTGCGCCGCCGATGTTCGTGCCGCCGCACGCGGACGCAGGAGGACACCTGGGCTCCGATGGCGCCGTTCCGCTCGAATCCGTACACGCGGCGGCCAGGAGAAACAATGGCAGCAATGCCACGGCCACGGAATGAGGCCTCATGGTACCGGAACGATCTTCAGGAGAGCGTTGTTGTTGGCGGGAAGGTAGAGTTCGCCGTCACTGCCTACGATCACGGCGCCGACCTCGCCGAGCGCTGGCGCGCCGCCCTGCGGTAGGAAGCACGGATCATTGGGGAAGTTGGCGTCACAGCTCTTACGGATTCGGACCACGTCGGAGGTCACATCGCCGCATTGGTATAGTGCCCCCATGTCCCGGCCCGCGTAGTACTCTCCAAAGAGGTAGGCGCCATAGAGCTCGGGGATGGCGCTGCCGCGGTAAACGGTCCCACCGACTACGGCCACGACGAGATCGGCGGCCCCGGCATCGGCTCCGTGCGAGATGGTATGAATGGGAGGAGTGTGTGTCGAGCCAGGCCGTAGGCTCGTGGCTCCTGGGCACGTATCACCCGCGGTGCCCTCGAAATCGGGCCACCCGAAGTTCAAGGCGGGCGAATCCGAGGGAGCGAAGGAGATTTCTTCGAAGTCCCACTGTCCCACGTCCCCGATGTACAGGTCTCCCGTGAGCGAATCGAAGGAGAACCGGTACGGATTGCGTAGACCATAGTGAAGCACACGGGGGTCGCCGTCCTCGGCGAATGGATTGCCTGGAGCGCCGTGGGGAGCGGGTGCGCTAGGATCGAGTCGTAGGATCTTGCCATAGGGAACGGTGATGTCCTGCGGCACGCCCGGGTTTGCCGAGTTGCACTGGCCGCCGCCATCGCCCATCCCGACGTAGAGCATGCCATCCGGGCCGAACATGACGGTGCTGGCGTTGTGGAAGAGGTTCAGGTCTACGGGGCCGAGCGCGGGATCCTCCCCGCGAGGGGGTAGGTCGAGGATTTCGCGCCGTGATGCTGGATCGACGACGAACGGATCGGCCTGCGAACGGGTGTATTCGAGTACCAAGTCGTGGTCCGCAGTGGCCCCGGAGGTCGGGATCAAGGCCACGTAGACGCGACCGCTCGTCTCATAGTCGGGCGGGAAGGCGACGCTCAGGAGACCGCGCTCGTCGTAGCTAAAGTCGAGGTCCTGAACCTCCTCGCTGACGTCGAGGAAGGGCGTCGGCAAGAGCGCACCATCCGTGAACACCCAGACGTGCCCGAGGATGTCGACGAGGTACCAGTCCTCCGAGCCCGGTGGCTGAGCAGCGTAGACCAACGCACCCAGTGACGGGTCCTCGACCACCACATCCAAGCCCAAGCGCCCTACGGGAGGCGGCTGGGTCGCGTCGCAGTCCGCGCTACCTGAGCCACCGAGGCCCGACGTTCCTCCGTCGAACGCGCCCGCTGCCCCACCGCTGTCGTTCTGCGTGCCGCCTTCTCCTGCTTCGGAACCGGCGCTGCCCCCAGTATTCGCGGGGCCGCCACCGCCCGCAGAGCTCCATCCACCGCTCCCGTCCAGGGAGGTCCCGCCGGTTCCTGCCGAGCTGCCCCCCGTCGAGGGCGCTTCCCCCCCCGGTACGCCACCGGTCGTCCACGCGGCGCCAGCGGCAGCGACTCCACCGGCCGCCGACCCGCCGGTACTTGCGCTGGTTCCGCCCGTGCTCGCACCGGTACCTCCAGAGGCGGTGCTCGTTCGACCCCCTGTCTGACCCGATTGACCGCCGAGGCTGCTCGTGCCCCCAGTCAGTGAAGAGGAGCCAGCCGCCGTCCCCGACCCGCCGTCGTCACCGTCGGAGACGGTACACGCCGTCGATACGAGGGCCAGCAGTGCCATCGTTGGAAGAGCTACGCTGCAGCGCAGCGAGATCGGTGTAACCGTCACGATGTAACCTTTCGTTGAATTCGGAGTTGGCGGCTTCTCTGCAGAGGGCGCAGTGGTGAATTTTCCGCTCCCATTGGTGCAGGTGGGGATGATGGTGGTCGCGTTCTGGTCTCGTAGGGCGCAGCAGGTGCACACGGCGGCTCGACCGTTCCGACGGAACGCGACGGTACGGCCCCGTGCCATCGCACGCGACGGTACGGCCCCGTGCCATCGCACACGTCGCCCGGGTCCATTCTTCCACGATGCAGGCCCCGCGGGCCTCCGCGGCCCTTTGATCTAGTCGCCGGGTACAAGGGCGGTAGTCCCCCGGTTGCTCGGCGCAGAACGGCTCCCAGCACCGGACGAGAATGGCCAGATCAAGACAGACTGCAATAATGCGGTTCGAGGGGGACGTGCACGTTCCCTCACCGGTTACTCGGTGCCCGCGTAGACTCAGGGTCACGTGCGCTGGAAGGCCGAGCGAGAGTCGTGAGGCGTACGAACGACCCGCCATGAGAATCGAGATTCCCGATCTGCCCCTCGCCACGCGGCTCGTCCTCGGGGGTTGCGGATTGAGCGTCACCACCGATTCGACGCATGTGCCTCCGTTGCTGGCCAGTTGGCTGGGTCTCGCTGACGTTTATCAACAGAAGTGTCGCAGCGCTCACGCCGCTGGGGTGAGATTCTCCTATTATTGATGGTTATAATGCTGAGATTCCAGGTATCGTTGCACCCTCCGGAGGGGCGACACCTGGTGAGTGTGGACATGGGTCATATTCCGTGCTCTGGTCTCGGCTCGGACGACGCCCGCCCCAGCGACGAGGGCTAGGTCGACTCGGCTGAGGTTTGGGGCTTCACCATCGGAGGGTTTCTGCCGCGATAAATGAGAGTATGCCACGCGGTTCTCTTGAATGGCACGGCGCTCGGCCACCGAATGTGCGGCGATCCTCGATGCATGTCGAGTCAATAACCTGGAGGATTCGCTGCTTCTGTCCCGGGGCCGCACGCTGCGCCTGCGCACGGTCGCCATGCTGACCGCCATGGTCCTGCGCCTCAACGATCCGGGCTCGCGCTCGGGCCGGACTTGACTGGGCACGAGCTTTGGGGCGCTGTACTTGGTTCCTCGCCAAGGTTGGCAGGATTCCTTTCCAGCGTTCTCATGGCTGCCCGCGATTAGCCGCCACCAATCAGGCTTCCGGACTCCGAGCTGATGTCTGACCGCTCAAGGCCTCGTTGGTTTCGGCTACGCCAGGTAAGGGCCATAGATGAGTCGCGGGTAGGGAGGTGATCACCGTAGGAGGCTCCGGGAATGGACTTAGTCGCTAGACGAGGAGCCGCACGGCGCCATGCAGTGCATGGGGTGACCACCAGAGGTCACCTTCGCGAGGTGAACACATGCCAACCGAGCGCCCAGCAGTCGAGGAGTCTTGGGTGGGAGAATCCCCGCCAGTGAGCTCGGGGTGAATGATGATGCAATGCGAGAAGGAGCTTCGGGAAGCCAAGGCCCGCCTCGACAGCTTCAAGTCGAGGGTGGATGCCGCATCGCGTCAGCTCGAGGAGCACAGGGCGCTTGCGCACAATGCTCGGCTGGCGCGCGCGCTCCTCAAGGTCGTCGTGGTGGAGCTTGCGTTCGATATCCAGCTCTTCGAACGGCTTGCTCAAGAAGTTGTCAGCGGCGAGCCGCCCGAAGCCCCCGAGGAGAGCCGAGCCTAGGGGTGCCGAGGCTTGGCTTCGGTTGTTGATCCGAATCTGGTGCGGAGTTCGTCTGGCTGTCCCGCTTCGATTTGGCGGGTAGCCAGGAAGCCGCTCCAAGGCCGTCCCCGCCTCGCCTTGGGTCGCGGAGCTCGGAGCGCCGTCGGAGCGAGCGCTGCTGGCTCGTGTAGTGGGGAAATCGGGGGAAGACCGAAGGGTCAGGAAAGTGACGCAGGCTTTGACTTGCATCGAGGGGCCATTCGGATCTACCGGGAGAGGATCCGGAGGGTCCTTTGTCGATCTGTTTGGCCCTCCGGCTTCTCGTTCTCTCAGCAGGAGCAGGTGCGGAATGAAGCGTACGGCGGTCATGAGTCTCATCGCTGCAATCGGAGCCTATTCGGGCCTCGCCTTAGGTCAGGCTGCTCCAGCCGCCGCGGAGGATCCGGTGGAGGAAGAGGCCGTAGGACGGGCAACTCGCGATGCTGCTGAGGAACCGGTGCCACGCGAAGCGGTGCCGAGCGCGCCTGAGGGCGAGCTTGCCGCGCCGCGCGGTCTGGAAGAGGCTGTTTCGGCCGAGCCCTCCCCTGCTGAAAGCCTGGTCTCCCCCTCTCCCGGGCTCACCCTGGGCGGTCCCGGGACGGAGGCATCGCCGGTTGCTCCTGCTCCTGCAGCGCTGCCCGATGCGGAGGCTCCTCCAGCCGAGCCGTCCTTCAAGTTCTATGGGCACGCGCGCCTCGATAGCACTTACGCGACCGGGCGTATGGGGAACACTCAGCTCGGCTTCTGGGCGCGTTCTCCCGACGCAGACGGTGACTATACCCCTGAGTTCACCATGTATCCCCGTTGGAGTCGCCTCGGCGTTGACTGGAATGGTGGGGGCCTTGGCGGCGATGTGGCGACGCTTGGCGCGAAGATCGAGATCGATTTCCACGGCGGGGGTTCCGAGTCACGCGCGGTGCCGCGCATGCGCCATGCCTATGGCACGGTTCAGATCGGCGACGTCACGTTTCTTGGTGGCCAGACTTGGGATCTATTTGCTCCATTGATCGCTGGCGGGATGGAAAATGCGATCTTGTGGTACGGGGGAAACCTGGGGGATCGTCGCCCGCAGCTCCGAGTCACCTACGCGCCTGATTTGGGCCCCGTTGGCCTCGTAATGGCGGCCGCCGCAGCGCAGAGCGGGGCTGTGGACATGGAGGACGTCGACGGGGATGGCGTGATGGACGGCAATGCCTGGGCAAAGCCTGCGGCTCAGGGTCTCGTGGAGCTGAGGATCAGGGCTTTTGGCGAGAAGCCGCTCCGCGTGGGCGCGTCAGGGCACTACGGTGGCAAGACAATCCAGGTCGCCGGTGAAGAGGAGACCTTCGATGTCTTTGCCGCCGTCGGGCATGTCGAGGTCCCGGTGAGCATTCTGACCGTTCGCGCGGAGGTGTGGGCGGGGGAGAATGTGAACGACTTGCGTGGGGGGATCGGACAGGGCATCGCGATCACCAGGAACGTCCAGAACGCTGAGGCGATCGACGACGCAGAAGCGATAGAGGCCAGGGGTGGCTGGGCGCACGTCAATCTGGTGCCGGTCGACTGGTACTCCGTCACCCTCGGGATCGGCCTGGATAACCCACGGGAGGTGGGCTCCGGAGCGCGCACCAAGAACACCACCTTCAACTTTGCCAACGTCTTCAAGCCGTGGCAGCCCGTGTCGCTTGGTTTGACTCTCGACCGTTATCACACCAAGTACCAGGGCGGAGACACCGCGAAGGTGAACCGCATCACCGCGTCGACGATGGTGTCGTTCTGACGGACCGCGGAGGCGCCGATCGGCGAGTACCGTGACCGAGCACGGGGGGAGCGCGGGCTAGGGTTGGCTCGCCTCCTCAGCGGCCAGGCTCTTGAGATCGAGCATTTCCTCCACGTCCGGTTGAACCACGAGCTCTACCCGGCGGTTTCGCCGGCGGCCCGGGGCCGTGGAGTTCGTGGCGACGGGATCCGTAGCGGCGTAACCAGCGGCGCTCCAGCGGTTGATGTCGAGCGCCTTGCCTCCCTGGGCCTGGGTGGCGAACAGGAGAACCTCACGCGCCCGCATCAACGAGAGTCCCCAGTTGTCCTTGAACTCTTCGGCGGTGCGCACGACGGGTTGATTGTCCGTGTGTCCCGCGACCTGGTAGTAGCGCTCGGCGAGGGCTGGATCGGAGGCCAGCACCTGCGTGACCCTCTCGAGTACGGACTCGCCAGACTTGCTGAGGCTGGCGCTGCCAGGGGCGAAGAGGACGTCGCCGGGCAAGGAGATCACCATCTTGTTGTGGCGAATCCTCACTTCCAGGCCCATGTCCGTCAGCGCTCGCAGCTTTTGGCGCAGCATGTCGAATCGAGCTCTCACGCGTTCAAGGAGTGCTGCCTGCTCCTCGGCGGCATCGAGCAGCGCCTGGAGCTCTTCAGCCCTGGTCTGCTCGGACTGCAAGGAGAGCCCCTGCTGGTGGAGGGCGCCCCGCAGCTGAGTCGCTTCGGTGCGTGCCGCCTCGAGCTGCGCTCTGTGTTCCTGGCATTGCTGTCCCAGCGCCTCGTACCTGCTCAGTTGCGCCTGCCACTCCTGCTCGGAATGCCCACAACCCGCGGCTCCCATGCCCGCCAAGCTGCCCAAGATCATCAAAGGTCCCCAGCTCGCGCCATCGGGCATCCGTCGCAGAGGGAACGAACTCTGCTCACCACCACGTTTCAGCGGATTCATGTCCACGATGTTCGCACATCGGGGCGACGCCGGTCGAGCTCGTTGTTCCACGGCCTGCCACGCTCGCTCGATCCATCTGAGCTGTGTGATGAACCCCGGGCCACGACCGTTTGAGGGAGCGCCGGGGTGGATGCTCCCCGACGTGTAGGCTCCTTGGCATGGAACTCGCTTGTATGCTGCACAGCCTAAGTACAGGTCCCCGGAAGAAAGCACCCACAGAAGTTGGCCCAAGGCGGGCATCAGGTGCTCGTGGGTGGGGGTTCTCGATCCTGCAGCGCCGACGCCTGACTGCGCCCAGGCTTCGACGACCTTTAGGACCGCTCGGGCACCGAATGTGCGGCGATCTCGCGGATTCGGAGCTTCTGTCCCGGGTTCGCACGCTGCTCCAGCGCATGGTCGCCATGCTGACCGCCTTGGTCCTGCACCTCAACGACCCGGGCTCGGGCTCGACTTGAGTGGGTACGAACTTTTGGGGAGCTGTACTACACTCGCAAGGCGAACCGCTTCGTGTGCACGAAGGCCCTCGACGTGCCGCGGGAGCATCGGACGCTCCCAATTCGTCGGTCATTGCCGTGTCAGTGAACCATGGGCAGCCGCTTCGGTGGCTTGCCCTCGCGCGCCTCTTTCTCCTGGAGCTGCCGCCAGTAGCAGTACGGATTGTCCCTGACGGGACCGCCTTCGGCATAGGTCGTCCAGGTACAGCCTCCGCGACACACCTCCGCGTAGTCGCAGGTCCGGCAGAACCCTCCCAGTGATTCTACTGTGAACTCCCGGTTGTAGGCAAAGGCACCTTTCCTATTCCAGATCTCTGCCAGTGATGTCTTACGGATGTTGCCTTCGATGAAACGGTCGGTTCCGTTCATCTCCGAGGGCAGCGACAGGCAACCCTTGATATTGCCATTGCTCTCTATCCCAAGCACGGAACAACCGGCGGAGCATCCTGTCCAGAAGGGGATATCGGGCGCGTGAGTGCGAAGTCCCTCTTCCGGTTCGCCATAGTAGCCCACGTCATGCCCTGGGTACACTCGGGGCATCTCTCCGTCAGCGCACATCTTCGAGATGAGAGGGACGACAGTCAGGAGATCCTCCGGCTGCATCAGGAGGCTACGGTTGTCTGCCATGTTTCCAGTAGGGGTGGCGAATTGGAGCTGCCATCGCTTCACCCCTCGGTCGCGAATGAACTCGCGCAGGGCCGGCAGCTCCTCCATGTTTCGATTGTTGACGGTAGTGACGAGGCTCACCTTCAGCCCAGCAGCCTTCGCGTGCTCGATGGCATCCAGCACGTTTTGCCACTGGCCCTTTACCCTTCGTTGGTACTCATGGGTTTCCTGGAAACCGTCGAGGCTGAACGCCACGCTCTCGAGCCCAATCGTCTTGGCGAGCCGGGCCGTCTTGGCGTTGAAGAGAATGCCATTGCTGATCATCCCCGTGGTTATCCCGAGCTCGATGAGCTTCTCGGCGATGAGCGGCCAGTCCTTGCGCATCAAGGGCTCACCGCCGGAGAGAGTTACGAACCTGCACTTGGCAGCGGCCAGCTGGCGACAAAGGTCGAGCGCCTCCCCCAGGCTGAGCTCGTCGTCCCGCGCCTTGCCTGCGCGGCTGCCGCAATGGCGACAGCGTAGCCCACACTGGAGCGTGAGCTCCCACACGGCCACCCTTGGCGTGAACCCAAGCTTCTTGAGCAATTTGATCATCTCAGAACCGTCCTCATTGCGAGCAGCCCCACCGAGGCGCCATCCGGAATGCTGAAGCCGTTCAAGGACCATGCCGACCGGAGCTCGTCGGACAGCCATGGTCTACGACGCCAGTCCCGAGCCCATAACCGACTATCGTCACGGTGCACCCCCAGGTAAGCGGGACGCCGGATGTTCAGTTCGGACATTGCGATCCTGGGGCGCGCCAAGCTGGGCCAAACCGCCGCGCCTCACGCCTCGTATGGGGGACAACAAATCGCGCAGATTGTGCGTTGGTGCGCTTGGGTGCGCGTGAATTGCGCGATTCCTGAGAGGCGCCGGCTCGTGGCTCTCGTTTCGTTCCCTATTTCCTCGGCAGGGATCTTGCTCCACTCTGGTTGCGCAGAGTGCCGACGCCTTTCGTTCCTACGCGCACGGGCAATGTCATGACCAACCGCCATTCCGAGCTGCTCAAACACTTCCTGGAAACAGTATGCGGGGACCTCGAGCGGCGGCGCCGACCGCAAACGTGGTCGAGCTTCAAGGCGGCATTCACCGCCTCAGCGGTAGGTCTGGGCCTGGCACTTGGGGGCTGCAGCAGCGGTGGGGAAGACCAGAGCATTTGCTCGGGTGCCGACTGCTCCGACTCCACGGAGTCGTGCGACGATGGCGTCGACAACGACGGCAACGGCTTCATCGATTGTGCCGATGCTGGCTGCAGTGAAGCAGCCGAGTGCAACCACGGGCTCCCTCGCGAGGAAGACTGCAGTAGGGCGGGGGATGAAGACGGCAACGACCTTGCAGACTGCGAGGACCCGGCTTGTGCGGACAGCCTTCAGTGCGGCTCCGTGCCCGAGTATGGGGTCGTGTTGCAAGAGAATTGTGACGTGGTGGGTGACGAAGACGGCAACGGGCTCGCTGACTGCGGCGACCCGGCGTGCGAGGACAGCACGCAGTGCGGTGCTGTCGGCCTTTACGGCATTGTCATGGAAGAGAATTGCGACGAGGTGGGCGACGAGGATCGCAATGGGTTTGCTGATTGCGAGGACCCGGTCTGCGAAGACAGCCTGCAGTGCGGCACGGTCGACCTCTATGGCATCTTCATGGAGGAGGATTGCTCGAGGACAGGCGACGAGGACGGCAATGGGTTGGCAGACTGCGGCGACCCAGCGTGCAAGGATAGCCTGCAATGTGGGGCAGTCGCCGAGTACGGCATGGTGCTGGAGGAAGACTGCACCACCGAAGGCGACGAGGATCGGAACGGGTTGGCAGACTGTGCCGACCCCGTCTGCGCTGACAGTCTGCAATGCGGAGCCGTGAGCCGCTACGCCATGCCCATAGAAGAGGACTGCTCCGCGGCGGGAGACGAGGACGGGAATGGCTTAGAGGACTGTGAGGACCCCGTGTGCCTGAGCACCCTCGAATGCGGCGCAATGCCCCTTTACGCTGCCCCGATGGATCCAAGAGAGAGGTGACGCCCGGTCTGGCGGGACGTTCCGCGCTTCCTCGGGCCAGGGTACCTCCTCCTCCAGCGGCATCACCGGGGCAGGACACGCATTCGGCGCATTCTCGCCCGCTTTGGGGAGCAGTGACGTTCGGGGCAGGCCAGGGAATGTGGTATCCGCTGCCGCTATCCCCCCGTCGATGCGCTGGCGTTGCGGATATGCAGACCTGGGATCTGCTGTGGCGGCGACGACGCATCGGGCGAGGGGACAAAGGCCGGCAGCGTTCGCGAACGAACGCCGACGCCGGTCGGTCTAGAAGGCCGCGCCCGCGCCGACGCCGAGGATCAGCCCATTGCCGTTCCAGTCGGTTTCCGTGCCGCCCGTCTCTGTCGTGATGTTGAAGATCGCGTAACGCGCTTGCCCACTGAGGTACCAACTGCCCATGCTGTAAAGTGCTTGCGCGCCAATGGGGATCATGAGTCCACTTTCGTCTGCCTCGAAGCTGAGCCCGCCTCCAGTACTCTCGGTATAACCAGTCGCCGACCCAATGCCGAGCATGGGGCGTAGTACGAACTGCGGGCTCAGCCCCAGATCGTACCCGACGTTAGCGCCGAACTGCATGATGTTCATCGACGTCTCAACTCCGCTCGTTTCTTCAGTCGATCCGAAGAAGTAGTTGAACTCGCCTCCCAGATACAGCCCGAACCCCAGCGTGTAGCCAGCGCCGAGCCCGAGCCCGAGCCCGTAAGGATTCGGAGGATCCTGATCATCGTCGCCCATGAAGATGCCATAGTTCAAGCCGCCACCGGCTTGGATCTTTCCCGCCGTGAAAGGCTCCGCAGCCGAGGCCGAAGCCGCGATTGCCAGACCAGCCAGTGTAATCAAGGAAACGAGTACTTTGCGCATATCGATGTCTCTCCTCACCGTAGGCTGGCAGGATGATGCCTGCGAGCCGGTTCAGTGCCGCCACCTACGGCGGCCGTACGAAGGAAATTCCTTCACGGCTGTTGCCCTGACCTTCGCCGCAGGTTCCCGCGGGGTGCCGGGCTCTGGCCACTCAAGGCGCATCAGACCGCTGTCTCGGTGGCAAGTCAAATTCCCGGTGAGTACCCCCGTGGGCGTCAGGAGTCCTGCGTCGGGCCGCGAGCCGTGAGCCTGGGAAGGGAGCCCTGCAGACCCCGGGTGGCAAGATGGCGGGCTCTCGTGAACATGCTCCCGTGGGCACAGAAGAAGGACAAGGGACACGATGCGAGAGGGCCCGCTGTGGTTTCGACGAGCCTCATGGGCATGGCTGCAGTGCAGACCTCCAAGTCTTGAAGGAGCATGATACCATCCAGCGGCGGCTGTTCCTCTCCACACAGTCCAGTGCCACGACCGGTTCTTGGTTTCGCCATGGGTCATTGCATTGGGGCGGCGTGAGCTTCGTCGGGCATGCCCTTGGCGCCCCAAGCACCGGCGCTTGGGCGCATCTCAGCAGCGCCAAGCGTGGGGCGTATGCGTCGGGTGGTCCGAGCACGGGCGGTGGAGGTGCCAGGCGGCGGCACGCGCCCCGACGCGGACGAAACTGACGGCAACGTTGCCATCGGGATCCGAGGCTCTGGAAGCCGCGCCGCGACTCGTCTTCAGAGAATCGTTGTTTCTTGTGGTGTGCGATTATTGTATCGGTGGGGCAATACTAACGAGAGGCCTGCGTGGGGAAGCCATGGCGGGCTTCGGCGGGCGCTCAGGATCGAGAGAACGGCAACTGTCTGCTGGGCGGCGGCAACGTTTTTGTGATGGGTTTCAGGCTGCGCGGGAATTCAAACCAACGAATGACGGAAAGGGTGTGCGGAATTCGAGTCGGGGTGGGCGCGATGGGAGTTGCAGATGGGTGTGCTCCACATCGTGTTCGGCTGCACTGGGATTGCTCGGCACAGTTGCGAAGTGCCCGTGCGCCTTTGTCCGTCTCCGTGCCGCTACGGAGCAAATGTTGAGACATGGTGAAACAACCGTGCCCTTCGGATGCCCCCCGCCGCGGCCAGCGAGCATGAGCGATTAACCGGGTGTCAATAAAACTAGAAGAAGGAACGAGCCAATGCGCTTGCGGGTAGCTACGTCCACGTTTTCTTTGCCTGTTGTTTGTCTGGTGCCGCTGGCACTTGGCGCATGTTCGAGCGACGAAGGTTTCACGGCTCCGGGGTCGGGCGGGGCCGGCGTCACGGGAGGCAGCGTTGGCTCTGACGTCGGCGGCGGCTTCACCGGGGGCTTTTCCAACGGCGGGATGCCTGCGGGGGGGAGCTCGTCGGGCGGAGCAGCCTTGGGAGGCAGCTCCAGTGGAGGAATGCAGACGGGTGGGATGGCGTCGGGTGGGGCATCCATGGGGGGTAGCTCGACAGGTGGTGCGACCGTCGGCGGGAGCTCGTCGGGCGGCACGTCCACGGGTGGCGCTACCACCGTCACCGGTGGGGTCTCATCGGTCGGTGGTTCGGGTGGGGTCGGTCAGGGCACGTGTGCGCCCGGCATCGATACGGGCGACGAGTGCAATCCGGCGGCGGACACCGAACCCTGCGAGCGCTCGACGCGGACCTGCGTCTGCGGCAGCGACGAGCGATGGGCCTGCACGCCCCTAGGCCAAGGGGGTAGCGGCGGCACGACCTCCGAGACGGGTGGCTCGGGTGGGGAGTCCACCGGAGGGATGACAGGCTCGGGTGGCGAAGGCGGCACCGGCACCGGTGGAAGCAACTCGGAAGGCGAAATTTGGAGCTTCGTGGAAGACCCCGGTGCTGACTGCCAGGTGGGATCCATGCCGAGCGTAGGGTCCCTGACTGCAAATCCCAAGCTACCTGATCCCTTCACGAAGTTGGATGGCACCCGCATGAGCTCCAAGAGTGAGTGGGTTTGTCGGCGTGAAGAGATCCTGCAGATGGGGTACGAGTTCATATACGGACAGAAGCCGCGTACTCCCAAGAGCGCCGTTTCTGGCTCGGTGAGCAACAACCGCATCACCGTGGAGGTGTCGGATGGTGGGGGGAGCACGTCCTTCAGCGTCAACATCTCGCTGCCCAGCTCGGGCAGCGCTCCCTATCCAGCCGTGATTGGGTATGGCGGCGGATTCATGGGTAGCGGTATTGGCTTTGAGGGCGAGTTAGGATCTCGAGGCATCGCCACGATCAGCTATGACCCCTACACGCTGGGTCAGGAGAACGGTAGCAGCTCTCCCAAGGCAGGAGCCTTCTACGATGTCTACGGTTCAAATCATGACGCAGGCTTGCTCGTCGCTTGGGCTTGGGGGGTGAGCCGCATCTTGGACGTCTTGGAGCAGGACCCGAGCGTCATCGATCCCACGAAGATTGCGGTGACGGGTTGCTCGCGCTTTGGCAAGGGCGCGTTCGTCGCTGGTGTTCTCGATAACCGAGTTGCTCTCACAATCCCGGTTGAGTCTGGCGTTGGCGGCACCCCGGCGCTACGCCTGATTGGCGATCTGGATTCGGGGGGTGAGTGGCCCTATCACGCGATCAGCTATGAGCGTTGGTTCTCGAAGGAGAAGCTCGGTCAGTTCGCGACGGCCAACAACGCTGGCGGGGATACTACGGACAAGCTGCCCGTCGATATGCACGAAATGATTGGTCTCGTTGCGCCGCGGGGGCTCTACATCGTGGACAATCCCAGCACGAACTACGCCGGGCTCGACAGGAACTCGGCGTGGGTGACTGCCAATGTCGGAGCCAAGATCTACGAAGCTCTCGGAGTCCCAGAGAATATCACCTGTCAGGGGGCCTCTGGCGGTCACTGCACGTGGAGATCGCAGTACACGCCGCCGCTCGTCGCCAACCTCGAGAAGTTCCTCCTCGGGAATGCCTCGGCGAACACGGGAACCTTCGCCACGGATCTGGGGGGTACTCCCAATCCCGAGTCTCACTACGATTGGGACGTTCCGAACCTGTCCGGCGACCTCTGAGCGAGCGGGGCGCGGACCCGACGATGCAATGGCCGTGAAAGGGTCGGAGGCCACGCCTTCCGGCCCCTTTCACGTGCCGTGTCTGGCGACGATTCTTCGCGCTAGGGCGGTGCCGAAGCAGGGGCCCGGCCCGAGGTGTGTGCGCCGCGCCGGGCCAGCATCCCCATGAGTTCCTCGCCGTCCACCGCGCTCAACGCGGTGCAGGCGACCCGTAGAGTGTGGGCCGGTGGCGGGCGTAGGTGAACCCGTACAGTGGACCCACCGGACCGGCAAGAACGTAGCGCCCTACCTCGGTGGTGCCTTCGGGGCCCACCTCGACGATGGTCCCGCTGAGGTTGGCGGTCACCAGGAAGTTGCCATTGGGCAGACGCTGTACGTCCCCCTGGATCATGGAGGGCCCGGCGCCACCATACTTCCAATCCAGTGTCGCCGAGTTGCCGCTGATAGTGTAGTGTAGGATGGCGGCTCCCCCGCGCGACTCATTGGAGAACACGACCAGCTTGTCATCATTATAGAAGTGGTGCCCGTGCTGGACGTGCCAGTCACCGCCAGGCCCCGTGCCCTCCGCCTGGATGTGAGCGGTCCAGTTGCCGGTCGGGGTCTTGCCGATTGATGTGATGGGCGTTCCACTCCGGGCAAACACGGCGATCGAGTCCTTATTGCGATCAGAGATGGTGTACATGTCTCTGGCTCGTGAGTAGTGAATGCGGTTCGCATGGCAGATCTCGGCCCCATCCAGCGAACCCTCGTCGGGGAAGTATTGGTAGATCTGCCAAGTGTCGAACACGGGGACCCCATCGGTGATCTCGGTGCTTGCCACGTACACCCTGTCACACTCGCCTTCGCCCGTTTTTGCGAGGTAGGCGATACCTCCAGGGATCGCGGCGAAGTCGTGGTGGTCCCCGCCAGGGGCGTCCAAGATCGCCATATCCCCACCATCCATCGCTACGCGGTAGAACGTGCCTCCGCTCCCAGAATCGAAGGGGCCCGCGTCGCGGCCGATCATGAACTGTCCGTCCCAGGACATCTGGACGGAAAAGACGTTCCACATGGAGTGGGCCCAAACCAACTCCCCCCACTTGTTGAATATCACGACCTTGCCGTCGCGCGCCGTGACGATGAACCCGGGAGCAGCGCCATCACGAGTCCATGCTTCGGCGAGTGCGGATGTGTTCAACGAACCGGTCTCAATCGTCCTGTCCTCTCCATAACAGACTGAGTTTCCATCCGAGACGGCGACACGGAAATGATAGGTCCGGTTCTCGGCCATTCCAAGGAGGAGCGTCCGAAAGCCGTCCTGGTGCAGATCGACGGGTGCCACTAGTCCGTAGGCTGTGTCCTGACCAAAGTGGACCTCGGCAGCAGTGAGACCGCTCAGGCTCGATGCGAAGGAAACGATCCCCACGGTTGGGATGTGGGGCGACACCTCGGAGAGCGTTACGGTGATCGTGCAATTCGCGACAGGTAGACCACCCAAGCGACTGGTACCATCGAAATATGAGTCGGACGGCGTCCAAGGCACCCCTCCACCCGCTCCAGCGGAGGTACCCCCGGAGCCGAGTCCCACGTTTCCTGTCATTGTTCCCCCGCGGCTCGTACCCGCACCGGGATCCCGGGTGCCACCTTCGCCGTCTACCGGCCCCGCGGGGCCAGAGCTGCAGGCTGCCGATTGCGCAAGCAGCACCCCGCCAGCCATGGACGAGGAGAGCACTCGCATGGCTCGACCCTTTGGCGACTGAAGGCTGGAATGGATGACGCAACGCACAAGCACTCCGACAATGTCACAGGTCACGGCGACTGTGCCACATGGAAAAACGTCCAAACTCGCGCTCCGTGCCTCATGCGTGCGCCGCAAAGGCGAGCGCGAGCAAGCGCGCTTCCTCAGCATCGCCTCCGGTTCTACGGGCGAGACCGAGTCGCAGTTAGTGCTGGCTCGCGACTCCCCATGCTCATGGTCAGCTCGGTGCCCAGGTCCGCGAAGTGCGGAGGATGCTCGTCAGCTTCATGCAGAAGCTCAACCGTGATGGCTGACATCCGATAGCGAGATCGGCTGCGAAGAGGCTCGCAGCGTCCTTGGGGTTGAGCACGACTCTTAAAACTCGAGCGCCGGGCACCCGTATGACGTCTGCCGCTGCTCGTACCGAGCGTAGCAGCGGCGTTGACGGTATGCTGCCGCGTTGGTCCATTCGTGCTCCGCTGCCACCGTCAGGTCGTGTGTTCGTATTCGAGGAGTCGCGCGATCTCCGTGAGGTCAGCCGGCTTCAGAAGGATGGGACAGCCGGAGCGACGTAGATAATCAGCCTGTGTTTTGCTCAACGCTCCACCGGTAATGAAAACGAAGCGTGGCGCGAGCTCGGGGCGGCTTTCGGCAATGCGGGCATGCATGGCGTCGCCGTTCGCCCCTGGAAGGAAGATGTCACACAGGATGAGGTCCGGCGCGTAGCTCGAATCGAAGAGCGTGATCTCCGCCTCGGATGCCGTCGTGGCCGAGCGAACTTCGTGCGGTTTGAGGGCACGACGGACGGTGCGGAGGAACACCGGATCGTCATCGACGACGAGCACGCTCTTGGTTTCGGACCGCTGGATTTGTGTGGTCCATACCGACGAATCCGAAGGCAGGTGAGGTGCGGCGTGGGTAGAGGGCAGCACCACGCGCATCGAGTTGCCTCCGGTCTGTGCTTCCGCGACCTCGACGTGTCCCCCGTGTGCTGTAACGACGTCCGCGCAGAGCCTCAGCTTGATCTCACCTCCGGCAGCGGTGCCGGCGCCAAGGGCAGAGAACCAGCGGAGGGCTGTGTCCTCGGGCACAGGGGGCCCATTCCCGGTGACCGTGAACACGACCCGTTGGGATTCCCGCTGCACCTGCACGAGGATCGCGGGAGATTGGGCAGCAGCAAGGCTCGCTTCAGCTGCGTGGAACAGGAAGCTTTGTACGACCTGCCCCAGCTGATCGTGCCGCCCTCGCACCGTACAGCTGGGCTCGAGGTGGGTCGTTGTTGTAATGCCGCGGCGCTCCAAGAGGGGGCGCGCGACCGCTAGCTGCTCTCGCACGAGCGCCCCGAGATCGA
Source organism: Pseudomonadota bacterium (assembly GCA_023398955.1). Classification (GTDB taxonomy): domain Bacteria; phylum Myxococcota_A; class Polyangia; order Polyangiales; family Polyangiaceae; genus JAEWRL01. Next base: position 107,359 of record JAEWRL010000087.1, read on the forward strand.
TGTCATCGAGAGAGGCCGACGCTTCGGAGACAGACCAGATCTGTTCCAGCGTCGCGCCGAGCTGGGCCGTGATGGACTCCACATCGTTCGTCAGCTCCATGAGCTGGGCCAGTAGATCGCCGTTGGGCGAATCCGCCGCGCGCTCGATGCCGTCCAGCTGATCCAGGACTTCGCGCTGCTCTTCGACCTGAAGCGACAGCGCCGCCAGTGGACCTCTGAGCGCGTTCACGACGGTCGTGGAGAGCATGTCTGCGTCCGCGCGCGTGGCGTCTGTGTCGCTGGCACCCTCCGAAGGTGTCAGGTCGCCAGCGGGGGCGCGGCGATCCCAGGTCAGGGCGACGAAGCCAGTGACCGCGCCCAGGAATGCCATCGCCGTCCCATCGAAGCTAACGCCTCGAGGGAGTAGCAGAACCAACACACCGAGCATCGCGGTCTCGAACTCCACGGGAAGTGCGACCGCGGCGGCGGCGTCCAGTTCGGCGAGGGCCAGCCCATCCTCTGCCAGAACCTCCTGGAACTGAATCTCATACACGAGCAGGGGACGGCGCGCGCCGAGGGATCGTCGCGCCAAAGCCTCCAGGGCTCGCACGAGTCGCGCGTTGCGGGTGAAGGTGTCGCTGGAGCAACCGGCTACGCCGCGCAAGCCGAGATCGACGGAGAATGCCATGACCGCCGTAGCGGGGACAGTTCTGGCAATGGCATCGAGAATGCCCACCAGCGTGCCATCGCTGGTGCTGCGCACCACACGCTGCGCTACGTCGCCCAGCGCGCGCAGCTGCCTTTCTGCCCGAGTGCCCGTCACCTACGAACCGATGTTAGCGTCGGTCGAGCCGCCTAGTCCATCGAGCTCGTGAGTTTCACTGCAGCAGGGCTCGTCACGGTCTTCGGGCCGACGGCCCTCCGACCATGAGACACGCCGAAGCCGGGGGGACAGGTGGAGATTGGTGCGACGCACGCCGAGCGCGTCAGGATCATGGCGGTCCAGGCGGGAGGCGCCCGCGAGCAGGGGAGAGCTGCTCCCACGCCGCACCGAGGGCAAAGAGGCGTTCCTCCTGAAACGCTGGGGCCAGGAGCTGAAGGCCGACAGGGAGCTCTGGGGCGCCTCCGGCTGCCTCCACCGGCGCTGCCGGGACCGACATCCCGCAGATGCCCGCCAAGTTGCAGGGTAGGGTGTAGATGTCACCGAGGTACATCGCGAGGGGATCCTCGGTGTGCTCGCCGAGGGGGAAGGCCGGGGTCGGTGTGACGGGCGCGATGAGGGCATCTACCTCGGCGAATGCGTTGTCAAAGTCCTGCTTGACCAGGGTGCGCACCCTTTGGGCACGCTTGTAGTAGGCATCATAGTACCCGGCACTGAGCACATACGTGCCGAGCAGGATACGCCGCTTCACCTCGGGCCCAAAGCCCGCGTTGCGTGTGGCGCCGTACATCGTCTGCAGGTCGGCCCCGGGCTGCTCGAGGCGCAGGCCGAAGCGAACACCATCGAAGCGGGCGAGATTGCTCGACGCTTCCGCCGTCGCAACGACGTAGTAAGCGGCAACTCCGTAGCGCGTGTGGGGCATGGTCACGGGCTTCACCGTGCACCCTTCGGCCTCCAGAGCAGTCACGGCGTCGCGCACGCTGCGTTCGATTCTTGGGTCGAGTCCCTGCCCGAAGTATTCAGCGGGAACGCCAAGGGTGAGCCCCCTCACGCCGCGGTTGCAGGCCGCCTCGTAGTCGGGCACCGGCAGGGGGCTGCTGGTGGAATCCCTCGGATCGTGGCCCGCGATGACGCGCAGGAGCCTTGCCGCGCCCCTCACGTCGCGGGCGAAGGGGCCCACCTGATCGAGGCTGGAAGCGAAAGCAATGAGGCCGTACCGCGAGACACGACCATAGGTCGGCTTGACCCCGACGACGCCACAGAGGGCCGCTGGCTGTCTGATCGAGCCGCCTGTGTCGCTCCCGAGGGATCCATGCACGATGCCCGCAGCGACGGACACGGCGCTGCCGCCGCTCGAGCCGCCTGGGATCCGATCCGGGGCCCAAGGGTTACGCGCGGGATAGAACCCGCTGTTTTCGGTGGAGGACCCCATCGCGAACTCGTCCATGTTCGCCTTGCCGATGATGAGGGCATCGGCGGCCCGCAGCCTGGCGACCACGGTTGCATCGTAGGGTGGCTGCCAGCCCAGTCGGGGATCCGGACTTGGCTTCCCAGCCTCTACGCGCGCCAGGATGCGAGAGCCGGAGGTCGTCGGCGCGTCCACGGTGCAGAGCGCGTCCTTGATGCTCATGGGGACACCGGCCAGGAGTCCCAGCGGCTCGTTGCGGGTGCGTCGCGCGTCCAGGGCCCGCGCGGATTCGAGCACCTCGTCTCGAGGCACGACGGCTAGGAACGCCCCGAGGTTCTGCTGCGCCTCGAGGCGGGCGAGTGCTCCCTCTGCGATTTCGACGGCCGACATCCGCCCGCTCTTGAAGCTGTCCGAGAGCTCGATGAGGTCTAGGTCGCGCATGGTCTAGCCCTCGTCGACAAACGCGGGGACCGCGAAAGCGCCATCATACACTCGGGACGACTGGCCGACGGCTTGGTCGTTGGTGAGTCCCGCGGCGCGTTCATCTTCTCGGAATGGCGCCGCATCGACGGCCACGTGGGCGGTGGGAGCGACATCAGCCGTATCGAGCTCCGCCAGGGATTCGACATGCTCAAGGATGCGACTGAGATCCTTCATGAGAGGCTCGACCTCTCGAGGCTCGAGCTCGAGTTTCGCGAGTTTCGCCACGTGCAGCACGTCTTCTCGTGTAATGGGCATGTCACGTCTCCAGGGGGCGTCCTAGCACGGGCGTCCGTCACTTCGAGGGCGATTTCCGCGCGCGCGGCGAGCGGACGGGAATGCGAGGGCGCGCCGGCCGCGTGGTCTGTGGGAGACAGGGCGAGCACCAGGGATTGGCGACGAGCGAACCCGTCCGGAACGAGCAAGGGCCGATCAGCGACGCGAACGGTTGCTCTTGACGCCGTAGGGGCTGCACGCGAGGTACTGACAGCGGCGCTCTGAGCAGCGGCTGAGGATGCAGCCACTCCGCGCGGAGCTCGGCACCTTTCCACTGCTCCACTACCCCGCTCCAGGATCGTGTAGTTATGTCGTCTGCTTCCGATAGAACCGCTCCGCAGAGCCCGCCTCCCGAGGCATGGGAATTCGCCCGTCGCGCCGCGCACAGCTTGGTTCGGCCGCTGGAACGCTTCCTCCGCGTGGAGGCCTCGAGCGGTATTCTGCTGCTCATCGCAGCGGTCGTGGCCATGGCGTGGGCAAACTCTCCTTGGCAGGAGAGCTATGAACAGCTGTGGAACACGCCTATAGTCCTTGGCGTAGGGGGGGTGGAGTTCACCCGTTCGGTGCACTTCTGGATCAACGACGGCTTGATGGTGATCTTCTTCTTCGTTGTCGGGCTGGAGATACGCCGCGAGATCCATGGCGGTGAGCTGAGCGATCTCCGCCGGGCCGCCCTACCGGTAGCTGCCGCAGTGGGGGGGATGCTCGTGCCGGCGCTCGTCTATCTCGTATTCAATAGAACGGACGCCACACGGCAGGGGTGGGGGGTACCGATGGCCACGGACATTGCGTTCGCGGTAGGAATCCTCGCGCTCCTAGGCAAGCGGATCCCGGCGGCGTTGAGGGTGCTCCTCCTGGCGCTTGCCATCATTGACGATATCGGCGCCATACTGGTCATTGCGCTCTTCTACTCGACCGGTGTGCAACTAGCTGGACTTCTCGTCGTAGCCCTCGGCGTTGCAGGTGTGCTGACCCTGCAGCGTCTGGGGGTTCGCAGCGTGTCCGCCTACATCGTGCCAGGAATCGTGGTCTGGGCGGGTATGTACAGCGCCGGTATCCACCCGACCATCGCCGGGGTGATCCTGGGTCTCCTCACTCCAGCGCGGGCCTGGTTCGGTCGTCAAGGATTCATCGATACGGCACGCGAGGCCATCACGGAGTTCGAGGCTCGGGCAGAGAAGTCCGGCCTCGATGCTCACGAGCTCCTGCATCCGTTGCAGCGCGTCGAGCTCGCGCGCCGCGAAGCCTTAGCTCCTGTGACGCGTCTTGAAGCCTGGCTCCACCCGTGGGTGGCTTATGGGATCATGCCCCTTTTCGCTCTGGCCAACGCTGGTGTTGCCGTGGGGGGGGTCGATTGGCAGTCCGCCGACTCACTCCCGATAGCCCTGGGTGTGGGTCTCGGCTTGGCGCTCGGCAAGCCCCTCGGTATCGTGGGGATCAGCCTTGTCACCGCAAAGCTAGGGCTCTGTCAGCTGCCGCGTGGGGTCGACGTGCGAGGCCTGCTCGTCGTCGGAAGCGTGGGCGGCATCGGGTTCACCATGGCGCTCTTCGTCGCGCAGCTCGCCTTTACGGATGCGGAGCAACTCGGGGTCGCGAAGCTGGCGGTGCTGCTCGGGTCGTTCGCCGCGGGCATCGCAGGTCTGCTTATGGGCGTTCTGCTACTGCCGAAAGCGGCTCAGGCGGGAGCTACCGCGGATTTGCACGAAGCCGAGCGGTCGACGGCGTTGTGAGCCAGCCCAGGGTCGTTGCCCCGCGATGTTTCAGCGGTTGGATACCGCTGATCGTGCTTTGCGGCAGGGATATCGGGCCGTGTCGGAGTGGCCGGCCAAAGGGGCGGCAAATTCGCAGTGCAGCCTTTACGGCTGCGGGTTCGTGCCGTAAAGTCCCGCCCCCTCCGCGGCACTTTGCTGCGAAGGATCCCACAACGACACACGCCCCAGCGCAACCAGGCTCGGCATCGGTGCTTCCCGAAGGGAAGTGGTCGGCCTGCGGGGGCGGAGGACCAACCGAAAAAGGAGCAAGCGCCAATGAGCGACGAGACACAGAACCAAGAGTCCACACGGCCGAGTGCCCCCCCCAGCGACGTGGAGGTCGCAGCCTCCTCAGTGCCGCAGACCGCGGTATTGGCAGGAGAACGCGCCCAGGCCGAGGCCGCTGGCGAGCAGCTGCCCGCGGGCCCCAACCGGGACCCGTCGGACCCAATTTCCGTTCGCGAGCTCTTCGAGGCAGGTGTTCACTTCGGGCATCAGACGAAGCGCTGGAATCCCAAGATGCGCCCGTATATCTATGGGTCGCGCAGCGGGATTCACATCATCGATCTGGACCAGACAGTGAGGCTCTTCCATAAGGCCTTCAACTTCGTCTGCGACGTGGTCTCCCGGGGAGGTCACGTGCTTTTCGTGGGCACCAAGCGACAAGCGGCCGAGATCATCAAGGAGGAGGCGGCGCGGGCGGGCCAGTACTATGTGACCAACCGCTGGCTTGGCGGCACGCTCACCAACTTTCGCACGATGAAGGGAGGCCTGGAGCGGCTCAGGACCATCGAGCGGATGCGTGAGGACGGTACTTACGAGCAGCTTCCGAAGAAGGAGACCGTTCGTCTCGAGAAGGAGTGCGCGCGTCTCGAGAAGTACATCGGCGGCTTGAAGGGCATGGGTTCCGTGCCTCAGGCGATCTTCATCGTCGATCCCTCCCAGGAGGTCATCGCCGTGAATGAGGCCCGGCGCCTGCATGTGCCGGTCATCGCCACGACGGACACCAACTGTGACCCGGATCTCGTCGATTTCCCCATCCCCGGTAATGACGATGCCATCCGGTCGATTCGCCTCATCACGAGCGCCATCGCGGACGCATGCCTCTGCGGCGTGGCGCGGCGAAGGGACGTTCAAGCGGCTCGGGAACGGGACCCGCAGCCTCATCAGGGGTCGGGTCGTTCCGGGCCGGGCAATGATGCGACTGTCATCTACCAGCGACCGCGAGCACACTGAGACAGCGTGCGGGCATCCGGCGTGGCGGCGGCATGACGGCTCGTGGGGTCGTCATCCGCGCCACGGGGCTGCCCGCTGGGTTTCATGCCGACGCAGCGTCGAGCCGTAGCGGAACGTATCGCGCCGCGCCGGCGCACCAACAACAATCCCAGAAGAGGCAATATGGCTCAAGTGAACATGCAGCAAGTCAAGGAGCTGCGCGACCGTACGCAGGCGGGTTTGAACGACTGCAAGGGCGCCCTGGTGGAAGCCGAGGGTGACATGGACAAGGCCGTCGAGATCATTCTGAAGAAGGGTCTTGCGAAGAGCGCGAAACGCGCCGGAGCGGTCGCTACGGAAGGCGAGGTTGCTGCCCGAATCGCGAGCGACGCGAAGCGTGGCGTGATCGTGGAAGTGAACATCCAGACCGATTTTGCGGCTCGCAATGACGACTTCAAGGCGTTCGTGGCCAAGGTGCTGGACGTCGCGGAGCTTACCGAGTCGGGTGCAGATCTGGCGACACAGCCGTTTCCCGGTGGCGTGGGCACTGTGGAGGAGAACCGCCAGGCGCTCGTAGGAAAGCTCGGCGAGAACATCACGATTCGCCGCTGGGCGAAGCTGACGGCGGACGCGGCGGGGTTCGTTCACTCCTACGTCCACATGGGAGGCAAGGTCGGCGTGCTGCTCGCTCTCAGCTGCAAAGACGCCGCGACTGCGAAAACCTCCGACGTCGTCAAACTTGCGGATGACCTTGCCATGCAAGCCGCGGCGATGAGTCCTCTGTACCTCAGGGGAGAGGAGATCCCGGCTGACGCTATCGCCAAGCAGACTGACATTTACAACGCCCAGCTTGAAGAAGAGAAGAAGCCTGCCCAGGCGAGGCCGAAGATCATCGAGGGCAAGCTCGCCAAATGGCGCAAAGAGGTCTGTCTTCTCGAGCAGGTGAGCGTCCTGGACAGCGCGAAGAGCGTCGCGGACATGATAGCAGAGACGAGCAAGGCCGTTGGTGGTGAGGTGCGCGTCGAGGCTTTCGTGCGCTACGAACGCGGCGAAGGCATCGAGAAGCCACAAGGTAAAGACTTCGCGGCGGAAGTCGCGGAGATGAGCAACGGCTGATCGGTCGCTGAGCTGGCTGCTGGGGGCGTAGGGGTGCCCCGGCAGCCGCGTTCGAGAGTCAGGTCAGGAGGGGGAAGCCACAATGCAGCGCCCATCCCGCAGTTCGTAGCGCTCCCCCGACGGGCAGGTGCACGACGCCTCTCCGGAGAAGTCGAGGCGGTACCCGTCCTTGCTCATCCACCCGATGGCGCGAGCCGGCGTACCGACGACGAGTTCGAACGGATGCACATCGCGGGTCACCACGGCACCGGCGCCGACAAAGGCGTAAGCTCCCAGAACAACGCCGGGGAGCAGGGTCGCGTTCGCTCCGATAGTGGCGCCATTGCGGACGACCGTCCTCGCATACTCATCGCGGCGGGAGATCTCGGCGCGAGGGTTACGGACGTTGGTGAAGACCGCGCACGGGCCCACGAAGACGTCGTCTTCGATCTCGACGCCAGCGTAGACGCTTACGTTGTTTTGGACTCTCACTCGACAACCAATCACAGCGCCGCCGGCAACAAAACATCCCTGTCCCAAACTGCTTCCCGCTCCGATGACCGCGCCGGTCATCACGTGGCAGTAGTGCCAGATCCGAACCCCGGCGCCTAGGGTGGCGCCAGCGTCGACCGTGGCAGAAGGGTGGATCTGGACGCTCTGACACGGAGTGACGTGGCTCACCCGCCCAGCATGAAGCTATCATCTGGGAAGCGCTAGGACACTTACTCCTGCCCGAGGAAGGGCGGCATCGTGGCGTGGCCCGGGCTCGCGACGCCATGCTGCCCAATCACGGTGCCGACCGTCTTGAACAGGATCTTCAGGTCCAATCGATTGCTCCAATGGTCGACGTACCAGGTGTCCATGGCGAAGCGCTCGGCCCAGGATGTCGCATTGCGGCCGTTCACGACTGCCCAACCCGTGATCCCCGGCGCCACCTGGTGCCGGCGCCGCTGCTCGGTGGAGTAACGCTCGAGATACTCGACAAGCAGAGGACGGGGACCCACCAGACTCATCTCCCCCCGCAGCACGTTCCATAACTGCGGCAGCTCGTCCAAGCTGAGGGTACGAAGGATCTGCCCCACTCGGGTCAGCCGCTCCGAGTCGGGCGCTGGGGTCGCTCCGCTCGGAACCTTCCGCATCGTTCGGAGCTTCAGAATGTGGAAGATTCGGCCTCCCTGACCGACTCGTGGCTGTCGGAAGAGCACGGGGCGGCCCTCCGCCACGAGCACGCACAGCGCGCCTGCCGCGTGCGCGGGTGCCGTCGCTGCAAGCAAGAGCACAGCGCCAGTGACGTCCAGGGCCCGCTTCACCGAGCGCCTCCAGCCGACCTGGCGCGGTCGCGTGCGGAGCGCGTTGTAGCGCCCCTCCAAGGATTCCCACTTCGCCCTTGGCGCGAAGTGCTCACGTACCCGCTCCTCGGCGGCCCGGCCATGTCGTGTCCGAAGCGTGGGATTAGCAAGGTAGCGGGTGAGGGCTTCCGCGAACTCCCGCGGGTTGCCTGGCTCCACGATCGCCCCCGTCGTGCCGCCGACGACGGCATCCACCGAGCCCGTGACGCGCTGCACCACAGAGGGAATACGCATGGACGCCGCCTCGATGACTACGTAGGGGAGACCCTCCCGGTAGCTGGGCAACGCCAACACGTCCATGAGTGAGTAATAGTCCTCTACGTTCTCGACAAACGGCATGTGGCAGACGGCCGGGTCGCGAAGTAGCGAGGTGAGACAGTCGGGACGCACGGGATCGGTGCCATCGGCGCTCCCAACGAGCAGCAAGCGCGCCGTCGGCGACGCCGCTTTCACGAGCTCCCAGGCTCGAGCGAGCAGGGGGATGCCCTTGTCGTTCACCAATCGGCCCACATAGCCGACGACGGGCGCGTCTTCATCGATGCCCAGGCGACCACGCAGGGCGGCGCGGGCCTCGCGACTCATGCGTTCGGGAGCGAAACGGGCACCGTCCACGCCGTTGGCGCTGCCGTAGCCGAGGACGCGAATCTTCTCCGCTTTGCATACCCTTCGTTCGAGGGCAACACGTCGGAGTGAGTGGCTCACCGCAATGACCTCCGTGGCCGTGGCGCAGGAGATGCGCTCGGTCGTGGCAAGGAGCAGCCCGCGCCAGCCGCTTGCCGTCTCGAGAGGAAGGCCGTGAAGCTGGTAGATCCTCACCGGCACCTCAGCGAGAAGACCCGCGACGCACGCGAGCAGGCCACCTTTGGGCGTGTGGCCGTGCACGATATCGGGGCGGATCTCATTGAATAAGCCGCAGAGCCAGACCAGATGACGAGCATCCTGGAACGGGCTGATGCGCCGCTCCAGCGGCAGGTGGTGTGGAGTCGCTCCTTCGGCGGCGCAGAACCGGGCGAGCTCCGCCTCCCCGGCGCAAACGACATGCACACGGTAGCCTCGCTCGGCCATGAATCGACACTGGCCAGACAAGAAGCGGAGCGAAATGGCGGCCGTCAGCACATGCACGACAACGATGGGCCGCGTCGGGGGTTTACGTTCCGCGCTCTCGGGAAGCGGATGGGCGCTGTTCGCGGGGGTGCCTTCTCCTTGCGTCGCCATGGGCCCTCGGCGTAGGTGTTGTAGCCGTGGTGGCGTCGTGCTGACAACCCAGGGCGGGCTTTCTGGCCGGAACTCAAGGCGTCCGGTCGCGCAGGCGAATCGGTGCCCCTGGCGCTATCCTGCAATCGACGGAGTCGGCCCAGCATGGCAAGCGCAGTAAAGGCGTGGGGTTCTCGTCAGCTGCCCAAGGTTCGGCGGGTTGCCGTCGACCTGCTCGTGCTGTCCGCGGCCTACTGGGGAGCGTTTCTGCTGCGCTTCGACGGCGAGCCGCCGCTGCAGATGTGGAAGCTCCTGGCCTTCACGTGGCCGTATGTCGTAGGGCTCGAGTTCGCGGTGCTCTACTCTTTGGCCGTGACGCGCTTTGCGTGGAGGTACGTGGGGCTGCGCGAAGCGGTTCGCACGCTCTCTGCAATCGCCGTCGCGTCCGCGCTGTTGCTTGCTTTTCGGCTGGGGTTTGCTTGGGTGCGTCCGCACTGGGGACACGCCATCTACGGCATGGTGCCTATTGGCATTATCGCGGCGAACGCCCTGCTGGCGTTCAGCGGCTTGATGGGCACGCGCGTCGCACGCCGATTGGTCAGCGAACGGGGCGAGCTAGACCTGCCGGAACCCGTCGAGAAGGTTCCTACGCTGCTCATCGGCGCAGGGCGGGCTGGCGTGCTCGTCGCTCGCGAAATCGCTGCGCACCGGAGGCTTCCGTTCGAGACCATCGGGTTCGTTGACGACGACACCACGAAACGAGGCTGCACGATCCATGGTATTCCCGTGCTCGGAACCCAATCCGATCTCTCGCAGATCGTCAGGGAAACGGGGGCACGCCAGGCCATCATCACCATGACGAACGCCCAAGGGGGCACCGTCCGCGACCTTTGCGAGCGCTGCACCCGCGCCGGCGTCGAGGTCAAGGTGATTCCAGGGCTCTATCAGATCCTAGACGGGCAGGTGAACCTCTCGAGGCTCCGCCGGGTCTCGATCGAGGACCTGCTGGGGCGAGAACCCGTGGTGGTGGACGAAGACGCGCTCACCAGCTTTTTGCGGGGGAAGCGGGTCCTCGTCACGGGGGCTGGTGGTTCCATCGGATCGGAGCTGTGCCGGCAGTTGTCGCGCTTCGAGCCGGCGTTGCTGGTCCTGCTCGATCGTGCGGAAGCGGGGCTTTTCGAGATCCATCGGCAGCTCGTCCGGAGCGTCCCCGGGCTGGTCGCGATCCCTTGTGTCGGTGACGTCAGCGACGCGGGCCGTATCGAGGCGCTATTCCTGGAACACAGGCCTGATGTCGTCATCCATGCCGCCGCGCACAAGCACGTGCCGCTCATGGAGCACAACCCCGCGGAAGCCGTGAAGAATAACGTAGGCGGCACCCGGACCATTGCCGATGCAGCGGAACGCTGGGGCGCGGAGGCTTTCGTCCTCATCAGTACGGACAAGGCCGTGAAGCCGGTGTCTGTCATGGGCGCCACCAAGCGAGTGGCAGAGATGTATGTTCAGGCTCGTTCCCAGCACTCGACGACCAAGTTCATCGCGGTCCGTTTTGGCAATGTGCTCGGCTCCACAGGATCTGTGGTACCGATCTTCGAGGCGCAAATTGCAGAGGGTGGGCCGGTCACTGTCACGCACCCGGACATGGTCAGGTACTTCATGACCGTCTCGGAGGCGACGCAGTTGGTGCTTCAGGCTGCAGCTCTCGGCAAGACGGGGAGGATCCTCGTGCTCGACATGGGCAAGCCCGTACGCATCCTCGAGCTCGCCGAGCAGTTGATCCGGTTGAGTGGGCTCGAGCCAGGTAGGGACATTCGGATCGAGTTCACCGGCGCCCGACCAGGGGAGAAGCTCGTGGAAGAGCTCGCGATGGACGTGGAGGGGTTCGAGATCACTCCGCATCCAAAGATCTTCGTGGGCACGCTCGGATCCGTAGAGATCGGTGAGATGGAGGCGGCCATCGAGATGCTGTTGACGACGGCGCGATCCGGCGACGAAGCGTCCGTGGTGAGAGCCCTCCACGGCGTCGTGCCCGAGATGCTGTCTGCCGTCCAGGTAGCGTCGTGTGGCTCAGCATCAGCAACGGGCTCGGCGGGGGTTCTCGCCGGTCGCCCACGGCCGCTTCCAGCGTGATCGATGGAACGGATTTATCTGTCACCACCCGACGTAGGGCTCACGGAGCGCACGGCACTGCTGCGAGCATTCGATTCCGGTTGGATTGCGCCCGCGGGGCCCGAGCTCGAGGAGTTCGAACGCGAGGTGGCTGCCTACGTCGGGGTGGCGCATGGGGCGGCTCTGAACAGCGGGACCGCGGCGCTTCATCTCGCCCTGCTCTTGATCGGTGTCAAGCCCGGAGACGAAGTGTTGGTGCCAACACTGACGTTCGCCGCGACTGCCAATGTGGTTCGGTATCTGTCCGCGACACCCGTACTCGTGGATTGTGATGCGTCCTGGAACCTAGATGCCACGCTGGTGGAGGAGTACTTGGAGGCGCGGGCGCGCACCGGAAAGCTCCCGGCAGCGGTGGTCAGCGTCGACCTGTTTGGCCAATGCGCGGACTACACCCGTCTGCGACGCGCCTGCGAGCCTTATGGTGTCCCTATCATCCAAGACGCCGCTGAGTCACTCGGAGCGACCTGGCAAGGTGAGAGGGCTGGTGCTCAGGGGGTGTTGACAGCAGTCAGCTTCAACGGCAACAAGATCATCACGACGGGCGGTGGCGGGATGCTCCTCTCGAACCAGAGCCGATGGGTCGAGCGAGCGCGCTTCTTGGCTGCGCAAGCGCGGGACCCGGCACCCCACTACGAGCACTCTGAGCTCGGGTACAACTATCGCCTCAGCAGCCTGCTGGCCGCCGTAGGTCGCGCTCAACTCCGCCGGATCGACGAGCTTGTCACGATGCGCCGCCAGGTCTTCGAGCGCTACCAGCGCACCTTTGGAGGGCGCGAGGGCTGGAGCTTCATGCCCGAAGCGCCATGGGGCAGAAGCAACCGTTGGCTCACCGTGGCTCTCATTCATCCTCGACAGGCTCGGCGAGACAGGGATGCTGTGATGCGTGCCCTCGAGACGGCGAGCATCGAGTCTCGGCCCGTGTGGAAACCCATGCACCTGCAGCCATTGTACCGGGGGTGCCGGGTGCTCCGCGGCGCTCATGCGAAGGAGCTCTTCGAGCGCGGGCTGTGTCTCCCCAGCGGGTCCGGACTACGGGATCGGGATTTCGAGCGCATCATTGCCGCCGTCGAGACTGCCTGAAGCGCCGACGTGCTCTCGGGGCGCTTCAACTGCAGCCGATCGATCTTTGGGGTGAGGCGCCGCCTCAGCGCTCAGGGAGCTCAGCAGCGCAGGGCCGGATGGCCCTGGCTGCCCACTCATCCAGCCGGCACCGAGCGCCCTTGCGGGACAGAGAGCGGACTCCTGCCTCCAAGAGGCGCACGACTTCGGCTCCGTAGGCGCCGTCGGTCTGCGGGCGTTTTCGGGAGACCACCGCTTCCATGAACCCTTCCAGCTCGCTCCGAAGCGCATCGCGACAAGGCTGTTTGGCCTGCTGCCGCTCTCCCTGCAGCAACCTCGCCGACTCCCCCGAAGCGGTCGCGGACACGCCCGGGTCGAAGGTCAGCTTGTCTCTGCTCATATCGTTGAAGGTGATCGCGCCACGTGTGCCGGTGAGCGTGAACCGCCGCGTTTTGGGTGCCGCATAGCGCGAGACGCAAATGATGGCGTTGCCCCGTTCGAGCTCGAGGGTTGCGGTCACACCCTCGCCGGGGCCGGGGTTTGCCGAGAGCGAGAGAGGGCGACCGAGAAAGCCGATGGCCAGACCCAGATCGTGCGGGGCAAGGGCCCACCACGGGTCATCCCCAGCGCAACCGTGGCGGTCGCTCGCGAAGCTCATCAGGCTTCCAAGAGCTCCTTCCTGCGCGAGCTGGCGCAGGGCGCTCACATTGCCATCGTACTCGAGAATGTGGCCGACCATCAGAATCGCCGCGCGGCGTTCTGCCTCAGCCACCAGAGCGCCAGCCTGCGCATGGGAGTGGCTGAGCGGCTTCTCGATGAAGAGATCGAGACCGCGATCGAGAGCTCGGAGGCCGAGCGCAACGTGCTCCTCTGGCTGGGTTGCGATGACGGCTGCCTGCAGGCCCGGCACCGACAGCGCGGCGTCGGGATGGATCGTCGCGAGCTCCGGCGGCGCACCAGTGACGCCGCGGACCGCGGCAGCCAAACGTGAAGGATCGGTGTCGCAGACCGCCTGCAGCCGCACGTTCGGCATTTCGGAGAGCGCGCGGAGCAGGTTTGTGCCCCAGGGACCCAACCCGAACAACGCGAGGTTCAAACCGGGCTTCACCGGCCCGCTTTAGCCCGCGTGAGGGCTGCCGCCAAGGAGTGAATGGGCAGGGGGGTGGGCCGGACGGAGCGAGTGGTGTTCGTGTGCGAAGGCTCTCGCCTAGGACGAGCCTTCGATCCTTGCTTCCCCGCCAGGTATCAGCAGTTCCGCGGCAATGCCACTGGCGTCGAAGAACTCCTTGGCAATGCCAGTCTGAGTCGCCACGAGCTCCGCTGGCGTGCCGTGGGCGGCGATCGTTCCCTTCGACAGCACGTAGATATAGTCGCCGACCCGCAGCGCTCCCGCCATATCATGCGATATCACGACGCTTGTTACTCCGAAGCGATTACGCGTATCGACGATCATTTCGTCCACGAGGCGCGCCGAGAGGGGATCCAGCCCGCTGGTTGGCTCGTCGTACATGATGATCTCGGGCTCCATCATCAACGCCCGTGCGAGACCAACGCGCTTCTTCATCCCACCGCTCAGCTCACTGGGCATCCGGCTCTCGATTGCCCCGAGATTGAGCGCTTCGAGCTTCTCGCTGACCCGCTTGGCGATCTCTTTGCCACGCAGGTTCGTATGCTCCCGCAGCGGGAACGCCAGGTTCTCGAAGACGTTCATCGAGTCGAGGAGAGCAGAGTACTGGAACACCATGCCAAACTTGCGGCGGATTTGCCGGAGCTCGGCCCGCTTCAACTGGGCGATGTCGACCCCGTCGATCAAGATGTTTCCGCTCGTCGGTCGATCCAAGCCGATGAGAATCTTCATGAGCGTGGTCTTCCCGGCGCCTGACCCGCCGATGATGATCACGATCCGTCCGCGCCCAATCCGCATGTTGATGTCAGACAGGGCCTGGTAGTCTCCGAAGCGTTTGCTCAGGTCGGCGACCAACATGTGGTCCGTCGGGGAAGGGGTGATGTCGGTCATCGGGACTGCAGCTTAACCCACTGCCGGCCAGTGTGTTCCCCAATTGCCGGAGCCGAGTGCGTAAGGGGGTTCGCGCCCACTTCGGCCGGGGAGGGACTCCAGCCCAGACTGGGCTTCAGCGCTCCGCTGGACGGGCCGTATAGCGGGCGGACACGGAGCAAGAGCGTTGGTGCAGGCAGTAGTCGAAAGGTGGCGTGATTCCGGGCACCGAGTTCGCTGGTGCGGCCTCGACGTTCTTCCCGGCCTTAGCTATCCTGCGCAGACGGCCCACGAGCGGGGCCCCGGGATGGTGGAACGGTAATGGTAACGGCACTGACGCGGCACTCGGAGGGTGCCCGGTCCATGGAGGCCGGGAGCGAGCCTTCGAACAG
The DNA here is from genome assembly GCA_023398955.1 of Pseudomonadota bacterium. GTDB lineage: Bacteria > Myxococcota_A > Polyangia > Polyangiales > Polyangiaceae > JAEWRL01. The sequence continues at coordinate 122,383 of JAEWRL010000087.1, forward strand.
GGCTGGGCATGCGGGAGCGTGGAGCCACGGCCTGGGCCCGGGAATGCTGCTGGGCGACTATGCCATCGTCAGTCAAGTATCCGACAATCCTTTGGTCTTGACCTATGAGGCGGTGCGGTTGCAGACGGGCCGCGCAGTCGCTCTCCAGGTGCTGGGACCCGTGTGGCAGCGGGCGCCGAACCTGCAGCGTCAGTGGCGACACTGGGCCAACTCGGTGCGCAGTGCGCGGCATCCGGGATTGGCTGCTTGTGATGGAGCTGGTGTCACCGGAGATGGCCTCGCGTACGTCGCGTTCGAGTGGCTCCGCGGCAAGACGCTTCGGCAGCGGCTCGACGCCGACCGCCTGAGCGCTCCCGAAGCGCTGGCATTGCTCTGCCAGATCCTGGACGCCCTCGATGCCGCGCATACGCAGGGCCTCGTGCATGGCGACCTGCGGCCCGAGAACGTCTTCTGTTGTGACGGCGGTTCCATTCGTCTTCTCAACGTTGGGCTCTCGGAATGCGCGCGGTCGCTCCAGGTCGACGACGATGAGAGCCTGTTGGTTTCGGCTGCTTACGTCAGCCCCGAGCAAATCGCGGGAGAGGCCGCGACCGTCCGCAGTGACCTCTACGCCTTTGGGTTGATGGCTCACGAGTGCTTACTTGGGCGCCATCCCTTGGTCCGCGAGGAGACGTGGCCAACGGCTGGAGACTTCATCTGGCGGCAGCTGGAGCGCAGGCCTACGCCGCTCGAGGGACTGCCGGCGGCTCTCTCGGCGACGCTCGCTCGAGCCGTTCACAAGTCGCCAGGAAAGCGCCCGACTTCTGCGGAGGCACTGCTGGCTGACCTGCGCGCCATTCTAGCGCCGCGTGCCATCAGGGCGCCGCAGAATAGGGTAGCGGGAATGCTCCCCGGTCGCCGCCAACGGCTTGGTGCTGGTAGCACTTCCCGAGGTGTTTCGCAGTCCTTCGAGCCGTGGGTGGAGCGCCTGCCGCGGCGGCGCTTGAAGCTGGGCATGCCGGGCTGGCCGTATGGACACATGATATTGGGTGCCATTCTGGGCATTGCCGCCGGCGTTGGCGTCTACTTGTGGCAGACGAGGAGCGCGCCGCACGGGAGTGAGGGCGCGCCCTCCCGTGCGCGTGACGTCTCGCAGCTCCGAGGAGCGGAGCGATGAGCCGTTCACCCGGGCAAGATCCCCCGCTGCGCGGCCTGCGTGCCATCGAGCCCGAAAGGAACTCCTCGGTTCCTCGCGAGCCTCGTTCAAGCGCCCCTCCCAGCGCGCGCGTGTACCGCCCAGAACGTGTGGCCGCACCTTGCCGAGAGGGCCCCGAAACACCGAGTTCAGTGCGGCGGTCGCGGAACTCCATTCGCGCTCCGGTCGCTGTTCGCGCAGGGGACGCGGCCGATGATCCCGATCCCCATCAGAGGCCATCGGCGGTGGATGGTTTTCCCTTGGAAGCGCCGGAGGACACGGCTCGCGGTTTGGCGCCTCCAAGCAAGCCGCCAGGGCCTCCTGACGGACTCGATGACTGGTACCAGGATGCTAGCGCGAGCGGTGAGGGGCAGACGGATGCCCTGACCACGATCGAAGGGGGTCCCGGCGAGCCGGAGCCTGCCAGTGCTGATCGCGATCGGGAGCCGCACGGCAAGTCGGGCGCGGCGCGCCTGCGCCCGATCTCCATCTCGCCGGAGACGAGGCAAGCGGCTGCTGCCGTCGTGCGGTCCGAGGCACACGTGCCGGGCTCTGGAGCAGACGTGAGCCCGCAGCTCCCGTCAGGGTCGGGCGCGGCTCCGTGGGAGTGGGGTTACGCGCCGTCGCAACGCTGGCATGGCGGCCCGGCGAGGTCGAGCGCGATGGGTCAGTGGCGTTGGGCGCTCGTAGCGACCACCTGTGTGGTCGCCGCGGGAGTGCTGATTGCTGCCGTCGCCATGGAGCGGTCGAGCGGTAGCCTGAGATCGGCAGGGGATCCCGCCCTCGCGCGGGATCCCGCGCCACCGTCGGCCCATGATAGCCCCTTGGCTCAGGGAGCCCGATCGCGCGACGGAGCCCGAGTCCCTGACACAGGACGAATGGACGGGCCGCGCGAATCGGGAGCCTCCGGGGGCGAGTCCGTAGCCCAACCGAGTCCCCGGACAGAAGAGCGAGCGACAAACAAAGCTCCGCCGACAGCGACGGCCGTACCGGTATCTACAACCCCAAGGCGCGTTCTGGAGGATGGGGACCGCGGGCGCAAGGCGGTCTCCCGACGGGCGGCACCAAGACCGAACACTTCGTCCGCGGCCTCCGAGCAACGAAGATCGGCTATTGAAGCGGTTCCGGACGAACCCTTGTATTAGGTGATTTCCTTGAGCCAGACGAGAGTCTCTAGTCGCGCCACGAGCGCGGGCGTCCAGTCGCAGGAGTGGCAGCCTGCAGTGTTTCGGTTTGTTCGCCGCAGGCTGCTCGGCGCGGTCGTTGCCGCGTTTGCTGTGAGCGGCTTCGCCGTAGCCCCGGGTGCGCAGGCGGGCGAATCCGTCGTGCCCCTGTCGGTTAGCCAACAACTCTTTCAACGCGGCAGGCAAGCCGCGAGCGAGAAGGACTGGCAGCGCGCCTTCTCACTCTTTGAGCGCTCGTTCCAGCGGCAACCCTCCTATGACACCGCTGCGAACCTCGGGCAGGCAGCTCTGAAGCTCGAGCGATACCCTGACGCTGCACACTACCTGACCTTCGCGCTCGAGAATTTCCCGCCGAGCGGTGACATGCCCAAGTGGCGGGCAATCCACGGCTGGCTCGAGATCGCCCTCCTGGAGGTCGCGGTCGTCGAAGCCCTCACGGCACCCGATGGCGCCGTAGTGCTGATCGACGGCGGGTCTGCTCGCTCGTCACATCGCCGCCGTTGGTATCTTCGGCCCGGGGAGCACGATCTCTCGGTTCGAGCGGAGGGATTCCTGCCTCGCACCGAATCTCTCGTGGTTCGAGCGGGTAAGAGGTACCAGATCAACCTCCAGCTGACGGCGGCTGGGCCAGGAGCAAAGGATGCGGCTGTTGCTCCTGCATCGTCGGACTGGCGGCAACCGCTGCCCATCCTGCTCGTTGGTGGAGGGTTGACCGTCGCGTCCGCAGCAGTTGGGATTGGGTTCGGAATGCTCGCAGAGAACAGAGAGTCGGAAGCAGAGGCGCTCGGCGGCCCAAACCTCCCGGATTGCCTCGCAGCGACGGGTGACCTGGACTCCTGCAAGCGAGCAGGGCAGTTCGCGAGCGAAGCAGACGAGCGGCGCAGCGTTTCCTATGTCGGGTACGGGGTCGCCTCGTTGGCGCTGGTGGGGACGGTGGCCCTCCTCCTCTGGCCGGAAGAGGGGCGCGACGGCGCCGCCCGGAGCGGGCCGGGCCTCATGCTTTCACGGGACGGCGCTGCCCTTTCGGTGCATGGCTCGTTCTGATCGCCCTACCCGGAACAGGCAGGGGGCGGCTCCGCTGACTCGTTTCGGCTTCCTGGGGGGCCCTGGCGGCGTGGGCACCGCGCTCGCCCGAGGAGGTCTTCCGGTGATCGTCTGGGGCCTCGGGGGAATGCTCGGCTGGTTCGCTGGCAGGGTGCTTCGCATACGCCGGACGCTGGTGATCTCCGCGATGACTCGAGCTGGAATCCAAGACCCCAAGCGACATGCGGATGCCATGTACCGCTCTCTCGGAGTGAGCCTCGTCGAGTTCCTTCTCGCAGCGGCTGGCGTTCCGCTCGACTGCTGCGCCGCTTTCGAGGCAGATGCGGCGGAGCGTTTGCGCGCCCATCTGGGACGGCAGGGCGCGGTCGTTGCTTGTGCCCATACGGCCAACTGGGATCTCGTGGCGGGACACATCGCGCGAAGGTGGCCGCTCCTCGTGATAACGAAGCGCCTTCGCGTGGGCGCGCTGGATCGCTTCTGGCATTCGGTTCGCCGCGAGTGGGGCGTGAACCTCGTGGCCCCGGGTGACGCTGCGGGGAGGGCTGTGCGGCACCTCCGCCAAGGGGGCGTCGTGGTGGCGATGGCCGATCAGGCGCCTGAGAGGCGGCGCGGGGCCGCTCACGGCACCTTCTTTGGGCGCAGGGTGGGGCTCGACCTCACACCTGCTCTGCTGGCAATGCGGGCGCGAGTGCCACTCGCCATCGCGTTTCCACTGCGATTGGCCGGCGGTACCTATACGATCCACGTACAGGACGTGCTGTTGCCGCCTCGAGTCCCGCGGAGGGAGTGGGCCGTCATGGCGATGAGGTCCGTGGCTGAGGCTCTCGAATCGTTCGTCTCACGCGACCCCTCGCAATGGCTTTGGCTGCACCGGCGCTGGAAGCCCTGGCCGCCCGAGCCCTCAGCGCTGGCGCGCGCACGTTCGGACGAGGAGGTTTCGTGCTCACCCTGAGGCGCTCTTCCTCAGCTGGCTCGAGCGACGATCAGCGGGTGGCCAGCATCACGGTGGATCTCGACGAGCTCGATCACTACTTCGCGATTCATGCTCTACGTCCGCCGTGGGCGCGAGGAGGCGGTCCTGGCGTCTACCGCACGGCTGTTCCCCGCCTCGGCGCATGGGCTGACGGCGAGCGTGTGCCGATCACTTGGTTCGCCGTGGGACGGGATCTAGACGCCCCTGATGCGGCCAGCATTCTCAGGCAGCGCCTGGCGCTCGGTGACGAGGTCGGCAGTCATTCGCTCGACCATTTCTATGATCTTGTACGGAGGGGACGCGCCGAGCTCGAACACCAGGTCACCGCAGCGCAGGAGGCTATCCACCGCGCCACAGGTGCTTATCCGGTCGGATTTCGAGCACCTGGCTACACTGTCAGCGACGATCTGTTCGAGGTGCTTGGGCGCGCGGGGCTCCGCTACGACTCCTCCGTTTTCCCTTGCCCCGCGTACTACGCCGCGAAGGCGGCCGTGCTGACGATGCAGCGTGTCGTCGGCCGACGCTCCGCTGCGCGGCTCGACTCTCCGATGGTACTTGCCGCCCCGCGTCGACCGTATCGGATCGGGCAACCCTATTGGCGCACGGGTAGCGGTCTCATCGAGATGCCGATCCAGGTGAGCGGCCCGCTGCGGCTGCCCTTCATTGGGACCTCGCTGACAATGGCCGGCAAAACGCTTTCCCGCTGGCTCACTCGCGGCGTCCTGGGGGAGCGCTTCATCAACCTAGAGCTCCATGGGATTGACGCGCTCGACGTCCACGACGGGCTGGAGGCGCTCGCGTCGGTTCAGCCGGACCTGCGACGGGTCGTGGCCGACAAGCTCCAGATCTACTCCGATGTCATCTTGCTGCTACGGAGCGCCGGCTATTCCTTCGTGACGCTCCGCGAAGCCGCTGATCTTGCAGCGCGGGGCTGCCTCGAGGCACCTCAGCATCAGACGTGATGACGGGGATCTGGCTGCTGTTCGAAGTGAAGGTCCAGCCTCTCTCGACTTTGCTCGGGCCGGCGACGGCTACTGGTGTCGGTCGTTCGGCTGAAGGGCGACGCGAGCCTGTGCAGTCCGGAGTGGTCTGGAGGGTCGGCGCAGGTCCGACTTGCCGACGTTAGGTCGTCGGGGTAAGCGCGATTCATGGCTCAGTCGGATGCGCTCGCGATCGGTCCCAAGACCTTTGACTCACGCCTGTTCGTCGGCACCGGCAAGTACGCTAGCGTGGAGCAGACGAAACGGGCGCTGGAGATCTCTGGCGCCGAGGTCGTCACGGTGGCGTTGAGGCGAGTCGATCTGAAGGATCGCGCCGAAGGGTCCATGATGGAGCTGGTCCTCAGCAAGCGCTGGACAATCCTGCCCAACACAGCCGGTTGCTATACCGCTGACGATGCCGTCCGGACACTGCGGCTGGCGCGGGAGCTCGGGATTGCCGAGATAGTGAAGCTGGAGGTCATCGGGGATCCGAAGACATTGTACCCTGACAACGAACAAACGCTCGAAGCGGCGAAGGTGCTCGTGAAGGAAGGGTTCACGGTCCTGCCCTACTGCATCGACGATCCGATCGTGTGCCGCAAGCTCGAAGACATTGGATGCGCCGCCGTCATGCCTCTGGCAGCTCCTATTGGCTCGGGGCTTGGCATTCGGAATCCCTACAATCTGCGCATCATACTCGAGCACGCCCGCGTTCCGGTTATCGTCGACGCTGGCGTGGGAACCGCGAGCGATGCTGCCATCGCCATGGAACTCGGGTGTGACGGCGTCTTGATGAACACGGCGATCGCACAAGCCAAGGATCCGTTGTTGATGGCTGAAGCCATGAAGGAGGCAGTCGTCGCGGGGCGCAAGGCGTACAAAGCGGGGCGCATGCCACGGAAGCTGTACGCCCAAGCATCGAGTCCCGAGCAAGGACTCATCGAATGATCGAAGTTGCGGGGCGGCTCGGGTCGCCTCTGCTGGGGTCATGCTAGTTCGCAGTCGTAGAAACGACGCTGCGCGAGGTCCACGCTGGCATCATGTCGCCCCGGCAGCCGGATATGTGGTAGCCGTTTTTGTTCTTGGCTCGCTGCCCCAGCAGGGTTTGCCGGCGCTTCCAGCCATCGGCGTGGACAAGTTGGCGCACGCAGCAGCATTCCTCGTGATGGCGTTGCTGTTCATGCGCTCCCTGCGACTGGCGTGGCCCGGTGTTGGCGACCGCAGCTCACGCTGGAGCGCTGCTCTTGCCGCGTCGACTCTCGGTGCGTTGCTCGAGGTGTTTCAGCTCGCGGTCCCAGGACGATCTGCCGAGTGGTCCGACTGGATCGCAGATACCATTGGGGCCGGACTGGCGGTCCTGCTCGTGAGGCCGCAATGGCTCGTCAGAGAGCCTCGACAGGAAGAGTGCCCATGAAGCCGAGCCAGCAACCGGAGATCATCCTGATCACCGACATGGATCGCTACGATGAGCAGGCGACGCTCAAGGCGGCGGAAGCGTGGTGCCGGCACGTCGCCGCAGGCAGGCTGATGATCCAGCTGCGTGACAAGGAGTGCAGTGCGCGCCGCAGGCTTCGGCTGGGTCGTGCCCTGCGCGAGGTGACCCAGCGTCACGGCCAGGCACTCGTAGTCAATGACCGTGCGGACCTCGCGCTCCTGCTTCGTGCCGATGGAATCCACTTGGGTGAGGCAGGTATCGAGGTCGGTGAGGCGCGCAGCTTGCTGGGGGCACACGCATGGATATCCCGGGCGTGCCATTGCCCCGAGCAGGTGACGGAGATGGGCGCTGCGAATGCGGTACTCCTCTCACCCATCCTGGCGGCGAGGAAGGGGCGCCAGCCGCTCGGCGTCGGGGCTCTCACGACCGCCCGCGACCTGATGGACCGCGCCGTCGTGGATGGCGCTGCCCGGGCCGCACCCATGGCGCTCTACGCGCTGGGTGGCGTCGACCTCGGCGCACGCGATCGCTGTGTTCGGGCGGGGGCGTCGGGCATCGCTATGATCGGTGCTGCCTGGGGCGAGCCCCCCGCGGTATCCTGATGCGCCGTCGCGCTACGATGACGCAGAAGACGGCTGCGCGGAGATTGGCTCATCCTCCACAACTACATCGAGCCAAATGCTTCCGTTGAGCTGGTTGTTGGCCAGTAGCCACGAGCGAAACTTCGAATAGAGCTCATAGTCGACCGGAGCAGGAGCATTCCAAAACTCGTCCAACGGTTGCTGTGAGGTAATGCCGGGGATATCATACACTGCGGTCCCGAGGCACTTGACCGGAGTCTGGTGGTGCACCGAGGAGAGGCCAACGGTGCTATTGATCACGATAGTGCCGTGCGCGTGGCGCAAGGCGGCGGGCAGGTTGATGGCATCTGCATAGAGCAGACGTTCGCCCAGCGAGTAGCGCTCCTGGAGCTGCTTGACCAGCTTGGTGTAGTTCTGGTAGGGCCTGTCGAAGGGGTGATGCTTGAGGAGCAGTCGATACTCGCTCGGTGCGTGCTGCGCAAACGAGGCGACGACAGTCTCGATGAACTCAGCGACGGATGAGAAGGGCGAGTGCCCTATCTGCGAATCGAATCCGACCTGAAGCGGGACGAGAAAGTAGCGTCCCAGGCTGCCCGAGGCGATCTGCTGATCGATCGCCCTGTCACGGCGAGACCTGCGGAGCTTGACTGCGCCGCTGCGAGTCCATAGGTAGAGCTGCCAGAGCGCATTCTGATTTCTATGGTGTTTATAGTGAGGGTACCGCCACCAGAACAGGGTTAGCGCCCAGGCATACAGCGTGCAGTACCAAGCCGTTCTCCAGAAAGTCCCAGGGAGAGGCTGCGGGGCGCGCAAGGGTGGCGGGCGGTAGCGGCGGAAGAACTCCGGGTCGCGCGGGGTGTGCGAGTTGCCGTTGACGCCCTCCTGCTCGAGGGTGACGAAATCGGGCCGTAAATAGCCCTCCTCGAAGACGTGGACCTCGACCCCAGCCGAACGAGCGGTGTTGATGGCCGTGCGATGCAGCGGGCGGCAATCGCCGAACAGCACGACAGCGTCGATGCGGCGTGCCACCAATACATCCTGAAGGAATGCTGGCCATGCCTCGGGCGTGGCGCGGTATGGAACGACGTCTCCCTTGTGGTAGTAGAGCCAATCACCCGCGTTGAAATTGATCTTGGTGACGGTCGCTTCCAGGCGCTCCAAGTGCCTGGCCAAGCGTCGGAAGAAGGGCCCGCTGGGGCCCTGAAGGAGCAACACACGCTTCCCGCGGAACCTAGTAAGCACGGCACCATTCCCGCGCCAGAGCAGCGAGCGAACGAGCTCGCCGCAGTACCCAAGGAGCACGCAGAGAGGCCGTGTCTTTGGCTTCGTCCCGTTCTCGTGTCAGCTCGAGTACCGCATCCTCCGGTTCACAGAATGCTTGCGCGCTAGCGCTGTGATAGCGCGGGTAGTAGAGGAGAACACCTGCGACGAGCTCGTCCAGCTGCAACCTACGGGTCCGCCGCGGGGGTGGTATGAGGTCTTCCGTGAGTCCCCATCCAGCATAGAATGGTTGCCCGTGCGAGACCACCGGGATCCCGCGGAGCAGGGCTTCGAATCCAACGAGGGACGTCATGGTGTGCACCTGCTGGGCCCGATCGAGGCAGTCGTGCAGGGGAGCATCGATGACTAGCTCATCCCAGAGGCGTTCGCCTCGAGAGGGGATTTCTCCGGGGCGGTTGCCGCTCACAACGTCCGGATGCGGCTTGTAGAGCACGTAGGCTCCCGGATGTGCGGCGCGGACGGCCTGGAGCAACGCCTTGTCGCTCTTGGCGTGCGGGCTGCCGTAGAGGACCGAGGCGTCCCCTGGCACTTGTCCTGGAACGAAGAGCACTCGGTGAGCCGAGGAGGGCGAAGGATGATCCGTCCTGGATCCCACGTTGTATTTGCTGATCCGGCTCGTCACGATCCTCTGCCGCAGCGCTCGGGCGCGCTCCAGGTCCGTCGCAGTGAACTGCGTGTCCTGGAGGATGAGCTCCAGATCGCTGGCGGCTCGCGGATCGTAATAAATGCCGGCGCGATCGAGCACCAAGGACGCGGGCGCAGAGAGGTCGGACCCAAGTCTCACCGAGCGGAGGAAGCCGTCCTCCATCCTCCAGACGGGCAAAGAGCGCGCTTCGCCGAGCCGCTCGAGCCAGGGCGGCGTCCGTGTAGCCCAGGAAACGAGCGTGGCGTCATTTGCACGAGCACAGCGAGCGGCTTGCCGCTCCGAGCGGACGAAATGCGTCCGTGCGTCTGGCCCTTGAAGGAATTGTCTCACGAAAGGGCGCTTCCAGGTCGAGAAGCCGACGCACACGAACGTTCGGGCGTTCTCTGCAAAGCGCCTGCGTTGAAGTGCCAGGTGGGCGGCGACCTCTTCCGCTTCGCAGGATGTTTTCGAGACGGGATGAATGTAGCGCGGATAAAGGAGAAGTGCGGCAGCCACGAGCTCGTCCAGAGAACGCTGCCGTGTGCGCCGGCCTATGGGGAGCCTGTCATCGGTCAGCCCCCAACCGGAGTAGAAGGGTGCTCCGAAACACGTGACCGGCTTATTCAGGAGTAGTGCCTCGAACCCCAGCTGGGACGTGCAAACGTAGGCACGACCGACCCGTTTGAGCAAGGCGATCGGGTTCACCGGTTCTGTCAATGCCACGATGCGATCGGGGAGCTGCGGTCGATACAGATACCCGGACTTCTTGCCAGCGAGGGTGTCGGGGTGGACCTTCAAGAGAATGCGCTGCCCCGGGTTCTCATCGAGCGCGGCCTCCATGAGGTTCGTGAAGCTATCCGCCGAAGCAAGCCCGCGGGTCACTGATGCGTCGCCGTAGGTCTGATCGACCACCAGGACCCAGTCGTCGGTGCCGCGAAGAGCGTCCGGCACCCGCGTCGAGCTCGCGTTGTACTTCGAGACCTCGGCCTCCGTGATCAACTGGCGAAGACGTTCCGCGCGGGCAAGCAAGCTTGGATCCAGCAGGGGATCGGACACTCTCGGCGCTTCTTCTCCTTCCAGCAGGAGCTCGAGGCGCGACGGTCCTCGGGCATCGTAGTAGATTCCGACGTCATCCAATACGAGCGAAAGGGGGGGAGCTTCGTGCCCCAGTCCGACGGAGCGTAGGAAGCCGTCTTCCAAGCGAATGAAGGGAAGACCATGCCGACAAGCATAGTCCTGTGCCGACTCCGCGCTCTGCTTACGCCCCCAGCCAGCGACGGCATTCACCCTGGTGCCAGCGGCGGCCGCACCGGGGCGGAACTTGACGGAGCGCGCCCCGAGGAATGTCTCGAGGTGGGGAATGCGACGGATTCCCCGGGAGAAGACCGCGACGTCGAGCGGGTCAGGAAGTGAAAGGGTGGTACAGTGCGGCTCGGCGCTCATGGCTTTCTCTGATGACGGACGACCGGGGAGGGCGAGGTCAGGCCCGCGGTGAGTATTGCTGCTGCACGGTCCAGATCCGCTTGGGTATCCACCCCGTGTCCGGGTGGTTCCTCCACGACCGAGACGTGGATAGGGATCCCAGAGGCCAGGGCGCGCAGCTGCTCGAGGGATTCTGCCTGCTCCGTCGGAACCTGAGGCAGCAGCGTGACCTCGCGCAGCCGTGACACGCGGTATGCGTAGAGCCCGATGTGCCTCAAGTAGGGCACACCGGCAGGAAGCTCCAGAGGTAGCTCCTTCCCTCCGAATACGCCGCGGGCCCAGGGGATTGGTGCGCGACTGAAGTAGGCGGCGTAGCCCCAGGCGTCCAAAACCACCTTCACGACATTGGGGTCGAACAAATCATCGACGGTGCGGATGGGAGTCGCCAGCGTTGCAATTCCCGCGAGGGGACGTGCCGAGAGCGCCCCGGCGACCATCCGAATCAGTGCTGGGGGCAGCAGAGGCTCGTCCCCTTGGACGTTGACGACGATCTCCTCGGCGCCCAGCCCGCGACGCTGGACGACCTCCGCAATGCGGTCGGTGCCCGTTGTGTGCGAGGGCGCTGTCATCATGGCGTGGACGCCGCTTTGCTCCGCAATGGCTCCGATGCGCTCGTCGTCGGTGGCAACACAAACGGAACGTGCGCCCGAGGCCAGCGCGGCGTCGCAGACCCAGCTCAGGACGGGCTTGCCGGCCAGCTCGAGCAACGGCTTGCCTGGGAGTCGGGTCGAGCCGAACCGAGCGGGGATGATGACGGAGAACTCGGTGGGTTGGCTGCCCCTCGCGGCATCCGGTTCGCCTGCTTGCGTCTCTTCGCGGCCGCTGTCGAGAATGAGGTCGGCCAACTCCCGTACGGCGCCCCTGCCTCCTCCTCGAGTGGTCACCCACCTGGCAGCGGCCTTGACGCGGGGGTGAGCATCGGCGACGGCAACCGGAAACCCAACGAGCTCCATCGCCGGGAGATCCAGGAGATCATCTCCGACGAACGCCATCTCACGAAGTTGGATGCTCAAGGTGGCCGCGAGGGTCTGCACGGCCTGGCGCTTGTCCCTGCAGCCCGTCATGGCGTGTACGACGCCGAGGTCCCGCAGCCTTTTGTGGAGTGGCTCTGACGCGCGTGCACTGACGACAGCCACCTCAACGCCGGCTTCCCTGAGGAGCTCGAGGCCAAGCCCATCGCGGACATGGAACCGTTTGAGCACTTCGCCCTCGGCGCCATAGTAGAGTAGGCCGTCTGTCAACACGCCGTCGACATCCAGCACGACGCAGCGAACCAGGTGGACGAATCCGCCCGTTACACGAGGAACCGCGCTCATCGGTGCGCGGTCATAGCATCGATGTCTCGCTGTAGGGACGTCGCTTCACGACCGAATCGATGTCCATGACCACCGAGAGTAGCTCCTCCAGTCTGCTGGTCGGCCACATATTCGGTCCATCGCTTGGTGCCCGATCGGGATCCGGATGGGTTTCCAAGAACATGCCTGCGATGCCAACAGCGGCGGCGGCACGGGCCAACACCGGAACCATTTCACGTTGTCCGCCCGAGCAGGAGCCGAGACCACCGGGCAACTGAACCGAGTGGGTGGCATCGAATATGACGGGACAGCCGGTCGTTCTGAGGGTGGCGAGGGATCGCATGTCCGCCACCAGATTGTTGTACCCGAAGGAGGCCCCGCGTTCACAAACCATGATCTGGTGATTCCCAACCTCACGACACTTCGCCACGACGTGGGTCATGTCCCAGGGGGCCATGAACTGCGCCTTCTTGATGTTCATTGGCTTCCCAGTACGCGCCACGCGCTGCACGAAGTCGGTCTGACGCGCGAGGAAGGCGGGTGTTTGCAGGACGTCTACCACGGCTGCGATGTCTTCGACCGGGCTGGACTCGTGAACATCCGTCAGTATCGGCACGCCCAGCTTCGAACGCACTTCCTCAAGGGCGAGGAGGCCCACTTCCAAGCCGGGGCCGCGGTACGATGCAGTGCTGCTTCGGTTCGCCTTGTCGAAGCTCGACTTGAAGACGAAGAATATTCCGAGTCGTTCCGCGATCTCCTTGATTGCAGCGGCGGTCTCGAGGAGGAGGCCGCCAGGTTCTATCACGCACGGGCCGGCGATCAGGAACGCGGGGCGGTCATTGCCAATGGTGTGTCCGAGAAGCTGCACGCCGAGCTCCCATTCTCCGCACGGGATCCTAAAGGATGGCCAACACGACAGCCGCTGAAACGGCGATCTGGTAGATGATCTGGGTGATATCGGCCACGTTCTGCAGCGTCTTGATGTCGACGCGGGGGGGCACGAGCACCTCGTCGCCCGGCAGCACGCGCATCGTTGGGCCGCCAACCGTCACGGAAGCGTCCGGATGTATCAGGATGACCTTGTCCTCGTCGGCGCGATCCGTGTAGCCGCCTGCAAGCTCCACGTAGTCGTCAGCGGTGAGGTCCGGTTGGAACATGACGGCTTGGGCCATCATGACCTCGCCGCCGATGGTAACCACGTTCGTCCGCCGCGGTACTACGATGACGTCGCCGTCCTCCAACAGAACATTCTGCTGGTCCCCCTGGTGCGAGGTAACGACCCTGCCCAGCGGCTGAACGAGCCGCGCGCGCTCAGCGAAGCGCAGCGCCAGCTCTGCTTCTTTGGCGCGGATGTTGGACTCCCCATTCGATTGCGACAAAGCGAGGAGAGCACTCCGCTCGAGGCGGAAGAGGGCGTCGTCGATGGCGTCCTTCTGAACTCGCGCGATCGAGTTGCGCTTGAGGTGCACCGCAGAGGTGTCGGCGAGCAAGGGCTCTACGGGAACATGATTCAGCACATCCACCAGGCGGCTGCCTCGCACTACCGCGAGCTGGCTCGGTCCCTCGAATTCACCTTCGATGTTCACCACGATCATGTCGGTGCGGCCATCCTCGCGGATCGTAATCGAATCGCCGTCCTGGAGGGGAAACTCGGCAAAGGTGTTGAGCGATAGTGTGCGGTTGATAGGAAAGCCGTCGCGAATCCCGTACAGTGTTACCTGAGTGGCCAAGGCGGCGTTGGGCACGATCTCCAGGGCCAGAGTCCCGGTGAGGGGAGCGTCTGGAAGGAACTCGAGGTACGTCGGCCTGGCGACATTTCCTTTGAGTTCCACCACGGGGCCGCGGCGTCCGACGAGGATGGTGTCCCCGTCCTTGAACTGCAGGGCGGGTAGCACGCCCGAGAGGATGAAATCGTAGAGGTCGATGGACGCTAGCGTGGCGCCCTCACGAAGGATGTCGATTCGTCGGTAGCTGCCCAGCTTTGGATCGATGCCACCAGCCTGGTCGAGGAAGAAGAGCACGGAGTCAGAGGGGATCCCCGCGTAGCGTCCGGGTCGCGGGACGCCGCCCGTCACGAAGACGGCGACGGGGTTGGCGGTAATGAGGTTGGTGTAGACCTCGAGGTGCCGCGCATAGACTCGCTGCAGTCCCGCCCGAACCTTGCTCGTCAGATCGGCATTGCGAACTCCCTGGAGTGATATAGGTCCAACCCCGGGTATGAAAATGTTGCCCTGGCCGTCGACGACGAAGACTTGGCTAAGCGCGACGGCTCCCCAGGTGTGTACCGCCACCTGATCGCCGGGCAGGATGCGATAGTCGGGATTCAGCCCATTCTGTCGCGTTCGCAGGAAGTTGCCCATGAACAGGTTTGCGCCGAACGGCTGCGGTTCGTCGCTCTCGGTGCCCTTCTTGACGTCTGGCGGCACGCCGACGGTTCCTACCTCAGGCGCTCCGCCCGGCGGGACGTCGATGGTGGGCAGCTTTGGAAGGTTCGGAGACCCCTCGTCGAAATCAGGCTTGCGCGGAACACTGGTGCCGATCCCCGACGGCAAGCTCTGAGCGCTGCTCAGAGCACAAGTGAAGAACAAGGCCAGCAAGAGCTGAGCAAGCAGCCGTATCCTGGTGTGGAAGAGGCGGTCCAAAGTGGAATGGGTGGGCATGGGATTTCTAGACGGCGTGGTTCAGATGCTCGCATGCTCGCGGATGGCTGCGAGGAGCAGTGAAAGTATGCCCATCGAGAGGATGCTGAGTCCGAACGCCCCGGCTATGGCAGTGGCTCGTTCAGGATAGGTGCTCTCATCAGGGCGCGACGGCTCTGCTAGGGCCACCAAGTAGCGATGCTGCCTGAGGGCATCGGCACGCGCCATCTCCAGGGCACCGTGGGCTGCAGCGTAGGCTTTGTCGGCGAACTCCTTCTCGATGGTCGCCGCTTCGTATTCGGCCAGGACCTCGGCGACACCATCCTGATTCTTGGGGTCGACGAGACGACGCCCTTCGTTGGCGATTTGGCCAGCAAGCGCCTTTGCCTTCTCACGAAGCGCAATGACCTCGGGGGCTTCCGGGTTCATGTATGCCCGAAGCGCACCGAGCTCTGCACGGGTCTTCGCTAGCTCCGTCTCTAGCCCCGTCTTTATCGTCATGGCTGCTTGGGCGGTATGCAGCGGGTTGAGGTCGCCGTGTTGCTGCTGCAGCGCCAAGAGTGCGCGCCGCGCCTTGGCAACACGCTCCTCGGCGAGCCGCACCTCGTCCGCTGCGTAGCGGATCCGGTCCGTTCGTTCTCGCTGAGAGAGCAGGTTCACCTTCTCTTCGCTGTACTCGAGGATGGCGCGGGTGAACTGTTGTGCCGCCGCGGGCGTGAATGCCCGCACCCTTAGGGTCAGGGTACCGGAGAGAGAATCGAACTCGGCCGTTACCTTCTTTTGGTAATACTCGTAGGCGCTTTCAAAGGAAGCATCGCCTGCGAGGCGGGAGAACCAGTCGTATTGTGGTGACTTGTAGTGCGTGATGAACTGGTGCTCCTTGTCGAGGCGTCCAAGGACGTCTCGAGAAAGCACGTACTCACGCACTGCCATCGTGTCGTGGGCTGCCGGGCCGCCCGATCCCACCGCACCAAGGAGCGACTCGAGGCCGACACTCACGCGATTCTCGGCGGAGTGGATGGAGAAGGATGCGGTGGACTCGAATTGGTCCGAAGCAATGAACACGTAATAGACCGCGGCAAGCAGCGTCGGCAGGATCACGAACAGCGCCAGTCGAGTGGCGAACCGCCGCGCGCGCTCGCGCCGCACGGAGCGCACCAATGCCCTCGTCCGGGCGACGGATGACTCTTCGGGCTCAATGGTGGGCGGAACACCCTGCTCGGGAGCTGGAGCAGGTACTGGTCCCTTCGCTTCGACCTTGCCGGCGGCTTTCTTCGCCGTGACGTCCCCCTTATCCTTCGGCTCCGGGGCAGCCTTTTGGGCTGTCGGGTCGCTCTTCTTCGGCTCTGGGGCGGCCTTCTTGGTTGCCACTTCGTCCTTCTTCGGCCCTGGCGCAGCCTTCCCAGCTGCCTTGGCGGGAGCTGTTGGGGGGGCCACGGCTGTCTTGGCCGGTACCTCCGCTGCTTTCGGCGCGGGCGCAGCCTTTTGTCCAGCCACTTTGTCTTGCGGGGCTCCGGGTTGGGCGCTCCGGCCGTCCTCGAGCGGGGCTGGGATGGCCTTGGCGCCTGCAGCGGAGTCATCCGCGGTGGTTGGGGTGGGCTGGAGCGGTTCGGGTGGGAATGGCCGAGGCAGAGAGCTCACGGGAGCTTCGTCCGTGGCGCGTGCGGCGGCGGGTACTTTGCGCTCCGAGCGAGCGCCCGGCTGCCCCTCTCCACTTTGGGACGAGGTCTCCTGGCTCTCGGATTGCCCGGTTGGCTCTGTTACTCGTGCCGGCATGGTCATCAGCTTTACCCTTGGTAGAATTTCGCGGCGGCGGGGACAGAATCGAAGTGTAGGAGTCTCCCGTGTCGAAGCACGCCGCACTGCTTACAGTAATTTCGGATTGTGCTCATGCTGTGAGAGACGATGATGACCGAGGACTTGTCGCTGCGCTCCGCAAAGGCAGCACGGCACTTCCTTTGAAAGTTCGAGTCGCCGACGGCGGTCACTTCGTCCACGAGGTAGACGTCGAACTCGATGGCCATACTGACCGCAAAGGCGAGGCGCGCCTTCATGCCGGAGGAGTAGGTACGTACCGGCATGTCGAAGTAGGCGCCGAGCTCCGAGAAATCCAGCGCAAACGCTGCGACGTCGTCGACATCGACGCCAAAGATCCGCGCGACGAACCTGCAGTTCTCGAGACCGGTCAGCGAGCCGTTGAAGCCCCCCCCGAATCCGATAGGCCAGGAAACCCGTCCTTCTCGCTCGACCGAGCCGCGGTCGGGAGACTCCACTCCTGCCAGGATGCGCAATAGGGTGGATTTTCCGGCCCCGTTGCCGCCCAGAATGCCGTAGTTCGTGAGAGATGGAATCGTCGCGGTAATGTCGTTCAAGACGACGTTGGGCCCGTGATGGGTGCGGTAGATCTTCGTGACGTTGCGCAGCTCGATCATGTCATGTCCACATGCCGCCGCGCGACCCGCTCCAGCGTTAGTCCCACGAACCAGAGGGCTAGGGCCCAGAGCGCCGGATATGTGGGCTCGATCCCATAGGGGTGATAACCGGGATAAATCCCGGCTCGGCAGTACTCGACGCAGTGCAACACCGGATTGTAGAGGACGATGTGCCGGGCGTGGCTGGGAAGGTTGTTGACCGAGTAGAACAGGCCGGATGCCCAGAACATTGGCCGGAGTAGCGGGCCGTAAAGGCGCTGCAGTGCGGGAAAGAAGACCGAGAGCCCACAAAGCACAGACCCCAACCCCCCGCCGAGCGTACACGCCAGTAACAGAGCAAGGGCAATCTGCAGGACGTCCGGCGTGAGCGTGTCACCTTCGATGTAGATGGCGCCCAGGAGCAGGATCGTCATCACGCAGGTGTATGTCGCGAACTCGAGAATGAAGCGGCCGAATAGGAGGTCTGCCGGCCGCACTCGTGGATAGAAGAGCAGGGCACGGTTCGCATCGATGGCACTCACGGTCCGCGCCATCGTGCTGCTGTAAGCGTAGAAGGTTCCGAAACCAGACACGAGGAACGGGAGTATTGCCATCCCGGCGATGGGTGATCGCCCCAGGAAGTGGAACATCGTGGCAAATATGCCAATCATCATCACTGGCTGAAGGAGCGCCCAGATGTAGCCAAGGCGATGCTCCCCAAACCGCGACTTGATCTCGCGGAGGATGAGGGCATGAATCACCTGGAGCTGGACGACCAGGCCACGAATCATCAATGGACCTCTACCGGCGCGCGGTCGGGGCCTCGAACACGCTGGGCACGAAGTACCAACCGCTGCTCCCTTTGCACGCAAGGTGGTGGCGTGCCGCGGCCTCCGCCCCGATTGCCACGCGGCGACAAGGATGTCCGCTTGCGGCAAAGTAGGTGGGGGATGCCACGACGCGCGTGCCGCCGATGGTCCGAGCCTGCTCCGAGGGCATGGCCTCCAGCTGGGAGAGCACCTGGCGTTCGACTTCGCTCGAGGGGTCCATGCGCGTGCCCGTGTCCCGCGCGTCCAGGAGGGCTTGGGGCGACGGGTCGGGCAGCGAGGGACCGCAGGCGCTCAGCAACCACGCCGCCACCAGCAATGGCAGGCCGGCGCGGAGGCGAGCAGGAGGATATTGGCTATCGGCCATTGAATATTTCGATGACTCCCACCACCCTCTGTTTGGCGTCGACGACGACCAGTGCCTTCAAGCGCAGGCGGTGCATTCGCTCCTGCGCTTCCCGGATTGTCGCGTCCTCCCGCACCGTCACTGGCTTGCGGGTCATGAACTCGGAGATGGGGCGCTGGAGCGCTTGGGCGTCCTGCTGAAGCGCACGTCGCAAGTCGCCATCGGTGACGATCCCCAGCGGGCACTGGTAATCATCAGTCACGATGACGAGACCACACCGTCCACTGCTCATCGGCAGCAGAGCATCGCCCAGGAGGGTCGTCGCTGGCAGAAGGGGCAGCTGCTGGGTCTGCATCACGTCCGCCACGCGGTTCAGGAGCTGGGATCCGAGGGCGCCGCCCGGATGAAAGCGTCCGAAATCCTTGGCGGTGAAGCCGCGCTGGACCATCGCGGACATGGCGAGGGCGTCGCCGATGGCCAGGGTGACGAGTGCGGATGTGGTCGGCACGAGGTTGTGCGGACAAGTCTCGCGGTCCACGGAGGTGTCCAGGACCACTGTCGCTGCTCGACCGATCGAGGAGCTGCGTTGCCCGACGAGCGCCACGATAGGGATTCCGAGCTCGAGGAAATAGGGGAGCAGTTTCACGAGCTCCGTCGTCTCTCCGCTGTTGGAGATGACGATGAGCAGGTCCATGGCTGTCACCATTCCCAGGTCGCCATGGGCGGCTTCACCGGGATGAAGGAACACGCTCGGCGTCCCAGAGCAATTCAGAGTTGCGGCGATCTTTCGGCCGACTAGGCCGGACTTGCCCATCCCGGACACAACGACACGCCCAGCGCAGTCGAGGACGTGCCCGAGGGCCCGGCAGAATTCATCGTCGATTCGTGAAGCAAGCTTATTCAGCGCGCTTGCCTGGTTGAGGATGGAGGCTCTTGCCGTGTCCAGCACACCGATGTCGGGACGGGCTACCGGAACGGTCTCCAACGGCACCACTCGCAAAGTCATCTAATTCAACCCCGGTCTAAAGAAGCTGGAATCCACTCACGGACCGTCGCTCTGGCTAACATCACGCCGATCCGACGACAAGATTCCCATTGGTTAAAAGGATACGTCAATCACCAGCCCGAGCTCCTCGGCCCTCACACTTGCCGAGGCCGCTCCGGCGTAAGATAGACGGTGGTTTACCTTACGGAATGCAGCCACGCCAACCTGCCGCACCATTGCCAGTCCGAATAGGTACTCGTACTCCGTTGTTATTTCATCGAAATCTGCGTCATGGGTGATCCGCTCCTGGGTACGATCCAGTCCCTCGGCCGAGTCGTAAGAACTATGGTGAGCTCGCCCCTCGACCCACACCGGGCCGGCCCGCAGGCGCAGGGTAAGGGAGGCCGAAGGGCCCCAACCGTAGAAGTACCGTTCACGTTCGATGATCGTTTTGGTGCGGACTTGTTGGTCTCCCGCATGCTCTCGTAGCCACCCGGGAGCGGCGAGGCTGCTGATGCCGGCGAAGTCGAAGGACGCGCGCGCGCGCAGCTCCGCGGTGATGCCGTCGGCCCCGACGAACAGATCGATGCCTGGTCCAGGGAATTGAAGCGCACCCTGGCGGTCGTCAAAACCCTGGGCCTGACTGTTCCGGTAGCGGTAGCCAAGGTTGACGCCAGCGGTCACGGCGAGACCGCTCCGGGGGCTCTCCAGTTGCTGGTGATGCCATCCCGCGAGGAGGTTTTCGGCCGAGAGATGGCCGTCCAGGCCACCGCGAGCCTGCATGAGATCCAGCTCGAGGCGACTCACCTCGCCACTCCAGAACCAGCGCGTCAGCGCACCGCGGGCACGGTATCCTGGCAAAGACACGAGTGTGCCGTGAAAGCGAAGGTGGTGGATGGCATGCGAACTTGGGATGTGCGGCCCTGCCTGGAGCCACCCGAGCTGATACTGCAGCGAGAAGTCGTGCCACGGCTGCTGGTGACGAGCACGATCATTCAAGGCGTCGTTCAAGGATACGGAAGGGCCGAACGTCCATCGCAGCACGTCCTGTCCGACGGACGACGACGGCGAAGCATTGAGATAGACGCCGAGCTTGTGCGCGAACTCCCCGATCAGCATGCCGGCGCCCGGCGTGACCATCATGTCGTTGATGCTGACCTTTTCGTTGAACTCGATGACGTACTCCCACAACGTGGAGCCGATGAGCGAAGTGGCGCTGGAGCTCCAGAATCCGAGTTCATTGCTGCGCGCAAGGGCATGAAAGGCGGCGCCGGAGAGGGGATGAAAGATGAAATTTATCGCGAATCCGTTGTTGTCGAAGCGCCAAGCTTCGCCGTTCAGACGTTCTTTCAAGCTGGGTTTGTCCCAGTCCAGGACGTTGCGGTCGTCGATGACGTACCAGGCTGCCCCGGCTCCCAGCGCCAACCCAAGCTCGAGTCCGGTGAGCCAATAGTTGGGCGTGGGCGTGCGCGCGCCGGCGGCTCCACCAGAGTAAACGGTCGAGGAGTTGGGTTCGAGTACATGGGGTTGCTGTGCCTCTGCATCGCGTGCCCCAGCGCCGGCCGACGAGGCTGCGTATCCAGAGCCGGCGAGGAGCTGTAGCGCGCCAGCGCACGCAATCGGCGCCAAGCGTCCGCTCCAGGATACTGGCCTACCGCACATCATGGCGCGCGATGATGTGGCACGTGCCGATGAATTGCTAGCTCCGAGCGCAAGGGGTGGCCTGCTGACCGATCGAGCCGCGATCATCGTCGGCCATCAGGCTCGACAGTCGTCGGGTGGTGCTATACGTGGGCCCGGTCCCATGAGCGATCCCAATCCGACGCCTTTCAAGCCCGTTCCCACTCAACTGGACTTCCCACGGTACGAGCGAGACGTCCTCGCTTTCTGGAAGGCGAACGAGATCTTCGAGAAGTCGACCTCCCTCCGTGGCAGCGGCGCGCCCTCCTTCGTTTTCTACGAGGGGCCTCCCACCGCCAATGGCGTGCCTCACAACGGGCACGTGCTCACTCGCGTGATGAAGGACCTCTTCCCACGCTACCAGTCCATGAGCGGCAAGCAGGTTCTCCGCAAAGGTGGTTGGGACACTCACGGTTTGCCGGTCGAGGTGGAGGTGGAGAAGGAGCTCCGAATCCACGGCAAGGCCGCCATCGAAGAATATGGAGTCGAGCCGTTCGTTGCGCGCTGCATCGAAAGCGTATTCCGTTACACGAGCGAATGGGAACGGCTGACTGAGCGCATAGGGTTCTGGGTGAGTCTGCCGGATGCGTACGTCACCTACCACCGCAGCTATGTCGAGAGTGTGTGGTGGGCGCTCAGCGAGCTGTTCAAGAAAGGGCTGCTCTATCAAGGCCACAAGGTCGTTTGGTGGTGGGCTCAAGGCGGGACGGCGCTGAGCAGTGCCGAGGTTGGTCTCGGCTACAAGAGTGTGGATGATCCGAGCGTTTTCGTCCTGTTTCCCCTGGTGGAGGAGCCCTCGACGTCGTTGGTCGTATGGACGACGACGCCCTGGACCCTCCCTTCGAACGGGTACGCGGCGGTTCGCGCAACCTACGAGTATGCGATCTGTGAGCTAGGAGGCCCCCTCTCGCCAAAGACGCAGAAGCGTGGTGGTGGCGGGACGCCCATGAGCGAGCCCCTCACCCTCGCCGCCGAGCGGCTTATAGTTGCAGCGGAGCTGCGCGCCGCCCTTGAGGAGAAGCTCGGCCGCCAGCTTGTCGTCATCGAGACGGTCAAAGGGAGCACGCTCGTCGGGAAGCGCTACGTGCCCCCCTTCGACTGCTTCTATGGCCACTTGAAGGATGCCACGGTCGCACTCGACTCTGGGGGGGACGAGTACCAATGGTGGCGGGTCATCGCCGAGGACTTCGTCACGTTGGAAGCGGGCACCGGAATCGTGCACGTCGCGCCCGCCTTTGGCGAAGACGACAACAAGGCCCATAAGAGGCAGCTCACCGCCTACAAAGACCCAGATAGCGTCGAACTCCTCTGCGCGGTGGAGCCGAGCGGTGTTTTCTCCGAGGCCGCTGGCGAACGCTACCGAGGCCGCTGGGTGAAGGACGCTGACAAGGACATCATCGCCGATCTCGCCGCGCGGGGAATTCTTGCTCACCAGGAGCTCTACCGGCACGACTATCCGTACTGCTGGCGAGCGGATGATGATCCCCTCATTCAGCTGGCGCGCCCTGCCTGGTTCATTCGCACCACCCAGAAGCTCGGCGATGCTCTCGCGAACAACGAGAGCGTCAATTGGTTGCCCGAGCACATCAAGAAGGGGCGTTTCGGTGACTTCCTCGAGAATAATGTCGACTGGGCGCTGAGCCGGGAGCGCTACTGGGGCACCCCTCTGAACGTGTGGCGTTGCGAGGCATGCGAGATGATGACCGCGCCCGCCAGCGTTTCCGAAATCGAGGGGAAAAGCCCCGCAGCTTTCGCGCATTGGCACGAGGCAAAGCGCCGTGACCCCTCCCTCAACGACCATCTCATCGTCCACAAACCCTGGATCGATCAGGTAACGTTTCCCTGCGACACTTGCGGCGCCACCATGCGCCGGGTGCCCGAGGTCATCGATTGCTGGTTCGACTCGGGGTGCATGCCCTTTGCCCAGTGGGGCTTCCCGCACGTGGCGGGTTCGAAAGAGCGCTTCGATGCCGCCTTCCCCGCGGACTTCATCAGCGAGGCGATCGACCAAACCCGAGGGTGGTTCTACTCCCTCCTCATGGTCAGCACGCTTGTGTTTGACGAGGAGACGCAGGTCCGGCTCGGTCTGAGTTCCCGCCGCGAGTACCCGCTGCCGTACAAGACGTGCATCGTCCTTGGGCACGTTTGTGACCGGGAGGGGAAGAAGGAGAGCAAGAGCAAGGGTAACTACACTCCTCCCGAGATCATCCTGGACCGCGTTCGTATGGACTTCGGGGTACTCGAGCAAGTGGCGGGGGTGGATGTGGCCCCAGCCGAAGCAGTGATCGCTCGTGAGGACTTGGATGGGATGGATCTCAAGGACGGCGCGCGGGTCGTTGCCTACCGTTCCGACGCCGAAGGCGCCCAGCTCGAGCTCACGTTGCGAGCCAGTGCCAAGCTCCCTCGGCGGGTCGTGTTGCTCCACGAGCGGGAACGAGCGAAGCTGCGGGTCAAGCAAGTTTCCACTGGGCTTCGCACGATGCCGGTCGAGGTCCCCCGCGTTCCCATCGAGGAACGTGTCACGTTGGAAGACCTGACGACACCCGCGCCGGGGGCGGATGCGTTCCGTTGGTTCTTCTACGCTGCCAGTCCGCCCTGGAGCAACACGCGGCACAGCCTGAGAAACGTGCGGACGCTCCAGAAGGACTTTCACGTCAAACTGAGGAACGTCTACTCGTTCTTCACGATCTACGCGAATATCGATGGCTGGTACCCCGCTCAGCAGGCGCTGGCGGGCGCGGCCGTTCCTGAGCGGAGCGCGCTGGATCGGTGGATGATGAGCGAGCTGCACCTCGCAATCCGCGAAGTCCGCTCTGCACTCGATCGCTATTTGGTTTACGAGGCCGCCGGGCACCTGGTGGAACTCGTCGAGGGGTTGAGCAACTGGTACGTGCGCCGCAGTCGCGCGCGCTTCTGGGCACCGGGGCTGGATCTCGACAAGCGCAACGCCTACGCGACGCTCCACGAAGCGCTCGTCACGGTAGCCCGTCTAGCGGCGCCATTCATACCGTTCTTCAGCGAGGAGCTCTATCAGAACCTCGTGGTCCACGCCGGGCATCCTGGCGCAAAGGAGAGCGTTCACCTCGACGACTTTCCGACGGCTTCCCCAGCATGCATCGACGAGGAGCTATCGAGGGTCATGGGTGCGGTCCGCGAGATCGTCAGCTTGGGGCTGAGTGTGCGCACCGCTAGCAGGCTCAAGGTTCGCCAGCCGCTGAGTAGGGCCGATGTGGTGTTAAACGACGGAGCCCTCAGGGAGACCCTCAGACCCTATGAGGATCTCGTCGTGGACGAGCTCAACGTCCACGAGCTTCGCCTGATGCATCCCGGGCACGAACAGGGGGCAGTAGCCTACCGGCTCAAGCCAAACTTCAAGACACTCGGCCCCAAGCTGGGGAAGCGGGTTCAGGCCGTGAAGCGTGCTCTGGAGGGTGCCAGCGGTGCAGGGCTCCATGCTGAGTTGTCGCGCGCGGGCAACATAAGACTCTCCCTCGATGGCGAGGTGGTTCAACTCGATGCCGAGGACATCGAGGTCCAGGTAGAGGCAGCGCCGGGATTTGCCGCAGAAACCGGAAAGGTTGGGGTCGTTGTGCTTCATACGACATTGACCGGTGCCCTCATCGACGAAGGGCTGCTGCGAGAGCTCGTGAGCCGGGTTCAGGCGGAGCGAAAAGCCGCACAGCTGGACTTCGTAGACAGGATCCGACTCTGCGTGGACGGGAGCGAGCGGATGTTGCGGATAGCGCGCGAGCACGCGGCACACGTCCAAGGCGAGTGTCTCGCCGCGGAGCTGCGCCTTGGTGAGGCCCCAGCGTCGGCCGCTGAGCATACACTTGGTGAGGAGGTCCTCCGTGTCCACATTGAGCGGCTCTGAGCGCGGGGCCATCTACACCAAGCGCAGCAGCCCGGCCGCATAGATCGCGAACGCTTCTCGTCTCTCTCGGTGCCCCAGAACTCGGCCGATCCGCTCGAAGCACCCCGTCCGCCGTTTCTCGTCCTTCCTGTTTGCCACACTCGCCATACCCCCTGCTTGCACGCCTCCACAAACCGGGCCACGTACTTGGGGCAGTAGCGCTAGGGCCTGTCCCTGAATGCGGTTGGCTCTTCCGTAAACGTGCCCGTGCCCCCTAAGTTGATCGCCGCATTGCGTCAACTGCACTTTTGCGCCGAGAAACGTCATGGTACGGCTCGGCCGTAGATACCAGGTCTCGCTTTGAACGATTACTTTTGAAGTGCATTTGGATTTTCGTGTACTGGTAGCCCATGCATGAGCGCACCACGACTCAGCGCAACAAGGACGGCACCGAGCGGGTCTACTGTCAGATCGTCGAATCTTTCCGCCGCCCCGACGGCGTTCTCAGCTCGCGCGTGCTTCTTCACCTGGGCGCCCGCTCGCCGCTGTTCGTTGCGAATCTCAAGGCCGCCTTGGCATCCAGCAAGCATGGCGTCGCCGTTGCTCCCGAGTCCAGCGCCCAGATGGTGCAC
>JAEWRL010000130.1 GCA_023398955.1 Pseudomonadota bacterium
GCAAGGCTGCAGGAGCGCAAGGCTGCAGGAGCGCAAGGCTGCAGGAGCGCAAGGCTGCAGGAGCGCAAGGCTGCAGGAGCGCAAGGCTGCAGGAGCGCAAGGCTGCAGGAGCGCAAGGCTGCAGATAAGTGTGCGGCCTATCTGAAGAACAACCGCGCCTACCTTGACTACGCCGGGGCGCTGCGGCGCGGCTTCCCGATCGCGACCGGGGTCGTCGAGGGAGCTTGTCGCTACCTGGTCAAGGACCGCATGGATCGCACCGGCGCTCGCTGGTCCCTCGCGGGTGCAGAGGCCGTCCTGCGCCTCCGGGCGCTCTGCAGTAACTGCGATTTCGAGGAGAACTGGTGCTTCCACCTGGCGCAGGAGCAGGCGCGCAACCACAAGAACCGCTACGCCAACGGTACGGTGCCCAATCCGCTACCCGGCGCGCGCGCTGCGAGGTCGAAATTTCGCAGGATCAAGTAGTCGAGGTACCTGCCGCAAAGGAGCCGCACCCAATGCACGACGCTTCGTACGCGCAGGCGCAGGCGCGGTGCCGCGACGGCTCTGTCCGCCGAGCGTCTGCGCCAGGGCCGCGCTTTGACTCTCGAGCGTGCCCGTTCTTCTGGGGCGCCCGAACTCGGTCCCAGGTTGTGCGCTATCCAGAGGCGCCTCAGGGGTAGCCGGCTGTTGGCACGCGCCAAGCCTGGGTCATTTCTCGCGAGCATACCCGGGTCATTTCTCCCGAGCGCTGAAGATCTCGCTGGGGTGGGTGCGAGGCAGCTGGAGATCGTGGCTTTCGGGGTAGCGGTTCGAGTGCGCGAAGATCTCGATGCCGATCGGGTGGCGCATCTCGTCGAGGCCATTACTCACTCTGCGCTGCCGAGCACGCCGGTCACGATCTGGTACCCAATGCTCAGGGCCAGATCGTTGCCTCCGACCGGGTTCCGCGGCACGTCGCGGGAGACCCCTAGGTGTGTGCCGAGGGTCTCCGCGTCGGGCCGCTCGGGTTCCAGTGCGTCGTCTCCCTCTTCGCCCTCCAGGTGGTGCTCTAGATCACTCTCCCGAATGACAGCGAAGCTGCGGTCGGGGATGTACGCCGCATCGACGAGCACGTCAGGAGCGATCCCCCGCGCTTGAATCGCCTTTCCTCCCGGGGTGTAGTAGCGCATCGTCGTCAGCCGGAGACCGTCGCCCCACGGGAGGTCGATGATGCTCTGCACCGACCCTTTGCCGAAGGTGCGGCCACCCACCACCGTGGCTCGTCGTTGGTCTTGCAGCGCGCCAGCGACGAGCTCCGCGGCGCTGGCGCTGTACTCGTTGACAAGGACGACGACCGGACCCGTGCGGAAGGCGCCGTGGACCGTGGCCGTCACTTCGTCGATGACCACACCGCGGTGTCGCGTCGTGTAGATCACGCCCCCTGTCAGAAATTCGTTGGCCACCGCCACGGCTTCGTCCACCAAGCCTCCCGGGTTGTTGCGTAGATCGAGGACCAATCCGGCCAGCTCTCGGCCGCTGCGTCGCTTCAGCTCCGCGATTCCGTCGACGAGCTCCTCATGGCTCCCTGCCTGAAAAGCCTTCACCCGCACGTAGGCTACCTCGCCGAGGAGCATCTTCACGGCGACACTGGCAACCTCGATGATCTCGCGCGTGAGCTTGAAAGTGACGAGCTGATTGCCGTCACCCCGGCGCACGGTAAGCGTGACGACCGAGCCGGGAGCGCCACGCATCGTGCGTACCAGTTCTTGGGAGCTCTTTCCTGCAACTGGGACGTCGTCGATGGCAGTGATGCGATCACCGGGGCGGACGCCTGCGCGGGCAGCAGGGGAGCCCTCGATCGGCGCGATGACGGTCACTTGATCGCGTCCGAAGTCGACCTCGACACCCACTCCGCCGAACCGCCCCTGGGTGTCGCCGCGGAAGATGGAGTAGTCGGACTTTGGCAGATAGGTCGAGTGCGGGTCGAGCTCGCTGACCATTCCCTTGATGGCTCCCGTGACGAGACGCGAACGATCCACGGGTTCGACGTACTCCCGCTCTACGAGCGTGAGCACTCTCGCGAGTTGATCGAAGACCTCGTAAGGTGAGCGGCGTGCCTCTTCTGCGGCCGAGGCGGCACCGCCCAAGAACGCAAGCCACACCGGCGAGGACATGGCGACGCAGAGTGTCCGGGCGCACGGCAAACGAAGGAGATTCGGCTTCATTGGTGCTCCTGACGGTGGAGGGTGCAGGCCCTAGCAGCAAGGCTCGGCTGTCGGCCTTTGGGCTGATCCGAGTTTCTGGTTTGATCTGCGAAACTTATCTGTGTAATCATACCGCTTCTCGGACGGGGGTTTCCCGTGCCGTAATTGAGGACAGCGCGTAGTGGAAAACGGACCCAACAAGAGCGGCAGCGACAAGCGAAAGCAGAGTTTGTACTTCCCGGAAGCGATGCTCCAGGAGATCAAGGACGAGGCGGCTCGTCTCGACAGATCTCTCTCATGGGTAGTGCAGCGTGCATGGAAGCTTGCGCGTCTCGAAGTGAAGAAGATTCCTAGCGTCAACGACGTCCCCGACGACGACGAGGCTACTCCCTCGCAGTAGTCGATCGCTGACCCGAAGCGGCAGGAGGTTGGGGCCACGGCTGTCATCGACGCCCGCGACCCCGCTCTAGCCGTGGGTGGCATTCTAGAGGGACAAGGGACGAGTGGGCACGACGAGCGTCAGCACCATGGCGGTGTCGGCGTCCGTGGCGAAGGTGTGCACCCAGGTTCAGCCCGGGCTGACCCTCTTCCGGTTCGCAGGTAGTGGGTTACCGCCGCGGCGTGGGGTGTGGGCCTCGTCCCTGAATCGAGAGTGGTTCGCACTCCTCGGCGCTGGGCCGTGACGCGCTCCGCGCCAGGATCGATGGACGGCAGGTCGGCGGACAGAGAGCCATGCGGGCGGCACCCGTCGGGGGCCATGTTCTTCTTTGGTGCTGGCGAGCAGCGGCGCAGCCGATCGCTGCAGTGGCGCTAGGGGATGATGTGGGTCCTGGGGCACCACCACCTGGGGTGCTGAGCGCCCGAACTGGCGCTCGCGCCGTGTGCTGCGGTCCCCAATGCAGTCTCCCGGTTCCCGTGAACGACCTGCGGGTGTGGGTGGCTTCCGGGCTGAGTGCTGGGTACTGAGAAAAGGTGCCAGGCGATGTGAGAGAGCGCACGAAGGGTGCACGCATGTACGCGACGCCAACGGTTGTCGAAGGATGCCAGTGGTCGGGGGCAGGGCGTCGTCAATGACGCTCAGCTGCCGACGCTCGGGGCGAAGAGTCGCGAAAGCTGATGCCTGGCTGCACCGAGGGTGACGTGCCCTTGGCACTTGAGCCATACTTGCCGCGTGCTGACCCAGAGCTCCTCGGGTGGCAGCGGAAAGGCGAAGGGATTGTGAAGGTGGCTATTGACCCTGCTACAACCGCGGAACTCCTCGCGTTGCTGGCACACGACCTGAGAAACCCGCTGTCTGCTCTCCACTCGAACGTGGGTTACCTTGCGGCGATGCTGGAGGGGGTAGAGCAGGACATCGTGGAAGCCCTCGCAGATGCGCGCGTTTCCTGTGACAGCCTCGTCACCATCATCGACAACCTCGAGCTGCTCGGGCGCGCGCTCGGGGAGGCTCCCAATGCCGGCCGGACCAAACTGGGGTTGGGTACCTGCGTCGAGGCCGTGGTCGCGCAACACGCGGGACTCGCCCAGAGCCATGGAACCGCTATCGCGCTCGAGCCCGTTGATGCTGCTCTGCATGTCGAGTCAAACCGGGAGATGCTGGGGCGGGCACTCGGAAACCTGATCTGCAACGCGATCCAGTACTCGCAGCCTGGTCAGCCCATCACGGTCAAGGCCCACGCACGCGGTCGTGAGTGCGTGGTGACCGTCGCCGATTCGGGGCCTACGATGAACGAGCAGGTCGCGGAACGGGCGTTCTCCGCAGCGGGTCAGTCGGAGCTCAAGGGTTTGCCGGCAGGACGCTACGGGAGAGGTCTGGGACTTCTGGCTGCGCGTCTCGCCGCTGATGCTGCCTGTGCTTCGGTGCGTGTTCGTCGCTCGGGAGAGCAGGGGAATGCGTTCGAGCTCGTGTTCGCTAGAAGCGCACAATCCTGAAGTGCGTGAGCGAGCGCCGGGAAGCGCCGCCGTTCCCCCGCGCCTCAGGGCTGTAGAATTGCCACGTTGTCGTGCTCCCGGTACAGGATCTTCCCTGTCTCGCCCGGGCAGCCCCAGCAGGTGCTGAAGTGCGCTCGTGGTCGGATGTACTCGTCATAGGCGAGCGCTACTGGCCCCGGTTCGTTCTCCATGATGAAGCTCGCGGCGAGGGCATAGTCCGACTTGCCGCTCGGATAGAGAGCGACGACGAAGCTCGTGCGCTTGCCGGAGCGCGCCGGCACCAAGAGGTACCTCCCCCCAGCGACAGGGTTCCATAGCAGCGGCGACACAGTGAAGGAGAACCCCTTGCGGTCGCCCGGGCCACGCGCGACCACGGTGGCTGCGCCCTCGGGATCGTGAAAGAAGACGATGTCCTTCGCGATCTGCTTTGTTTGGGGGTAGCGCGCCAAGACCTCCTCCAGTTTCTTGGCTTCAATGCGCACTTTCTTGTAGGTGGCGCCTTCCTTCGGTTCCGGGGCGACCGCCCCATTCGGTGCGCCTTTGCAGCAGCGAAACCCTAGATCAGATGCCTTCGCGTCCGCTGCCAGCGCGCCCCGCCGAGCGCAGCCGTGCGCCCCGGGCGGAGTGTCGGGAGCCGCTCCCCTGATTGCCGCCGAGCTCTCGCTATCTCGAGCTCGCGGCGCGACGACGCTGGCAGTCCATTCGCGGATGCTTCCCATTCCGAGCACGTCGAATCCCGACGCACACGTCGAGGGTTCCTTCGCGCAGCGCTCACTCCAGGCAGAACCCGTGGCATAAGGATCGCTGTTCGGTCCCTTGCAAGCGCGCTCCCACTCGAGCTCCGTGCAGAGGCGTCCACCCTGCTCCGCACAGTGCCGCTGCGCTTCCTTACGCGAGACATTGACGAGAGGCGACTTGTTTGGGTCGTTCGGGAAGGGTAGCTTATCGATCTGGAAGGGACCCAGCTCCAGCTCGTAGAGCTCGGCTTCTAGGCTCGGAACGCGTCCCGGGCTTCCAGGACGGCTCCCCGACAAGAACGCACCTCCCGGGATGTCGACGACCTCACCAGCGCGAGGAGCGTGAGAGGGCGCGCGCGGGGCAGCTGATGATGATGCCGCTGCACTCGCACTGGCGGCGCTTGCAGCGCGCTCGTCGCTAGCGGAATGGTTGCACGCGCCGAGGAGGGCGGCGGATCCAAGGAGTAGCACAAAAAAGCCGAATCGACGCATGATATCCGAGCTATGACAGCGAGGGACCTTCGGCGCACCCCACGCCGAGAAGCTGCCATTCCTAGCATTGATGGAGTTAACGTGCCAGCGGCTTTCGCGTGAGGGCGCCGGCAGCTGGCGAGCCTTGTGCGCGAGCGGGCCACCGCTCCCCACGCGCCGAGAATCTGACACCAAGCCTGGACAGAATTCCCGCGGATCCTTGGGGGTCGAAGGGGGCGCGAGCGAGGCGGGCGAGGCATGCCGATCGCCGAGTGGCTGCTACTATTCACTATCGCAATGCCGCACCCACTTGCCACCCACCTTGCGCCGCTCATGAATCGAGACGTCGAAGACTTGCGCTCCATCGTTGCCCATTGGGTCGTCAACGAGCGCAGTGAGGCCGAGCGTAATCGGTACAGGCGGTTTGGGGCGGAGCTAAGGGCTGTGAAGGATCGGATAGCGGCGCGTCCGGAGCCGCCGTCGGAGGAGGAGCTCGAGATCGCATTGACTGCGCTCCTCGCGCTGTCAGGGCGCCGCGCCCCTGCGCCTAGGTCATAGGTGAGCCAAGCCTCATTGTGGCCGCGCAGCACGCGGAGGGGGTTCCAGGGGCGCATCCTGTACCTGTGCAAGGGGACGGACTCGATTCGCGCTCAGCTTCGTGGGCAGCGCCTCACGAGCGCAGCTGAGCTCGTGTTGCTCGATAACGTGTCCACGGACGAGATCATCCCCGCGTGGGCCTGCTTCTACTATGACGACTTACTGGGTCGCTACGCGCTCGTCGGTCTGCGAGGTGGCGCCGTCGAGGTCGATTCGCTCAGGAACGCCGGGGTCGCGGTGCTTGTCAGCGGCCACGAGAAGGGATGCGGGAGCTCACGAGAGACTGCGCCGTACGCCGAACGCGCGGCGGGAATCTCCGTGGTTTTCGCGCGCTCGTTCGCGAAGATCTATCGGCAGAATTGCAGCAACCTGGGCGTATTCACCAGCACGGATTTCGAGCTGCTGGCGCGCTTGGAGCGGGGCTATGACGCCACGCCCGAGGAGCTCGCCCAGGATCTCGACCCACTGAGTCGTAGCATCGTGCTGGCGGGAGGGCTCCTGGCTTGGCAGCATGCCCGTCGCGCTGAGCTCTCTGCTTTCACAGAGGAGCGGCGCGAGCGTCCGGAGCAATCGCATGCAGGGGTGGGCGCGCAGCACCCGCCCGACAAGGAGCTGGCGCGCAACGCAGGTGCCCAAACCTTCGTCGAGAAGGTCCTGGCGCAGCGCGCCCGCGGCTTGGATGGAGAACGCCCGCCGCGCATCGAGCCTGGGCAGCCGCTGCTGCTGATGACGGATTTGCGCTTCAGTCACGACTACACCACTGCGATGGCCGCCGCGCAGTTTCGCGAGGGATACGGGGCCGATGCCAGGGTGAGCCACCCCGAGTCGGTCCTAGCTTTTCGTGACCATCTACTGACCGCCGCGTCGGTGATGTCGGACGAGAAGCGCCGACTTGGCCTAGACGCACGCGTCACGGCACTGGAGGACGAGCAGCGTGAGTTCTGCGCGCGTCAAGGCATTCGCCTGATCGACGCTGCCGCGGATGAGGGCATCGGTGGCATCTGCCACAACGTGCTGGTGGAAGAGGTAGCGGAGCCTGGGCAAGTCATCGCAGGTACCGACTCTCACGCCTGCACCTCCGGTGCCGTTGGGGCCTTCGCTTTCGGAGTAGGCAGTACGGACATCGCGCTCGCCTGGGCTACTGGTCTCGTGCGAGTGACGGTGCCAGAGTCCGTGCGCGTGGAGCTGACAGGCCAGCTTCGTGCTGCTGTCTGTGCCAAGGACATCATGTTGGCGCTGCTCGCCGATTCTCGCGTACGCAGTGGGGTGCTGAGGGAAGCGGTCATCGAGTTCGTCGGCGATGCGCTCGTCCGCATGTCCCTCGACGAGCGCGCCACGCTGACGAACATGGCTGTCGAGGCGGGGGCCTTCACCGCGGTGGCACTGCCGGATGCCGAACTCCTCGCGTCGCTTGCGGCTGCGCGTCGTGTGGACGTGACGCGGCTCGCGCGCGGGGTGTTGCTGCCCGATCCGGGGGCAACCTACAGGGCCACTCTCACCATCGATGCCTCGGGGTTGTCGCCGATGGTTGCCTGCCCTGGGGACCCCCACAACGGGCTACCCCTTCGCGAGCTGCTGCGGGGCGGCCGAGTCCCGGTGGATATTGCTTACGGGGGCTCTTGCACTGGCGGCAAAGCTGCGGACATGGACATGTACGCTGCGGTCTTCGCGAGTGCCGTGGCGGCGGGGAGGGGCGTCGCGAGCGGAGTGCAGTGCTTCATTCAGTTCGGTTCCCGCCGGGTCCGTGATTATGCCGACCGGATGGGCTACACGAAGGTGTTCCAGGCCGCGGGCGTGAGATTGCTTGCCCCGGGATGCGGCGCTTGCATTGGAGCGGGGCCTGGGATCTCCGGATCTCGGGAACAGGTGACGGTGAGTGCCATCAATCGAAACTATCCCGGGCGCAGCGGACCTGGCCGTGTGTACCTGGCAAGCCCCTATGTGGTAGCTGCCAGCAGCATCACCGGGTATTTGACGGATCCCGAGAGCCTTGTCGCGGAAGCGCGCGTGGCTCCGCCCAACGGAACGGAAACATGACAGAAAAGCCCAATCCGCGGCCCTCGCAGGAAGAAATCACCCCATCACCCGGCGAAGGCCCTGTACGACAGGGAGCAGTCACCGGAGCACGACGTGGCGTCCAGCGTCCCAACGCAGTGCCTGCTCAAGGTCCGCTCG
The DNA here is from genome assembly GCA_023398955.1 of Pseudomonadota bacterium. Classification (GTDB taxonomy): domain Bacteria; phylum Myxococcota_A; class Polyangia; order Polyangiales; family Polyangiaceae; genus JAEWRL01. The sequence continues at coordinate 8,078 of JAEWRL010000130.1, forward strand.
CGTCGGCCGGTGACGGTGCGTTTCAGGTTGGTCCTGGTATGGCGGTCAAGGTCGAGTACCAGGTTACCGACGAAGAGGGGCGCTCCGTCGAGAGCGAGGAAGCCGAGCTCGAGTTTGTCTATGGTTTCGGTCAGCTGTTGCCACGGCTCGAGGTCGCCTTGGATGCCGCGGTACCAGGCGAGGTGCGCTCGGTGAGGTTGGCGCCGGACGAAGCCTTCGGCGAGCGGGACCCGAGCGCCGTGTTGGAGGTAGATCGGTCGGAGTTTCCCGAGCACCTCGCCGAGGGTGACAGTCTGGAGTTGGAGAATCAGACGGGCGGCGTGCTCGTGATGCGAGTGCTGCACGTGGACGAAGATCTCGTGGTCCTCGACGCAAATCACCCATTGGCCGGCCAGTTTGTCGCGTACTCGTTGAAGGTTGTCAGCGTTAGGCCGGCAACTGGGGACGAAATGGCGGAGGCAGAGCGCCGTGCCCTCTCTGGCTACACGTCCGGTGGCAACCCCCCAGGTGCACTAATCACCCCGGCGCAGCTCGTGAGAACGCGGGTGCAGGGGAGCTAGCATCGGCTACTGGGGACCTGCTGCGTGCTCCGCGACTAGTGACGATGGCTCGGACGGTGGTAATGGTGCACCACGATGAACAATACGCAGATGCTCAAGTACGACCAGCGCGTCCGTGCGCGCGCAATCCAGAAGGGCCTGATCTCGGCTGAGGAGCTGGGCCAACACCTGGGTTCCCTCGTTGACCGCGAGTCGGCTTGCGAATCCGTAGAGATCCCGCAGCCGGGCTTTGCCGTGCAGGAGTCAGCGGCGGCGGAGGTGCCTAGCGCACTCACCGCGAGAACCGGCACAGCGACGCCGGTGGAGCCTTCGGCGAGCGCGACCGCCCCCGTCGTCTTTCGGCCAAGTGGTTCCACATCAGCCGCTACGCCGTACGGGACGGCACCGGTCGCTGCCAGTCCGGTGGGCCAGCAGCCAGTTGCCGCACCAGCCGCACAGCCAGCGGTTCCCGCCGTCGCCGCAGCGCAGCCAGCAGCGCCCGTGGTGCAGCCCGCCGCAGCGCAGCCAGCAGCGCCCGTGGCGCAGCCCGCCGCAG
>JAEWRL010000153.1 GCA_023398955.1 Pseudomonadota bacterium
GCCCGTCTTCGACGGGATACGTGGCAACTTCGGTTAGCGAAGCTGTGACCCGAGGAGCCGGATGCGGGAAATCTGCACGTCCGGATCTGAGAGGGGCCGGGGGCAACCCCGGCCTACTCGCTATAGCATGCCCTCCGGTTGCATTTGGCGTTGCCAGTTCCCCTGTTTGGTTCCGGCTCCGCCGGGTTAGGTCAGGCGCTACTCGGCCAGCGCGCGAACCCTTGGCAGGGTTGGCAGCGCGGGGCCGCCCGGTGCTGGTGCGGAGGGTTGACTGGCCACGGCAGCACTTGGCGCTACCGGAGGCGCGTCGGTGGTGGCCTGGAGCTGCTGGCTCAGCTGAAACCAGCCTTGGTCGAGCATGGCGCGCTCGTGTGCCTGAAGAACGCCCGGGGCGGTCTTTTCCACGCTGTACGCATAGCGGAGCCAGTGGTGTGAGTTCTGCAGGTCTCCCAGCGCCAAGAGCGTAAGCCCACGATAGAGCCCGTACTCGGCACAGTGGCGGCCTGCCGCTCCCTGGAGACGGTGCTCGGTACGCTCGAATACCTCGGCCGCCTCCACGTAGTGTCCGTCGTGGTACAGGCTGGTGCCTCGCTGCATGTAAGTGCCGCAGCTTGCAAGCAACAGCGCCGCGCCACACGCAGCAACCGTCACACCGAACCTCATTCGAGCGGGCATTCGGGTCAGGGTAATCCCTTTCTCCATCGAAAGCTAGCGGATGCAAAGTCAGCGGAGCGAAGCCGCCTGCGCACGTGCATCGCTTGCCGGAGCGGTTCTCCATCAAGCTCCCCACCGGGGCCCCCACCCAAGGTGGCGTGTATACGACAGGGCTGGGCAGTGGGGCGCAGGCATGGCGTGTGGGTACATTGGCGCCGGGTGCGTTGGCGCTGGCATATACGAGTGGCCGAGCACACCCGAGCGAGTGGGCCGGAGGCGGACGTCGACAGGTAAGGCTCAATGAACGCCTCTCTTGAGCCGACGGCTGAGCACCGAAAGGACCGACCGGCGGTTGATTCTCGGCAGGGTCTCGCCTATCTAGATGAGCTCGTTCAGCCCTGGTGCGTGCCGTTTTGGAACCTAGGAAGAGGGCAAAGGGCAGGGAACGGAGAAGGAGCGTGGAGTCGTGAGCATTGCGGACGAAGTGAAGAGGCGCGGGTTGCAGATCCTCGGTGACCCTCGCGTCACGAAACTGCTTCAGAACGAGCAGTTCCTGCGAGTCGTTCTGGCCGTGGCACAGATGCCCGGGAAGATGAACGATTTTACGGCCGAACAGTCGGCGCGGCTGGCGAGCTCCCTGCACCTGGTGTCAGAAGCCGAGTATCGCGAACTGGCGCGTCGGGTCGAGGCCCTCGAGGCGGAGGTCGACGCCTTGAAAAGGAGTACTCGAGGCTAGGGAGTGCCTTCAGAGGAGGGATTCGAGCTCGAGCCCGAAATCTTCAAGACCATGGCGGTGAGCGTGGCGACGATGCGCAGCACAAGAAGACGCCCCTAGTCTGGAGGATGGCGTCTGGCCGGCGCGACTTGGCTGTGTAGTCGCCGGGCCGCTCCAATTGCGGTAGTGCCGACTTCATGTCTTCTGGCACAGTGTGTTTGCTCTGGGCCACCAAGTCGTGGCACCATGCGCGGCGCCGGTGGCACATGTGGCTCAGTTTCGGAGATCGCCGATGAAGATGATCAAGTGGACGCTGGCCTGCTGGGCCGCGAATGCATGGGTGTTGGGCTCGGTGGGGATAGGCTTCGCGCAGGAAAACGAGGAAGCGGTCGATGTCACCGAAGAGCCTCCCGTCGATGGCGCCGAGACCGGGGGCGAGGGCGCCGGAGATGGAGCCGATGTTGCCGGACGTCAGGTTCTCGATCCCAAAGAGGTCGACGCAGAAGCGGAAGATGCTGACGGCGCCTCGCCCAAGGAGAAGCCGGGCGAAACGTACCTCTTCGTTGGGGCTCGGTACCGAGGGATTATCGTGCCCAAGTTCATGATGAACTTGTTTGGGGATGGCGGCAGCACGGTTTACGTCGACTCCTTCGGGCCGGAGCTCAGCATTCGAAAGGACGACTTCGAGTTCGTGCTCAGCGCCTGGTACGCCGACTACGGCATGGACCCTACGCCATTCAAGGCAAGCAGTGACCCCGAAGAGGCCTGGGAGCTCGTCGAGAGCAAGATGAGTGTTCTGTACCTTACGACGGACTTTCTCTGGACCCATCCCCTGAGCGACCAGTTCGGAGTCAACTATGGGATGAGCGGCGGTTTCGGTTTCGTTTGGGGAGACCTGATAAGGGAGCAAGCCTATCCAGACCCCGCCAGCGACGGCTACCTGCCTTGCATTGGCGAGGGCAACCCAGACGGTCGCTACTGCGGTGACGACAACGAGCACTACCGAGGCTACACCGAGCCAAGCTGGTCCGATGGGGGGTCGAAGCCTATCGTCTTCCCGTGGTTGGCCCTTCAGATGGGCGCTCGCTACAAGCCGCACCGCCACTTCGCCATGCGCGCAGATCTCGGCTTCGGCCTTACGGGCTTCTTCGTAGGCATAGGCGCAGACTACGGCATCTGAGCACGACAGCGTGGACACCAGCGAGCTACCGGCACATCTTTCGCTCGTTGCGGAACTCGGCCGTGGGGGGGGAGGTGAGGTGTGGGAGGTCTCCGACCGCCGCAGCGGCGAGCATTTGGCCTTCAAGCTCCTCGGCGAAGGGGCTTCGAACGAGGCCCGCGCTGCCTTGATACGTGAGGCGGCCGCGCTCTCCGCCGTGGAGGGCTTGGGTCTACCTCGGGTGCGGGGCTTCGGCCGGCTTCCTCGCAGCGGCAGGCTGTACCTCGTGCGCGATCTCGTTCCGGGATCGAGCCTCGCCGATCTCATTGATGCCGGGGATGCCGAGGCATCGCTGCGAGCTCTGGTGCAGGCCGCAGAACAACTCGCAGTGCTGCACCGTTCGGAGCTGCTGCACGGCGATTTGAAGCCTGCCAACATCATCGTGGGGGATGATGGGCAGGCGACCCTCGTCGACCTCGGGCTATCCGCGCGCTGGAGAGATGGCGGGGCCCGAGTCGAGGGGCTCACTCCGCGCTACGCGGCACCGGAGCTCCTGCAAGGTGGTGCGCTGACTGTTCGTTGCGAAGTCTTCTCTCTGGGGGCGACGCTGCTCGAAGTCCTTCCTCTGGTGAGCGATGGAACGCGGCGGCCTGCTCTGCGTCGCGTCGTGGCTGGAGCTACCACCAGCGACCCCAACGAGCGCTATCCCTCCGCGCACGAGTTTGCGAGCGCGCTGCGTGCCGCAGCGGGTCTGCCCCCCGATGATGTCGCGAAGCCGCGAGCGCTGGAGTGGCCGGTGCTCGGAATTGAGGGCATTTCTGAACAGATCCTCAAGCTGGCTCGCGAGCTGTCTCTTGGCCAACGACTGATGTTGTGCGGTCCAGAGGAATCGGGGCGGTCCCTCTTGCTGAGGCGGTTGGGTTGGGCTTTGGGGGTGGAGGGGCTCACGGCGAGGGTCTTGGACGCGTCGGCGGCTTCGGACCCGGCGGAGCTCGAGCAGGAACTCACGCACCTGGTGCAAAGTAAAGGGTACTTGCTGGTTGACGATATTGACGCCCTGCCGCCCGATGCGCAGCGGCGAATCGATGAGGCCTCGGTTGAGCTGCGGCTCGTTTGCGTCGCGGTGCACGCCCCAGCTGGCGCCAACGTCGTGCATGTGCCCGCGCTCGATCCCACCGCCGCGGGTAAGCTGCTTCGCCTGGCATTGCCGGCGGGCACTGAGGAGTCGCTGCGGCGTGCGGTAGGGGCCGCCCACGGTCGCCCGGGAGCCTTGAGAAAGCTGGCTCGTCGCCTCGCCTCCGATTCCGTTGTCTCTCCTGCCGACGTGGATCGCATCCTCGGCACCTTGCCCCCCACTGCGCCGGATGACTGTGGTGCGTCGAAGCTCGAGCGCTTCGTGCGCCTCGTCAATCGGGGGCGCTTCCGAGATGCGGCTGATCTGGCTCGCGATCTAGAATCCTGTGCACAGCAGATCGAAATAGCGATTCCTTTGGCGCGGTGGGAGCTGGGCATGGGACAGGCCGCGCGCGCTCGGGCGCGCTTGGAAGCCGTCAGCGAGGTTGCCCGGGCGCGCCAGGGGAAGCCGGAGGCAGCGGCCTGGGCGCTGTACATGGCGCGCGCACTGTCGGGGGAGGGGGACTACGCGGCCGCTCTCTCCTGTCTCGACGGCTGCGCTGCTGTTGCTGCTGAGTTTCATGCAGAATCATTAGTCTACCGCGGGCAAGCACTATCGTTTCTGGAGCGCCACGCGGAGGCAATTGCCGCCCTGGAGCACGCCCGCGAGGTTGCCACCGCAGCTGCGGATCCACGCGTGGAAGGGTTGGCGCTGGCTTCTCTAGGCCTGTCTCTGCAACGTCTGGATCGGTTCGACGAAGCTCAGCACGCCTACCGTCGAGCCATCGAAGCCGCGAGCCGCGCCGACGATGCGAGTACGCTCGCCATCGCCCAACTCAACGTCGCTGGCGTGCTCAAGATGACGGGCGACATCGCCGGAGCCTGCGAGCACTATGAGGCTGCGATCGACACGGGTCGGCGCACGGGGCGCGAGGCGACGGTGCGTCAAGCGATGCTCAACCTGGCGAACTTGGACGTACAACTCGGGCGCCTCGCTCGCGCTCAGGGCAATGTCGACGCCCTCCAGCAGCAGAGCATGGATCTGCTTCCCATGCAGCATGCTCAGCTGCTCGGCCTGCGCGCTGAGCTAGCGGCTAGAAGTGGTCCGGCGGCGGCTGCCGCGGAGCTCTTCGAGGCGTCGGCCTCTGCCTACGAGGAGCTGGGGCGCGCTGCAGATGCGGCCGAAGCTCGGCTCGAAGGTGTCCTGATGGCGCTCGAAGGAGAGGTTTCCAGTGCTGGCGTGCGTCGCCGAATCGAGATGGCGGAGGCGGGCCTGGCTGGGGTACAAACCCACAGAGCGCTGCTACTGCTCGCCAAGGCTGCGGTAGCCCAGGGCGACCGAGACGAGGCGACTGCTCGGGCGCTCTTGGATGCAGGGGTGCATGCGGCTCGTGACGCAGGCCAACGCGAATGGGTCTGGAGGGCACTGGCTGCACGGGCAGAGCTGGAAGAGCGCGGCGGTCAGCCTCTCATGGCGCGCCGCGACAGAGAGGAAGCGGCGGCGGTTCTCGAAGCGATGGCATCCCGTTTGCCGCGGGACCTGCGCGAAGTCTACTGGAACGATCCCCGTCGGCGTCGCCTCGTGGACCGGGTGGGCGGCGGCGCTTCGCATCCCAGCACGGGCTCCCGTGCTTCTTCGGTCCCCGGATTCGCGGAGGACCTCACGGCTGCTACCTCGACCCTTCTGGAGCAGCGGCTAGCGCGAATCCTGGAAATCAATGCAGAGCTCGTGGGCGAGCTCGATCTGGATCGGTTAGCGGCACGGATCACCGAACACGCCGTGCGCCTCCTGCGAGCGGAGCGCGGCTTCTTGCTATTGCTCGATGAGGCCGGAACGCTTCAGGCACACGCCCGCAGGCTGGCCATCGGTGACGACGAACACGTCGCATTCTCTCGGTCCATCGCGGAGCGTGTCATCACCGCTGGCGAGCCGCTCGTGAGCGCTAGCGTGGGCGATGACTCCCGCATGGCGGGATACGCATCCGTGCATCAGCTGATGCTGAAGTCAGTCGCCTGCGTCCCCATCCGCTCGGCATCTCGTGCAGCGATCGGCGCCCTGTACTTGGAGACGAGGCTGCACGTCGGGGCACAGTTCGAGAAAGAACTGCCCATGCTCCAGGCCTTCGCCGACCAAATGGCAATCGCAATACAGAACGTGCGCCTGATTGCCGAGAACCGGCGGCGGGCGGAGGAGCTTGCGTCTGCCAACGAACAGCTTGCCGCCGCGCGGCTCCGCTTGGAAAAGCTGCTCGACAATCGAACCCAGCGCCTGCAGAAGACCAGGCAGGAGCTCCGAACCACGCGCGACGTGTTGTACGGCCACTTTGGCTACCATGGCATCGTGGGGACGAGTCAGCGTATGCGCGACGTCTACGCGCTCATCGATAGAGTGAAGGACACGGATGTTCCCGTACTCATCACCGGAGAGAGCGGCACTGGGAAGGAGGTCGTAGCTCGCGCCATCCACGACGCCTCCACGCGCAAACGCGCGAAGTACGTGGCGGTCAACTGCGGCGCAGTCCCCGAACACCTGCTGGAAAGCGAGCTGTTTGGAAGCGTGAAGGGGGCCTATACTGGTGCCGACCGCGATCGTAGGGGGCTGTTTCGGGAAGCGGTGGACGGGACGATCCTCCTCGATGAGATAGGGGAAATGCCCCAGAGGATGCAGTCCGGGCTGCTGCGGGTGCTGCAGGACGGCATGGTTCGTCCCGTAGGCGGCACCCGCGAGGAACACGTCGAGCTGCGGATGCTCTTCGCGACGCACCGCGACCTTGAATCCCTCGTGCAATGCGGACATTTCCGCGAGGACCTCTACTACCGAATCCACGTCGTCACCGTGCACCTACCCCCTTTGCGGGAGCGGGCAGAGGATATCCCACAGCTCGTGGATCACTTCTTGGGACGATTCGCATCGCGGTACCGCAGAGACAAGAAGGGAGTCTCGCGCGCGGCGCTGCGGAGGCTGATGGACCATCACTGGCCGGGCAACGTGCGGCAGTTGGAACACGTGCTGCTGAATGCATGGGTTCTCAGCGATCGGCCCGAGCTGGAACCGGACGATTTCGAGCTGCCGAACACATCGCAGCCCGCGCCGCCGCCAGCTCCCTCTGCGACCGTTGTGACACACGAGTCGAACGCCATCGAGGCGCGACCGCGCACCCGGGAACGGAGCGCGTTGTCGCGCCATCGAGTCGACGAGAAGGAGCGGATCCTCGCGGCGCTCGAGGCCTGCAACTGGAACCGCGTGAAGGCGGCGGAGATGCTCGGGATCCCAAGACGTACCTTCTATCGGCGCTTGAAGCGCCATGGAATCCAGTAGATCCACTACCGGGGCGGGGCCCGAGCGCTCATGCTCCCTTGCATGGCCAGAAATCCAATCATCGCCGTTGCGCTCATGCTGGCGGGAACCGCGTGCGACGACACTGTAGTGCCGGAAGGGACGAGACCGGCGGGTGCTCCGCCCGACGCGGGCCCCAGCGTGAACGTTGCAGCCCCATCGCCGACCAGTACGTCGCTCCTGGAGGCCGGTGACGCCGCCCCCAACCTCGCGATGCTCGCACACAACGGTTTGCGGCTCACCGTTGCCGACTTCCGCGGTCAGCCGGTCGTTGCCTATTTCTACCCGAAGGACGGTACTCCGGGGTGTACCGCACAGGCGGAGGGCTTCCGTGACACCTGGAGGGATTTCCGTCGAGCCAAAGCCGTCGTCCTGGGCATCTCGACCGACGACAGCGTGACCCACCGTGCATTCGCCGACGAGCTAGACCTCCCCTTTCTGCTCATAGCGGATCCGAGCCATGAAGTTGCAGGCGCCTTCGGCGTTCCAGTCGAGAACGGCAAGGCTAAGCGCGTCACTTTCCTGATCGATGGACGGGGAAGGATTGCCAAGGTGTGGCCGGGGGTCGACCCGCGGGCGAACCCGGGCGAGGTCTTGGCGGCGCTTCGCGCCCTCGAGAGCACTTGAACCCCTCCTCGATGGGCCCTCCTGCCGCCAACACGACGAAGCCCCGATGGCTGCGCGCCAACGGGGCTCCAATCGGAGGAGGCGCGGCACCATGGTGCGGCGCTGATTCCCGTGCAGGTTCGAAGTCGTGCTTACTGAGCTCGGCTCCGGATTCGGTACATGACTTCCTTCAGCGGTTGGTCCCCTTGGATCTTCGAGCGATCACCGGACCGTGCGTTCTTCTCGACGATAGCCTCGAGCTTCGCTGCCTCCGCTACGGAACCCTTCGGCGCCAGGTGGTCGATAGCCTGGGCGGCGACGAAACGGAGTGCTGGGTTCTCCATGGCGTCGAAGCGCTCGATGATCTCGCCGCGCGTGCTCTCATTGCCCAGCACACCCAGCATGTAACCCGCCTTGATACCAGCGAACTGGTTCTTCTGGTCCTGGTTCTCGCTCTTCTCGAGTTCCGCCAGGTAGCAGGATACGCGATCCCCGCAGGCCTTGAGCTGCTTCTCAGCAAGCTCCAGGATGTCCGACTCCAGCTTGGTGCCGTAGTCCTTGACCGCCTGCTTCATGAGGTTCAGCTGGTCCGCCTTGCCGATCTTCAACATCGAAACCGTCAGAGCGCTCTGGAGGGCCTTCTTGTCCTCGCCGTAGCCCGCGGCCTTGCTGGCGCGCTCCGACATCCATGGCACCATGTCGGGCTCGTAGAAGCCCGTCGAAGATTCGGCGAGCATCTGTAAGGCGTTCATGCCCGGAGGCACGATTGTCTCGGCAGAAATGGACTCGAAGGTATTCTTGAAGGCAGCCTTCGTTTCTGCGGTGGGCGGCAGCTTGGTGAGCTCGCGCGCGATGACCGCCTTGACGGAGTCGTCCTGCGTCTTCTCAAGCTCCTTGACCATCGGCTCGGCTGCTGCTGCATGTCCGATCGTACCGAGCACCAGGGCTGCCACCTGCTTGTAGGGCTCGCCCTCGGGGGACTTGTCCGACTTCGTTGCCTTCTTGTAGCGGTTGACGTAGTGCTGCTCGAGCTTGTCGAGATCACCTTTCAGAAGCTTGATTGCCAGGTCGGCGGCAGGCTTGCCGATCTTGACGAGAGCCAGCACCGCAGTGCCTTGCACGTCTGCCTTGGTGGGGTCGAGCATCACCTTGAGCAGCGGTTCGACCGCTGAGGGATCTCCGAGCTCTCCGAGGAGCTGCGCGGCGGTGGTCTGCCAGAATAGCTGGTCCTTGTACTCATCCACGGCACCTGGATCGGGCTTCTGGCCGAGGGGCTCGATCTCGACTTCCAACATCTGCTTGAGAGGCCCCGCCCAGGATTGCTGCGGCATCGCCAGCATGGCTTCGTTGAGGTCACGGTACACGATGCCGCCGAGCATCGAATGGGTCTTCATCTTCTGGAACGCGTCCAGCATGGGACCGGCCAGCTCTGGCATCTTGAGGTTCTTCATGGCGCGAGCGGCCCACTTGATGTCAGCTTCGTCGGCGCTCGTCTTCGGACGTTTCGCGAACTCTTCGAAGGCCTTCTTGATCGCGGGTGCGATGCGCTTGTCCTCGAACGCGGAGAGCAGCTTGATCAGGGATACTCGCGTCTTGGTATCCAGCTGGTCGTAGTTTTCCACGTAAGTCTTCGTCAACGGTTCCACGATCACGTCGAGCAGCTGCTTGACTTCCGTGGCTTGCATATCCTTGTTCGCCCGTGTGATCGCATCCTCGAAGAACTGTTCGAGTCGCTTTACGGCGCGCGGTCGCCACGCGGTGTCGTCGAGCTTGTCGACCCAGTAGTCAGGTTGGCCTTCGTCTTTGCAGCCGATGGCGACTGTTGCGACGGCGCCGAGTCCAATGGTAGCTGCAGTGCCGAGCGTGAGTGCATGAATGAGCGACGCAATGGTGCGCGAGGGGCGGAGCATAGGATTCCTCCAAAAGTGGCTTGAGACTCTGGCGGCGACTTGGTTCCGGTAGACCCCTACTTAGGCGGTCCCCAAGGAGCTCGTGGTTTCGAAACGCTAAGCCGCGGCCGTCAAATCTGTCAATGAAGGTGAGTAAACTACCCTCTGCCACCCGGGGGGGCGCGGGGATTCGGCCCGCCTACCAAGCGGCGAGGCCAAGCGCGCCGCATCGAGGCGCCGATGATGCGAGCCTCGATTGCACCGAGAGCCCACATAGCTCGCAGCTAGTCTTCTACGGGAGTCTCCGTACCCACGTCGTGGACGACGGCCAGGATTCGGGTGTGGAGTGCGTCATTGCTCGCAATCACACCTCGATCATTGGCGAGGCTCGCCGCGCGATAGTCGAGATGTCGGCCCGACGCATCGCTGAAAGTCCCGCCTGCCGCTGTCACCACGGCGTCCGCAGCGCAGGCGTCCCAGCGCATGCCGGCCCGCTGCGGGGCCACGTAAGCGTCGACCTGCCCGGACGCCACAGCGGCCGCCTTGAGCCCCGCGCTTCCGAGGCGCTGGATTCGTGCCGCGCCCAGGGCCTCCAATACCGCCGAGACGTGTGCGTTCCGCTGGGACCGAGACACGACGATCGCGGAGTTTGGCAAGTCCGAGGACGCGCTGACGGCAATCGGGCTGGTAGCGCCATTCTCCTCGATGGTGAATGCTCCGGCCCCCACGTGCCCACACCATGTCTTTCTCTGCAGAGGGGCGTGGATGGCTCCAGCGACTGCGCGGTCCCCGTCCAGGTACCCAATCATCATGCAGAACTCACCTCGACGTCGCACGAACTCGTGGGTGCCATCCAGCGGGTCTACGAAGAAGACGCGGGGGCTCGAACGAAATTGCGCGAAGCTCGAGTGAGGGCTTTCCTCTGCGACGATGGGAACGCCAACGAACGCAGAGCCGAGACGTTCGCAGATGAGCTGATTGGCCAGCTTGTCGGCGCGCGTGACAGGATCGCCGGGAGCCTTGTACTCGACCTCGAAATCCTGGTCATAGACCTCGCGAACGACCACAGCTGCTTCCTTCAGGATCTCGGTGAGCAGGGTGAGCAGCGGCGTCATGGTCGAGCGCCGACGTCTTTGAGGCGTCCCTCTAGGGCGCGGAGCTTCTCGCCGGGCAGGTAGGGAGGAGCCACATTGGCCTCCCTCACGAGCTGGTCGAGCTGGAGAGCCGTACGCGGACCAACTACCACCGAGCTCACGAGCTCCGAGGCCAAGGCATAGCGTAGGGCCACGGCACGCAATGACGGAACATCCCCTCCGATTGCAGGCCGCAGCGCATCGAGCTGCTGGATGCGCCGCCGCAGCTCGTCCGGGGTCCAACGCTCGTTTCGATGATCGCCCGGCGGGAATTCCTTGTCCCGGGGCCAGAGTCCACAGAGCAGGCCGTGGGCCAGTACGGATCGGGCAAGGATACCAATCCCCTTCTCGAGCACTGCCGGGGTGATCGCATCGAGCTCCTCGGTGTGGAGTGCATTGTAGGCCACCTGCACCACCGGCGCCCCATACTCGGTCGCGAGCTTGGCGACCTCCGGCGACCCAACACTGACGCCCCAGGTGTGTACAGCCCCCGCTTTTGGAAGCCCCCGCAGCCATTCGAAAGTTGCCTCCCTCTGAAACGCCTGCACCGAAGGATTGTGCAGGAGCAGGATGTCCAACTGTTCGCGGCGAAGGCGCTGCAGAGCCCTTTCCAGAGCTCTTTGGAGGTACTCTTTGTCGAAACGCTTCCGAGGCGGCATGCTCTCTCGGTCCGTTCCGATGAGGCAGATGAAGCGCACCGTCGAATCATTGCCCAGCACCTCCCCCAGCTGTCCGAGCACCTCCCCGTGGGCATAGCTGTCGGCGCACTCGAAGGCTCCGATGCCCAACGATCGAGCTCTCTCCAGCAGAGCTGCGCGGGCTTGGCTGCTGGTGGGGGGATGTCCCTCGCCAGCGAGCTGCCAGGTGCCCAGCGACAACTCCGAGAGGGTCACGTTGCTGGAGCCGAGCGCGCGTTGCCGCATGGGGGAGGGTATAGCAGGAAACCGTTGGCTCGCGTCCGGGGCAATGGCGCCCGCGAAGTCTACTTTCGTGCGTCTTCAGGGTCCGCCCGATTCGCGCGGTGCGGGCCGGCTGTAACTCCAGTAGTGCATGGACGTGAAGGGCGCAGTTCCCGTGAGCGTCACGTCTGAGATCCCGCGACGAGCGTCCGATGGGATGCGGATCGCGAGTTCGTGCCAGCGGCTGGGAGCCATGGACAGCTGTTGTGGCAGCGCACCGATGCTGACAGTCAGGGTGAGCCGCGTTTCAGACGCGAGGCGCGCGACCAGGGTGCCTCCGGGCTGCACAACCAGGCGAAATTTTTCGAGCGTTCGACCACTGCGGGCGCCGTCCGCGAGCGTGCCAACAACGATCAGATGGTTCGTCGCTTGACTGGCGTCCAGGAGCTGATAGCCGTGGGACTCCTCTTGGTCCAGGTGGGCCACATCGAGCTCGTCGAGGAGCGTGCCCGCTCCCATCGACCACTGAGGGCGTGTCGCGGAGCCGAGCAGCGAGTAATCGGCTTCGTGAGCCACCATCGTGGTGCCTCCAAGGATAGAGGCGTTCACGCGGCGTTGGGCGAGCCGCTCCCCGAGCAGCTCGGGCATCTGCCACCAGCCCGGGTAGACGATGAGGTAATCCGGGAGTGCCGCGGCGCCCAGCTCCTCGTAGTGCTCGAAGCGCGACCCCGCACCGCTCGACCAGTAGCGAGCTTCACCCAGAGTCGTGAGGCCCACGAAGTCGAAGGTTTTATGCCCCGAGAAGTAGGCGATGGCGCCCGCATCGTTCACGCCAATGACGCTGCCGCGCGGAAGCTCTCGGCTAGCCCACTTACCGAGAGCGACCTGCTGCCGGCGAATGGCATCGGAGCTCTCGGCTAGGTCCTCGATGCTCTCGGGGAGCGTTCGGAGGCAGGCGTAAACGACGACCAGCCCCCAGAGGAACCCCATCCGCCGCAATGGAGGCCACCAGCGCGAGCCGAGCAGCGCCGCAAGATCTCCCAGCGCGACCGCCCCCACCAGCCAGACCGACGCGAAAGGCCAAAGATATCTTAGGCGGTTCCAGAGGAAGCTGTGATAGGTCGCCGGTATCAAGATTCCCAGGCCGACCAATGCGAGGAGAGTCGCACGTGGCAGCCGTCGCGTCCGGACGCCGAGCATTAGCAGCGCCGGGATCGCGAGCCAGGCAATGATTGCTGGGCCGTCTGGAACCAGATAGCGTGCCCACTCCTCCCCGCTGAGGAGGACGCCGAACAAGAGCTCTAGGTGCTCGAGGATCCGTTCAGGGATTTCGGTCGGATAGGGTCGTGCGAATAACCACTTGGCCTCGAGGGTGGTGCTCGCCGCCTCACCCGTGAAGGTCAGGTTGATCAGCGGGGGCAGACCGATTGCCGTGAGAACACCCATGGCGGGCCAGCGGCGCATCGTGCCTGGTCGTCCGAAGAGCGTGACTGCCACGAGGAGCGTCGCCAGCGCACCCTCCGGGCGCACGAGGGGGCCCGCGAAGGCCAGCGCGACCAGCTCTGCGCGCCGCGCGGTGCTCGGATAACCCACCACCGCAGCTGGAGCCTCGAACCACTCGGCGCACCGTCGTGCCGTGCGCAGCAGCAGCAATCCCAGGGGAATGACGGCCATGCCGCTGCCCGCAGCCCACGCGAAACCGCCGCACGAAAGCACTGCCGCGAGCGCCGTCCAGCGCGTTCGCACGTCGAGCAGCCCACGTGTCGATGCGAGCACCTCCCAGCCAAGCAGAGCGAGACACGCCCAGCCGAGCAACCATGCTGGCCAAACGAGCGCCGCGCCCTCTACCCCGAGCGCGTAGAAGATGCCCAAGAGCAGCGCCCAGAGCATGCTGCTCGCCCCCGGCGCTGGCGCTGAACCCGGCGTGTACTCGAAGGGACGGCCCTCGGCAAACGACCTAGCATACTGGAAATGAATATAGGCGTCATCGAGGGGAACGGCCGGAATGCCGCCGGTTCTCGTCAGGGTTACGTCGATGGCCCACGCGGCCAGCAATGCGGTGGGAACTGCTATTGCGGCGCCGACGGCGAACCCGCGCGCCGTCCCAGCGGTGAGCCCGAGGTATCCCCCCAACCTCCAAGCCGACGAGCTCCTCTGCGAGATTCCCTTCACGGTCGTTGCCCGCCCTTAGCGCGCACCAATAGCGCAGTCTACTGCCCGCCTGGCTCCGGGCCGTGCAAGCGGCGCGGCGACGAGTGGTGCTTGAGTTTGTCGAGTCGGTGGGGTAGGGCGCTGCTCGACACCGTGAACAGAGTGGATCCCTACGCAGATGCGCCCCGCTTACCAGAGGATGGCCCCTTGGACCTCCGGGACGTGCTCGGCGCGGGCAGTGAGCCGGTCGAGTTGGAGCTGGGGCCGGGACGTGGTTGGTTTCTCGTGGACCGCCTACGTTCCGTGCCGGGGTGTCGAATGGTCGGGCTGGAGATCCGTCGCAAGTGGGCGACGATCGTGGATCGTCGATTGCAACAGTACGGGCTGGCGTCGCGCGGCAGGGTCTTCGCGGCGGACGCCCGCGAAGTGCTCTCTCGCCTGCCTGCGAGCAGCATCGCTCGGACCTTCGTTCACTTTCCCGATCCCTGGTGGAAGAAGCGGCACCAGAAGCGGCTGTTGCTAAGTTCCGCGGTAATAGTCGAGATCGGTCGAGTCCTCGAACCGGGCGGGGAGTTGTTCGTTCAGACCGACGTCCTCGAGCGGGCAGACGGCTACGAGCGCTTGATCGGCGCCTGCCCCTCGTTCGAGTCGTGGGGGCCGAGTCCACGGGTTTCCGAGAATCCTTATGAGACGCGCAGTCCGCGGGAGCGGCGTGCCGTGGCCGACGAGCTGCCCATTGTCCGCCTTCGCTACCGGTGTGTTCGCGCCCCTTGATCCCAGGGGCTGCGCCGGGCACGGCATCCGGCTGGGTAATGCGTAAGCCCAGGTGGGTGGTGAGCCTTGGCGAGACAGGTGCAGAGCGGAGCTCCTTCGAGCTCCACAAAACGACGACAGGGAACGCTGCTGCATTCCCCGTCCAGTGGCTGCGATAGCTCGAACGCGACCCTTGTCAGGGGTCGCGACGCAACGCAAAGATGGCGTCCTTCGCGAGCAGTTTGCGCTTCTTCAGATCTGCTACCTGCCGCTGTTCCTCCGGAGTGAGGTACGCGCGGCGCGACAGCTCGCTCACGGCAGAGTGGAGCGCGCGATGCGTGGCCTCGAGGGCAATCAGGCGATCGTCAGCCATTGCTTCATTCATGAGAACAGCACCTCCTGTGGGTTCTTGTCGGCTTGCACCGGGGGGGGCGGGGCGCAGACATACGTCGCCGTCAGCTCGCTGAGTCGTTCGAGTCCTTCAGCTAGAGCATCCGCCACGCTCAATAGACTAGGGGACTGCCCCTCGGCGTCAACAAACTTCGACCCTCCAACGGGACCGACCAGGTCCATGTTTCCCAGCGCTTTCCCGCACCGCTCGTCGGGGGGCGCGGCACATCGGGCGGAGCTCCCCGTGAACCCCGCGTGCCAAACCCCTGCCGAGTTTGCGATGCGTTTCAACATTTACAAACTCCCCGCACCTGACACCTCCACTCCCGCATCGCAGACATGCACCGTGGGGGCGTTGAGCACCGAGAGGATGGCAGTCAAGAGCCGTGCCAGTGGGAAGCCGGCGCGGGGGAGCTATTATGGGCGCGTCCCGATGCCGAGCACCTCGCGCCGCGTCTCGCTGCTCTCTGTCACCATTGCCCCGTGGACCGTGCTCCTATGCGCCTGCGCGGCGCACTCGGGTGGGCCCAACCAGCGCCTCCCCAAGGAATCGGTGCAAGCGTCGCAGAAGTCCACCACGACGCCGCGGGTGATCGTCACTCCGTCGGCGGCGTTCACCATCGACGAGCTGTTCGCGCAAGCGGAAGCTGTCGCCGACGCCGGCAACTGGGTTCGAGCCGCCGAGCTCTTCGACCGCGTGCATGCTCTCGATCCCGAGGGGCCGCGTGCCGTGGCCGCCCTCCATCGTGCCGGGCTCGCTTACGATCGGGTGGGTTGGGAGACGCCACGGTGGGCGGAAGCCCTCGAGCGCTTCCGGGAGCTCCTCACCGTGGCGCGAGCGCCGCACCGGCAGCGGGATGCGGCGCGTTGGGCAAGGGACGCTGCGCCGCGAGCCCTGCGGTTGGCGGCTCATCTGGAACGTTGGGATCTTGCCGAAGAGCTATCCGAAGCCATGCGGCGCTGGCGGAACGAGCCAAAGCCCACGGAAGCCATTCTGCTGCTCGCGGTACGCGCGATGGACGCTCTCCAAGGAGGAAACCCACAGGGCGCAGCTCACCTCGTGGACGAAGGCCTTGCCCTCGTCGAGACCCATCGCATCGACCTGCTCGACAGGTTGCCGCCGGACGTGGCGGTCCTCTATTACGCTTCCGGCGAGGTGAAGCGGCTGCAAGCGAAGCATGTCGGGTTCGTGCCCGTTCCAGCTGATTTCCCGGCGGTCCTCGAGCGTCGCTGCCAGCTGCTCCTCGACGCCGAACGCGCGTATACTCAGACCATGCGGGCGCGGGATGCTCACTGGTCGGCGCTGGCGGGGCTGCGGACCGCTGCGTTGTATGGGACGCTCCACCGCGACTTGATGGGCATCTCCGCGCCTGCGTCTGCTTCTCCGTCGAAGCAGGAGCTGTTTCGTGGGACCATGCTGCTTCGATACAGTGTGCTTCTCGAGAAAGCTCGGACGGTGCTCGAGCGAACTGCTGCCATGCTGGAGCGCACGCGCGCGCCCGCCCCCCTACTCTCGAAGGTGGCGGAGGCTCGCCGCGCGGTCCTCGTGGCGCAGGAATCGGAACGAGAGGGGCTCGCGCGATTGCCCTATACCCGGCAGGAGCTGAATACGGCCCTCGAGGCTCTGCAGGGTAGCGCTCGGGAAGCGATGGCCCCCACCCTCCGAACAGTGCCAAGTCCGCCGGCCGCAGCGGACTAACTACTGATAATCAGTACAGTATCACCTGCGCATAGGGTGGGTATGAAATATGCTTGACACAGCACCCACCAAGCGCTAACTGACGCGCCTCTCTCTTTGGGCGTCTGCCTTTAGCCTGGTATCAGGGCTTGGCAGCGGACCGGGACCAGGCTCCGGACCTGGTTTCCCCGCGACTCCCACCGGGGTCGGTATACGCCGACGCTGGGTTCCATACTTCTTTACACTTCGCTTCTTTGTAACTCAGAGCCCAACCGGGTTCTGCCACCGGACTCGCCAGGCCTTGGTCGTGGAACAGCACAGCCTACAATCCAATCCGTTTGGTGCCCGCTCCCGAGCGGCCCGCGGAGCGGTCGCGCGCGAGGCGGACGACTGTGCTGGCGTAGCTCAACTGGCAGAGCACCGGTTTTGTAAACCGGTGGTTAGGGGTTCGACTCCCCTCGTCAGCTCCGAATGGCGAGGAACCCCGGAGCGCCCCTGGTTTGGGTGCATCGGGGGATTTCAGTACCACTGGAGGGTTGCCCGAGTGGCCAAAGGGAGCAGGCTGTAAACCTGCCGGCACTTGCCTACGTTGGTTCGAATCCAACACCCTCCACCGCCCCCTATCGGGGGCGACAGCTTGAAGACTCGAGAATAAAAGGTGGTCAGGTCCGCCGGGTAGCGCTATTGCTCCCGGCCTCTGCGTTCGCGGGAGTAGCTCAGTTGGTAGAGCGTCAGCCTTCCAAGCTGAACGTCGCGGGTTCGACCCCCGTCTCCCGCTCTGGACCTCTCACCACTCGCAACTTGGAATTGAATTGCCCACCTAGCTCAGTTGGTAGAGCGCGTCCTTGGTAAGGACGAGGTCACCAGTTCAATCCTGGTGGTGGGCTCGAAGTCAACCACGCTTTCCGCACAGATAGCCAAGCCAAGAACAAGTCAAAGGTGAATTAGCGATGGCCAAAGAGAAGTTCGTACGAACTAAACCTCACGTCAACGTCGGCACGATTGGTCACATCGACCATGGCAAGACGACGCTCACAGCGGCGATCGTGAAGGTGCAGAGCACCAAGGGCCTGGCGAAGGCAATCTCGTATGGCGATATCGCGA
>JAEWRL010000003.1 GCA_023398955.1 Pseudomonadota bacterium
GGCGCAGGCGCGGTGCCGCGACGGCTCTGTCCGCCGAGCGTCTGCGCCAGGGCCGCGCTTTGACTCTCGAGCGTGCCCGTTCCTCTGGGGCGCCCGAACTCGGTCCCTGGTTGTGCGCTATCCAGAGCCGCCTCACTGGGTAGCCGGCTGTTGGCGCGCGCCAACGCGCCACTGTCTCCCGGGACCACCAGCGTGCGTTTCTATCGCTGGCGCCCGCAGGACGGCAACGAAGAATGGCTACGTGTCTAGTCTATTCGCACATAGGCCCCACAGGCCCGACCACCTACGAAATGACTCGACTCGCGTCGTTGGCCGCCCCACACTGGCTGGCGCGCCCTAGTCGACTACGGCCGCGATGAGGCGCCTCCCCGGGCCCTGCCTCGCGCCTCGATGAGCACCGTCGCGAGCTCGGCAAAGCCGGCGCCGCGGGGCGCGGTAGTGCGGAAGCGAGGAGGCACGCTGAAGCGACCTCGCAGGTTCGCGACGCCCACCGTGGTACGAAAGGCCGCGAAGCAAGGGGCGTCGTTCTCGCTGTCGCCAACGTAAGCGTAGCGGAAACGCGCAGCGGTGGGATCCGCCGAGAGCTCACGGGCGAGGAAGCGGAGGGCGCCGGTCGCTTTGTCCCAGCGGTCCAGGGTGACGTGGAGATGCACGCTCGAACGCGTCACGGTGAGGCCCAGATCCGCCGCGTCGGCCATGACTCGGCGCACGACGTCCGCGGCTACCTGCCGGAACTCGCCGATGTCGAAGCTATAGTCGCTGAGGCGCCCCGCGACGTCGTCGCTCGGGACGAGCTCGGGGTGGCTCTGGCGTAGGCGCGCCACGCAGCCCAGCAAGCGTGCGCGCCGGGCGCCCCGCTCCTCGGGGGAGAGGGCATCGAGGCAGGTGGGGCGAGCTCCGATGAGGCGCCAGGCGATGGCACCGTTCTCGGTCACGACGGCGTCGACGGGCCACTGCTTGCAGAGGATGCGGCCCCATTCCGAGGGGCGTCCGGTGACGGCAATGAGCCTGAGCCCCGCTGCCTGAAGGGCGTGGAGGGCTTCGTAGGCGAGCGTCGTCAGGTGCCCCTCGTCGAGGAGGGTGTCGTCGATGTCGAAGAGGACGCCATCGAGGCTCGCTGCCTCGCTCGGCGCGATGGAGCGGATCGCCCTCATGGTGTCATTGCCTTCGGCGCTCGGCGACCATCCCGGGGGGCTCGCTGAGCCAGCCGCGTTCGCGCGCGTAGCGTTCCTTCAGTCCGAGCAGGTCATTCATGGCATCGAAGGTCAACAGCCGGTCCGCGCAGGGCGACGTGGTGCCCGCCTGGGCGAGCGTGGCAAAGGTCTCTCGAATGGCGCGTGCGGCTGCGAGAAGGCCAGCGAGGGGCGCCGCAATGAGGGAGAACCCCATCGCGTGGAGCTCGGCAGCTGGCAGGACGGGTGTCTTGCCCTGCTCCACCATGTTGGCGACCAAGGTGATGCCTGTCACCTCTCGGGCAACGTCCTCGAGCTCGCTCACTGATTCGGGGGCTTCGACGAAGACGGCATCGGCGCCCGCGTCGCGAAAGGCTTTGGCGCGCGTGACGGCTTCGTCCAAGCCGAGGGCGCCGCGAGCGTCGGTCCTGGCTGTGACGTGGAAGGCCGCGTTGCCCCTCGCCGCCAAGGCTGCGCGGAGCTTTGGCAGGTACTCCTCCAGGGGGACGACTCGCTTCCGATCCATGTGGCCACAGCGCTTCGGCCACACCTGGTCCTCGAGGAAGCAGCCTGCCGCGCCCGCGCGCACGAGGGCCTCCACGACCCGCTCGACGTTGAAGGCGTTGCCGTAGCCCGTGTCGATGTCGACGATGATCGGGATGCCTACGGCGGGGCAGATGCGGGTGGCGGCCTCCACGGTCTGGGTGCCGCTCAGCAGCCCGAAGTCGGGCTCCCCCAGGAGCGATGCCGAGAGGCAGTACCCGGAGAGGAACGCGAGACCGAACCCGGCCTCTTCCGCGAGGCGCGCCGAGATCCCGTCGTATACACCGGGGCCGATCACTGGGCTGCCCATCGCCAATAGCTCGAAGACCGTCTTACGCGGCTGCTGCTGCATGGCCCGGAGGCTATCCGACCCTTCGGCGATGTCGATCCCTTCGGCGCGCAGGCACCAGCCGGCCCACTGCTCGGCCGCGAAAGGGGCGAAGTAGTCGCCTACTGTGTCACGTTCCGGACTGCTCGTGCTACGAAGTCCGTCATGCGCTCGCGTGGGCAACTCGGCCAAGGAGGCTTCCTCGATGCACATGGCTGATGCGCTGCTGTCCCCGGCGGTCGGGGGCGGATTGTGGGTGGCCGCGGCGGGGCTCACGGCGTATGCGGCGCGGGGCGTCTCGCGTGAGACCGAAGCGCGACAGAGCCCCCTGATGGGCGTACTCGGCGCCTTCGTCTTCGCAGCCCAGATGATCAACTTCGCCATCCCTGGGACCGGATCCTCGGGGCACCTGGGCGGAGGACTCCTCTTGGCGGTGCTGCTCGGCTCCCACGCCGGCTTCATCGTCATGGCTGCCATCCTGACGGCTCAGGCCCTTCTCTTTGCGGACGGGGGCCTACTGGCACTGGGCGCCAACCTGGTGAATCTCGGCTTCTTCACCTGCTTCGTCGCCTACCCCCTCATCTACCTGCCCATCGCGCGGCGGGGATCGAGTCCCCGGCGAACCCTCGTCGCAGCGGTGGCTGCGTCCGTTGTGGGGTTGCAGTTGGGCTCTCTAGGCGTAGTCCTGGAGACATCCCTCAGCGGCATCTCCAGGCTGCCCGTGCTGCCGTTCCTGGCCTTCATGCAGCCCATCCACCTCGCCATCGGGCTCGTGGAAGGCATCGTGACCGCCGCTGTGTTGCTGACCCTGAGCCGCGCACGGCCCGATCTCGCGCGCCCCGGGGACGAGCACGGAGCGCAAAGGTCACTGGGCGGCGGCGCGAGCCGCAGGGTTGCCCTGGCGCTCACTGTCGCGGCGGTCCTTGTCGCTGGCGGGCTCTCCACCCTGGCCTCCAACCATCCCGACGGCCTCGAGTGGGCACTCGAGCGTGTCGGTTTCGCTGAAGCCAGCGACGGCGCGCCGGGGCCCACGCATCGACGGCTGGCAGAGCTCCAGAGCCGCACGTCACTGTTCCCCGACTACGCCACGCCGAGCGCGGAGCCCGAGGGCGTGTCCGTGGAGCCTACCGTGGCCCCGGCTGCCGTGTCGCTCCCTGGGCTCTTCGGCGTCGCTGCCACCCTGCTCATCGCCGGGAGCCTCGGCGTGCTGCTGCGCCGCCTGCGGCCTCCCGCGCGCCCGGACCCGGGAGCAAAGCCTTGAGCCTGGCCGCGAGGGCCCTGGATCACGCGACGGCGCTCGATCGGCTCGCGCGACGAGACACCATCCTGGGCCGCGTCGATGCTCGTGCCAAGCTCATCGCGACCTTGGGCCTGCTCTTCACGATCGCATCCTTCAGTCCCCACGATCTCTCGCGCCCCCTGCCACTCGCCATCTTCCTCGCTGTTACCCTCGCCCTCGGCCAGGTCCCCTTGAGCATGGTGCTCACCCGGCTCCTCGTGGCATCACCCTTCGCGCTGATGGTAGCCATCTGGAACCCCGTCTTCGACACGGCGACAGCGTGGCAGGTAGGTACCCTGGAGGTGAGCGCTGGCTGGATCTCCTTCACCTCGGTACTCTTGCGGTTCGCCTTCGCCCTGAGCGCCGTGCTTGTCCTCATCGCTACGACGGGCTTCGACGAGGTCTGCCGCGCGGCGCGATCCCTGGGCGCGCCACGGCTCTTCGTGACCCAGCTGCTGCTCCTCTATCGCTACTCCTTCGTGATCGCGGGAGAGGTCGGCCGCATGCTGAAGGCCCACTCTCTGCGGCGGCCAGGCAAGCGCCCAACCCTGGCAGTCGCTCGCCACATGCTCGGTCAGCTGCTGCTGCGAGCTCTGGGCCGCGCGGAGCGTATCCACGCCGCCATGCTCTGCCGGGGCTTCGCTGGCGTGGTACCGGTCCGAACGGGGGCTCGCTTCGGGGCGGGCAGCGCCGTGTTCGTCGTGACCTCGCTCCTCTTCTTCGTCGCCGTGCGCGGTTACGACTGGCTCGCCCTGGCCACCGGGGACCTCGCGAGGACGCCATGAGAAGGCTCGCGGGGATGCAATGAGCCATCACCTTGTGTCGATGATCGACGTGCACTACGCCTACGCTGGCGGGAGCGAGGTGCTTGGCGGCGTGGACTTCGCCATCCATCATGGGGAGTCGGTGGGGCTCGTTGGCAGCAATGGCGCCGGCAAATCCACTTTACTCCTGCACCTGGTGGGCGTCCTGTTTCCCTGCCGTGGCGAGGTCAGAGTCGGAGACTGGCCCGTGCGACCCGAGACGCTCGAGCAGGTGCGTCGCAGCGCCGGGCTCGTCTTTCAGGATCCCGACGACCAGCTCTTCATGCCGACCGTCGAGGAGGACGTCGGGTTCGGCCCACGCTGCCAGAACCTCCCCGAGGAAGAGGTCGAGCAGCGCATCCGCGACGCCCTGATCTGGCTCGGGATCCTGCACCTGCGGCAGCGCCCTTCCCACCAGCTCTCAGGGGGTGAACGGCGTGCCGCGGCGATCGCCACGGTGCTGGCGCAATCACCGGACGTGCTGCTCCTCGATGAGCCGACGGCGGGTCTCGACCCACAGGCGCGACGCCGCGTCATGAGCTGGATCGCGCGCTTCGAGCACACCCGTCTCGTCGCCTCTCACGACCTCGACCTCGTCCTGGAGGTCTGCGAGCGCACCATCGTGCTGCAGGCGGGGCGCGTCGTCGCCGATGGACCCAGCCTGGAGGTGCTGGGGAACGAGGAGCTCCTTAGCCGCGTAGGGCTCGAGCTGCCCCTGCGGCTGCAGGGCTGCCCGCGCTGCAGCAAAGCTCCCCCCGCCTTCACTGCCAGCGAAAGGTCCTCAGGGCCACGATGAAACCGAGCCCGCCCCAAGTCCCGAGCACAAGCAGCTGCGGCACGACCGACGCCAGCGTAGTCGAGCCGCTAAAGACGCTGCGCAAGGCGTCCACGAGGGCTGTGAGCGGCAGAGCGCGGATGGGCGCGTGAAGGAACTCCGGGAAGCGTTCATACGAGAAGAAGGCGCCCGACAGAACCCACATGGGGAGCTGGATGAGGTTCATCCAACCATTGGCGGACTCCGTGTTGTCGACCCGAGCTCCCACGAGCAGGCTGAGCCCAGCAAAACTGGCGGCGCCGAAGAAGGCGATCGCCCCGAGGGTGAGCAAGCTGCCCCGCACGACGGTGCCGAACACCAGGGCCCCGAACACGAGCAGCACTGACACCTCGAGCACCAGAAAGAGGCTTCGCGAGAGGAAGTACGAGAGCAAGAACTGATAGCGCCGCATGGGGGTCACGGCGTAGCGACGCAAGAGACGGCGCTTGCGCGCCACGACAAGATTATAGCCAACGCCCCACACGCTCGTGCCCATCAGGTTCAGGCCAATGAGCCCCGGCAGCAGGTAGTCGATGTAGCGGGACCCGGCCTCCAGGTTCGTGCGCTCCTTGATCGCAATCACGTCCTTGCGCCCCGACGCGCGCTGCAAGACGTCCCGCACGACGAGCTTGGCGAGGCTCGCCTTGTCCTGGGTGGGGTCGTACGTGAGGGTGGGATTGGAGCCGTCCACCAGCACGACGAGGTCTATGTTGGCGCGCACGAGGGCTTGCCTGGCTGCCGCCTCGTCGCGATGGAGCGCCTCGACGCGATCACTCTCCAGGAGAGCCTGCACGAGCTTGTCCTCGGGCGCCCCTACCACGGCGATGCGCGGCAGATCTGGAGGCTTCGAGCGGAACGCGAGCCCGAGCCCCACTGCCATGAGCAGGGGGAAGGCGAAGACCCAGAACAAGACTCCCTTCTCCCGAGCGAACTCGCGCAGCCGGGCCTTCGTGAGCTCGATGAGGGGGTGAGCCGTGCCCTTCGATTCGTTCATGCTGACTCCAAAGCTCGTCCCGTCAGCTGGAGAAAGACGTCGTCCAGCGTAGCCTGGTGAGCGCTCAGCCCGATGGGCTCGAGCCGTTGTCGATCGAGCTCCGCCAGGACCGCGGACAGCGCCGCCGTGCTCCGCCGAATGCGCAGGCGGTGGTGGGCGCCCCGCTGCTCCACGCTCTCCACGCCCACATGCTGGCGCAGCGCCTCGCCGTCGAGAGCGCCGCTCGTGAGCTCGAACTCGAGGAACTGCACGTCTCCCAGGCCGTCCACTAGGGTTCGGGGGCTTCCCTCTGCGATGATGAGGCCGCGGTCCATGATAGCGATCTGATCACAAAGGCGCGCTGCTTCTTCCATGTAGTGCGTCGTCAAGAGCACCGTGCCACCGCTGGCCCGAAACTGCTCGATGACCACCCACAGCGATTGCCGGGCGCGCGGATCGAGCCCGGTGGTGGGCTCATCCAGGAAGAGGAGCTCTGGCTCGCCCACGAGAGCACAGGCCAAGGCGACCCGCTGCTTCTGACCGCCGGAGAGCCGCGTGAACTGCTGCTTTCGCACCTCTTCCAAGCCAAGGAGCGCGACGAGTTCCTCCACGCTGCGCCCGCGCGGATAGAACGACCGAAACAACGCGAGGACTTCCTCCACGTGCAGCCTGTCGGCGAGCTGCGTGTCCTGGAGCTGCACGCCCATGCGCTCTCGCAGGTCGTGATCGTGACCGGTGCCCCACTCCATGCCGAGCACCCGAACCTTGCCAGCGGTGGCCTGGTGCAAGCCTTCCAGTACTTCCACTGTCGTCGTCTTGCCAGCCCCATTGGGTCCGAGCAGCCCGAAGCACGCGCCCTGGGGTACCATCAAGTCGACCCCCGCTACGGCGGTCTTGTCTCCGTAGCGCTTGACGAGCCCCTCGCACACGATCGCTGGTTCCGCCATTCGGCGCTCAGCCTAAATCGACGAACGCGATTGTCGAGGACTTCGAGGAGAGCGTCACCCCTGCCCAGGCCGCGGGCCCTGGCGGTGGGGTACCCTGGGACCCTTGTTCCGCGCGTTCCTGCATGTTCTAACGCGCCCATGGTATCCGCGCTGCGCAGGTCGGACCTGCATGGAAGCTGGCAGTTTGGTGCCGCCGCCTGGGCACGCCCGGGAGCCTCGCTCGCCTACTCGAAGCTGGAGCTCCTGCCCGCAGAGGTGCCCGGACACGTCCACCTGGACCTTGCTCGAGCCGGCATCATCGGGCACCCCTTCGTCCAGCTCGGAGAGCTGGGGTGCCAGTGGGTCGATGAGCAGGAGTTCCTCTACGTGCTGGATTTCGATTGGCAGCCCACCCTCACCCTGCCGCGGCGGATCTTGCGCTTCGAGGGGCTCGACAGCTTGTGTCGAATCTCCGTCAATGGCCAGGAGCTCGCGCGGCATGACAACATGTTCCTGCCGCTGGAGCTCGACGTCTCCCAGGAGCTCGTGCCAGGCCGCAACGAGCTCTGCGTCGTCTTCTCCTCGAGCGTGCTCGCCGGCCACCAGCGTCGAGCCAGCTACTTCGCGAAGGAGGGGCTGAGCCCGGACCTCGAGCGTTTCGACGAGCGGTCCTTCGTCAGGAAGGCGCAATACATGTATGGGTGGGATTGGGGACCGCGGCTCGTCTCCTGCGGCATCTGGCGGCCCGTATCGCTCCTCGAGTTCGCCGCGCGCCTCACCGACGTCCATGTGACCCAAGAGCACCTCCCAGACGGGAGCGTCCGAGTCGCAGCGCAGGCGAGCGTCGAGGGGCGCGGAACCGTCGTGCACTGCCTGGAGGGCTTTCCTCCGAAGCCGGGCGACGGGGAGGTGGCCCACCTCGCTCGGCCGCGGCTCTGGCACCCTGCTTGCCACGGGGAACCGTCGCTCTACCGGCTCACCACCTACCTTTGTTCGGAAAGCCTGAACCCAGACAGTCTACCCACGGCGCCTCGAGAGGCTCGACTCGCTCTCGAGGCGGCCGCTCTCGACGTGCGCGTCACGCGGATCGGCCTGCGGCGCCTGGAGCTCGTCGCGGAGCCCGACGAGTCGGGGAAAACCTTTGCGTTCCGCGTCAACGGCGAGGAGCTCTGGGCATTCGGAGCAAACTATATCCCCTCTAGCTCGTTCCCATCCCAAGGCAGCGAGGCGGAGCTCCGAAAGCTCCTCACTATGGCCCGCAAGGCCGGCATGAACATGCTGCGCGTCTGGGGAGGCGGAGTGTATGAGTCGGACACCTTCTACGACCTGTGCGATGAGCTTGGCCTGCTCGTCTGGCAAGACTTTCCCTTCGCTTGCGCTTACTATCCTGACGACGACCCTGCTTGCGCGCTCCTCCGCGAAGAAGCGAGCCCCAACATCCTGCGCCTGCGTAATCACCCGAGCCTCGCCCTGTGGTGTGGCAACAACGAGAACCTCGAGATGTTCGAGAAGCGCTGGGGAGATCCCAGGCGTCACCCGGAGCGCTACTACGGCCGCCGCCTCTACGACGAGGTGCTTCCCAGACTCCTCGCCGAGCTCGATCCGGGTCGCCCCTATATTCCCTCCTCGCCCCACGGCGGGGAGAAGGCGAGCGGGGACGATGCGGGCGACGATCACTACTGGGACGCCTGGCACGGCCGGGGGGATTGGGTTCACTACCGCGACTCCAAGGCGCGCTTCGCCTCCGAGTTCGGGTTCGCGTCCTCCTGCTCCGAGCGCGCTTGGGCCCGCGCCTTCGGTCGGCCCGAGGGCGTCGCGCGAGCGTTCCCTGCGAGCACCAGCCTGCGCGACCCTGTAGTACGTTGGCACGACAAGACCGGTAAAGGCCTGGAGACCTTCGTCGGATTCGTCGAGCTCCACTATCCCCGCCGAGAGTCCCTGGAGGACTGGATCTACTATTCGCAGCTCAACCAGCGCGACGCCTTGCGCTACGCCATCGAGCACTACCGCCGCTCGGGGCGCTGCAAAGGCACCCTCATCTGGCAGCTCAACGACTGCTGGCCAGTTCAGAGCTGGGCGGTCATTGACAGCGAAATGCAGCCGAAGCCCGCGTGGTTCGAGCTCGAGCGTCTCTACGCCCCCGTGCTCCTCAGCCTGCAATGGGAAGGCTCCCGGCTGAGCGCCTGGGCCGTCGCGGACCACCTCTCAGCGCCGCAAACCGAGTCCCTCGAGCTTGCGTTACGCGACGTGAAGAGCGGGGCGGTCCTCGAACGGTTCAGCGCTGAAGTGGTGCTCGTGTCCGGCATGCCGGCCCTGGCGCTCACGCTGGACCTGGCGCGCTACGACGCGACAGAGGTCTTCGTCACGGGCGCCTTGGGCGGAGCCCGCAGCGAGCGCCTTCTGTGCGAGCCCAAAGAACTGCGCCCTGCCGTGGTCGAGGAGCTCGAATACCGCCTCGAGGCACGTGCTCTGCTGCTCTCCGCGCCGGCGCCCCTCTTCGACCTGTGGCTCGAGGACGCCGAGGGAGCCAAAAGGTTTGCCGCGAACTGCCTGACAGTCGGCGAGCCCGGTCCGCTCCGCATCCCGTACGCGGGCAGCGGCGACGGCCTGCGCGCGCGCTCCCTGAGTGGAGCTCATCGCTTGAAACCCGCCTGATATCGAGCGCCAGCAGCTATCAGAGCGAGGCGTGCTCCACGAAGCGGCGCGTGTCCCAGATGCGGATAGTGTCGCTGTCGTGAGCAGAGACGAGGTAAGCCCCGCTCGAGGACCAGACGAGCTGCCACGACTCCGCCTCGGGGTACGTCCAGCACTGGAGCTGCTCCCCGGAGCTCGCGTCCCAGAGCCGGATCCTCCCGTCGCGGCCACCCGACATGAGAAGGCGTCCAAGCGGAGCGAACGCAAGCGACAGCACCCCCCCTGGGTGGCTGCCGAGGACGCGAAGGGTGCCTTCTCCAGCAAGCCCCCAGATCCGCACGGTTCCGTCCAGCGCGGCGGAGGCGAGCAACCTCCCCTCTGGGGAGAACGCGACGGCCTGCACGGCAGCAGCGTGCCCCGTGTGACGTTCCAGGAGCTCGCCCGATTCGGTGTGCCAAAGCATGACGGCGCCGTCTCCCCCTCCCGCGGCGATGAGGCGCCCGTCCGGCGAGAAGGCGGCGTCCTGGAGCGGCACGCCGGGTACTGCCCGGACGAGCGTTAGCTCCCCGACAGGCATGGCCCACACCCGGAGCGTGCCGTCCGCGGACGCCGAGACGAGCGCCATGGAGTCCGCCGAGAATCTGCTGGAGTAGACGGGGCCATGATGCCCCCTCAACGCCCGCAGCAGGGTGCCCGAGCGTGGCGCCCACAGGCCAATGGTGCAGTCGCCGGAGCTCGCTGCCAGCAGAGAACCGTCGGGCGCCATGGCAAGATCCTGCACCTGGCGCAGGTGCTCGGAGCGGCTCTCCCAGAGGAGTGCGCCGGTTACGAGATCCCACGCCTCGAGCGCACCGTCACCATGGGCAGAGAACAGCCGAGCCCGCCGCCGCGCCAGGGCGATGCGCGGCGCGGTGCCGCCGCTGCTCCAGAGGACACCGCGACATCCTTCGCAATCGTCGCTCTCGAGATGAGGAACCCACAGGGTGGTTTCCACCTCGCGGGAGCTCTCCGCTGCGGGCTCTGGGTCGTCCAGAGCCGCGTCGGGGGCACGCGTGGATCCCTGCGCGCTCTCGCCGGCTGCGCTTGGAGCAGGCAGCACGCGAACCCAGCCCGAGGTCCTCCAGAGACGCACGCGACCGTCCTCGGAGAGGGAACCCAGCTGCCCACCGTTCGGTGAGAATGCGATGGAAGTGACGGCCCGCCGATGACCAAGGAGGGTGTGAAGGTGGCGGCCCGAATGGGGTTCCCAGAGACGAACAGTGCGATCCTCGGACCCTGAAGCGAGCAACTCGTTGTCGGGGGAGAACGCGAGCGCCTGGACGGCGCGCCCATGTCCCTCCAGGCACCGACAGAGGCGTGCGGCCCCCACCTCCCAGAGCCTCACGCCGTGATCTCCATGGGCAGAAGCAACCCAGAGGCCATCCGGCGAAAACGCGAGCGCCTGGACGAGCCCCGCGTCGCCGGCAAGCGTGTGCCGACCTACGCCAGTGCGAACGTTCCAGAGCAGCACGGTGCCGTCGTCGGAGCCCGATGCGAGCAGGTCACCATCCGGCGAGAACGCGACGGCCCCCACTCGCTGCTCGTGTCCGCGAAGGGTGAAGAGGCTCTGCCCGGAACGGACGTCCCAGACCTTGACAGTCGTGTCGAAAGAGCCGGAGGCGAGCAGCTGCCCATCCGGAGAGAGCGACACGTGGGTGACGTGGTCGGCGTGACCGCGGCAGCGCAGGAGCACTTCCCCGGTGGCTGCCTCGAAGAGCTGCGCTTCGTCGCCGAGATCCGCCGCGATATGGCGCCCGTCGCGGGACCAGTCGGCGGACAGGCAAGGCTCACTGACGTGAGACCAGAGTTCCCTGCCATCCGTGGTGAGGGCCCGAAGCCCGCTCCCGGTAGCGACCGCGACACGCCTACCGTCGGGCGCCCACGAGAGACCGAAGGCATCACGCGCCGTGGCGATCTCTCGTAGCAGCGGAGCGTCAGCTAGCGGCATGAACAGCGCAGGGAGCTGGAGCGAGCGAGGGGTGGCGCGGCGCGGCGACCAACTCAGGCGCCGGGCTCAGGGGGATCGTAGACCACCACGCAATTCCGGCCACTTGCTTTCGCAGAGTACAATGCGCCGTCTGCCATCCTCACCAGCTCCAGCTCGTCGTTGGTCGTCGCGTCGGTCGTACACGAGATGCCGATGCTCACCGTCAGCGAAATCTCCCGGCCATCCGCGGAGACTCGCATGGATCGGGCGAAGTGCAGGATGCGTTCGGCCACTACCGCCGCGTTCTCCTTCGAGGTTTGTGGCAGGAGGATGCTGAACTCCTCGCCCCCGTAGCGAGCACAGAGATCGACCTCCCGCAGGTTGGCGCCCAAACGCTGGGCAAACTCCCGAAGCACCGTGTCCCCCGCGTCATGCCCGAACTCGTCATTGATGCGCTTGAAGTGGTCGAGGTCGACCATCAAGCAGCTCAGTGGGTTCTTGTAGCGCTTCGTAACCGCGAACTCGCGACGTAGGACGTCAGCGAACCTCCGCCGGTTGAAGAGCCCCGTCAATGGGTCTGTGATGGCAAGCGCCTCCACATGCTGCAGCATCGACTCGAGTTGGCGGTTCCTATCCTTTAGCTCCGCTTGGGCCGCACGCACACGGAGGGCAGCGAAGATCCTCGCCTCGAGCTCCTCATCGGCGAAGGGCTTGGCGAGGTAGTCGTTGGCCCCAACATGCAGCCCCTCGACGCGGCTCTCGAGCTCACCCTTCACGGTGAGCATGATGACCGGGATGTCCCTCGTATCCGCGTGCATCTTGAGCCACCGGCACACGGAGAACCCGTCGACGTCTCCCATCACCACATCCAGGACGATGAGGTCGGGAATCCACTGCCTAGCGAGCTTCAAACCTTCGATGCCGCCACGCGCCCAAGTCACCTCGTATCCGCGCGCTTCGAGAACCGTCTTGACATGGCAGCCTTGCGCCTCACTGTCTTCGACGACCAGGATCCTTGCCTTCACTCAGGTACCTCTGAAGCTCTCATCCTCCCCAACCACTTGACGGATGGCAAGCACGTCCTCGTGCATCCCACCTTCTTGGCTGCTCCGGGCCGAGCCGTGCGACCGCGTTTCACCCTCCCGGTACGCACCGACGGACGGGCCGGACCTTCCGACGGCCTTCGAGTGTCGACGTCGCCCATGACTACTCTAGACTCTTTCCGCAGACGGCGAGGGAGACTCGAATGAATGCCCCTGACACCAGTGAGTACATCTACGACCGCGCTCCGCGTAACGTTTACTGGGAAACGACAATCGCCTGCGATCTCGCGTGCCGGCACTGCCGCGCGGAGGCCGTCCCGGAGGCGGACCCCGACGAACTGACCTTTGCCGAGGCCTGCGCCCTTGTCGATGAGGTCAAGCGCATGGGTAGCCTCCTCGTGCTCACGGGCGGCGATCCGATGAAGCGCTCCGATCTGTTTGACATCATGGCCTACGCGCGCGAGGTCGATCAGCCGGTGGCAATCACCCCGAGCACGACGCCAACGCTGACCCGGCAGGTCGTGGCGAGGTTTCACGACCTCGGTGTCACCGCCATGGGCCTAAGCCTCGACGGCCCGACGGCGCAGGTCCACGACGCCTTCCGTGGAGTACCGGGCACGTTTGCCATCTCGCGGCGCGCCCTCGCTTGGGCCAAGGAGATGGGCATCCCGGTGCAGATAAACACCACGGTGTGCACGCAAACCCTACAGCATGTCCCGGAGCTGCGGGACGTGCTCGCCGGCTTCACCCCGCCGATCGTGCGCTGGAGCCTCTTCGTGCTCGTGCCTACTGGGCGGGGCTCGGCCCTCACGGCGCCGAGCGCCTTGGAGCTCGAGGAGCTCTTCGAGTGGGTGTACTCCGAGAGCGCTTCGGCACCGTTTCACATCAGCACCGTGGAAGCGCCGCACTATCGTCGCTTCTGGATCCAATCGCAGCTCGAGAAAGGAGCCTCCTGGCAAGAGGTGAAGCCCCGAGCACGACGGCTCGGGCTCGGCATGCGAGACGGCAACGGCGTCATCTTCGTTGCGCGCAACGGTAACGTCTACCCTGCCGGCTTTCTGCCCGAGCCGCTGCTCGGAAACGTGAAGAGGCAACCCCTTTCCGAGCTATACCGCAGCCATCCTGGCCTGGTCGCCCTGAGGAATATGGAGAACTTGATGGGCAAGTGCGGCGCGTGCGAGTTCAAGTGGCCCTGCGGCGGTTCTCGCGCCCGAGCCTTCGCCGCATCGGGAGATCCTCTGGGAGAGGAACCGCTCTGCGTCCATCAACCGGGCACTACATCGCTATCGCTTCTCGTCTGAAATGCGCGAGCGCGCTCTCGCGAACGCGAACCAAGAATGCCGGGCGCCGACCCCTCGGCACTCGCGGCCTTCGCATCAGGTAGTCCCCGTGCTGGACGCGCTTCGCTCCATCTCCTCGAGCTCCCGGCTCTCGTCCTCGTTCAAGCCCCGTCCGTGTCGCTCGGTGTAGACCTGGGTCAACTCCGCACAGAAAAGGAATATCTGCGCGGAGTAGTAGAGCCACAACAGGACGACGACTAGGGAGCCCGCTAGGCCGTAGGCTTTGCCCACACTCGCACGGCCCAGATAGAGGCCAACCAGGTAGCTGCCGAGGTTGAACAAGATGGACGTGAGAACTCCGCCGCCCAAACACGGACGCCAGCCGATCTTCGTATCCGGTACCCAGCGAAAGATCATGGCCGATACGGCCGCCACGAGGACGAACGAGAAGGAGAGCTGAGCTGCGTCAACAATGCCCGCCTTCAACCAGGTGTCATCGAATAGTGCCGAAGGCAACGCCGTGACGACGGTGCGAGAAAGGAAGACGAGCAGGAGCAAAGGGCCTGTAGCGAGTACCAACAGCAACGATGAAGCACGCCCACGCAGGTACACGCCAACACTCGCCTTGAAGGTTTCTTGGAGCTCGACGTCGACGTTCCAGACCTGGTTGAGCGATTGCCGCAGCTGCATCGTCAGGCGAGATGCCAGCAAGACGGTGAGCCCACCGCCCACCACCGAGGCAACCGCTCCCCCCTCGCTCGCCTGCCTCACCCACTCCGCCACCGTATCGGCGGGTACCCGCCCCATAGTCTGGGCGAGCAGATGCTGCACCTCGGCTCGAGCAGCTTGCTCACCCAACACGAAGCCGGCCACAGCGACCGCGATGATGATCAGCGGCGCCAGAGAAAGGAGTGTGAAGAAGGCGAGCGCTGCGGCAGCGAGATCCGCGCGATCCTTGGAATAACCGTCGATGGCGTCCGATACCAGCTGATACCCCTCAGTAAGCAGCAGGCGCGTCCTCTGCCAAAGTCTGCGGGCTTTCGTGTCGGCTTCGTTGGTCCGGTCGCGAGGCATCAATCTAGGTATCCACCAGGCCCGGCTCTGACCAGCCGCGCAGCAACGACGCGCGAGGAAGCAATTACTGGTCCATGGTTCGTGCTCGCTCGACCGCATATTCCGCCGGGTTGGGGAGTTCGACTTCGCGCGTTGCCAGACGCCAGGCCGCGCCAGCGCGCCAGCGCGCAGCGAGGCAGAGCGCCACACTTCGCTCCCCACTGCTGCCGCCGCTAGGCGACGAGGCCCCGCAAGCATGCACGCGGGGCCCCGTCTTCACCACCGGCGATCTACTTCTTGCTCTTGCTGGCAGCAGCCGCTGCCTTCTTGGCATCGGCCTGGTTCTTGGTCGCCGCCTTCTGCTTCTTGTCTCGTTCTTTCGACTTCGGTGACTTGTCTCCCATGGAACGGTCCTCCTTGAGTCGTGCGTTGCGATACGCCCACTGAGCATCGCTGCACTGGCGCGGAAGCGCAACAGGGCCGCACGGAGCGCTGATAACCAGCGGAAAAACGGGCTAAGGATCTGCGACGGCCAGCGGCCCACCCGCTGGCTGCGCCGGGCGCCAGCGGGTGCTGGCCGCCGCGGCCCGGAGGAGACCTGCCCGCGACAGCCCTGGCGCTCCGCGCACCCCGACCTCCGGCGTTATGGAAGCTCGTGGACAGGAATGACGGCAAACTTGTGGTTCTGGTACCAGATGGACGCGGCGAACGCGTTGTCGATGACCTCCACACCGGTGAAGAGTGAACTCGGGTCTACACCCACCCATTGGCAGGAGATGAGACACGCCTCGATGTGCACACCCTTCGCTTGCAGGCTGGCAAGGTAGCCGCGGATCTCCTCGCCCACGGCTTCGAGGGCTGGGTCGCCTTGGCCGAAGCCCTCCGTTGCGTACGCGACGGTGAGCCCACGTAGCGAGACGACGAAGTGGATGCGCGATGGAGCGACACCCTTACTGATCAGGAGGTCGTACGTGGAGTCCACCACCCATAGGAAATCGCGGAAGGTGCCGGGCTCGGTCACGTTGAAGTCGTAGAATGCGCGCGGAATGGGCGGAACCTTGTCATCGCTATAGACTAGGCTCGGACGCTGGCGCTCAAAGTTCGCGCCACGATCCGACTTGGCGTATCCCAATCCCGCGAGCGCGGCAGCGGTGGTAATGAGGGCAACGGCTACGGCTAGCTTCTTCGAGTGTTTCATGTGTTCTCCCTATCGAGGCTGGGGGCCTGCCCCCAATGGTACTCGAGGAGTTCGTGGCCGGACACACTCATCTTGGCGAGCAATGGATTCTCAGGAGCTGGCGCGATCAACGCGCCACGGAGTACGGCTCGCTGCGCTCGTCCGTACACATGAGCATGCATCAACGCACCCGATCAGCAGGGCTGGATTGTTCCTTGTCTAGAAGCTGACGGCGATCCCCCGCTTTGTGGGAACGGGGAGAATCCTCGCTTCTGGAGTACGCCCGTACGCGTCGCGCTGGAGCCACCAAGTGACCCCCGTTCCCACCGCAAGCAGCGCACTGCTGATCCCGATGCCCCAAGCGAGGCTCTGGTACGTCCGCGTGTCATCCCGCGCCGCCAACATACCAGGATCGCTCGCGTCGATTTCCCAGGCGACGTACCGCTGAGCGTGGCGGTCGTAATCGGACTTGCTAGCTGCCGCCAGCGCCCAGAAGACGCACGCAGTGGCCGCCGCCGCCCCGGAGGCTCCCGCTCCCGCCCAGAGAAGCGTCGAGGTACCACCGCTGTCCGCGGTACCCGGCGCGGGATTGCGGACGAGGGTCACGAACAGCTCGGTGCTAGCCTGCGGCGCGACATCTACCCGCCGCTGGACGGAACGGTAGCCTTCCCGTTCGAAGAGCAGATGGTGGCGCCCTGCCTCGAGCACCAACGGGGCGTGCAGCGGCGGCGTCACGAGCACTACACCATCGACCGCGACCCGCGTACCGGGAGGCTCTACCGCGAGCTGTAGGTAGCCGAGCACACCCTTCAACTGCTCTTCCTGTGCGGCGACGAGATCGCGCTGGGACTTGGTGAGGACTCGCCAGTAGCGCCCCCGCAAAAGGACCAGGGTGGCCCAGGCGCGCGCTGGTTGGCCACTATCTTGATAGGCACTCGCCAGGTTCAGCACCCGAATGGCGCTTGGAGCAACGTCGACGGCGCGCTGGTACTCGAGGAGCGCCTCCTGCTTGCGCCCCGCGCGGTGCAGCTCCGCCGCTCTGCGAGAATGCTCGAGCGCTTTGGCTTCAGGGGCCTCCACGGCCAGCGAGTTCGCCGAGCACGCGAACACTGCCAAGGCCAAGAGCGCAGCGCGGCTACTCGTCAAAGAAGACGGCACCATTGGCGCCCCTCCGCAGCGTTGGAGCCCCAGTTCGAGGAGGGCGCCCGCCATCCACGACAGCGAATGATCGGGAGCCCTTCGGCGGTTGAGGCTTCGTGGCAGCTTCGAGTGGCGAGAGGGGCCCGACGACGATGATCCGGTCCGCGTCGGGCACTACGTCCAAGACGAAGGGGCGTCGCCCTTCCACCTCCACGCGCAGAGCTCCTTGCTGCGAGCTCCGGTTCACACGAAACAGTGGACCATCCTGCCTCTGACCATTGAAGAAGACCTTCGCGCCCGGCGGCGCACCCTGGACAACGACCACGACCGT
Organism: Pseudomonadota bacterium; assembly: GCA_023398955.1. Lineage (GTDB taxonomy): Bacteria > Myxococcota_A > Polyangia > Polyangiales > Polyangiaceae > JAEWRL01. The sequence continues at coordinate 17,463 of JAEWRL010000003.1, forward strand.
TCGCTCGCTGTCCACCGCGGCGGACGATGGCGGGGGGCGTCCCCCCGCGAAGGGCGCCTCCGTCGCTTCGGCGAGAGAACTGCTCGCTGCGCCGCGGGCGCCCTCGCGCCATGAGTGCCCGAGCCAAAGCCCTCCTCCGAGGACCGCCAGCAGGCCCCCCCCCGCACCGACGACCCGCGCCAGCACCCCGCGCCCCTGTGCTCGTGTGCGAGAAGAAACGACGGGCGGCGTCGACGAAGGGCGGAGCACCGGAATCGACACCGCTCGACCCGGGCGATGGACCGCGGCGGGGACAGCGTCCCGCTCCGCGCCGCGCTCCGTGGCAAACGCCTGCGGCATGGCGGCTGAGACCGCCTCCGGACAAGCAGCGACGAGCGCCGCCTTCATCTGCATGATGCTGTCGAAACGCTGGTCGGGCGCGAACGCTAGGGCGCGTCGGACCACGGCACAGAGCTCGGGGGGGAGGTCCGGACGCACGGATTCCAGCGGAACCGGGGGGCACTTCAAGATGTGAAGCAAGATCTCCGGGTCGGTGGTCCCCGGGTGAGGTACCTGGCAGGTGAGCGCCTCGTACAAGGTAGCGCCGAGCGAGTAGATGTCTGCTCGGTGATCGAGGTTCTCGTCGGCTTGCACCTGCTCCGGCGGCATGTAGCACAGGGTACCCATGAGCTGGCCGGCGCTGGTGCGCCGCACCGCGGCAGACAGCTTGGCGATGCCGAAGTCCAGGAGCTTGACAGAGCTCGCGCCCCCCGGGCGCGTGGCGAGGAACAGGTTGTCGGGCTTCATGTCGCGGTGCACGATGCCAGCTCCGTGTGCATCCGAAAGCCCGCAACAGGCCTGTGTGAATATACGGATCGCCTCCGGCAGCTCCAGCGGCCCGCAGCGCTCCAGCCGGGAACGGAGATCCTCGCCTTCCAGGTATTCCAGCACTAGATAATAGCCATGGGCTTCCGAGTGCCCAAAGTCCGTCGCGGCGACGATGAACTCGCTCTCCAATCGACCCACTGCCTGCGCTTCCTGCCGAAAGCGCTCCCAAACCCTGGGGTTCGCAGCGAACCGAGGGTGCAGCACCTTCATCGCGAAGCGGCGGCCCATCTCGAGGTGTCTGACCTCGAAGACGCGACCCATCCCTCCTTCCCCCAGCTTTCGAAGGAGGAGATATCTCCCCGCAACCGTGGCGTGTTGGCACGGCACCTCGGTCGCATGAGTCCAGCCACAGAAAGGGCACGGGGGTGGAGACGGCGTGGACACCGAGTGCCAGTCTACCCGTTCCCGGCTTTACGGCCACGCGCATTCCCAAGGTGTGGAGCGTTAAGCCAAAGCCTCTTGACGTGCGCCGTGCGGATCAGCGAGACAAGACGACGCGGGGTGGTAAGCCACCGCAGCCCGCCCGGCGGGTCTGCCCCTGAAGGAACCCTGACGTGAACGCAACGCGTTGCCTCTTCTTCAGCGCCGTCCTGTTTGGCACCCTCCAGTTCCCCACGGGGTGCTACGACCTTGCCCTGCCGAGCCGAGACGCTCGTGGAGGGGCCGCTGGCGCTGGCGACGCGGGGCGGACCTGGGTACCTGGCGGGAGCGCGGGAGCGAAGGGGTGGGCTGGCGAAGCCGGACGCGGGGGCTCGGCGGGCTCCGGGGACGCGCCGGCGGTGTGCACCTCAGCCGTGGACTGCGCCAACCCGGCATGCGCGGGGGAACCCTGCGGCGATCACGGGCAGATCTGCAGCTTGGAAGGGTGCATTTGTCCTGGACACATGGAGACCGAGACGCGCTGCGATGATGGCGTCGACAACGACTGCGACGGCGATACGGACTGCGCGGACCCAGACTGCGAGAGCGCTCGCTGCGGTGCGGCCGCTGGCGCGCGCTGCTGCGGCGGGAGCTGCATCGATACGACCTCCGACGACTCCCACTGTCAGGGTTGCGGCCTCGCTTGCGCCCCCGGGCAGCACTGCGAACCAATCACCGATGCAGAGGGCATTCGTGGCCACTGCACCTGCCTAGGAACGAGCGAGTGCCCCAATGCCCCGGCACAAATCTGCCGCGCCAACAACGATGACGGCCAGGATGGCCTCTGCGCTTGCGATGGCGAACTCCACGGCAACCTTGGCTGCGCGACGGGCCAGCTTTGTATCGCGGTCGCGCGGGCGAACTTTTGCGCGTACTGAACGCCCCAGCACGGCGGTGGGGCTCAGTGCCAGAACCCGACGCTCACGGCCGTGTTGACGTAATCGCGCGCTCCGTCGAGGGCGGCCGAGAGCATCCAGCCATCGAATCCACCCAGCAGCCCGAAGACATCCCAGTGAAACAGCTTCGCGTCGAAGCCCACGGTGCCGTGAACTCGCAGACGCGAAGCATGGGTCGGCGCGGGCTCGAGATAGGAGCCGCCGCGCACCTTGAACCAGTGCGGAACCACCTCCGTCTCGAGGCCGAGGCGCGGCGACACTGCCACCGCACTTCGCGAGCGCTCCACGACGCCCGCGACGGCCGCTCCCAGTCCAACGCTGTCGCTGCTACCTCCAATGACCGCGAGCTCCGTCGAGACGAGCAGATACGGCCGAGGGCGGCTCTCGTAGCGCTTGGACAGACTCTCTGCGGCTCGCTCCCGAGCTCGGTCCTTCAGGGCCTCTTGGGACCGGAGGCGGGCCCCCCCCTGTTCGATGAGACGCTCGCTGCGCGACTCGACGCTGATGAACCGCGGGTTCAGGGCACGCGGCCCGAACTGGTAGGCGATGCCGACCCGGAGCTCCCATGGCAAGGTCACCCCCTCAGGGCGCCACAGCGCTTCGCCGTCGGGCCCCGCCGCCGTTCCCACATCGCTGGAGCGCGGGTTGACTGCGGATTTCGCGACCGCTCCCAAGCGCACGGGCGCGTCGTGCGGCTTGAAGACGGCACCGAGCTCCGCCCCCACGCCTGCCACGGCCAAGAGATCCGAAGCGGACCCACGACCATTGACGCTCAGCCCCGTCACCCGCGGCCCTGCCCCGATCACGAGCTGTCCATCGAGGAATCCGTAGGCCATACTGAGGTGCAGCACGCCGTAGTTGGCTGTGAGGCTCGCCGGGGCAAGCCCAGCGGTCGTACTGTCTCGCTCGAGCGCCTGGCGGCGGGCCTCGGCCGCGACCCCCACGCCCGCGTGACGGTAGTAGACGGTTCCTGCGAGCGAGCCAAAGACGAGGGAGCGCTGGTGCACCTCCGCGTCTTCGTCAGACTCGCCGCGGTTCAGGAAATCGCTATTGGGCAACCAGCCGCCGAACGCGATGTCGAGGCTAATGTCGTAGTCCCAGCGAGCTCGTGAGTAGGGCAAGCGCACCGCTGACGCAGCGGGAGACCAGGCGACCCCGTCTGCACCTTCGGCAATCGCGACGAACGCCCCGGCAAGGCCAATCACTCGCGTACTGCCACTGATAGGACCCTGAGCAGCATCGACGTTGTAGTTGGAGCTCTCGATGGGAGCCCCGTCCTCGCCCGCCTGAGCGCGACACACAGGCGAACTCACCAGGAGCAGCAGCACCGTAGCCCCAGCGCAGAGCCATCGCGGCCAGCCTCGCGCCTGACGCAACCAGTCGTGCACCTTACGGCAACCCGCGGGTCGACCAAGGAAATGGGTGGGATTCCGCACCGAACGGCGGCCTCGAGAGGCTGCGCGCCCTGTGCATTGCTCGGGCTTCATGCTCGCATCCCGTATGGTGAGCACCACATCGCGCGCCAGCGGATGCAGGAGCCGTACCGGGCAGCGCCTTGGCTCGCCGCGAAAAAGCAGCGGCGACACTCCTCGACGCCGACGACGCGAGCGGTGAGCTCCGCTGCATTCCGCGACCATGTGGCAAGACGTCACAGCGGACCCAGGACTGAGAAGCCCATGTCACATAGCCGTGCTCAATGACGCTCGACCTTCGGGGCATCGAGCGCGAGAAGCCGCATCCCGCGACTCGCGGTTAGCGAGCTTTCCAGTGAGAGAACCGCGTATACATTGACGGCCAGGGGCCGTAAGCCGACGGCAGCTCTCGCCAAGGGGCGCCCATCGGCAACACCCAGAGCATGGCCTTAACGATCGCTCGACCTGGCTTCGCATTTCGACCGCCAGTCCTCGTCGCGGGTGGCAGCAAAGACTCGAGCTTCGACCACTGCCTGTCACACAGCCGGACCAACCGCTCGGGCTCGGGCTCGGCTCTTGAGACACTCTCTAGCCATCCGTGATTGTCGATTCGCCATGCCGGGGCTGTGGAGAGGCAGCAGCGGCGGTTGGCCATTGCGCCTGATCACGCCAGAACACCCGAGAAGGTCACCAGGAGTCCGGTGCGCGTATCGCGTTGGTCCTGCGGCGCCCGACAGCGGCCATTGAGACGGCGGATCTGACGCTATTCTGACGACTGTACATTTCGGATTCCGTTGACATTTGTTAGCCACTGGGGAAATTGGCGTGTCATTCACTCGGTGGAACGTCCGAGGACACCAGCCGCACTTCGGACACAACCCCGTGTAGGGCGCAGGCCCAGCGCAGAGGGAAGGATCGCAATGACAGCCGGCCTACCGCTCGAGAGAGTGGGCGCGTGTGGCGGGAGAGGGAAATGGAGGTGAATGCAGATGACTCATGGAGGCGAGGAGTTCGTCCAGGGGCTCAGAGGCGGGCAGCCGGTCCTGGAGGGCGCAAATGGTGCGAGCCGGATCATCCTCCTCGAAGGGACCGTCCCGGGTCTGGAAGTCCTGGGCCATTGGGTGCTCACTCAGGAACGGCTTGGGGTGCTTCGGCGGCCAGCACCTGAAACGTGGCACGCTTTTGACGAATCGAGCGTAATCCTGCGAATCGTCGAGTGGCGATGCGAACACCTGCCTGCTGCTCATTCCGCGGATACCCTGGACCTCGGTGTTCCGATGCTCCTGGTTCTTCCCGAAGCCGCCGAGATCGATCTGGCGCACATCCCTCCGAGACGTAACCTGGACGTCCTACGACAACCCTACGATCCACGCGAGCTTCTCTGGAGGGTTCAGCGAGCAGTGCGTTCGAGCGGCGAACGAAACCTTGGATGCGCGGAGCCCGTGGCGCGCCGCGTCGTCTGCGGGCCTTTCGTCTTCGATCCCACGCGCCTGGTAGTCTCCGTCCTTGGCCGCTCCCTCCCCTTGCGACGTGCCGAGAGGGAGATCCTCGTGTATCTGATGCAGAATGCGGGACGCTTCGTTTCAACTCGCGAGCTCCAGGAGAGGGTCCTCGGGACTTGTGGCAGCGGCTCTGCGGCAAGAAACCAGGTCTATGAGGTGCGCTCCAAGCTGCGTGCCCACGGACTGCCAGACGCGATCATCCACAGGTCTCGCGAGGGCTATCGGTTGAGCTGGAGCGGATGATGCGCCCCCCCTTCCCGCCAAGCGTGGTGCATGCTGTGGAGCGCGCGAGGGGAGCGCCCTCCCGGAGGCACTCTCCCACGAGACGAGCACATCGAGCGTGCGCGACCTGTTGGGTCCTCCTCGCGGGGGCCGCGCTCCTTCCCGGCGGAGGCTGTTGGATGGCCGTGGACGTCGATGCTGGCGCGCGCACCGACGACAGCGCACCACCGCCATCTTTCCAAACCGCAACCACCAGGCAACCAGTGCTGGGAGGGCGCGATGCGGCACCCTGCGAGTGGCCTTCCGCCGTCTCGGTGGGCGGGTGCAGTGGGGTTCTCGTGAGCCCGCGCCTCGTCGTCTATGCCGCCCACTGTGGGGACGCCGTGGAGGAGGTTCGCTTCGGGACGGATGCCGCGCGACCGGAGCTCAGTGCGCGGACGGAGCTCTGTCGCCTCATGCCGGGAGCTCGTCTCGGCAACGGCAGCGACATTGCCTATTGCGTGCTCGAACAACCTGTGACCCAGATCCAGCCCGCGCGGATCCTGGCGGGCTGCGAGCTCGACCAGCTCGTCGAAGGGGCCGCCGTGTCCATGGTCGGATTCGGAGCGGATGGTCCCGACGGTGAGCGCGGAACGCAACGCGTCGGGATTTCGCGCATCGCGTCCGTCGGCGACGAGCTCTTGCTCGACAGCGCCACCGTGGACACTTGCCACGGCGACTCCGGAGGCCCGCTTTTTCTCCATTTTGCGGAGGCGGACGGCACCTTCACGCCGCGCCTCGTCGGGATCACGTCGGCGGGATCCGGGGAACAATGCGGAAGCGGGGTGAGCCACTACACGAACCTTGCGAGAAAGGTCGAATGGCTCGAGGAGTCCTCCAATGTCGACGTTACCCCCTGCTTCCGAGGAAGCGCGTGGCGCCCGACCCCTGCCTGCTCGGCATTGCCGACGCTCGCGACGGACGCCGAGCAGGGGACGGCTCGCGACACCGATTCCGCCGATTGCGGCATTGAGGGGATGGGGCAAGCTCTGAACACCTGCGGCGACCCCTTCCAGGAGACTCCAGACGACGTGGCACCACGGCTCCGGGTGGTTTCCCCGAGTAGGCGACGTATCGCGCGGATCCTCGAAGGAGCCGACGAGTACACCGAGTTTGCCCTTGAGGCGACCTCCACGGACAGCGGCTGGGGCGTGCACGGAGTCGAGTTCGCCCTACGCGACGAGAGCGGCACCGTCGTGTTCACGCGCTTCGACGAGGTCCCGCCCTACGCCATTACACCCTTCCGCGTCCCGCAAGGACACTATACCCTTGGCATCCAGGCCAGGGATTTCGCCGGGAATTCCACCAGCGAGGAGATTGAGATTCGTGTCTCCAGACCTGAGCCGGCACGCGGGGTGCCGAGCTGCGGCGCGAGCCAATCCCCTGCGCAGCCCTTCGGATGGTGGAACATCGCCGTGGTGGTCCTCGCCAGCGCCCTGCTGCGGCGTCGACCCGCGGACGGGCACGCCGCGCAACCTCTACCGCGCCGATGACCCCCGCAGCGCGATCTCGATCCCGACGAGGAGCGGATCGTGATCGCTGCTGCGATAGGCGTCCGGCTGAAAGTACTCCCTCGAGATCGACTCCGAGTAGCCAAGCAGCGAAGGCTCGTCGGCATTGATGTGCCACGCGGTGGCTCCGGTGACCCGGACGTCGGGGGTCGCGAAGGCATGGTCGAGCAAGCCAACCTCGCCCGAGTAGGCGTAGGAGTAGCGGTCCTGCTCGTCAATCAACCGCTCGGGGAGGTTCTGAAGGCCTCCCTGTTCTAGCTCGATGAGAGGCGCCTCACCGCCGTAGGCATTGAAGTCACCCAGGACGACCAACGCTTCCGTGGCGAGGCGGTCAGCCACCTCCCAAACGTAGGAGGTGAGACGCATCGCCTGATCGCGGCGGAGCGCCGCATAGCAGCCCTCGCCGTTGCCCTGATCTCGATTCAAGCCATCGGCATTGCTGCAGCTCTTCGATTTCAGGTGGACCACGAGGACGCCCAAGCGCACCCCCTCGCACTCGAATCCCTGAGCCAAGGGCACCCTGTTGTGGATCGGGTCCGTATCCGTCATCGCCTCCCCCACGAGCACGAGCCGATCGCTGTCATAGAGCAACCCGACTTGTATGGCGTCGGGGCTACCGCGCCTGAGCGCTGGCGCGCGAACGGCAGTGTAGCGTTCCTGGCCGAGTGCCACGTTGACCGCCGATGCGAGATCCTCGGCAGCCTCATCGCCACGGGCTTCCAGCTCCTGCAATGCCACGATGTCGGCGTCGAGTCCGACGAGCGCGGCAACCAGCTTCGAGCGCTGCCCGTCGAGCTCCTCTAAGGTCGCAGCTCCCCGGTCACCAAGGCTTACGAAGTAGTTGTGGGTATTCAGGCTTGCCAACCGCAGGTCCCCGCCGACAGCGGCGGGGGCATGGGGTCGGGGGTTGTTCCTCGTGAAACGCGGCGCTTCGGTGGGCTGAAGCCGATAGGCGCCAAAAGCATAGTGAAGGATGCCGATGACCTGGGGAGCTGTGTCCCCTAGGCGAAGTGGCGTCCCCGCCGACAGATAGGGAGGGGGCGATGGGTTCATCACGAGGCTCCCATCGTCGAGTAACAGGCGCAGACCGCCGCCCGGGGCGGTACCGTCACCGCTCGCACCACCCTGGTCCGGCGGCCTCGTCACGACGAAGGCCCTGCCGCCGAAAACCATTTCGAGCTCACCATACGACGCGAGACGCCACGTGTCGGTGAGGGTGAGCACCTCGCTCGTCGCAACGAGCATGGACTCGAGACGCTCGAGCGATTCCTGAGAAGACGGGGCTCCGAGCGCAGTGGGCGCGAGCGGAGGTACCCTGCCACAGAAGAGGATGTTCCTGACCTCGGTGAGCTCCGTCAGCCCCTCGAACTCGGCGACGAGCCCCTCGACGCGCAGTACCTGGCCAGGACCCACCTCCGCCAGCGGAACGGCCCCTTCGTAGACGAAGATGCCCTCGGAAGTGGCCGGATTGCCGTCCCCAACCGGATCCTGCAGAAAGAACCCCCCGAGGCGCTGCGCCCCTTGGAAGCTAGCGGTCACCACGCCCTCCACGGTGACGGTCTCCCCGCGGAGCGGGCTCGTCCCTCCCTCACCTTGTATCGACGCGATGGTAGTCGCCGGGGTGCCACAGCTTGGGCTTGCCTGGACCGAGGAAGTCCCCGCGATGGCCTCCCCTGGAGCCCTGGAGCCGTCAGCCGCCAGTGCGTCGGGCTGAAGGTCAGCACCCGCACGGCCCTCGGGCGCGACGGCAAGCACTGCGACAGGCGCCATCCCGCCCTGCGAGCCTTGGGTGAGCGCCGCCCTCGTCGCTGGCTCTTCACCGCACGCGAGAGCGGCCAATGTGGCGACCAGCACTGGCCACCGAGAGTGTTCGCATTCCGGCATGGCACCACCGCGCAGCAAATCTCGCACCAGCAAGCCGACCCCAGACGCCCCCGAGAGAGCCGCCGCAGGGACCTGGCAGTCTACGCCGAAGTGGTGACCACCTCGCCGGCTCCTCCGCTGAGTACACCTCCCCGGAACAAGGCACCCACAGAAGCAGGTTCAAGGCGGCCACCCCGTGGAGCTTCAGTTCCTGGGGTCGCACGCTGCTCCTGCGCACGGTCGCCATGCTGACCGCCATGGTCCGGCGCCTCGACGATCCGGGCTCGGGCTCGACTTGACCGGGTACGAACTTCTGGGGAGCCGTACTAGGCGCATTCGCCGTTCGGGACCGACCGTGCCATACTTCGCCGATGTGGGACCAACGCTATAGCGAGCCCGGCTTCGTCTACGGGACCGAACCGAACGACTTTCTGGCTGCCAACGCGGAGCGCTACCTGCCTGTGAAGGGCAAGGTGCTCTGCCTGGGCGAGGGAGAGGGCCGCAATGCAGTCTTCCTGGCGGGCCGTGGCTTTCGCGTGACCGGGGTCGACAGCTCGGCGGTAGGTCTCGCCAAAGCGCGCCAGCTCGCCGGAAAGCAGGGTGTCGTCATCGAAACCATCGTGGCGGATCTAGCGGAGTTCGAGCTGGGCGAAGCGCGCTGGCACGGGATCGTCTCCATCTGGTGCCACACGCCGCCCGAGCTGCGGAGACGACTTCACCGCGCCGCGGTCGCGGCACTCGAGCCCGAGGGCGTGGTACTGCTCGAAGCGTACACGCCAAAACAGCTGGACTACAAGACGGGTGGACCTCCTTCGGCCGAGCTCCTGATGACGCTCGCCACCCTGCGTGAAGAGCTCGATGGCCTCGAATTCCTTCACGCGTGCGAGACCGTTCGCGAAGTGCACGAGGGACGCTACCACAAGGGACCGAGCGCCGTCGTTCAGGTCATCGCCCGCAAGCCAGCAATTCCAACGGGCTGATGCGAATGGCCGGTGCCTCGCCCTAGCACGCTGGCAGGAGGCTTCGCAAACTGAAACCCGAGTCGCGCTGCGAGCCTGACTGTCGGCCCTGCGACTCAGCACCCTCCGTTGCCATAACCCGTATCGCGAGCGGGACCGCGGGCCCCGCGGACCAATCGTCGACGGTCCAGCAGTTGTGCCGAGCGAAAGGCGCCCTATGTAGTCGCGGCAATGGCGTTGACCCATCTCGAGCGACTCGAGGCAGAGAGCATCCATATCATTCGCGAGGTAGCCGCAGAATGTGAGCACCCGGTGATGCTGTATTCGATCGGCAAAGACAGCTCCGTGATGCTCCATTTGGCCTTGAAGGCTTTCGCCCCCGGCCGACTACCGTTTCCCCTGATGCATGTGGACACCACGTGGAAGTTCCGTGAAATGATTGAGTTTCGCGAGAATATCGCGCGCGAGCACGGGCTCGAACTCATTGTCCACATCAACAAAGAAGGCGTCCGCCAGGGGATCGGGCCTTTTACGCATGGTTCGGCGGTCCACACGGACGTGATGAAGACCCAAGCGCTGCGGCAGGCCCTGGACAAGTATCGGTTCGATGCTGCCTTCGGTGGGGCGCGCCGCGATGAGGAGAAGTCCCGCGCCAAGGAGCGCATCTTTTCTTTCCGATCCGCCCAGCATCGTTGGGATCCGAAGCGCCAGCGTCCCGAGCTATGGCGGGTGTATAATACGCGCATACACCGCGGCGAGAGCCTGCGCGTCTTTCCGCTCTCCAATTGGACCGAGCTCGATCTGTGGCAGTATATTCGGTTGCGCCAGATCAACGTGGTTCCGCTCTATTTCGCCAAGGAGCGCCCCGTCGTGGAGCGCGACGGCGTTCTCATCATGGTCGACGACGATCGCATCCCCCTGCGTCCCGGCGAGACCCCCATGATGAAGAAGGTGCGCTTCCGGACTTTGGGGTGTTATCCGCTCACCGGCGCCGTCGAGAGCAACGCCGACACGCTCACTGCCATCATCGAGGAGATGCTGCTGACCGCGAGCTCAGAGAGACAAGGACGGGTCATCGACTTCGACGCTACGGCCTCCATGGAGAAGAAGAAGCAGGAAGGCTATTTCTAATGAATCACGCCGAGCAAATCCGCGCCCAAGGCATCGAAGCCTACCTGCAGGCTCATGAGCAGAAGGAGATGCTGCGCTTCATCACCTGCGGGAGCGTCGACGATGGCAAGAGCACCCTCATCGGTCGGCTCCTCTATGAATCGAAGCTCATCTACGAGGATCAGCTAGCGGCGCTCGAGGTCGAATCCGCGCGCATGGGGACCCAAGGCAAGGAGCTCGATCTCGCGCTGCTCGTCGATGGCCTCGCGGCGGAGCGCGAGCAGGGCATCACGATTGACGTCGCCTATCGCTACTTCTCCACGGAGAAGCGCAAGTTCATCGTCGCGGATACACCAGGACACGAGCAATACACCCGTAACATGGTGACCGGCGCGTCGACGGCAGAGGCCGCGATCATCCTCCTCGACGCACGCAAGGGCATCCTCAGCCAGACCCGTCGTCACACGTTCATCTGTGCGCTCCTGGGCATCCGTCACCTCGTGCTGGCGGTGAACAAGATGGACCTCGTAGGGTACAGTCAGCAGGTTTTCGATCGAGCGGAGGCCGACTATCGTGCCTTGGCGGCCGAGTTGGGGGTTCGGCAGGTCACCTGCGTACCAGTCTCCGCGCTCAAGGGAGAGAACATCGTCGAGGTTGGCGAGGCAATGCCCTGGTATTCGGGCGCCTCCCTGTTGCGCATCCTCGAGACGATCAACGTCGAAGACATCGATAGAGCCAGACCGTTCCGACTTCCCGTGCAATGGGTGGTGCGTCCGAACTCCGAGTTCCGGGGCTTCGCGGGCCTCCTCGTCTCGGGTTCGATGTCGCCGGGCGATGCCGTCACGATTCTGCCCTCTGGCTCACAGACGAGTATCAAGGACATACAGGGCCCAGAGGGGAGTCTCGATCAAGCGGTGGCAGGGCAGTCCGTCGTCGTGAGCCTCACCGACGAGGTGGACGTGAGCCGGGGCGACCTGATCGTCCCCCAGGAGGCCCAGCCGCGTGTTGCCGACCAGTTCCGTGCTCACATCGTGTGGATGAACGAGCAACCGATGTTGCCTGGGCGGCCCTATCTGATGAAGATCGGCACGCGGATGCTCACCGCCGTCCTCTCGGCCCCGCGCTACAAGATCAAGGTCGAGACGTTCGACAAGCTAGCGGCGCGCACCCTGACCCTCAACGACATCGGCGTGTGCAACTTGAGCGTCGATCGGCCCCTGCCGTTCGACCCTTATGTCGAAAACCGTGACACGGGTGGGTTCGTACTCATCGATCGCCTCACCAACGATACGATTGGCGCGGGCACCCTTGACTTTGCGCTCTGGCGCGCTGACAACGTACCCTGGCAGGAACTCGATGTCAGCAAAACGGGGCGCGCTGCGCTCAAGGGACAGACGCCGTGCCTCCTGTGGTTCACCGGGCTCCCTGGAGCGGGCAAGTCCACGATCTCCAACCTGCTGGAGAAACGGTTGCACGCACAGGGCCGTCATACTTACCTGCTAGACGGCGACAACGTCCGCCACGGTCTCAACCGCGATCTGGGCTTCACCGATGCCGACCGCATCGAGAATATCCGGCGCATCGCCGAGGTGGCAAAGCTCCTGATGGACGCCGGACTCATCGTGATTGTCTCTGCCATATCCCCCTTCCGGTCAGAGCGTCAGATGGTACGCGAGGCCGTGGAGGACGGGGAGTTCATGGAGATCTTCATCGATACTCCGTTGGAAGAGGCCGAACGCCGAGATCCGAAGGGCCTCTACGCGAAAGCGCGACGGGGAGAGCTCAAGCATGTGACGGGCGTCGACTCGGCCTATGAGGCGCCACTCACCCCCGAGATCCACATCGAGACGGCGTACTGCGACTCGGACCAGGCCGTGTCGCGGATCCTGGCCGAGCTCGACAAACGTCGTATCACGATTCCCCCTCAGCCCAACGGCCACGACGCCTGACGCTGCCCGCGTTCACGGGCAGAGAAAGACCGCGCGTGGCCAAGGCCGAGCATACCGTGGAGAGACCAACCCGCCTCGCCGATCTCCCCCAAGCGCCGAAGCGCCCCGTCGTGGCCATCGTCGGAGCCGGCTTCGGCGGCCTGCATGTCGGGCTCCGACTCCGGGACGTGGCCGCCGACGTGGTTTTGGTCGATCGGCGCAACTACCACCTGTTTCAACCCTTGCTGTACCAGGTGGCAAGCGCGGTGCTCTCGCCCGCCGATATTGCCCAGGCAACTCGCAAGATATTCCGCAGCTACCGCAATGTTCGCGTCGTGCTGGGTGAAGTCGAGTCCGTCAGTCTCGGCTCCCGTACGCTGACGGTATCCGGCGCCTCGCTGCACTACGATTATCTGGTGCTGGCGGCCGGAGCGACCCACTCGTACTTCGGCCACGACGAGTGGGCGACGCACGCCCCCGGGCTCAAGACCGTCGAGGATGCCCTCGAGATCCGGCGCCGCATCCTCCTTACGTTCGAAGCGGCCGAGCTCGAGGGAGACGACGAGGCTCGACGGCAGCTCCTGACCTTCGTCATCGTCGGCGGCGGCCCGACGGGCGTCGAGTTAGCGGGCGCCTTGAAGGAGATCGCGACGCGCACCGTGCTGCCAGATTTTCGCGCCGTGGACACCAGCACCACGAGGGTCATCCTCGTCGAGGGCCAGTCTCGCGTGTTACCAGGAATGTCGGAGCGCGCAAGCGTGCTAGCGCTGCGCGATTTGCGCGCGGCGGGCGTGGAGGTCAGGCTCGGAAGCTTCGTCACGGCACTCGACGAAACCAGCGTGTACGTCGGCGAGGAGCGCATCGATGCGGCCAACGTGTTCTGGGCAGCGGGCGTCCGAGCGTCCAAACTCGGGGAGTCGCTTGGCGTCGAGCTGGACCGCGCAGGGCGCGTGCTCGTCGAACCGGACTGCTCCATCCCTGGGTATCCGGAGTCTTTCGCGATTGGCGACATGGCAGCCCTTTCGGACACCGCCACCGGGCGCCCCATCCCGGGCGTTGCGCAGGCAGCGATGCAAATGGGAGACTACGTCGGCGACCAGATCCGGCGCGAGGTCTCGCGCGATCGAGGTCCCGCTGCAATGCACCACCTCCGCCCGCCCTTTCGCTACAAGGACAAGGGCAGCATGGCGACGATCGGCCGCGCTGCAGCCGTCGCGGACATCTCCGGGCGCACCCTCGGAGGTCTGCTAGCGTGGCTCATCTGGTGCTTCGTTCACGTGATGTTCTTGATAGACTTTCGCAACCGGCTCTCGGTCATGCTCAGCTGGGCGTACAACTACCTGGCCTTCTCCAAAGGAGCACGCCTCATCACGGGCCCTGCCACCCCACGCCTCAAACAGCCACGCACTTGAGCGGCGGCCCTGCACTCAGAGGGACGAAAGCCAGGCTAGCAGATCGCCCAGCGTTCCACTGCGCAGACCTGCAACGCCGCCCGACGGATCCGCAGGACCCGCAGCCTCACCCTCCAGGACCGTGAACGTCTGCATGCCGGCGCGGCGTGCCGGCATCGTGTCCTGCCGTGGATCATTGCCCACCATCAGCATCGTGGCGGGCTCCGCCAGCAGCCGCTCGGCTATCTCCCGGTAATAGCTCGGGCGCGGCTTGGTGCTGTGCATGTTCTCATAGCTCGTCACCAGGGCATAAGACCACTCCGTGACGGGAATGCCGGCCCAACGCAGGCGCTCCTCGATGGCAATGCGGGGGAACACCGGGTTGGTCGCTATGACCAAAGGCCAGCCTCGATCCGCACAGAGAGCGACGAGATCCCGCGCTTCTGCTCGGGGCTGGGTGAGCCCCTCGAGATGCGGAAACTCGTCGCGATAGAATCTATCGAAGAACGCCTCTGCCTCCTCGCGCGCCATCCCTGAGGCGGGCGCGAAGTGCTGCCAGAAAACGTCCGAGTTCGATTGCGTGGGGTCCCCGCACTCGATCATGGCACGCGTGCTGAGCACGAGAGCATCGCGGAAACGGTTGCGCTCGATGCGCGGGGTCGCGAAGTCACCGAGTCGGGCGAAGTACGCGGGAAGAAAGACTCCCATGTCATTGCCGAGCAAGGTGTCGTCGAGATCGAAGAGGACGGCCGAGAACATGCTCTACCAGGGAGTTAGTGTATCCCGGACTGCTGGCAGCGGGCGGAGCCTTCTGCGAAAGGGTCACGCTCGCTGCCAGCGATGCCGACCAGGAGCGCTACTGCTGCAGGGGCAGGCAGAGACCCGTGGAAGGGTTGCAGCTTGCACCCTGGGCACAGTCCACCTGGCTCTGGCAGGGGAATGCGCACTTCTGATACTGCACGTTGCAGCGAGCGAAGCCGCACCCGGCATCGTCCTGGCACGGCAGAGCCAGGGGCCCGGGGACCGCCATCTGTCCCGCTGCGGGCGCCGTCGTGGCTGGCGGCGCCGTGGTGGCTGGGGGCGGATACTGCTGCGGCTGTTGCTGGGGGTACTGCTGTTGGGGGTACTGCTGCTGCGGATACTGTTGCTGCTGCGGGGGGTACTGCTGCTGCTGCGGGTAAGCGGTGCCCGTCGCGGGAGGTGGCGACTCGTCCTCCTTCTTGCATCCCACGAGGAGTGTGCATCCCACCATGAGTGTCATCCCAACAAGTGTGCGCATGAGCAGATTACCTCCTGAAAAGCGGGCGGAATGGCTGCGACTGCCGCCGCTCACGCCGCTCGTTGAACACATTGATACGGGCTCTCGCGTTCGCCGTCCAGCCGCTCTCACGACAAAACCCTCGAAGGGCTCAGTGCCCAGGCGAAGCCCCCCAGATCCCCCTCCTACCAACACAGCCATCCGGCCAAAGAACCTCGCTCCGTCCGGCCCACGAGAACGGCGTGGACACGTGGCGCCCTGCCCCGCCCCTTTCTCGTCGAGGAAGGACCTTGCAGCACAGCTCCGGGCATACCACACCTTGCCGCCTACATTTCGCCTCGGGCATGCTGGAAGCCTATGAGCGTGGCCCGCTGCTATGAGTGCTCCAGCTGCGGGGGCGTGGTCCGGGAGACGGCCCGCGAGTGCCCCTACTGCCGGAGCCCCGTTGCCACGGTGCGCTGCGCCCGCTGTTTTTCCATGAACGTCACCGAGGCCCTGCACTGCCTCAGCTGCGGCTCAGAACTCGGGCTCATGCCCGTCCCCATCGAGGAGGGAAAACGACTCGCGTGTCCCCGGTGCTCTGGGCGGAGCCTCGACGGATTCAACAACGGGGAAACGACTCTCTACGATTGTAGCGTCTGTGGCGGTCAGTTCATCCGCAACGAGGACCTGACGCTCCTCGTCCGCCATCACGAGGAACGCCAGGTCGTGCTACCCAAACAGCTTCGTAAGCACAATCCTCTCGAGCAGTCCGTCATCTACCTGCGCTGTCCAGCATGCAGCGTGCTGATGACCCGCAAGAACTTCGGCGGCATCAGCGGCGTGATCGTCGACGTGTGCGCGCTGCACGGAACCTGGTTCGACCCCGGAGAGCTAGCTAGGATCCTGGCCTTCGTGGGCGGTGGTGGGCTCGCGCTCGCGCGCCGCCGAGAGCTCGACGAATACGAACGCAAAGCCGCTCGACTCCGCGTCCAAGCCTCCCCGCAGGCCACCGGGGCTGCGGGCCCGTGGTTCTCGGGGAGCCCCCCCGATGGAGGGCTCGAGCTCCAGGACTTCGAGGACGCCGTCATGGCCTTCGTACGCTGGGTGCGCCGCAGCCTCCGTTAGTACTGCGGCCCCAGGTACGTCGCGTGGTTCTTCGAGCGCGACGCGCACCTTGTGCACGAAGTCAGCGCTACGTTGGGGTAGTAGTATCAGCCACCGAAGGCGACTCGAGTGCGGGAGAGCTTGTTCACGTAATAGTGGTTCTGCAGGTCATGCTCGAGGCGGTGCACTTCGACGTTGCGAAACCCAGCCTCGGCGAGGAGCTCGCGGGCCTTCTCTTCGCCCCACATAGCCCCGAGTCCCTCTCCGCCGTACGCCAACGAGACGGTCATGCAATGCATGCACGAGATTGTATAGAGCAGTGTGCCGAGTGGGTGCTCGCAGTTCTCGTGTTGGTGGCTCGAGGCACCTATGTCTTGCATGAGGAAGACTCCGGCGGGTCTCAGGGCGCGCGCGATGTTCGCGAGCACACGGCGTGGATGGGCCTGGTCGTGGATGGCGTCAAAGGCTGTAATGAGGTCGTAGCGGTTGGCGTCTTGGAAGGTCGCGGCATCCTGCTGCACTAGCTCGAGGTTCGTGAGCCCTGCTTGCGCCGCTTCGTGGCGCCCGCGGCTCAACCCCTCCATCGAAACATCGTACCCCCGAAAGCGGCTGTTGGGAAAGGTTCGCGCCATCAGGACGAGGGCTCGTGCGGATCCACAACCAACGTCCAAGACGTCGATGCCGCGTTCGAGATCCGCAAGCAGGCCTGGCACGAGGGGTAGAATGGCGTCCGTCAAGGCGGGCAGAACGGTCATGCCGCTGTCCTCGGCCATCACTTCGTGGAAGCGGGGAAACTCCGAGTAGGGGACGCCGCCGCCGTTCCGGAAGCAGTCGATGATGCGATCCTCGACCGAGCCTAGCAGCCCGATGTACTGGGACAGGGCAGCGAGGTTGTCGGAGCCCGCATCCCGCGTCAAACAGGCGGCGTGAGCCTTGGGTAGGCGATAAGTGCCGCGGCTCGGGTCGTGCTCGACGATGCCACCGGTCAGCATCGCTCCGAGCCACTCTCGGACGTAGCGCTCGTCGAGGCCCGCCGCCTCCGCCAGTTGGGAGCTGGTGCGCGGTCCCGAATCTGCCATCGCATCGAAGAGCCCGGTCCGGTGACCAATCGATATCATCATTGTTAGTGCGCCCCCATTGAGGGCGCTCAGCAGCCGGCCGGCGAGGGCCTCGGTGCGGGCCGCGGAGGGATTGATAGCATCCATGTTACGGGTCCTCCTTGTGGGTTCGGATGTACCGAGACGGCGTGACTCGCCGTGGAACGACGTTCCAGAGGTGAGCTTTGGCGCCTGTCACACCCCCCAAGCAGTGGACGATCGGGGTCCCACGCCTGAGGTATTCGGCCATGAACGGCGAGCGGGATTCCCTTTGTTTCGTCGGCCGCCACGCGGAAACAGCCGCCCTGGGGAATGCGCTGACTCGGGCCGTGGCGGGCGCGGGAAGCCTTTGGCTGGTGACCGGCGACCCTGGGATCGGAAAGTCTCGTCTGACAGAGCGTCTCGGGGAGCACGCGCAGGGGCAAGGATTCGTTGTGCTCGTCGGTCGCTGCTGGGAAGCCGGCGGGGCCCCACCCTTCTGGCCCTTCACTCAAGCCCTCCGGGCCCTCTGGCGCCAATTGCCAGAGGCCGCGTTGCTCAGGCTCCTCGCCGATAAGGGCGAGTACCTGCGCTCGATCCTTCCCGAGATCGATAGGCGGGTTTCGGGGTTGCCCAAGACGCCTACCCTAGAACCGGAACAGGCGCGTTTTCGCCAATTGGACGCGGTCGCAACCCTGCTCTGCGACGCGGCTCAAGAAGCCCCCTTGCTCCTCATCCTCGAGGATCTGCATTCGGCCGACGCTGCCAGTGTCACTCTCCTCGAGCTATTGCTGCCGTACCTGCGCTCGAGCCGCCTCGTCGTCCTAGGAACGTACCGAGAAACCGAAGCCGATGCACACGCCATAGGTCCCACTCTATCCCGGATCGCCGCCCAAGGACGAGCAGTGACCTTGACGCCATTGGGGCGCGACGAGGTCCGAGGCTACATCGAGCAAGCCGCCGGCATCCCGGTCTCCGAGCGTGTCGTCGATGGAGTATTGCGAGCGACCGAGGGTAATCCGCTCTTCGTCGTGGAGCTTGTACGCCTTCTTGTCGCAACGCCCGAGGGCCTCGAGCCCATCGAAAACACGGATAGGCTGCCGATACCACCGACGGTCCGCCACACGATTGGGCAGCGTCTGGCCCGCCTTCCGCGGGAGGTCCAGCTCCTTCTCCGACAGGCAGCGATTGCAGGCAGGGAGGTCCGGACGAGCGATCTAGCGCATCTTGCCGCACGCGACCCGGAGCAGCTCCAGGGCGCCCTTCGCTCGGCGACGGAAGCGTCCGTGCTCGTGGAAGTCGAGCGAGGCCGCTTCCGTTTCACTCACGTCCTGCTGCGCGAGGTGCTCTACAAAGAGCTCGAATCGCCGGTTCGCGAAGCCCTTCACCTGCGACTCGCCAACGCGCTCAGCGCCGAGGGCGCCTCCCCAGCCTCCGAGCTTGCCCATCACCTGGCGCTGGCTGGACCACCGGCGCGCGAGCGCGCGATACAAGCGCTCCTCGTAGAAGCTCACTACGCTTGCCAGCAGTATGCCTTCGAAGCCGCCGAGGCCGCTCTGATGCGGGCCCTGGGGTTCGCGCAGACACAGCCGCATGCCCGGTCGCTCCAGGCACAGATCCTGGTGGAGCTGGGGCGCGCGAGGATCCTTGCCGGAAAGCTTGCTCTGGGACAGGCCACGTGCCGCGATGCTCTGGCTCTAGCTCGCGAAGCGGGTGCCCCCGAGCTGATGGCGCGCGCAGCCCTCGAGTACGGGAGCATGCTCGTCTACGCCGTCGTCGACCACCAGCTCGTGCGTTTCCTCCAGGAAGCTCTGGAGGCCCTCGGTTCCGGCGACAACGTATTCAAGGCGCGGGTCCTGGCGCGGCTGGCGGCGGCCTTACAACCGGCGGAGGACCCCGAGGGGCCAATGGCCCTCGCACGCGCAGCGATCGACATGGCCCGTCGCTTGGGCGACCGTCACGCCTTGCTGGACGCCATCCGCACGGGGTGTTCGGCGCTCATGGACATCGCTCCGCCGGAGGAGCGGCGCTCTCTCAACCGCGAACTCGTCGAGCTTGCCGTCGATCTGCGAGACGTTCCGGCAGAAATGCGGGGACACATGCGCCTCGCTTTCGACTGCTACGAGCTGGCGGATCTCGCGGGCGCCAACGCTGCGATCGACGCTTGTAGCCGTCTTGCACAGCGTCTCGACCTGCCGCACTTCAAGTGGAAGGCCCTCGCCTTCGAGGCGATGCGTCTCACCTGGTCGGGTCAGTTCGACGACGCGGAACAGATAGCGGCCGAGGCCGAGCAGCTCGGGCGGCAGGTGCAGGATCCGAATGCCGCTCGCTCATTGCTCGCACAGCGTATTCAGCGCCTGCGCCTGCAGGGACGCTGGGAGGAAATGGAGGCCTTGCTGCCGAGCCTCGAAGCGGTCTTTGCTGGCACGCCCGTCGGCGAACAGATTGCTCGCGTGCTCGCTCAGGGAGAGCGCGTCCGGGCAGGTCGACGGTACGAGCTCTCGCAGAAGGACCATGAGGCGATGGCGGCCATGCTTCGCTTCGGGGACTGCACGCTCCGAGCGGCTCTCGCCACCGTAGCACGAGCCGCTGGACTACGAGACATCTCCCAAGCCCTCATCGCCTTGTGCGACCCCGTGCGCCATCACCTTGCCAGCGGTGGCATGTCCGTCATGACGTGGGAGGCGCCCGTCGGTGTGAGCTTGGCGTTGGCGCACGCGGCGCTGGGGCAACGCCGGGAGGCTCTGGCACTCCTCGACGATGCGCGTCGCCGAATGATTGCACTCGGGTCGGCGCCGCACGCGGCCTGGATTGCAGTCGAGCACCTCGCGCTACTGACGCCCGCTGAGCGAGCAGCGCCTCCGGGCGCTGCGCTCCTGGCCGAGGCCGCGGGAGCCGCCAGAAAGCACGCCATGCCGGGTCTCATGGAGCGTCTCCGATCCTTCGACTCAACTGCGCCACCCGACCAGCAAAGCCCCAAGATGTTGGCGGGGGTGATCATGATGCGGCACGGAGATTACTGGGAGATCGACGGGGGCTCGGAGCGCGTGCGCCTGCGCGACTCTCGGGGTCTGCAGATGCTGGAGCTGCTCGTGCAGAGCCCCGGACAGGGCATCCACGTACTGGAATTGAGCAACCCTGGGGCGGCGGCCCACATCGACCGCGGTGACGCTGGTCCGCTCATCGACGTACAGGCCCGCACCGAGTATCGGGAACGCTTGACGGCGCTTCGAGCAGAGCTGGAAGAAGCCGAAGCGTGGCGCGATCTACATCGGGCGGACCGCTTACGAGAGGAGATAGAAGCTCTCACTGGCGAGCTAGGGCGAAGCCTGGGACTCTCAGGACATCACCGCAAGGCGGGCTCCGCTGCGGAACGGGCGCGCAGCAACGTCCAGCGTCGCCTCAAGGACGCGATCGGAAAGATAGCGGCGCACTGCCCCGAGCTCGGCAGGCACTTGGATTGGGCCGTGAGGACGGGGACCTATTGCAGCTACAGGCCCGAATGACGGATGGCGTCGCCGCTCTCGGCTCGGCGCCCACGTCGCGCGAGGCTCCCGCCCCAAGGGCTCTCACGTCCTCGCCCCCCAAACCATACTTCTCAAATTCTGCCATGCGACGGCAGACGCGAGCCGTTGAAGCTCATCCCAGGCTTCTCAGAGCCACATGTACCCCAAACCCCTACATTATCACCCCGGCCGACCGCTGTGCCGCCCAGGCAATCCGCGTCGATGAACGCGAGACCTTCTCGCCACACTCGCACGCGCTGGAGGTGCCCTGCACGACCGCGAGCCCCAGAAATCCACCGCAAGCCTCTTCTCCCAGGGCGCGAAGACGCTGTAGATTAGCGCACAGGAAGCTGGGCGTCTGCTTTGGCTCTTGCCGAGGGCAGGCAGCGATCGCAGTCGCTCCAGCGAAGCTATCGATTTACCCCAATGAAGAGAAGCCACGATGTCCAAGCGATCCTTTCACCATACCGTTGCCTTTCTCCTCTGTAGCGGCACCGTTCACGCGCAGGTCGGTACCGACACCACGAGCGACGGGTCCGCATCCGCTGCTGGTGGCGTCTCCCTATCCGGCGCGGGATTCGATGCGAGTGCAGAGGACGAGAGCGCCACTGCTTCCGAAGACGCGAGCACCCGCAGTCCGCAAGACGTCGACAACGTCTGGGAAGTCGGGCTGTTCACTGGGGTGTTCTTCCCGTCTCCGAAGCACAAGCTGCATTCCCTCTACGGCGAGTACCAGGCGTACGAGCAGACGGCCATCGAGTTCGGCGGTCGCATCGCGTACTTCCCCCTGCGCTGGGTGGGTATCGAGGCAGAGTTCATGATGGCTGACGGTCGCCTTCCGGATGACCTCAAGCACGTGCATTCGCCCCTCGACAGCAACCGCGCTGCATTCTTTGCATACCGAGGACACGTCATCGGGCAACTCCCTCTGAGGCGTATCACCCCGTTCGCGCTCGCTGGCGTCTCCGCTCTCGGCGCCAACAGCCAACCCCTGGGTCGAGATACGGACACTGCCGTGCACGCGGGCCTGGGTTTCAAGATTCCGCTCAATGAGTGGGCGTCGCTCCGAGCCGAGGCGCGCGAGAACATGCACTCGCGCTACAACGACAGCTACTCGGGCATCGCCTTCAGCGAAGAAGCCCTACTCGGTCTCGCTTTCACCCTCGGAGCACCAAAGCCCGCGCCTCCAAAGGTGGCACCACCGCCACCAGACCAGGACAGGGACACCGTTCCTGACGCGATCGACAAGTGCCCGACCGAACCTGCTCTAACGGCCGACGGCTGTCCACCCGACACAGACGGCGACGGCGTGGCAGATCCGCAGGACGAGTGCCCGCGCGAACCTGGCCCTGCACCACGAGGGTGTCCCGAACTCGACGCGGATGGGGACAATGTGCCGCTGCCTTGCGACCGCTGTCCGGAGGAGGCAGGCAAGGAACCTGATGGGTGCCCGGTACGTGATGCAGATGGCGATGGCGTGCTCGACGACGTGGACAAATGCCCCAACGAGCCAGAGACCCAGAATGGTTACGAGGATGATGATGGGTGCCCCGACGAGATTCCAAAGGAGGTCAAGGCCTTCACCGGAACAATCAAGGGCATCCAGTTCGATCAGGGCAAGGCCACCATTCGACCAAACAGCATCCCCACGCTGAAGGCTGCCACCGAGGTGCTTCAGCGTTTCGGCTCGATCCGTATCGAAGTCTCCGGGCATACTTCGAGCGAAGGTGATCCGGCATTCAACCAGAAGCTTTCGGAGGACCGCGCCGCCGCCGTCCGCGAATGGCTGGTAGAACAGGGCATCGCGCCAACCCGCATCACCTCCCGCGGCGCGGGTTCGGACGAGCCCGTCGCCGACAACGGCACGGAGGCGGGGCGGCGCCAGAATCGACGGATCGAGTTCACAATCCTAACCCGGTAGCGCGACGAGCAACCGCAGCCTGCTCGCTGGCGGCCTGACGAGGCCTCTGGCGAGCACGGCAAGCGGGCTCGTCGACGGGGACGTCGCTCTCGATCGACGCGTCGGGGCGAACAGGACGGGGGAGGCGTATCGCCGACAAGGAACGCGCGCGACTTGCTCTGCGACTCTCGTTATGCAAAGCCGCAGCGTTCGGGCAACGAGCCAGCCGCGCGAAGGACAGGTTATGGGGCTACATTCACAACCGGGGGTCGTTACCAACATCACGGCCGACGAGCTCCGAGACTACATGAAGCACCACGGCGAGTCGGAGTACCAGCTCGTCGACGTTCGTGAGCGGCCGGAATACCGACAGCACCACATTCCCGGCGCGCAGCTGATACCCCTCAGCGAAATTGAAAGCCGCCAACCACAGGTACGCCAGCTGAAGGGACGCAACGCCGTCTTCTATTGCCGCAGTGGGGGGAGGTCCCTGCGCGCCGCGACGTGGGCTTCCCAGGTCGTGCAGCTGGAGCGCGTGTACAATCTGGTTGGGGGGCTCAGCAGCTGGCAGGGCGCCAGCCTCCCAGAGTTTCCGCGATTCAAGGCAATGGACCTGAGCGGGGGTCTCGACTCCCTCCTCCATCAGGCCCTGGACATCGAGAAAGGCACGCACGCACTGTACGAGCTCCTCCTGGATCAGTACGCGCAGGGACCCGTGGCCGTAGTTGTGAGGGCGCTGTCCGAGGCTGAAATAGCGCACGCACGCTTGGTTCACGGGCTACTCAGCGCCACCGCCGAGAGCCCACTCGCCGGATTCGAGGAGATGTTCGACGCCTGTCCGGGCAAGCTCGTGGAGGGCGGGGAAAGCTTCGTGGAGCTCGTCGACCGTGCGAAGGCCCTCGCAGAGGAGGGCGACATCGCTCTCCTCGAATTCGCGCTGCAGATCGAGCTGAGCGCCTACGATCTCTACAAGAGCCTTGCCTCGATGACTACCTCGGAGATCGCACAGGGAGCGCTTCTGGACCTCGCGCAGCAGGAGAAGCGTCATAGCCAGCAGGTGCTCGAGGCAATCGCCAGCATCACCCCCTGAGCGCTCGACCGCCGTCTTCTGAGGCGGGACCCGTCGCCTCGGCGTGGCAGCTTGCCCCGAGTCGTCTCGGACGGTCCCCGCCGTTGCTAGAGTTGAGAGCGGGGACGCCTTCGCACGGACGCGGCACGCATGTTGCTGGGCCTAGCGAGATGGATCTGCTGGATCGAGCCGCAGAATGCTTCGCCGCGTGCTCGGGCGATTGCCCGGAGCGTGCGACCGAGAGGGCGGTGCCGATGCAAAGGAGAGCAGCATGCTGAGAAGCGCCAAAGAACTCAAGAACTACTCGCTACGCGCTGTGGACGGAGAAATCGGGAGGAGCAAGGACCTGCTCTTCGACGATCGGACTTGGGCGCTCCGATACCTGGTGGCGGACACCCGCAAGTGGTTGCCCGGGAGGAGGGTGCTGATCTCCCCCATCACGATGGAGCGTCCAGACTGGTCAGCGAAGACGCTTTCGGTGCGCCTCACCAGGCAACAGATAGAGGAGTCGCCTCCGCTTTCAGAAGACGCACCGGTGTCGCGACAACACGAGGTCGCACTATCCCGCTCCTACGCGATGCCCGCCTACTGGGCGGGACCGGAAATCTGGGGACTAGCGACGACGCCCTTCCTCCTCGCGGACGTCCCGAATGCTGGCGCGGAAGGCGACGCCGAGACGGAGGGAGACCCACACCTGCGCTCCGTCGACGAAGTGACCGGGTACTCCGTAGCCACGACGGACTCCGAAGATGTGGGGCGCGTGGACGACTTCATCATAGACGACGAGTCGTGGGTGATCAGGTACCTCGTGGTAGACGCGAGACAGTCGTCGCAGGCGAGCCGCGTCCTCATTTCTCCGGACTGGGCGAGCGAGGTCGACTGGGGCCGGAGAATGGTCTCTTTCGCAGCGCCCACCACCGTCATCGAATCAAGCCCGGCGTACGACCCCAGAATGCCCATCAACCGCGAGTACGAGGCGAAGCTCTACGACTTTCACGGAAGGCCGGCGTACTGGCAGTAGAAGAACTGACCTCTCGGCTCACCACAATGGAGCTTGCTCCAGGGAGAACACGCCATGAAGAGCAAAACGACAGTAGACCGAGTAATGACACCCGAGCCAACGACGATGCCACGCGACGCGACGCTCGTCGAAGCGGCCATCGCGATGCAAAGAAACGATATCGGAGACGTCATCATCATTGAGAACAACGGCACAATCTACGGGTTGTTGACCGACCGGGACATCGTCGTGCGTGCCATTGCCGTTGGCAAGAACCCATGGAGGACGACCCTGGATGAGGTATGCAGCAAGCAGTTGATGACCCTCGCCCCTGAAGACACCATCAGCGACGCTATCAGCTTGATGGCGCGGCGCTCTGTGCGGAGGCTCCCCGTCGTGAAGGATGGGTTCGCCGTGGGCATTGTGTCGCTGGGCGACCTCGCCTTGGCCCAGGATCCCAAGTCTCCACTAGGTGAGATCAGCGCTGCCACACCGAACTTGTAACGGCCGCCTGCGGCACGAGCATCCTTTGGCGAGTAAACCCTTCAACAGATGGAGAAAACACCAATGCAGTACGTAGACGTCCAAGGAGCGAGGCTGGCCGCGCTGGGATTCGGGACCTGGCAAATCACGGGACGCGATTGTCAGGCGGTCGTGGAGGCTGCTCTCGCGATTGGATACCGGCACATCGATACGGCGCAGGCGTACGGCAATGAGTACGAAGTGGGGAGGGCCCTGAGCACCAGCGGGCTCGATCCGGAGGAGGTCTGGGTGACGACGAAGGTGAGCACCAGCAACATGCGCCGCGACGACGTGCTGCGGAGTGGCCGGAACAGCCAGCAACGTCTCGGCATCGGGCGCATCGACCTCCTTCTGATACACTGGCCCAGCCGCGACGTTCCGTTGGCGGAGACACTCGAAGCCATGCAGCAGCTCCAAGACGAAGGGGTGACTCGCTACATCGGCGTCAGCAATTTCAGCGAGAGCCAGCTCGTCGAAGCAGCGCAGATGGCACCGATCCTGTGCAACCAAGTAGAGTACCACCCATTCACGGAGCAACGGAGGCTGCGCTCTGCCATCGCGCGGATGGATCTGGCGTTGGTCGCATATAGCCCCCTTGCTCGGGGACGTGTAGTTGGCGAGCGGACGCTGAAACGGATCGGGGGCGAGTATGGCAAGAGCGCGGCACAGGTGGCGCTGCGCTGGTTGCTACAACAGAAGAACGTCGCCGCCATCCCGAAAGCGCAAAGCAGAGAGCACGCAGCGAGCAATTTTGCGGTCTTCGACTTCGACCTCTCCGAAGAACACATGGCAGAGATCGACGCGCTGTCCCAGCAGCGAGACAACGACGCGCGGGGTGCCATGGCATAGGAGTGCTGCGAGCGGACAGCGACGGGGGCGCACGCCCGGGGGCTAACCCACTCCCCGGGCGGCAGGTTCGTCAGATGACGGGCTGCACTTCGAGCAGGCCGAGGTTCTCGGGGTGAACGCCACAATGATAGCCGTACCTGCCCGGTACCCAGAACACCACACAGGCTGACTCGCCAGGCTCGAGTTCTCTTGTGTCCTGTCCCACAGCCCGTCCGCGGCGCCAGGCTCGCCGGACACCACGGAATGGACCTCGTCGTCAACATTCTCGAACTCGACCACATCCCCAATGCTGACATCGGGGGACTCCGGACTGAACTCATTCCCAGATATTTGGACAGGAAGCGCATCCGGGTTCTGTTCGCAGTTGACGAGCTCAGCCTCAACGTCGGGTCCGTTGCTGGCCCCCGCGGCGGGGGAGAATGTCCCGGCCAAGCCGAGCTCGCCCGCCACGCCGACGGGTGCGCCCACGCCAGCTGAACCACCAGCGCCGCCAGCGGCTGTGGCGCCGTCGTCCGAGTCGTCGCTGCAGGCACAGGCCAATCCCAGACCCAGCGCCGCAGCCCAGGGGAATACACCAGATAGTGTCATCTTCATCCGCAACTCGCTCCTTCCTCGACGCACGCGTCGCTACAGGGCGGCGAACGCCTCTGAGGTACTCACCCCGCGACCACGTACTTCCTTGAAAACGTACCGTGAGGCGACGAGGCTCGCCGCCCGCTCGCTGCTGTCAACCTGCAGGGCGCATGCCAACGTCGAACACTGAACCTGCGGTTCTGGACGCGGACGCCTAGGCGATGCCAAGCTTCTCAGCCACCACATCGAAGTGACGGCCGCTCACTGGCAACGCCCGAACGACGCGAGCTGCACGCTGCGCGACCCACTCCTGGCTGCCGGGATCCACAGCCGGACCCGCTATCAAGCGCTGCCATTTCGCGCGGTGCGACGCGCCGTACTGCTGGAGGAGGCCCAGGTCCGCACCGCCCTTGATGATGCGCACGGCCGCCGTGGCGAGCTCAGCCGCCTCGAGGAGCCCTTGATTCATACTCTGTACGCCGATGGGGCCGGTCTGGTGAGCAGCATCGCCGACAAGCCATACCCTCCCTGCTCCAAAGCTTCGAGCCAGCCGAGACTCGAAAGCAACGTCCCCCGCCCAGGCGATATCTCCGACCTCTCCTGCGAACCAGGGTGCTCGCGCTTCGATCAGTCCCCGCAGGTAGCTTGCCGTATGCTTTGGTGAAGCCTCCCCCGGAATCTGCATCGCCAAACGACTCTTCACCCGGCTGCGCTGCGCTGGCACCACGGCGGGGTCGACCTGAAAGCTCCAGCGCTGTCGCCCACCCGGCAGGGTCCAAAGGACATTCGCCGAGTCGTCGTTCAAGACGACACGAACCTCTCGTCCCAGGTCGAGGGACGACTGAAACTCGAAGACGTCGTACTCTTCGGGCTCACCCATCTGTTCGAAGGGGATGCGCAGCCCGCGACGCACGAGCGAACCCTGACCGTCCGCCCCAATCAGCAGGCCCACGTCGTACCGGAACGTCTTCGCGATCTCCAGCGTCGTCGTCGAGTAGGCATAACCCGTCGATGCACGCTCCAGCACCTCGACCTCCACGGCGACTCGATCACCTACATCCTCGAAGCTGGCCGCACGGTGGTGCCAGTGAATGGGCACGCCGCGGCGCTTGAGCTCTGCCTCGAGCTGACTCTCCAGCGTGCTCTGGGGCAGCACCGCAACGAACGGGAATGGTGTCTCGAGCGCCGAGAGGTCAACTTCGGCCCTCCTGTCGGATCTGTCGTAGAATGCAACGGCGTCCACCGGGTGAGCCGAATCGAGCACACCCTGAATGAGGCCGACGTCATCCAGGAGCTCGAGAGAGGTTGGATGAATGGCGGCGGCATAGCTGCGCCCTGCGCTCCGCCAGGCCTCGTCGACGATCTCTACCCGCAGCCCTTCACGTGCCATCAAGAGGGCAGCCAACTGCCCGACCGGTCCAGCGCCGACAACCAGCACATCACATTGCTTGCGTTTGCCCAACATCCTGAATTCCTGCTCCTCGTGCCTCTGCAGGCAACTATACGCCAGCCGCTCTCGGAGAAGAACCTTTCGCCGTCACCGGGGGCTTTGGCCATCACCCGACATCCAGTGGGTCGAAATCCGCGCTCCGCACCGGAGCAGAACTGACGCGCGGGGACTGGAATCCAGCGGAAAGAGACTGTTCAATGGCGGCATGAATGCTCGTTCGATGGCCGAAGTCCTGAGCGGTAGGGTGCCGATTGGTACGCCGGTCGTAGTCCGCGGCTGGGTACGCACCCGCAGAGATTCGAAGGCGGGGCTGTCATTCCTACAGCTGAGCGATGGGAGCTGCTTCGCGACACTGCAGGTCGTGGCCGATGGCTCCCTCCCCAACTACCACTCGGAGGTGCACCACCTCGTGGCGGGTTGCGCAGTCGAAGTGGAGGGCACCGTCGTCGCGTCTCAAGGAAAGGCTCAAGCACTGGAGGTGCGCGCCGAAAGAATCGTCGTGGTCGGCTGGGTGCAGGACCCGGACACTTATCCGATTCAGCCTAAAGCGCACAGTTATGAGTTTTTGCGCGGCGTCGCTCACCTCCGACCACGCACAAACACCTTCGCTGCCCTGACGCGGGTGCGGGATTGCGTTTCACAGGCGATCCACGGGTTCTTCCGCCAGGAGGGCTTCCTCTGGGTCCACACGCCCATCATCACGACGAGTGATTGCGAGGGCGCCGGAGCGATGTTCCGCGTCTCCACCTTGGACCTCTCGAATCTCCCCCGCACTCCGAGCGGGGCCATCGACAGCTCGCAGGACTTCTTCGGCAAACCTGCCTACTTGACCGTCTCTGGGCAGCTCGAGCTCGAGAGCTACTGCCTCGCCCTATCGAAGGTGTATACTTTTGGTCCTACCTTTCGGGCCGAGAACTCGAACACGAGCCGGCACCTGTCCGAGTTCTGGATGGTCGAACCCGAGGTAGCGTTCGCAAACCTCTCCGAGGACGCGGATCTCGCCGAGCGTTTCTTGAAGCACATCTGCCAGACGGTCCTCGATGAACGCGCGGACGACATGGCCTTCTTCCGCGACAGGGTAGACCGCGAGTGCATCGGGAGGCTGGAACGTTTCGTTGCCTCGAGTTTCGAGCGCATGGAGTACACGGACGCGGTTCGGGTACTCGAGGAGAGACCACCCGAGAAGCCGTTCGAGTTTCCAGTGCGGTGGGGCGCAGACCTGCAATCGGAGCACGAGCGACACCTGACGGAGAACGTCGTGGGGCGGCCGGTGGTCGTGACCAACTATCCGAAAGGCATCAAGGCATTCTACATGCGCCTCAACGACGACGGCGAGACCGTAGCGGCCATGGATGTGCTGGCACCGGGCATCGGAGAGATCATCGGCGGGGCGCAACGGGAAGAGCGGCTCGACGTGCTCGATCAGCGGCTCGCGGAGCAAAGGCTGAGGGCGGAAGACTACTGGTGGTACCGCGACCTGCGGCGTTATGGCTCCGTCCCGCATGCTGGCTTCGGGTTGGGTCTCGAGCGAACGCTCATTTACATAACGGGCCTGGGCAACGTTCGAGACGTCATTCCCTACCCGCGTACGCCCGGCAATGCGGAGTTCTGAGGGAGAGCGGCACCTCAGCGCCTCGAAGAGCGCTTCGCTTCCAACTCGGCCGCGCGCGTAAGAAACCGCTGCAGCATGGACCTTTGCTCCGGGCTTGGATGTAACTCGTAAGCGTAGGGCCTTGGGGTCTGGTTCGCGTACAAGCAGGCGACCGCCTGGTCGAACGCTTGTACGGCCGGAGCCAGGTCGCCGACTTTTCGGCTGTCCTCGGCCACCTGCCGCAGCGCCTTCTTGAGCTGAGGGCACCACCCCCTCGTCTCGGGCAGGTCAACGGGGCCAGGGTTCGGACAACACCCCTGCCGCGTGATCGCTGTCGCGAGGAGCTCGTACCAACCTAGCTCTAACTCCTGGAGCTTCGTGTTCACGGAGCTCTTCACGATGAGGATACCCCCGTCCGTGGTCGGCACTCCTCGCCCTGGCGCGGTAGCCGCCGCCTGCTCCGCTCGCGCGCGCTTCTCGACCTGCTCTCTCGCCATCCTAAAGAGCCGCAGGGCGTTCTCGCGAAGCTCATCGTCGGTGCACAGAAAGCCGAAGTCGCTGCCCTCCGCAAAGACATCACTCGGGAAGTAGGACGTGACACATCGCGAGAGCCTCTCGGCGGGGCTCAATGGAGTCTCTTGCCGACGGTGGGCAGAGGCAGCGGGGGCGCCCCGCGTCCCCTTCACCTCCTCTTCAGCGACAGCGGGGCTCTCCTCGGTGGCGCCGGAGCCCTTGTCCTTGGAAATCTCGGCAAAGAGCATTCCACCGATGGCTACGACGACGGGAATTCCGAGAAGCCACCACACGCGGCGCCCGCCCCGCATACGCCGCGCCGACAGCTGCGTGGCGAGCGAGTCCAGCCTCGCACGTTGGCGTGCAGCAGCGGCGCCAGCCTCCGACAGCTCGACGGAGAGCAGCGCCTCCGCACTCGACGGGCTCGACGGCGGGGCGACGGCGTCCCTGAGCGGCGCGGATCGGTGCGCAGCAGCGGAGCCCTCAAGCGGCGGCGCTTCTCCGTCATCGAGCGCTCGGCGAGCATCGTCATAAACGAGCTCCGCGTTCGGCGGTGCGACGCTCCCCATGGTGAGGGAGCCAAGACGCGGAACGGAGCGCGACGTCGGCGCTCGAGGAATCACGACGGGCCGCTCCTCCCGCTCCCAGCGGTCCAGAGCGCGCCGCAGCTCATCGAGGGTGCAGAGGCGGTGGCGCGGATTCGGTTCGAACCCAACATCGAAGACCCGCTGCAACTCGGGGTCCTGTAGCCCGTGGTCGTGAAGCGCCTTGGGGTGACCCCGCGATACGTCGGCAAGCAACGCCCGGGGCTCAGCGTCGCCGAACGGGAGGACACCCGTCACCATCCGATACATGGTGCAGAGGAGCCCCCAGACGTCATCGCCCTTGCTGGCACCGCCGCCGCGAATTCTCTCGGGAGAACAGTAGGCCGCCAAGGAGGGCGCGGACGCGAGGAGCAGGACCGGAGGAATCACTCGCCCGATAGGTTCCACGACGACACTGCGAGCGTTGACCGAACCATGCGGAACGCCGCGCTGGTGAAGCACCTCGAGCGCGTTGATTAGGCGCAGCGCCCATGCGACCGCCTTGAACGGCGCTATTGGACGCCCCCCCTGGGTGTGGCGGTGGAGGGTGGTCCCAGCCACGTAGTCCAAGACTATCAACGCCTTGTCGAGGCCAATGCCGAGCTCGGCGCTGTCGAAGGATCCCTGGAGCAGGATCTCGTGGACGCCGCAAAGGTGCAGCTGCCGAGCGCCGACGAGCTTCGTGTACGCACCGGCGGACGCCGCGTTCACCACGGAGATGCGAACCCGCGCGCCGGTCGCCGCATCGAAACCGACCCATCCGGCAACGTGGCGACTCGGTAGCAATGCTGCCACGAGCTCATACCGGCTGGCGAGCATGGGCCTAGGGATCTGCATCATCGACAAGAACGGCCGCGCTGACGGCGACCGTAGAGCACCGTACCAGACGGGCGCCGCCGCCTCGTCCGCAAATCGGCGTCGTATCACGTTTCTTGCATAGCCCGTCACCCTGGCCTACCGACCGCCTTGAGCGCCTGCGGCGAGCTGGCTGGTGAAATGCCCGAGCCGAGCCGAGGCCCATAGCCCCGTCAAGCGCCTGGAAGCCACGTGCGGCGGGCACCGGAGGGACCGCCCCGAGCCGCCGCCTAGGTCGGTATGTTACCGTTCCTGTGGGGCCAGGTAAGGTCCCGACGGTGCTCCACGGCGCCGAGCATTGCGCACAGCTTGCGGCGCGTCTCTGCCGGATCGATGACGGCATCCACGTAGCCGCGCTCAGCAGCCTGACGAGGCGAGAGGAACTGTTCCTCGTACTCGCGCTGGTAACGCAGCGCTGCAGTCGCAGGCTCCGCAGCTGCCGAGATCTCACGCTTATGAAGGATCTCCACCGCGCCCTTCGCCCCCATGACGGCGATCTGAGCGGATGGCCACGCCAGGTACACGTCTCCGCCCACGTGCTTTGAGCTCATCACGATGTAGGCGCCACCATAGGCCTTCCTGACAATGACGGCGAGCTTCGGTACGCTCGACTCACAGTAGGCGTAAAGCACCTTGGCCCCGTGAACGATGGCGCCCCCGTGCTCCTGATCCTGTCCGGGGAGGAAGCCGGGAACGTCAACGAACGAGATGATCGGGATTCGGAATGCATTGCAGGTACGAATGAAGCGCGCGGCTTTGCGCGATGCCTCGATGTCCAAGACGCCGGCGAGCACCGCGGGCTGATTGGCGACCACCCCGACGCTCTTACCAGCTAGTCTGGCAAAGCCGACGACTACGTTTGGCGCGTACCGCTGGTGGACCTCGAGGAAGCTGTCCCTATCCACGACGCGGCTCACGATCTGGCGCATGTCGTAGGGCTGCCCGGGATCCTGTGGAACCAAGCTGGCGATGTCCTCGCACAAACGATCCGGTGGATCCGTGGGCTCCACCTCTGGCGGCATCTCCTGACAATTCTCCGGAAGATACGAGAGAAGGCGCCGCGCCGTGTCGATGGCCTCGACATCGTGGTTCACCATGAACTGCGCCAGCCCCGTGCGCGTCGCGTGGATCGCAGCACCCCCGAGCTCCTCGACGCTGACGTCCTCGAAGGTCACGGTCTTCACGACCTTGGGCCCCGTGAGGAACATGTAGCTGCGCCCCTCCGCCATAATGACGAAGTCCGTCAACGCCGGGCTGTACACGGCCCCGCCAGCGCTCGGACCTAGGATGAGCGAGAGCTGTGGAATGTAGCCCGAGCAGCGCACGTTCCGATAGAAGATGTCCCCGTAGCCTCCGAGAGACATGACACCTTCCTGAATGCGGGCCCCTCCCGAATCACAGATTCCAACGACAGGCGATCCATTCCGTGCCGCCATGTCCATGACCTTGCAGATCTTGGCTGCATGCATCTCACCGAGCGAGCCCCCGAGCACCGTGCGGTCTTGAGAATAGGCATACGCGGTCCGACCATTGATGCGGCCCACGCCGGTGATGACCCCATCACCCGGGATGCGCTTCTTGCCCATTCCGAATGCTTCGGTACGGTGCACGACAGCAGCGTCGAGCTCTTGAAATGAACCCGCATCGAACAGAAGCTCCAACCGCACGCGCGCGGCGTTCTTTGCGTCGGGCGCAACACTCGACCCGCCATTAGTAGAGCTCTTCGTCGTCATTCGGATACTTCCGTCTCGGTGATTGTCGCCAGCAGGTCACCAGCACGGACGGTCTGTCCTACCGCCACGCTGAAGGTCACGCAGCCCGTCTTGGGTGCTGCAATCGAGTTCTGCATCTTCATGGCTTCGATGACGAGCAACGCGTCGCCAGCTCTTACGACAGCTCCCGAATCCACGAGGAGCGCCAGAACGTTCCCCGCGATCGGTGCGTGCAGGGCATCCGGAACCGCGGCCGCGCGAGGTGGAGGCTCGGAGCTCACCGCCCTGCGCCATGCCTCCGCCTCGGCGAGTTCGACCCTCACCCGACGCCTACGTCCGTCGGGCGTGCGTAGCACGAGGTGTCCGTCCTCGTAGTCGAGCTTCAAGCGTGCTCGCTTGCCGTCCTCGGTCGTGACCTCCGCTCCACCCTCGGTCCGCTCGACCTGCAATTCCCGGGAACGCCCATCAACGACGACGAGATCCTGACGTCCCGGGTCCAACTCTATCTCGAAGCGCTCACCATCATCGAACTCAACGATGTATCTCACGGCGGATATCTCCTCAAGGGACCGGTATGACGCGCAGCGGCTCCGAGCGCTTTGCGTCTCAGCGGTCTAGTCACACCGACCAGGCAAATGGGCATGCCAGCTCACCGGCAGCCAAGACTGCATGCGTAATCCCTCGCGGGCTAGCCGGCGGATCCGCTCTTCCCCACCCCATCCCGCGGGCGGTGCTGCTCAGAGCATCATGCGATTGCGGGTTCAACCACGAACAGGCAGGATCCGGCGGACGCGACCAGCCACGATCCCGCGATGGACCATCAGAGCCAGCGCCGCCGCAAGCTCGGAGCTCTCCAAGCCCTGTTCGCGAACTCCCCAGAACCCGGAATCCTGAACCGGCGCGGGGGCAACCTGGTCGCGCTTCAGGAGGACTAGTGGCTCACTAGAAAGTACTGCGCTCTGCATTGTAATGGCTCCTGGATCCATGAGTCTGCGGCTCGCGCCCTGCGCCGCTTCGCCTAGACTCCAACAAGAATGGCCGCTCCCGAGTGCGAAGCCCCGTTCGCGGACGGGCACCTCGACTGCTACCCATATTACGCACCTAACTAGGCGACTTCATTCTCTTAATTGGTCTGTGTAATGGCGTGAGATCCTGCCGGCAAGCGCATTTAATGCGGCGTGCTTGGCTTTGGTTGAACCAGCAGACGGTGCGGCATGAAAGACGCCCGTTCGAAAACTCGCTCCGAGGACCGAAAGTTCATATCCCCACGAGGGGGTGTGCACCGAACCCGTCCCGCCGCAGGCTCTGCGGGCGTTTGGCGCCCTCTAACGAACGATCCTCGCGGACGCTAGGACACGAAAGCCGACGAATCCGTCTGGCCGAAGCGCGCCCACGCCCTGGCGTCTACCCGACGCAACGCGCCCGTTGGGTCCGACTGCGGAGTCAGCGGGCGCCGCGCTACAGCTGAATGTTCTCGACGTGCAGCACGACCGGGTCGGCGTGCACGAAATCGAAGGCAGCGATCTCCTCCACCGCCTCCCGCAGGTTACGCTCGCGCGCCTTGCGAGTCAGAAGAACGATGGGAATGCGCTCCTCTTGTGCGGCTTCCTTCTGCACGAGGGCTGAGATGCTGATTCCATGGTCGCCGAGGGTCTTCGTGATGACGCCCATGATGCCCGCGCGCTCTTCGGTGCTGAGCCTGAGATAGAAGCGCGATTCTGCATCGAGATGGCTGCCCGTGCGGTAGTCGTTGAAAGCTGCATAGGGGCTCGCGTTGAACTCGCGCTTGCCCAGCATCGCCTTGGACAGATCGACGATATCGCTGACCACCGCGGTGGCCGTGGGGTGTGGACCGGCGCCCTTGCCCACGTAGAGCGACGCGCCAAGGTATTGCGACTCTAACATCACCGCGTTGAACTCGTTCGAGACGTTCGCCAGCGCGCAGCGCTGCGGCACGAGTGTCGGCGCGACGCGGAGCATGATCTCCCCTTCCTCGAGCTTGGCAACCGCCAGCAGCTTCGTCACATATCCGAGCTCCTTGGCGTACAGCACGTCCGTCAACTCGA
Organism: Pseudomonadota bacterium; assembly: GCA_023398955.1. Lineage (GTDB taxonomy): Bacteria > Myxococcota_A > Polyangia > Polyangiales > Polyangiaceae > JAEWRL01. The sequence continues at coordinate 53,193 of JAEWRL010000003.1, forward strand.
GGCTTTCGATTCCGGCAGTATGGACCCGAGACGTCTCGACGACCGAGTTGAACGCGACACTCGCCAAGATGGCAATCTTGTGTGCAGCATCCGAGCCATTGACGTCCAGGGTCGGATCCGCCTCCGCGAAACCGAGTTCCTGTGCACGCGCCAAGGCGTCCGAGAAGCTCCACTGTTCATCGATCATCCGTGTGAGGATGAAGTTCGTCGTACCGTTGACGATCCCGTAGATGCGCGTGATCTGGTCGCTCGAGAGGCTCTCCGTGATGACCCGGATGATGGGGATTCCTCCACCCACGCTCGCCTCGTGCCGGAGCTCCCTCTCGTGCCGCTGCGCCAACGTGAACAGCTCGTGGCCATGCGCCGAAAGGAGCGCCTTGTTGGCGGTCACCACGTGCTTGCCGCCCTCCAAGGCGTCTACCACGACGCGCCGCGCGACCGTCGTGCCACCGACGAGTTCGATGACGATGTCGATGTCTGGGTCACCGATGACGTCCCGGTAGTCCGCAGTGAGCTTCGCGCGCCCTATGTCGACGCCGCGATCCCGAGTCACGTCGAGGTCTGCGATTCGCTCGAGCGACACCTCCACGCCGCTGCGCTTCTTGAGGAGCTCAGCTTGCTTGAGCAGCAGCTCCACGACACCAGTCCCAACCACGCCGAACCCGACTAGACCGACCTTGACCTTCATGACCATTCTTTCGCTGCGTTCCGGACACGCGCCCGGCTTCGCCAGCGCGGGCATCATAGCCCGAGTACTCCCCGAGACCAGGCGCGCCGTCGGATAGCAGCGGCGCCGTCGCTGGCTGACTCCACAGACCTTTACGGCGGCAGCACGCCAGCGACCACGGCACGGCGCCGCTCGATCGTCGCAACGGCCCTTGGAAGGCGCGATAGCGGGGCGCCAGGCGCCGGCTGGGCCCCGAGGGCGCCGCCAAGCCAAGCGTCGGCCGTGCCGAACAGAGCGGCAACGACGTCTGGCTCACCATCGAAATCTATGCCGGCCACCAGGTCAACGCAGCGTGTGTCCAGGGCCCCTGTCGGGTCCGCAAGGAACTGAGCAATGAGGGCGGCGCCGCAGGTCTCGTCCGAGAGCGCGTGACCCAACGGAGACTGAAGCAGGACCGCGTGCGCCGCGGTCGGCACATACACGTAAGTTTGGTGCTCCCCACGAAAGCGTCCGACCGTGGGCTGTCCAACGACCGCCGGTGTCTGCGGATCGAGCCCGCCGGTCATCATTAGCGTGGGAACGTTGTTTTCGGGTGGTACTCCGCCAACTGGTCCCGACGCATAGCGGGGCCAACGCCCCGCGAGTCTCACCAACGGCGGCCCCACGTCGAGCGCGAAGCTCCGCGAGGCCAAGGCCGCGTCGACGCTGGCATCGCTGGGCACGGGGGATTCCATGAACTCGGACACGAGAATGTTTACGCCCAGGGGCTCGGAGGACCAAGGATCGGGCATCCTCGGGCCAAGAAGCCACTGGACGAGACGCCTCAGGGCGGCCACGTCGTCGTCCGAACAACGGAGGCCTCGGACAATGGCGGCCGGAATGAGCTCTCGAACCCCGACGGTCCGGAGCATCTCGGCGAGCAGGTGCCGTAGGCCTTCTCGAGTCAGGGAAAGCCCCGGACAATGGCCTGTTTCAATAGCCGACTCGAGGGAGCGCAGAGCACCCCGCGGATCTCCACCGAGGGCAGTGCGGCAGTCCGTGTCCTCTCGGCAGAGCTCCAGGAACCTGAACCCCGTCTCGTCGAAGAGGTCGTCGTAACGCTGCCCGAAGCGACACTCGCCGGGCGAGCAGATAGAGTCTAGTACGAGACCGCTGGGCTGCCTCGGGAAGAGCTCGAGATAGCGCTGGGCGAGCACGGTTCCGTAGGAGACCGCATAGACGAACACTGGTTCTGCGCCACGCCGCGTGCGGTCGACGAGCACTCCCAAATCCCGTGCGGCCCCGCTTACTGAGAAGCCCGTCAATCCCGCCGGGACGGCGGTCGCGAGCTCCGCGAGGCAGGTATCGACAGCTGCCTCTTGGCTCCTCGGGTTGCCATACAGATCCCTCTCTCCTGAACAGGTCAGCCGCGCCGACTCGCCAGTACCCCGGTGGTCGGGCAAGTACACGACGAGGTCGGGGTTTGCATCGAGGAAGTATCGAACCAACCCTTCGAAATCTGCCCCCGACGCTCCCGGGCCGCCGTTGATCAGCCACAGCTGCCCTCGAGGGCGGCTCACGACGCGATAGCGCTTCACGAAGATGCCGATCCGGTCGCCACCGGGCGCGTCCTCCCAGTCGAGAGGGAGGTCTGCCCAAGCACATTCCGCCTCGCTGCTCTCCCCTCCGCGAAGCAAAGGGCAGCGCGCCCAGTTCAGGTCTTCCGCCGGCGGCTTTCGCTCGTCCGCAACGTACTCACCGATGGGAGCTGGCACGCCCTGTTGGCCCCCGCTCCCGCCGACGTTGCCTGCGCTGGGCGTGGCGCGGTCACCATCGCCGCAGCCGAGGACGACGACGAGGAGAGAAAGAGCCACCGCGCGCGAGCGCCTGGCGTGCCCACACGACTGCTGGGGACGATGAGAGGACACGAGCCAGCGTATCACGTCGGAGCCGTCAAGCCTCCGAGGCGAGCTTGCTCGCTGCGGTGGCGGGCAGGCAGCCCGCCGGGGGCGCGGGAGGCTCCGTCGGCTTCAACCCGAATAGAGACAGGTCTTGACGCGCTGGCTGCCTTCGGGATCGTAACCACAATAGAACCCCGGACAGCAATCGGAGTTCTTCAGGCATTCGATCTCGTAGCCCTCAGCGTCCAAGCACTCGGGCACCGCAGGAGCGTCACTCTTCTTAGCGCTTCCGGCGGACTCCTCCGCAAACAAGGGATCCTCATCACCCAAAACGGATTCCGATTTCGGCTCTTCGCCAGACCCAAACATGGCGCCGCACGCCATCATCGTCGCGGCAGCCAAGATCAAACAGATCTTGCCTCTCATGGTGCCCTCCTCGTTGGGCGCTCGCTCATCTCACCGGTCATGACCATGATGGTCCCCGTGTCGGATTCCATCGCACTCGCTGACTGTTGGCACCGACCCTTCGACCGAAACCCCGGCCGCGTCGCGGAGCCAACCGCTCGATCGCCGTTGTACCATCATCGTCGCGCTATCGCACGAACGGCCGTAACACCCAGTGACGGACACGCCGTGCGGCGCTGCGCAGGATTTGCGGGGGCCTCCGCTGGACGCTGAGAACTCTACTCGCTGCCTCTCCCGGGTCAGCGGTCGGCGATGCGTGCCCAGACGGCACGCTTGAGATCGTCGACGAGCAACGGCTTGAACAGGACTGGCACCTTCCCGGCATCGACGAGCCGGCGGGCGCTCTCGCTGACCGCGCCGCCCGTATAGAGGATGAAGCGCTGGACCACCCCGGGGTCGAGCCTCGCCAGGGAGTCGATGAGCTCAGCCGCATCCATGTCAGGCATCATGAGGTCCGAGACGATGACGTCGAACCCGGCACCCTCCGTGACGAGAGCCAGAGCCTCGGTACCTCCCTTGGCGGTAACGACGTCGAACTCGTCGCGAAGGAGGGTCGAGTAGACACCCCGAATATTCGGCTCATCGTCGACGATGAGCAGGCGCGGCCGAGCCAACCTCCTGGGCACGGGCGACTCGAGTGGTGCAGGGCCGCGCGCCTCTTGTTTATCCATGGCCGGGAATCTCACCTCGAAGCGGGTCCCTCGGCCCTCCTCGCTGACGCACGTCACATCGCCCCTGTGAGCCCGCGCGATTTCTCGGCAGATCGAGAGCCCCAGGCCGACACCGACGCCCGGCTTCGTCGTGAAGAATGGTTCGAATATCATTCGTTGCTGCTCGAGGCTCATCCCGACCCCCGTGTCCTCGACCACGATGACGACCTGGACGCCATCGAGATGGGTCGCGACCGAGATGCGCCCTTCCCTGCGCGGGGTCTCGGGGAGGGCCTGCACGGCGTTCATGATCAGGTTGGTCAAGATCTGGTCGAGGCGCCCCCGTGGCAAGGCGATGGGCGGCACAGGCGTGAGCGTTCGTAGGACGTGAGCCTTGTGCCGCACCACATTGGCAACGAGACGGAGCACGTCACCGATGACCTCGTTCGGATGAATGGGCACCGGTTCTCCCGGCTCGAGACGCGAGAATCCGCGAAGGTCTCGGACCACCGAGCAAATGCGATCGATACCGATGGCGTTCTGCTCTCCCAGGTAGCGGAGCTGCGCACCCGCATCCCTGGCTGCTTGCACGGCGTGAAGCACCGGCTCCGGGGGGATCGGGTTTTGGACCACTGCTTCCGTGATTTGCTCCAGCGCCACCTCGAGCCGTTGAAAGCTCGCCTCGAGGAGACTCCCGCTCGCCTGAACGAAGGTAGCTGGATTGCTGATCTCGTGAGCAACGCCCGCCGCGAGTCGACCAAGTGCCACCAGGCGATCCGCCTGAAGCAGACGACGCTTCAGATCCTCGCTGCGCACCCGCTCGATGGCGTACCGCATCGCACGGATCAGTGTGTCGACGTCGAACCTCCCCTTGACCAGGTAGTCTTGCGCCCCGTTCCGCACGACATCCAAGGCAAGATCATCGCTGGACTCCGCAGTGAGCACGACGATGGGAGTGCCGGGCAGTCTCGCTTGAACGCCGCGGATCGTATCCAGCCCTTGGGCGTCAGGCAGGCCAAGATCGAGCAACACGATATCCGGCCTGGGCTGCATGTCGCTCTGGACGTCTCGGAGGCATTCCACGTGCGTGAGGTCGACGGCGACGGTACGGTGCCTTGCAAGGAGCATCTTCACCGACTCGGCGCAGAGCGGGCTGTCCTCCACGAGCAGCGCGCGAAGTCCCGAGACGTCTGCCTCCCGATCCTGGGGTTCCTCGGAGAGCCCGCGCATCATCCGGCGCCCTGCAGCGGCCGCGTCATGACCGACCGATTCTCCCGCGAGAGCTGGCGGACGACCGCAGGGTCTTGCGCTTGCGGAATCTGCGTGGTCCATGAAGGCTGGGTCGACTCTGTGGCCTGCCAACTCGCGGGCCACGTCCTCATGACGACCGAAGCCGCCACTCCCTTTAGCCGCTCCATCCGGTTCTCGGTGGGCCACCTAGCTCGAGGCCCGGCAAACCCGAGTACACTCTGGGCGCAGTCGACTTCATTCTTGCTGTAGCCGGGCGCGCCGTTCACCCGCCAGCAGAGCGTGAGCCGAGCAGAGGATCTGCATCACCTGGGCTCGGTGCGGCGAGGAACGCAGGCTATCCTCAATGTCGGCCAGGCGATCCTGCAGGTTCTCACAGCCATTCCCAGGAAACCAATGCCCTCCACTGCCGAGCAGGTTGTACCGCATCTTGCCGTACTCGAGCAGGCCCAGGGCCCGAGCGAACGTGTAGAGCCGGACGGCCTCCTGAATGTTCACGTTTCCAGGAACCGCGTCATGTTCTGGCAGTCCCTCGTGCCAAGTGTCGAACCAGCCAGCGCCGAACTCGGCGTCGACGGCACTGCGGAGCCGCTCAGCAATCTCCTCGATGAGTTGCTCAGAGCCTCCCTTCTCGAGGAGCGCCACTGCTTCGAAGTGTTCATCGTAGTCAGCCGGCCTGGTCGCGCCGATGGAGATGGTATGCACGCCGGGTTGGCTGAGGCACCAAATGTCGTTGAAGACCATGGGGCGCAATGGCGCCGTCAGCTCGGAGAGCTGCGGAGGCGGGTCGTACAGCTTGCCCCCCTTGTCGTTCGGACTGATGATGAAGACTCCCATATCCCGCGCCGAGGCGGCGTCGATGGCCACCCGGTGCCTCTGGAAGACAAAATAGTAGTGCAGGTTCACGTAGTCGAACCCGTCGCTCTCGATCGCCCTGCGCACGAGGTCCACGCTGCCGTGCGTGGAGAACCCCACGGATTTGGCGAGCCCCCTACCTACCAAGTCGCGAGCACGCTCGAGGCAGCCGCCAGGTCGCAGTGAAAGATCGAGGGTGACCTCATCGTTCACTCCATGGAGGGCAAGAAGCTCCACCTCCGTCAAGCGCAGCCGCTGCAACGACTCGAGAAAGTGTCGCTCGAACACGTCGGGGTCCTCGGTCGGGGCAATCTTTGTTTGCACGATCAGTGCGTCCCGAGGCATCTGCGGCAGGACCCGCCCGAGCTGCTCCTCGCTCGTGCCGTAGCCCCGCGCCGTCTCCACATGGTTGACGCCGTGCTCGAATGCGTACCGGACCGTCCTCTCCAGGTTCCTCTGGTTCTCGGCGTCGATAGGCTCGCCAGCCGTCCACGATTGCTGGTAGCGCATGCCACCCCCGCTGAGGACGGGCATCCTCACCTCGGTCTTCCCAAATCTGCGGTACTGCATGGCGCCAGCATCCCACAAGTCGCTGGGGTCGCCAGCCGAGGAACCGCCCTGTGGGGCAAGCGCGCGGCGCAGCACACACCCCGAGATAGGGTATGCAAGCCGCTTCCCTTGCCTTCTCAGGGCAGGTGGGACGAGGTCCCAGAACCGCGATCCATACCCAAGGCGGCCGCACCACCGCGCGAGGGCTCGTGTATGATGCTCTCCTCGAACGGAGCGAACACGCGATGGCACAACGGTTTTCTACCAGTCTTCTCATCATGATCTCCTCGCTGTATTTGGCCGGTTGCAGCGGCAGAAGTACGGGGCCCGGCGCCGACGCGCCGTCGCACGACGCGGAGGACGCCAACTCGACCGCAGAAACGGCGCAGGCGGGCAGCGGGGACTCCGATGGCGAGGCGAGCGGACGCGCCTTACCACCAGTCGGCACCCAGAACCTCGACATACGCGCCTTCAGCATGGAGTTCGGTCTGACGCTGCTCAAGGACGACAACGTGGCGGCCGGTGTTCAGACGGGCAACTGGAGCTTCGAAGAGGAGCGAACACACCGCGTGAAGGCGCTCGGGAAGCGAGGTATCCAAGAGCTCGAGGTCGTCTACGGGAAGTGGGAAGCAAAGCCCTTGCTGGGCCTTCAGTACGAGGTACCCACGGACGGCAAGACCTACGCGGTGCAGGCAACAGAGGATGAGCCAAGTGTGAAGCGCTCGGGACAGGAACCGATGACGAGCGAAGAGCTCGAGGCCGTCATCGCCGAGTATGGCTACGTGGGCGACCTGCCTCCCACCCTGCAGGCTCTCGAGGCGACTGGCCACGAACAGGGTGCCGAACTGCCCGCCGACGTCGCGTTGACCGACGCCCTCCTGGGCGCCATCCCCGGCGTCACTCATCGGAACACGAAGATGACGGCGAGATTCGTCGGATTCGACGAGAGTGGGCGCAAAACGGCGAAGCTGACGCTCTCCTTGACGACCACACTCCAGAGCGGCGAAACAGCGTTCGAGATGACCCTGAAGGGCCCCGCTAGTGTCGACTACCTTACCGGGTGGGTGAGCGGTCTCGACCTGGAAGGTGAAATCACGCCGAGCGGCAAGGTGAAGGCTGCAGGAAAAATGCTGAACGTGCGGGGCAAAGGCACTGTGAAGTACGTCCGGTCCGCGGATTTCAAGCAGTAGAACGAGAACGGGCCATTCGCTCGGTGAGCCTCACCGCTAGCGGCCGAGTGTTCGGCAGTAGGCAAGAGTCGAGCTCGCACCACGTGCCAGGCTAGTCTCGGGGTCGGCCGTCGCTTAGAATCTTCGCCGATGCTGGGTAAGCCTCTCCGCACTGCGACAGCGCTTGCGGGAGCGTACGTCGCCCTCGGCCTAACGTATATCATTGCGTCGGGTGAGTGGGCCGCGAAGGCGGCGCGGGACGTACACGAGCTTGAGTCGACGGAAACCCTGAAGGGCGCGCTCTTCGTCCTGGCCACGGGGGTGCTCCTATTCGCGTACAGCGCTTGGCTCTTTGCACGCGTCGAGCGGGCATCTGGAGCCCTGGCGCGAGAGCGGGAGCAGCTGTTGCTCAGCGAGCGTCGTGCCATGGCTGGAACGTTGGCAGCTGGAGTCGCGCACGATTTCAGGAATCTCCTCATGACGTTGCGCATGGAAGTCGAGGAGCTTGGGCGAACGGACATTAGCCCCGAAGAGCGCCTGGAGTGCTTGCGGGGTCTCGATGACGCCCTGACTGCCGCGGAAGAGCTCACCCTGCACCTGGCGGACGCCGCGAAAGGAACCCGCACTGCCAGCCCACGACCCATCGACCTCGGAGCCCTGGTGCGGGATTCCGTGCGCCTGCTGCACGGGCATCCGATGGTGTGGGCTTGTCAGGTCGAACTCGTCGTCGAGCCAGTTCCGATCCTGCGCAGCGATAAGACAATTATCCTGCAAATCCTGACGAACCTGGTTCTGAATGCGGGCGAAGCCGTGGATGGCAAGGGCAGAATCAGGGTGCTGGTGCGGGAGGACCCCGTTGGCGTGGCCTTCGAGGTGCACGACGACGGCCCCGGTTTCGGAGATGGCGACGTATTCGCTCCTTTCGTCACGACACGTGAACGCGGGTCCGGTCTGGGATTGCTCTCCGTCCGCTCGGGTGTGGAGCTACTCGGTGGCGCGGTCGCCGCGGGGACCTCTACCCTGGGCGGCGCTGAGGTCGTGGTGAAGCTCCCCCTCCACCTGCCGACCCTTCCGCCCACAGCTGACGGCTCACTGAGCTGAGCACATCCACCCGGTGGTGAAATGGGAAAACGGGAAAACGGGAAAACGGGAAAAATGGGAGGAGCCCAGCGGGCCGCTCGACAGGGCTCGTTCTGAAGCTCTTGCATCATCGCGATGAAAAGTGCGAAGGTGCCCGGATATGGTCGACTCGAGCCCCTTCGTGAACACTCATCGATTCTTCCTTTGCGCCCTAGGACTCGCTGCGCTGACAACCGGTTGTAATGTGTGCGCCGATCTCGACGAACGCATGTGCGCGGACTTGGGGGCGGAGGATTGCAAGCTCTGGAAGGAGCAAGGGATGAATTTCGAGGCCCAGGCCAAGTCACGCGGTGGCCGCCGCAACTTCGTGAAGTCGCTCTTTTTTGGAGACGACGCGACAACCTGCGAGATGTCAGGCAAGGATCCGACCTACGGCACCATCCTGGACAGCACGAAAAAGGCGCTGGAGGCCGTTCGCAAGTCCAAGGCTGCCAGCGCCGCCATTCAAGAATAGCTTGTCCCTTTGCGACGAGCTCTTAACCAAGTTTGGCAGAGAATCGACGCGGTCTCGCTAGCGCACCAGCTGTCAGCGAGCGCGGTTGCGGCGGCGTGACAGCTGAGGGCCCTCGTTGGTGCCGGCTCTGCCGGCTGAGGGACACTGGGCTCCGTTCAACCTAGATTTCGCGCGCTCCCCCCCATGAACTTGAGCGCTCGCGAGAATTGACCCAGTTTCGCTCGGCAAAAGTGACCCACCACCGCGAGCAGGTTTTTGCGCAGGTCGAGATGCAACCTGAACTCGACCTCGACGAGCACACTGAAGGGTGTTTCGTGGCTTTACCGCTGGGTACGTGGTGGCGTCATGTCCCGGGT
>JAEWRL010000023.1 GCA_023398955.1 Pseudomonadota bacterium
CGGTGTCGCGCCGCCGCTGCCCGGTGTCGCGCCGCCGCTGCCCGGTGTCGCGCCGCCAAGGGATGATGCGTTGCCACCGCTGGCAGCGCTGCCCCCCGTGCCGAGCTGGTCACCGCCCGTGCCGAGCTGGCCACCGCCTGTGCCGAGCTGCGCGCCGCCCGTGCCGAGCTCGACGCCCCCGGAGCCGTACCCGGTGCCCGCGGCGGCACCGGAGTCGCCCCCAGCGCCAGCTGCGCTCGGCGCGTCCGCGCCGTCGTCGGAGGAGCAGCCCGTGGAGGCGGCAAGGGACAGCAGGACGAGGGCGGACGCGGCGAATGGGAAGCTAAGAGTGTCGTTCATCGGTCGTCCTCTCTTGTGCCATCGAACTGTATCACGCGCGACGTGGGCCGAGCGCCGGGGGAGCCGCTCCATCATCGCTGCGCGGTTGGCCCTCAGTTCGGGCGAGGCATCCCTCATGCTGGCTCCACCTCCGCACCTGGAGTACGGGGTGCGTCATGCACCGCGTCTCCAGTGCCCAGCTCACCCTGATCGCGTCCCTGGCGTCCTTTGGATGTCAGGGGGCTCGGCCTCCGGCCAGCAGCACGGCAGCACCGCCCTGCGGAGCCGCTCAGGCAGAAGACGGGTTCCGCGAGATTCGGGCGTCCGATCCTGCTATCCGCTACGTCGGGCGTCTGGATTTTTCTAGCCCACACGCACCGAGGATGGCCTTCCCTGCCGTCAGCATCGAGACGCAGTTCGAAGGCGACGCGATAGATCTGATCCTGGACGAATCCGCGCCGGGGGGGGCAGACGGGACGGCCTACTATGACGTCAGCATCGATGGCCTGGCCCCAACGAAGGTGATGACCTGCAAGGAGCAGCGGGTCTACCCGCTCGCGCGTGAGCTCAGCGGCGGTTTCCACACGGTGCGCATCGCGAAGCGCACCGAGGCACAGGTCGGCTCGAGCTCGTTCCTGGGGTTCCGGGTAAGGCCCGGCACGTCCCTCCGTCGACCCGTGGCGCCACCACGGCTCCTCGAGTTCGTGGGGGATTCCATCACCTGCGGCTACGGTAACGAGGTCTCGACGGCGAGCCCCGACGAGTACCCGTTCAGCAGCCGTAACGAGAATGCGTTGCTCGCCTTCGGGGCCATCACGGCACGCGCCCTGGGGGCGGATTACGTCGCCGTCGCTGCCTCGGGCAGGGGTTTGGTGAGGAATTACGACGGCCACGCGGCGCTGGAGGTGCCCGCGTTCTACGACCTCACTGCGCCGGACTCCTCAGGTGCAGCCTGGGACCACCGTCGCCACTCTCCGGACGTGATCGTCGTGAACCTTGGAACGAACGACTTCTCCATCGGACTCGACCCTCGAGGACTCTCGGCGATGCGCGCCGAGTTTCGACGGGCCTATGAGGCGTTCCTGGAACGGCTGCGCGCCACACATCCCCGCGCCACGCTCATCGCGGCGGTGGGACCAATGATCAACGACGCCCACCCCCCTGGCTACAAGGCGTGGACGAGCATCCGCGCGGATGTCCAGGGGGTCGTCGCAGCACGGGCTTCGGCGGGCGACACTGACCTCTTGTACTTCGAGTTCGAGCCCCAATCCGCCCCCTACGGTGAGGACTGGCACCCGACAGTGGCCACCCATCGCGCGATGGCAGAGCGGCTCTCGGCCTTCATCCAACAGAAGATGGGCTGGTAGCGTCTTCGGGCAGCGGTCCGCCGTAGCCGCTCCTGCAGCCATAGCCGCTCCTGCAGCCACAGCCGTGGGGTGTCACTGGGCATCGACCCGAACCTCGGCAGCATAGACCATGGCTGGATCCTCGCGCTCGCTCAGGGTGGCATGGATCACCCCGATGGTCCGCGGAACGAAGCCTTCGAAGCGTGGCTCGCCGTTGACCGATACGGCGATCGGGGCGTTCAGGTCGAGCAGCGCATCGGAGAGCCGCAGGGTCAGACCATCGACCCCCGACGCCTCCACGTCGATGGACGCGCCGTTCACTGTAGCAACGATCTCCGTCCCGGAGGCTTCGTTCGCTTCATCGACGCTCAGCCAGTAGAAGCGCTTCGATGTCACGCCGCTCTGACGCCAGACCACCCGTTTCGGCGCCGGGTCACGCTCGAAGCTCTGTACGAACGGGATGGAGACCCCGTCGGCGAGGTTCATCCAATGCGGCAAACCGGGGTGCACCTCCACTTGGTGTGCGTAGCCCGCTTGGTCGGCGCCTTGCAGCTCGTCGAGCTGGGCGCCCCACTCGAGGACTATCTCATTGCGCGAATAGGCAGTGTCGTCACCCCCCACGTGAATCGCGAAGCCGATATTGCGCAGGTTCAGGGGCGAGGCATCGTTGGGGTGACCGGCGCTCATGGCCGCCGCCGCCCAGCGATCCGCCATGCGTGGTCCAAGCTGATATACCCCGTCGCCGCCTGCAGAGTAGCCCGTGAGGTAGACCTTGTTGGGGTCGATCCCTTCGAACACGATCATGTTCGTAATGAGGCGGTCGAAGAGCGGATCGATGTGATCCTTGAACCACATGTTCCAGTCGTCGGTGGGTGCCCGGGGTGCGACCCACAGCGCATCCTCCGGTGCGTAGCTCGTCGCGAGCGCCACCTGATTCCGCCACTGCTCGTCGTTCGTCGCCGCGGGTGCGTTGCCGCCACCATGCATGGAGATGAAGAGGCTGCGGCCTGCCTCGGGTTCGTCTCCCAGGAGCACCGTCTCGTAGCGCAGGGTGAAGCCATCGAGGGTGATCGCCTGGCTCTCCACCTCACCCTGGCGCTCCTCGACGATCCAGGCGCTCAAGTCCTCCCACAGAAGCTCCGCCGCGGTCTGGGCATCGCTGGCGATGAGCGGCGTGCTGGCGAATGGCTCTCCTGCCAGTGCAGGGCGAGCGCCGCGGGGCTCTGCCAACCAGCCACGCAGTCCTTCCACGGCACTTCGTGAGGCCTCTTCGTCGGGTCGCTCGGTCCCGGGCAGGTCCCCCGCTCCGGATTCACCGCCAGCCCCGGCTGCGGCAGCGGCTCCCGCTCCGCCCGCCCCACCCGTCGTGGCGCCGCCAGCCCCGCTCGAAGCAGTACCCCCGAAGCCACCGGGTCCCATGCCGCCAGCACCCGTATCACCGCCACCAGTGCCGCTCGGTGTGGCGCCGTCAGCTCCCCCCGGGCCGCTCGGTGTGGCGCCGCCAACGCCGTTCGGCGCGCTGCCACCAACGCCGCTCGGCGCGCTGCCACCAACGCCGCTCGGTGTGGCGCCACCAGTGCCACCAGCGCCGTTCTGTGTGCTGCCACCAGCGCCGCTCGCCTGCACGCCTCCGGTTCCACCCGGGAGTATCCCTCCAGCTCCGCCTGCATGGGGTTGCTGGGACGTGGCCCCCCCCGTAGCGACATCGGATCCGGCCTGCGTCGCTGACCCCCCGCTGCCACTGCCCGAGTCACCACCGTTGCATGCCACCGCGCCGGACAGGACGACGGCGTTCACCAGGAGTGACAACGGCACTGGCAGGCGAGGACGCGCCCTGAGGGACGCGCCTCGACACGGCGGGACCGCGGGGCTGGAGAGGATGGTCATGGAACAAGGGTGTCAGCCGAGCGCGGACAGTGGTCAAGCAAAGATGACGTCGGGGCAGTGACGGCAAAACTATCCTCTCCCTGCGTCGCGTACCACCCGCACCTGCCCCGCGTCGATCCGGTATCTTCCCTGCCCACACACGACCGCCTCGGGACAGCCGAGCCTCACGCGCAGCCTGGACAACGTCGTGTCGAACCGACCCTTCGCCTCCTTCTCGCCGCAGCCGGGCCAGATCAATGCAGAGAGTTCCCCAGCGCTGCTCCCCTCTTCTCCCGCCAGCGCCAGGCCCCCCAGCAGCGCCACCTGGGCGCGCGCGTTGGGGCTGAAGGCGAGCTTCTCACCATTCACCGTGACGGCCATGACGACATGGCGGGGCTCTGCCGCTTTCGGGTTGATGAGGATCACGATCCGCCACGGCCAGTGCTGCGCGCCCGGAGGAGCGGCGCGTGTCGATGGGACCCTGCGCCTCTGGATGATTTCACGCACGTAGTCCGGCTCGATGTGGTGTTCCAGGGCCGCCGAACAGAGGCGGGAGAGTGTGCCACTATCGAACTCGAGGAGAGCCAGCATTCCCAGGCTCTTCCCCAGGGCGAGCACCGAGGCCAACTCGCCAAGTGCCGCGTCCGAGGGGCCCTGCGCCAGCATCGTGGCGACGCGCTCCAGGCGGCAAGCGAACTCCCCCGGCGCATACGCGGCAGAGCGGCAAAGCTCGACGACGGCCTCGAGCGTTGGCTCGCCCATCCCCGCTCGGTTGGCGGCAATGGCGAGCAGGGTGCGTGCGCGGACTCGTAGCAGGAGCAATCCCACGCCGTCCACGAGCTCCACGGCCCGCGCTGCGCTCTCATGAGCCTTGCGCGCGTTCTCCGCGCCTTGGAGCAGCGCCATCGTCCCTGAAAGGTAGTGACGCAAGGCGAGCATGATGCGCGGGCTCCGGCCACCATGGATCTGCCAGAGCCGCTGATGGGCGAGCTCCGCTCCCGCAACGTCGCCGCGTAGTAGGTGGCCTAGCAGGAGCACCCCCTCGACAAGCACGTGCCCGAGATGAAGGCCGTTCTGCTCTGCGAGAGCTCGGGCCAGCAGGGCGCTCTCCGCAGATCGTACCAGGTCCACCTGGTGGAGGTGGTAGTAGCTCTCATCCATCAGCCAGAGGATGCGATTCCCGAGTCCTATGCGCTCCGTCCTGGCGAGGGGACCGAAGTGCTCGATCAAAGCCTGACCACGATGGATGTCCAAGAGCCACCAGGCGTGACGGAACAGGAGCTCGCGTGCTGCCCCGAATGCCGGAACCAGGTCCGAGGCCAAAGCCGACTCGATGAGGGCATTACCTCGCGCGAGCCAGCGCTGCAGCCGGGGGCTCTGCGGCTCGCTCATCTCGAGGGACGCTATGGCCACCTCCGCGAGCTCCAGCGCGATGTCTGGCCGCTGGAGCCGCGCCAGCATTCCTTCCATTTCGTCGAATCGCGCGATCCATGATACAGGCAAACCGCCATCGCTGTCCCAAAGCGCGACGCGAGCGGCAAGGCACCACGCCTTCACCATGCCGACAGCGTTCTCTCCTGCGGCAAAGCCGGCGTAAGCGAGCTCGACCGCCTCGTAGGACTTGTCGGGGTCGTGAAGCATGAGGGCGGTGGCGAGCCAGTAGTCGAGCCACGGGTTGGCCTTGCTGCGGGGAGCCGTTCGATGCCCTCGCGCAGAAGCTGGAGCTGACCGCGGGCGACATGATCAGGCGCGTTCTCGAGGAGCAGTCGTTCGGCGAGGGGCCAGTCCTGCGCCTCGCAGGCAAGGTCGACGGCCTCTTCGGGTGACTCCTGCGCGACGAGCTCCGCCGTCGCACGCTTCAGGCTGTTGACGGCCTCGGCGCCGAGGGTGAAGGTCGAGAAGCTCCGCAAAAAATCACGGAACAGGGGGTGGTAGGTGTAAGCGATCGGCACCGGCTCGCTGCCGCTCAGAGACGCGCCGAGCACCCGTGATTCGGTGAAGGTGCCCTCGCGCGCCAACTTGGCCAGTACTTCGCCTGCCTCTTGGCAGCCGCTCAGTGCCTGCGCCATCACTGCGGTGACCGAGTTCGCCCACGGCGTGGCGAGCAGGACGCGCCGAGACGGCTCGTCCAGGCTGGCCAGGACCTCCCTCTCGAAGAAGCCAGCCAAGCGGCTATCTACACCCTCGGCATGCCACTCTTCGCGATCTTCGGGGGCGGAAGCGAACCACGCGGCACCTGCGGGCCATCCACCCAGGTGCTCATGCCATCGTTCGAGCTGGGCAGCGTCCAGGTGACGCCCGTGGAGTGAGAGAATGCCCGCGTGCTCCTCCGGGGATAGTCTGAGCGCATGGGGGCCGACCTTCCGTACCTGGCCGTACAGTATGGCCCGAGCCCAGCTCGGCGGGGGTTCGCTGCGCGATAGAATGAGCACTGAAAGGGAGACGCCCGCTTCCTCGATGCCCACCCTCAACGCCTCCTGCATGGCAGAGTCCTCTGGAACGTGGTGGAAGTCGTCCAGCGTGAGGTGGACGGGGGGACTCACGCCGGCAAGCACGCGGAAGAACTCTCGCGCGAAATCCGCCACATCGACGACAGCCTCTGTCGAGAAGGTCGGCACTTGCGGCGGGACGGCGAAGTAGGAAACAGCTTCCGCGAGATAGCGGAAGAACGTGCCAACGTCGCGATCCCCAGCGTCGCAACGCATCCAGATGGAGTCTGGACCGTGCAGACCGTGGGCCTGCGCCCCGACCACTGTCTTACCGAACCCTCCAGGACCATGCAGCCACACCGCGGAGCTCAACGCCGTCGGCCGCAGCCGTTCCAAGAGCCGCGTCCGGTGCCATGTATTGTCGACGATCGGCGGCGTCAACTTGGCAAGCCTCGTCCCAGGAGCCACGGCTACCGAGTCTATGTGTCGGAACCCTCCACGTCCATCCCATTGCGGGGCAGAGACTCACGCAAAGGCGATGGGATCGGCATCGACGGCGTTGCTGCCGTAACGGCACGTACCAGCGCTGTTGCCGGCTGCCGAGAGCTCGAACGATGACGCAGTACACCCCAGCCGGAATTGCTGAGCACCCTGCGTCGGCGCTTGCTGCAAGGGTTGCCGGCAGCCACTGACAAACAACCTTCGCGCGGCAAGGCGCGGGACCGTCACGGGCCGCACTGTCCTCGGTGCTCCGCGTGCCCTCCTCCTCGCCGCACCGCGTGCCATCGAAGAATGCGGCCGTCGCCACCTCCGATCCTCGTCGGAAGCGTCAGGCTCGAGACGAGGCGCGTGCCCATTTCAACTCGCTTACCACAGCAAGATGATCGAACGAGCGTCGCAGCTACCACGTGTATCAGTACTCCGTCGAGTTCGCTTGAACGAACGCGACGGCCTCCCGCCCCCGCCCGTCATGGCGAGCCGCGCCGTCGTCGTTCTGTGTCGCGTCGCACATGCCCTTTCACTTCTCCGGCAAGGTCCGTACTAGGCGAAAGCCGCCGGAGACAGTGCCGACTTTGGTGGCAGTCAATCGTTGAGCAAGGCGGAGCAAGCTAGGCGCGTGGATGTGTGCCCCTCCGCGCACGGCGGTCCGCAGGCTCGGATCCACAGTTCCCCACGGATCGGTTGAAGGAGCCGCTTCCGTCGTCACATACTTCGGATTTGACGTGAACTCCTTGACGTTGCCCAGCATGTCATGCAGACCCCAGGCGTTCGCTCCTTTGCGGCCCACGCGGGACGGTTTGCCGAGACTGTTGTAGTCATACCAAGCGTAGTCGTCGATCGAGGGTTCGCGCGTAGCGAGCTCTGGATCCGAGGCGACGGGTTGGGACATCGGGCCCGTGAAATAGGTCGTACTCGCCCCCGCCCGCGACGCGTACTCCCATTCCGCCTCAGTCGGCAGCCGGTACCCTTCGCAGTCGTAGACGCTGCTGCTTGGCGCGTTCACCGTCACTGCTTCGCAATCCATGAGGTACTCGGTGTACCCTGTCGTGCAGGCGTCGTTGAACACATTGCCTGAGGCTCCATCGGAGAAGCACGCCGAGGGGTTCCAGGAGACCCCCTGGCATCCCTCGAGCGTATAGCAAGGCGACAACGGTGGGTCGGCGTGCTCGGAGAGCCAGTTAGCATAGTGCATCGCTCCAAACCAGCTCACACGATCCATGGGGCACTCTGGCTCATCGCACGCAGCGTTCTCTGCATTCACCTCGATCTCAGGAGCACCATACGGCAGCTCCCAGCCCGTCTGCGCCCACTCAGCTCGCGTCACCTCGTGCTGCCCTATCTCGAAGCTCCGCGTCAGGTACACCGTCGTCAGCGTCTCACCTCGCATCGCGCGGCTCGGCTCGTCTTCCGGAGAGCCCATCACGAAACACCCTGCCGGGATACGGCACCAGCCGTCCCGGCAGTCCTTCACCACTTCCACGTGCTCACACGTCGGATCGTCAGTGTGCGGCTCCCACGGCTGGACCGGCGCAGTCAAGTGGGAGGTGTCTACGAAGGGCGCAGCGCCGCCTCTCGCCAAAGGACTCGAACCCGCAGCAGCGGCTCCTCCCGAGGAGACGTCCCCGCTGCTGCCCCCGGAGAAGTCGACCAGGCTGCTGCTCGAGGTCTGACGTGACTTGCAGGCGACGGAAGCCAGAGCGATAGCGACAACGACGCCAAAGGTACGGAAATGCGTCATGGTGCCAGATCGGTCGAGACTCCGTAATCATCTCCGCGCTCGATCAGCAGGTCCCATTGTTCCACAGTCACCACCACCGACTCCGGCCGCCGAGCCACCACCAACTCGTCATACAGTCGCCACGCTTCGGCGCCGATGACGCCCCCGTTGCACCGCTGAGGCTCGCATTCGGAAGACCATGGCTCCGTCCTAGAGCAAATCCGCTCTGCGCACGCCGCCCGTTGTAA